>CATLOR010000001.1 GCA_950054255.1 uncultured Rickettsiales bacterium | reverse complement strand
TGTTCCATAACGTCTTGTACATTCTGTTTACTCGATACCTTCGTCTCATTCTCGAAACACGATACCAAAAATAAACTAAGCATTACCAATAATACTGTTTGAAAATTCCTCATTCAACTAACCCCTTATACTTTAATCTTTTGTACCTAAAACCATAGAATCTGCGGCACCCTATATTTTTTAGATACTCCTCTACCCTATAGTATAAAAGATTCACCTTTAAGAATTCATTAATTATATAAAAAAACACTGCATTAAACATAACCAGTTGAAACATAAAAAAATAAGCCTAAATAAACATTACTCGTGGCAAAGAAATTGCATTTGTTGTAAGCTGGCATTCTACATTTAAAGATTGGACTCCTATGAAAAACACACACCTCATATTTGTTATTTCATTGTTTTTGCTTATTTTTTCAACCTCATACAATGCTATAGCACAACAAAACACAGCGCCTAACGTCATTATTGCCCCCCTTACTAAACAGCCTTTTGCCGATACTGTTGAGGCTTTAGGTACAACAAAAGCCAATGAAAGCATTGTTATCACAGCTCAAACAACAGAAAAAATCTCTCATCTTTTTTTTAATGATGGAGGTATTGTAAAAAAAGATGATCTACTGGTTGTTTTAGATAAAAGCGAAGAAGACGCGGCGTTAAGCGCTGCTCAAGCAATGCATACCGAAAACCAAGCTTCTTATAATCGTGCACAAAACTTACAAAAAACAAGTGCTTTATCTAAAGGGACTTTAGAAGAGCGTTTTGCATCTTTAAAACAAAGCCAAGCAACCATTGATGAAATTCAAGCAAGAATAGACAAACATATGATAAAAGCACCTTTTGACGGTGTTTTAGGACTTCGTGAAGTGAGTGTTGGTACGCTAATCCAACCAGGAGATCAAATAACAACCCTCGATGATATTAGCAAAATCAAAGTTGACTTTGATGTCCCTGCCATCTTTTTATCTGGCTTAAGCGTTGGTATGCCAATTGTTGGTAAAGTCGATGCCTACCCTGATCTAGAATTTCATGGAAAAGTAACTGCGATTAACACAAAAGTTGACCCAATAACGCGTTCTATAACAATAAGAGCGATCCTAGCCAATGATCAAAACCTTTTAAAGTCTGGGTTATTAATGCGCATTAATCTGTTTAAGAACCCAAGAGAAGCGCTCTTAATCCCTGAAGAATCTTTAATCAAAAAAAGCGACAAAAACTATGTTTATCTTATTGAACAAAAAGAAGATAAAACAATCGTTTCTCTTAAAGAAGTGACCATCGGCCAACGTCAGGTTGGTTATATCGAAGCTCTTTCAGGCGTTCAGGAAAATGACCTTGTTGTCACACATGGTGTCGTTAAGCTGAGAGATGGATCTCCTGTTTCGATTACTGCGACAGAAAATAACGATGAACCTCTTCATGTACTCTTAAAACAAGGACGCTAACCCGCTTATGCTTTTATCTGATATCTCTGTTAAAAGACCTGTTTTTGCTTCTGTGATGGCACTGTTGCTTATTGCATTCGGTATTATCTCCTTTAGTGAACTTGCCTTAAGAGAATATCCAGATATTGACCCTCCTGTTGTGTCTGTGAGCACGGACTATCCAGGTGCATCTGCCAATATTGTCGAAACGCGTATTACCGAAGTCATTGAGGACCGTATTTCTGGTATTGAAGGTATAAAATTTATTTCTTCAACATCATCAGATGGACGCTCTCGTATTAATATTGAATTTGATGTATCACGAGATATTGAAGCCGCCGCCAATGATATTCGTGACAGAGTATCTGGCGTGATTGACAATTTACCAGATGAAACTGATCCGCCTGATATTCAAAAAGCCGATTCAAGTGATGATGTTATTTTATGGCTCAACCTTGTCAGCGATAAAATGAATGTTTTAGAGCTAACAGACTATGCAAAACGCTATCTTCAAGACCGTTTTTCTGTTCTCCCTGGTGTTGCACGTGTCCGAGTTGGGGGTGGATTGGAATATTCAATGCGCATTTGGTTAGACCGCACAGAAATGGCCGCGCGTAATATTACTGTTTCAGATGTCGAAAACGCTCTTCGTTCAGAAAATGTTGAACTCCCCGCAGGAAGTATAGAATCAGATGAAGTTCAATTTACAGCAAGAATAAAACGTCTATACCAAAATGAGGAAGACTTTAAAAAACTTGTTATTACAAACACAGACTCCTACCTCGTGCGCCTTGGCGATATCGCTGATATTAAAAAGGAAGCGATAGAAAAGAGAACTTTCTTTAGAGGTAATGGCGTTCCTATGGTTGGTTTAGGGATTATCAAACAATCAAAAGCCAATACAATCACTGTCGCAGAAGGTTCTGACCGTTTAGCAAAACAACTCGCACCAAATCTTCCAGAGGGAATGGAGATTATCAATTCTTATGATACCTCTGTCTTTATCAGTAGTGCCATCAAAGAAGTATATACAACTTTGTTCATTGCTATGCTTCTTGTTATTTCTGTTATTTATGTCTTCCTAGGAAGCATTCGAACAATGATCGTGCCTGCCGTCACTGTTCCGATTTCATTGATTGCAACATTTATTATTTTGTATGCTTTTGGGTTTACGATTAACTTACTAACACTCTTAGCTCTTGTCTTAGCAATTGGCCTTGTTGTTGATGATGCGATTGTCGTTTTAGAAAATATTTCAAGACGTATCGAAGAAGGAGAACCACCGCTCCTTGCTGCTTACTATGGCACACGCCAAGTTGGTTTTGCTGTTATAGCCACAACACTTGTGCTAATTGCTGTCTTCGTCCCTATCACATTTTTAGAAGGCGATTTAGGCCGCTTATTTACTGAGTTTGCGATCACGATGATTGCTGCTGTTTCTTTTTCAACATTTGTAGCTGTAACATTATGCCCTATGCTTGCCTCGCAATTATTAAAAGACAATTCCAAAACAGAATTTAGTAAAAAAGTTGATACTGTATTTGAAAAAGTAAAAGATCATTACACCTCTTTATTAGAAAAAGCACTGCGCTACAAAGCTCTCGTGATTGCTATTTTTGTAGCATTACTAACGGCTTCATTTGCCCTTATTTACACACTCCCTTCTGAATATGCACCAAAAGAAGATAGAGGTGCTTTCTTCCTTCTCGTCAACGGTCCTGAGGGTGCTTCTTATTCTTATACAAAAGAATATATGGAAGAAATCGAACAACGCCTCCTCCCTTATGTTGAAAGTGGCGAAGTTAATCGTTTACTTGTAAGAGCACCCCGTTCTTTTGGAACGTTATCAAGCTTTAATGATGGTATTGTTATTGTTGTTTTAAATGACTGGTCACAAAGACGCTCTGCTTTCACAATCATGAAAGAAGTTGCTGGCAAAATGTCTGATTTACCAGGAGTAAGAGCGTTCCCTGTTATGCGTCAAGGTTTTGGCGGAGGGATCTCAAAACCTGTCCAATTTGTTATTGGAGGTGGCACATATCAAGAACTTGCGCAATGGCGTGATATCCTGCTTGAAAAAATCTATGAGAACAACTCAGGGCTATTAGATATTGATAGCGATTACAAAGAAACAAAACCCCAGCTCAATATTATTATTGATCAAAATCGCGCCGCCGATTTAGGAGTAAGTGTTGAAACAATTGGTAATACCTTGCAAACCATGCTCGGATCACGCAGTGTTACAACCTATATTGATGAAGGGGAAGAGTATGATGTCTTGTTAGAGGGAAAAAGAGATCAACAACGCACGCCTACAAACATGGAAAATATCTATGTTCGATCAACAAACACAGATACCTTAATACCGCTCTCAAACCTCGTTAAAATTGAGGAATATGCTGATTCTGGATCACTAAACAGATATAACCGCGTCAGAGCGATTACCATTGAAGCCAACCTTGCCGAAGGCTATTCATTAGGAGAAGCATTAGAATATCTAAGATCTCTTGTACGGAGTGAGCTTCCTGATAATGCCGTGATTGATTACAAGGGGGATTCGCTTGATTTACAAAGCAGTACCTCCTCCCTCACCTTTGTGTTTGTTTTAGGGTTCTTAGTTGTCTTCCTTGTTCTAGCAGCTCAATTTGAAAGCTATGTTCACCCCTTTATCATTATCTTAACTGTACCATTGGCTATGGCTGGTGCGCTTGCTGGATTATATTTCACCGATAACAGTTTGAATGTTTACACACAAATTGGACTTATTATGCTGATCGGTCTTTCCGCCAAAAATGGTATTTTAATTGTTGAATTTGTTAACCAGTTAAGAGATGACGGTGTTGAATTTTCTAAAGCACTTATGCAAGCCTCGCAAATACGTCTGCGCCCGATCATTATGACTGGGATCACTACTGTTGCAGGGTCTATCCCTCTTATCATTTCATTTGGTGCGGGATCTGAGATCAGGATCGCAATTGGTATCTTAATTTTATGTGGTGTTGGTGCAGCAACATTTTTTACGATCTTCGTTGTCCCTGTTGCTTATGATCTAATTGCACGAAAAACAGGATCCCCTCTCGATGTCACCAAACGTTTAGAAACCCAAATAAAACAGCATAAAAAGAAAGTGTAATATGAGTTCTTTTTCCTCTTTTAAAATCTTTATTCTCTGTCTGTTTATGCTCACAGGATGTAGTGTTGGCCCTGATTATAAAAGCCCGACTTTATCCTTTCTAGATGAGTGGCTTGATTTAGATCACAAAACAAAAGCAGACCAGCCAACATCTCAAGATGTTTCGATTACATGGTGGGAACAGTTTCATGATGACTTATTAACAAGCTACATTGAACAAGCCATGGAAAATAACAAAGATGTTGAAATTGCGCGCGCCAATATTTTAAGAGCACGCGCAGCGCGCAAACAAGTAACGGCTTCTTTTTTCCCTTCTTTTAGTGCCGATGGTTCTGCATCAAGAGATAAACGCAGTTCTCAAAACACATCTATATCAAGTGGTTCTATTGAAAACAGCTATGATGCAAGCTTTGACGCCTCATGGGAAATTGATATTTTCGGCGGCAATCGTCGCGCTGTTGAAGCCAGTAACGCCCTTTTGAACAGCTCGATTACAACTTCATATGATGTTATGCTCTCAACACTTTCTGATGTTGCACGTACCTATTACGAAGTCCGAGGCTTACAAAAACGGATTGCTTATACAGAAAAGAATGCCCTTCTTCTTAAGAAAACGAGAGATGTAATTAAAGCACGTCTTGATGTTGGGGAAGCAAGTGATTTCGACCTTTCAAGAGCCGAAGGAGAATATCAATTAACAAAGGCTCGCATCCCTAATTTACAAGCTGATTTATATGCCGCAATTTATAGTTTATCTCTTTTGTTAGGACAGCCTCCAGAAGCCCTCTTGTCTGAAATAAAGAAAGTAAAAGCGCTTCCAACACCGCCTGATACAGTCCCTGTCGGATTAAAAAGTGAATTACTCAGACGTCGTCCTGATATTCGCACCGCAGAATATAATTTACACGCTGCAACAGCTGAAATTGGTGTTCAAACGGCTGAGCTTTTTCCTAAATTCTTTCTAACAGGCAGTGCTGGGTCACAAGCGCGCGTTTTTGGTGATCTCTTTACCTCTCCGACGCAAACATGGTCATTTGGTGGTCTTGTTCAATGGTCTATTTTTGAAGGTGGCGCGATCAGAGCTGCTATTGAAGGCGCAGAAGCAGAAACACAAGCAAGCCTTGCCCAATACGAAAAAATCGTTTTATCTGCCCTCGCTGATACAGAAACAGCTCTTACCCGCTATGGTCAAGAGGTTCAAACACGACATCTTTTGGAAGAAGGCGTTAAAAGTCGCAAGAAATCTGTCAGCCTTGCACAAGAGCTTTTCAACACTGGTGAAGAAGATTATTTAGCTGTTCTAGATGCAGAGAGAGAACTGATTTCCAGTGAAGATGACTTAATCATTTCAGAAACTCAAGCCATTACTAAGTTAGTGTCTTTATACACAGCTTTAGGAGGTGGATGGCAAGCTTTTGAGTAAAGCTTCTTCCAATCTATATTTTTCTCTTTAATTTTTGTGTGATATAATTTTAAAAAAAAATTTGGAGGAAACATCAATGAGCCACGCCGTCTTTTCAGCCCATCACGCTAACTCAAAAAAACCAAAAATTTCAGAAGAGCTCTACGAAACGCTCTACAAAGAATCTATTGAGGATCCTGTTGGATTTTGGGAAAAGCAAGCACATAGACTTGACTGGTTTAAACATCCAACGACAATTAAAAACACCTCATATGAAGGAGATGTTTCGATTAAATGGTATGAAGATGGTATTTTAAATGCGTGCTATAACTGTATTGACCGACATTTACCGACAAAAGCAAATGATGTTGCCTTTTATAGTGAACCAGACACGCCAAGTACCCATAAAGAAATCACCTATCAAACATTAAAAGATGAAGTCAGCCGCCTAGCAAATGCTCTAAAGGAGCTTGGGATCAGTAAAGGTGATCGTGTCATCATCTATATGCCTATGATTGAACAAGCATGTTATGCGATGCTTGCTTGTGCGCGTATTGGCGCTGTGCATTCTGTCGTATTTGGTGGTTTTTCTCCTGATGCTTTAAAAAACCGTATTGAGGATTGTGGAGCAAAGCTCGTTATTACGGCTGATTTTGGCCTGAGATCAGGCAAGAAAATCCCTTTGAAAGAGAATACTGATAAAGCATTAGCCCTTTCAAAACAAAATGATATCACGCATGTCCTTGTTTATAAGCACGCAGGAGATCAAGTTACATGGCATGGCAACCGTGATATTGAATGGAATTCTTTTGTAGAAAAACAAAGTGCGGATTGCCCTTGTGAAGAAATGAGCGCTGAAGATCCTTTATTTATTCTTTATACCTCAGGATCAACTGGAAAACCCAAAGGCGTTTTACACACAACAGGTGGCTATATGGTTTATGCATCTCTAACGCATGAAACTGTTTTTGATTTTACACCAAATGATGTCTATTGGTGCACAGCAGATGTTGGCTGGATTACAGGTCACTCTTATATCGTTTATGGCCCTCTTGCTAATGGAGCGACGAGTGTCATTTTTGAAGGTGTGCCTAGCTATCCAGATTACTCACGCTTTTGGGAGATTGTTGATAAATTTAAAGTTTCACTCTTTTATACTGCACCAACAGCCATCCGTGCTCTTTTAAAAGAAGGTGACTCTTATGTTGAAAAAACGGAGCGCTCTTCCTTACGCCTTTTAGGAACAGTTGGTGAGCCGATCAATCACGAAGCATGGATTTGGTATTATGAAACAATCGGTACAAAGCGTTGTCCAATTGTTGATACATGGTGGCAAACAGAAACAGGTGGCATTATGATCACGCCTCTTGCATGTCATGGGTTAAAGCCTGGCGCCGCAAGTAAACCTATGTTTGGTATTAAACCCGAGCTCATTGGCGCGAATGGAGAAATTTTACAGGGACAAGATGAAGGCCGTCTATGCATCGCGGATTCATGGCCTGGACAAATGAGAACTGTTTATGGCGATCATGAACGTTTTAAAGAAACTTATTTTTCACAAGTAAAAGGGAAATATTTTACAGGTGATGGTGCAAAGCGCGATGCGGATGGTGATTTATGGATCACAGGCCGTGTTGATGATGTTATCAATGTTTCAGGTCACCGCTTTGGAACAGCCGAAATTGAGAGTGCTATTAATGAACATGATTCAGTGGCTGAAAGTGCCGTTGTCGGTTTCCCACATGATATTAAAGGCCAAGGGATATATGCTTATATAATTCTCAAAGAAGGATTCTTTGATAGTAAAGAATTACATCAAGAAATCATTGCAAAAGTCCGTGACATCATTGGCCCGATTGCGAAACCCGACATCTTGCATATTACAAAAGCGTTACCCAAAACACGCTCTGGTAAAATTATGCGTCGTATTTTAAGAAAGATCGCGGCGGGTGAAACTGATAATTTAGGGGACATATCAACATTAGCAGACCCTTCAGCCGTTGATGCTCTTTTAAAAGATAAATAAAAAACTACTATTCTTTAATAAAATGTTCCAAAGCAGGCTCTTGATAGGTGCGCTTGGGTAAAAAGATGTTTGGGATCTGCATTTCTTTTAATTTATAGCTAAACCCATCTAACCCAAAATAAAGCCTTAGAGTAACGAGATCATAGTAATCCATTGCTTGTGCCTTTTTAACTGGACGCCCTAATTCCACATAAAATCCTAATATGGGAGCGTAATCAATATCCCGAATAAAAGCACTGGCGTCTTCTCGTGCGTATCTTTTATTTTTAAAATAAAACAGTAAATCTATATTCTCTGGCTGTACGTAATAATCAACGATTTCATCAACTGTATAACCTTCATCAATATGAAATCCTGTTCTTTTATCGCGCATCAGCTCTTGTTCTTTCTTCATTAAGACAGCTAAAGAATGCTTAAGGTCATCCCATGCAATGCGTTCTTGCAAAGATTTTATATCCCCTTTTTCAAAGGAGTCTATAAGCTCATCTGTAATACGATTTGAAGCGAATGATGTAATGGTATAGCCCACAGCCAAAACAACTAATATCGCCATCCCCATAGTGAAAATATATTTTCGAAACATAAGACCTCTTTCTCTTATATAGATTAAAATAGCGCATTTACTAAACAAAAAAAGCCCCGATCTAAACGGGGCTTTTTCTAACCTGATTTTAAACAATCTAATTTAATGTAAAGACTTTTTCACCATGTTGGCTAATATCCAGACCTGTTTCTTCTTCTTCAGCAGAAACGCGAACGGCTGTTACCCATGAAATGGCTTTGATGATAAGATATGTCATGATCATCGTATATCCAACCACAACAACTGCTCCAACTGTATTTGCAATTAACAAATCAACTTCACCATGAATAAGGCCATTCACACCGTTTGGATTAACTTCTGTTGTTGCAAAAACCGCTGTTAAAATCGTTCCGATTGTACCGCCAACACCGTGACAAGCAAACACATCAACTGTATCATCTGTTTTAAATTTCTTTTTAACTAAATGAACCGATAAATTACACAATACAGATGCAATAGCACCAATCATAATTGCCGACATCATAGTGACAAATCCAGCCGCAGGCGTGATAGCCACTAGACCTGCAACAGCACCAACAGCAGCACCAACAGCCGATGGACGTCCTGTGATAATCCAATCACAAATCATCCAAACAGTCATCGCTGTCACCGAAGCAAAGAATGTCGTGGCTGCGGCATAAGCTGCCAATCCATCAGCGGCTAAAGCAGACCCCGCATTAAAACCAAACCATCCAACCCATAGCATCGCTGTGCCAAGTAGTACCATTGTCGCACTAAATCCATTTTGATCTTTCTCAGGTTCAAATTTGGCTCTATTTCCAAGCATCAGAGCTGCAACGAAAGCTGCAAATCCTGATGTCATATGAACGACTAAACCACCAGCGAAATCTAATCCTCCCATAGCACCGATCCAACCATTAGGACCCCACACCCAGTGCGCCACAGGAACATAAACGAGTAAAGACCATATAGGCATCAAAATAATCCATGCTTTAAAACGGATACGCTCTGCCATCGATCCGCTAATCAAGGCTGGCGTAATCACTGCAAATGTTGCTTGAAAAA
This sequence comes from uncultured Rickettsiales bacterium, assembly GCA_950054255.1. Lineage (GTDB taxonomy): Bacteria > Pseudomonadota > Alphaproteobacteria > Micavibrionales > CATLOR01. The sequence goes on along the minus strand of CATLOR010000001.1, from coordinate 1,028,635 downwards.
GCATAAATAATGCGTGAGGAATTGTTGATCCATAATCACTATTAGGTTCAATTCCAACATTTTGTAAAAATAAATAATCAAAACCACCAATAAAGCCAAAAGCATCTCCGTCAGAAAAAACCAAACTATATCCACACAGAGCCCATAACAACCCTATAATACCGATACAAATGAAGCTTTGAAATGTCGTTGATACTGCATTGCGACGACTAACCATTCCTCCATAGAAAAAACCAACACCAGGTGTCATTAAAAGCACTAAAACCGTTGCAACAAGCATCCATGATATATCTGCTGGGACCATATTATTTACCTCTCTTTCATATTTTTCGTGTGAAGTTCGAAAGTATAAATAAAAAATATTGCTATGCAACAATAAAATATCTGCTCTGCTTTTATTAGATAGCCTTCCTTTTCTTGCATCCCTTTAAAATAAGGATTATAAAGACGAAATGGTTGAATTATATATCAAAGAAATTGGCGTAAAAGGCGATGGTCTTGCCACTTATAATGATGAACATATCTTTGTTGATCGCGCTCTTGCACATGAATCTGTTGATGCCAAAATATATAAAACAAAAGATGGTATCTCACGTGCAACGATCCAAAATATCATCACTGCATCTCCAGACAGATCAAAACCACCTTGCCCTTATTATGATCGATGTGGCGGCTGTCAAATGCAGCATATGTCACACGATTCCTACAAAAAATGGAAAGAAGATAAAGTCATCACACTTTTTAAAGAGCGCCTTCCTGATAGTAAGCCTACCCTTTTACCGACACAGTTTATAAACACAGAAACAAGACGCAGATCAAGTTTTGCTGTCTTAAAACAGAACCAAAAACTTATCCTTGGCTATCATCAAAGACGCTCAAAAAATATCACAGATATAGAAAACTGCCTTATCTTAGACCGCGATATCATGACAATAGCTCATGAAATAAAACCGTATTTAATGAATATTGTACGTGATAGTCGCGTTTGCGATATCTTTATTCAAAAAGTTGATGCTGCCTTTGATCTCGTCATCACAGGTCCTGTTGGTAAAAAAGGAGAGCCTGATCTCGATGTTCGCCAAGCATGCGCAGACCTTATACAAAACACAAAAATAGCCCGTATTAGTTGGCGTTTTAGAGAACGAAGAGAACCAGAAGTTTTACTTGAAAAACACCCTTTATTGAAACAAACAGGTTCTTTGCACGTCCCTCTTCCTCCTTTAGCCTTTTTACAACCCAGTCAAGCTGGGGAAAAAGCGCTTGCCAAAGCAATGCTTGAGTTTCTGCCATCAACATCACCTTTAAAATGTCTTGATTTATTCTCAGGCAACGGAACATTTACTGGCTATCTATTAGAAAAAGGACATAGTGTCGCGGCCTATGAAAGTGATGACAGTGCCGTTTTATCCTTAAAAAAATCATCCTTTAAAAATGTGCATCGCCGAAACCTCTTTAAAGAACCATTAGAGGAAGGCGAGCTTAATAAATATGACGTTGTTGTCCTCGATCCACCTAGAGCTGGTGCAAAAGAACAAATAAAGCACCTTGCCAAAAGCGATGTTAAAACTATTATTTATATTTCATGCAACCCAGCAAGCTTTGCGCGTGACGCTCAAGAATTACTTGAAAACGACTATCATTTTAAAAAGCTACAAATTGTCGATCAATTCCCTTGGTCCACACATGTAGAAATAGCAACGCTTTTTACAAAGGAATAAGTACTAAATGCATTTAATATTACTCTTTCTTATTCCTGCTATGTCCGTCTTTGTAATTACACCTACATATGCCCAAGATCCTAATGATACTATTTCCTACGAAGAAAAACTCCCTCGCGAGGTAAAAGAAGATGACCATGCTTTTTGGACTGTGACAATGGAAAATGACTTATTTGGCTCTGGGAGTGATAAATATTACACAAATGGTATCCGCCTTAGCTACTTTAATCGCGCCAGCAAAAATAAAGACGTAAAAGAGTTTATAGATCAATACATCCCTTATGTTTCTCCAGATGATACAACATCTGTTTATTATTCAATTGGACAAAATTTATATACACCCAAGGATATTACAAAAACAACATTTACTCCTAATGATCGCCCCTATGCTGGTTTCTTATATGGCTCAGTTGGTCTAAGCACAATTAAAGGTGATCATATTGATGAATTTGAGGTGTCATTAGGTGTGGTTGGCCCTGCGGCTCTGGGGAAACAGACACAAAAATTAGTTCATAAACTTGTCAACTCTCCAGACCCAAAAGGATGGGATCATCAATTAGAAAACGAGCCTGGCTTAATTTTATCTTATCAGCGTGTTTGGCCAGAGGCTTGGGCTTATGATGAATTACAACCCTTTTATTTTCGCCTCATGCCACATGCGGGTGTCAGTTTAGGAAATATTTATACACATGCTTCATTTGGAGGCACTTTACAAATCACACCTTTAACAAATGCATGGCAAAATCCACCTCTGAGAATACGTCCAGCAATCCCTGGTGATAGCTTTTTTGGAACTCCTGATGGCGCATTCACATGGTCCTTTTTCCTTGGAGCCGAAGAACGCATCGTCGGACGTAATATATTTTTAGATGGAAATACATTTGAAAATAGCCCTTCTGTTGATAAAAATTACCTTGTCACAGATTTAAATGCTGGTGTCACAACAGGCTATGGTGATGTCCAACTTGCATACACCTTAAACTGGCGTTCAAAAGAATTTAAAACACAAGATGAGGCGGCGCTATTTGGAGCTGTTTCTCTTTCTATTAGATATTAATCTCAAAATCATAAAAAACGAAATTTTATTCCATAACTTTATTATTGCTTATTAAAACGAAAAGGCCTAGACTTAATACTGCAGCGCAATAAAGCTCTGCAATTACTAATAGGGATTGTCTTCCGTGAACACAGAAATTGACGTTGTTATTGCTCAACAAAAAAAAGCATTTGAAATCTTAGAATCCGTTTTTACACCTTACGATTTATCCAGAAATGGCTCTCACCTCTCTGAATCAAGCCGACGCTTTAAAGCAAATCTTTTAAAAATTCAGCTTGATCAAGCCTATGAAAGAAACGAGATTTCTTTCAAACCAAATGGGGATGCTTTCGAAGAATTCATCGAACTTGTCAATCACCGTACAGGCGATTTAATGAGCTTATATAAATTTGCAGAGAGAATTATTAACGCTCAACATAATGGAAATGAGGAAGCCTTAAAAGAGATCACAGAAAAAATGAAGCGTTTAAATCGTTTTCATGACAAATATTTTGACCCTCTCCGCTCCCCCGTACAAGAAGTACCGCTCGGCAACCTCGTAGATGTGATTGAATCCGCAGAAGAGTCTGGTCGCCCCTTTGAAATCTTAACAAGAAGTACAGCAACAGGTCTTGCGGAAGAAGCAAAAAGAGCTGAAAAAAAAGGCACAATCAGACGTAAGACCCCTACTCCGTCAGGCAATAAAGACGACTTTAATTCAGGGGGTAATATTCCAAAAGACCCGTTATTAAGCCATACACAATCACAAAAGCATGGCACTCAAGGACAACGATCTAGAGTTGGAAAAGCACGACGAGGATTATTTAATAGATAAAAATAGTTAAATTCTTTTTTTAAAAACGCCCTTCACTTGAAAATTTCCAAAGGGCGTTTTTTTTATCTCCTCAATAACAAAACCTGTCCCTTCAAAAACTAAAGGAACATCTTGTTCATCATAAACACAAACAGGATTTGAAACATTTAACACTTTTTGCATTTTCTTAGAAAGTACGCCAAAGCGCTCTTGAACTGGTAACTCTCTTTGAGGATGATCCACCCCATATAAGCTTTCTATTCCGTTGAGTGAAATAAAAAAAAGGGCTTCCTCTTTCATGTTATATGCACATAAAAACAAAAGCGCGCGCACTTGTTCAAAAGATAAATAACTCAATGATCTTTGCGAAAAAAGAGCATCAATTTCATTTGGTAAATCTTTTCCTGACAGTAAGCGCCAATCTTTTTCAATTAAGTCAATTCTTTCAGGATCTATTAATTTATGAAGACTCACTTTTTTAATAAGATCACGTGTTACAGACGCATCTATATCAACACCAACAACATGTGCACCCATTTGCGCCATGCGGACTGTATGTGTTCCTGCCCCACACCCAAACTCAATAACGACAGGCAAAACGCCTTCAAATGATTTCTCTTCTATAAAATCAAGACTAATTTGATCTAAATAATCTTTAATCCTTGCCCCTGAATAAAGGCCAAGACCTTTATCTGATCTCTTTGGATTTTTTGAGGCACACATGGTATTTCCTTTTACTTGCAAAATTTGATAACTCTATATATCTATATGCTATGATTTTCAAGATTTACTATATCGCAAGCTTTTTATTTTGGCCTATTTATAAAATAGTTCTTTGTATCCGTTTAAAGCAAGGGAAAGAGATCGCCAATCGGGTCCAAGAAAAAAGAGGCATCCCAACACAACAAAAACCCTCAGGAAATCTTATTTGGTTTCACGGTGCAAGTGTAGGTGAAACAGCGGCGCTTCTTCCTTTACTCAAAGCGTTAAAAGAAGAAAATCCAGATATCACATTGTTATTAACGAGTGGCACGCGCACCTCTGCTGAACTCTTATCAAAACAAGAACCTTTCTTCATTCATCAGTTCTTACCTCTTGATCACCCGATATGGTGTAAACGTTTTCTTGATTATTGGCGTCCTGATCTTGTCTGTATGAGTGAGTCTGATTTTTGGCCTGTTATGCTCTCTGAAGTAAAAAAGAAAGATATTCCTCTTTTACTCGTGAATGGACGTATGTCGCCAAAATCTTTTAAAAATTGGCAAAAATTTTCCAAAACAGCATCTCAGCTTTTTTCCTTATTTGACCACCTCTTTGTTCAAAACGAACAAGACGTTAATTTCTTCACAAGTTTAGGCGCTAAGAACATTACTCAAACAGGAACAATTAAATATTCTGCTCCACCACTTCCTTTTAATGAAACAGAATTACAAAAACTTAAAAAACAAATTGGTGAACGCCCTTTTTGGCTTTTTGCCTCTTCTCATGCAGGTGAAGAAGAGATCACCTTAGAAACCCATAAGAACCTTAAAAAAGAATTTCCTGATTTACTCACTATTCTTGTCCCCAGACACCCGAATAGATCAGAAGAAATTCAAACCGTCATAGCAAATAAAAACCTGTCTTTTGCGCTTCTATCAAAAAAAGAACCTATCTCAAAGGAAACAGATATTTATCTTGCTGATGCTTTTGGTGTATTAGGGCTATTATATAAACTCTGCTCTATCACGAGTGTTGGAGGCTCATTCGTAAAGCTTGGGTGCCACAACCCAATTGAGCCAGCACAACTCGGATGCGCGATTTTATTTGGCCCTTACATCTATAATTTTAGCGAAACCTGCAATGATTTAATCAATAGAAATGCCGGCATTTTATGCGCTGATCAAAAAATCTTAGAAAAAGAGATTAAAACTCTGATTAAATCACCAGAAAAAATTGAAACTTTGCAAAAGAATGCTTATGATCTTTCTATTGAAAAGGCAAATATCTTGCCTAAAGTCATCGACTTATTAAAACCTTATATAAGGAAACATTAAAAAAGATGAGAACACCTCGCTTTTGGTACATTGAAGATAGCTTTGCGGAATGGGCTTTGTCACTCGCCTTAACGCCTTTTTCATGGCTCTATTATCGCATCTCAAAAGAAGTCCGTTCACAGGTAAAACCATACAAATGCGGGATTCCTGTTATTTGTATTGGTAACCTTGTCGCAGGCGGCGCTGGTAAAACTCCTTCCACTTTAGCGTTGGTAAAGCTTTTAAAAAAACAAGGTTTAAACCCTCACGTGATTTCTCGTGGCTATGGTGGATCTATTGAGGAACCAACAAAAGTAGATCCAAAAAAACACACATCAGAAGAAGTTGGTGATGAACCTCTTTTAATGGCACATGAAGGGCTCACTGTTTGGGTGTCTCAGAAAAGAAAAAAATCTGCTTATTTAGCAGAAAAAGATGGGGCTGATCTTTTAATTATGGATGACGGTTTTCAAAACAACGCCCTGCACAAAGATTTCTCATTTCTAGCATTTGATGGTTTATTAGGTTTTGGTAATCACGCCCTTATTCCAGCAGGACCTTTAAGAGAACCTGTTGAAGAAGGTATCAAACGCGCGCAAGCAATCATTCAAATCGATGATGATCTCAAAAGTGATTTGACCGCTATTAATTTACCCAAAATTCGTGCTGACTTTAGGCCTTTAAATACAGAATTATCTGGCGAGAAAGTTTACCCATTTGCAGGCATGGGACGCCCTGAAAAATTCTTAAGAACACTCCATCTCATGAACTGTAATATTACAGGTTTTGATATGTTCCCTGATCACTATAAATATAAAAAGATAGATATTAGAACGCTTGTCCAAAATGCGAATAATAAAGACGCACATCTTGTGACAACACGAAAAGATTTCTATCGCATCCCAGAAGAATTTAGACCGCATATCAAAGTGCTTGATGTTGAGCTCGTATGGGCCGATGAAAAAGCACTTCTTGATCTCTTAAATCCTATTTTAAAAGCAAAAAAAACATCTCCTTCTAAGGAGCAAAAAACAGCATAACTCATGAAGAAAATACGCTACATTATAGAAGCTGGTATTGCTTACATCCTATTCACTCTTTTTTATATACTCCCTTATAAAACAGCCTCTAATTTAGCTGGCTCACTGGGGCGTTTCCTAGGGAGAAACCTAGCAGCTTCTAGAAAAGCGAACCGTAATTTACGCATGGCTTTTCCTGATTTAGATGATGAGGAAGCACATGATATCACACTTGGTATGTGGGAGAATATTGGTCGTATCATGGGGGAATACCCTCATCTCTCAAAATTAGAGAAGAAAGGACATCTTGAGATCATAAATAAAGAATCCTTGGATAAAGCCAATGCGTCAGGTCGTCCAATCCTTTTTATGACAGCCCATATCGGAAACTGGGAAGTAATGCCCTTTTATTTAAATCAACATTTAGACAATCCTCTCGCTCTTGTTTACCGAGCCCCTAATAACCCATGGGTCAACAACCTCCTACAAAAATTAAGAGGTCAAGGCACAAAAGAGCAATTAGCAAAAGGACGACAAGGCGCTAAAGACATTATTAAGCTGATAAAAAATGGAAAAAATGTTGGTATGCTCGTCGATCAAAAAATGAATGAAGGTATTCCTGTTCCTTTTTTTGGTCGCCATGCAATGACCATCACTTCAATTGCACAATTAGCACTACGCTATGATTGTATTATCTTACCTGCCTATTGTCAGAGAAAAGAAAATAAAACAGATTTTCGTATCATCATTGAAGATGAATTTAAGCCAATAAAAACAGGTGTTCTCGCAAAAGATATCGAAGCGACGATGCGCCTCGTGAATGAAAAAATGGAAGGTTGGATCAAGCAAAATCCTGAACAATGGCTCTGGTTACATAGACGTTGGCCTAAAAAAGATGACCCCTATAAAAACCCAAAAGAGCAGAAAGACGTCGCATGAACCAAAAATATGATTACGATTATTTTGTCATTGGCGCTGGATCTGGAGGTGTAAGATCTGCGCGCATAGCTGCCAGTCACGGCGCAAAAGTTGGTATTGCAGAAGAAAAATATTTTGGTGGCACTTGTGTTAATGTTGGCTGCGTTCCCAAAAAATTAATGTCATACGCATCTCATTTCTCAGATGATTTTATAGACAGTAAAGGCTATGGGTGGACGCTTAATAATACACCTAATTTTGACTGGAATACATTAATTCAAAATAAAGATAAAGAACTTGCTAGACTCAATGGCATATATAATAGCCTCCTTGAAAATAGCAACATTGTTATCTATAAACACAAAGCTCATTTTATAGATAACCACACAATTAAAGTTGGTGATGAAATAATTACCGCGGATAAAATCTTAATCGCTGTTGGTGGTAAACCAAGATTACCTGATGAGCCTAGCGCAAAAGAATTTGGCATTACATCCGATGAGCTTTTTTACTTAAAAGAGCACCCTAAAAAAACACTTGTTGTCGGAGGTGGTTATATTGCTTTGGAATTTGCCTCTATCTTAAAAGGACTTGGGAGCGATGTGACACTTTTATACCGAGGCGATCTTTTTCTACGTGGTTTTGATAATGACCTACGTCATAAATTAAAAGACTGCATGAGTGATCGAGGTATTCATCTTATTTTCAATGAAACAATCGCCTCTCTTGAAAAAAATAATGATGAGATCACTACATATTATAAAAACGCTCAAACATCGGATGTATTTAATACTGTTTTTTATGCTATCGGTCGTACACCTAACACAGAAACATTAGGTTTAGATAACACCGATGTAGAAATGAATGAGAAAGGCGGCATTCTGGTTGATGATAAATTCAAAACAGGCGCTGATAATATCTACGCACTGGGAGATGTGATCAACCGCATCGAATTAACCCCTGTTGCTATTCAAGAAGGTCATTTCCTTGCTGATTACCTTTTCTCAGGAAAAGGATTTGAGATGAGCTATGATATGGTTGCCTCGGCTGTCTTTACAACGCCTCCTATTGGCACTGTTGGCCTAAATGAGCAAGACGCTCTAGAACAAGGGCATCATTTAGACATTTATGAAAGTAGCTTTCGCCCTATGAAGAATATACTCGCAGGGCGTGATGAAAAAACATATATGAAGCTTATCGTTGATCAAAAAAATAACCGTGTTCTCGGCTGTCACATGATTGGGCCTGACTCCCCAGAAATTATTCAAATGGCCGCCATCGCTCTTAAAATGAATGCAACCAAACACGATTTTGATAATGCTATGGCCGTGCATCCAACTGCTGCTGAAGAATTTGTTACAATGAGAAGCGTTTCAAGACAAGAAAAACCTTAAGATAAAGGTTGAAAAGCCGTTTATAAAACGCCATTATGCTAACACACTTTTAAACATAACGAATAGCAAGACGGAAACAAACGAAAATGGCACCTTGGACACCTGATAGTTGGAAATCTAAACCCGCAAAACATCTCCCTGATTATGATGACAAAACAGCCTTAAATGAGGCCTTAGAAGAGCTAAGAAAATGCCCTCCTCTTGTTTTTGCTGGAGAAGCTCGCACATTACGAGAAAGACTTGCAAGTGCAGCAAACGGAGATGCTTTCATTCTGCAAGGAGGTGACTGCGCCGAGAGTTTCCAAGAGTTTAGTGCGCCTAATATTCGTGATACATTCCGTGTTTTACTCCAAATGGCTATTATCATGACTTATGGTAGCGGGACACCTGTTGTTAAAATTGGTCGCGTTGCAGGACAATTTGCAAAACCACGCTCTGCCCCAACAGAGGTAATTGATGGCGTTGAACTCCCAAGCTATAAAGGCGATATTATTAACGGAACAGATTTTACAGCAGAGGCTCGAATTCCTGACCCTCAACGTATGCTTAAAGCCTATCATCAAAGTGCAGCAACACTTAATCTTTTGCGTTCTTTCGCACGTGGTGGATACGCTGACCTAAACCGCGTTCATCAATGGAATTTAGGCTTTGTTCAACGCAGTTCACAATCACGTGAATATGAAGAACTGGCTGAGCGTATTACTAGCGCTCTCCAATTCATGAATGCATGTGGCATCAATAGCAACAATGTACCAGCGATTAAAGAAACTGAATATTTCACATCCCATGAGGCGCTTTTACTTGACTATGAACAAGCCTTAACGCGTGTAGATAGCTTAACAGGTGATTGGTATGATTGTTCAGGCCATTTCCTATGGATTGGTGATAGAACACGTCAACTCGATGGCGCTCATGTTGAATTCTTAAGTGGTGTCAATAATCCATTAGGTATGAAATGTGGCCCAACAACGGATGTTGATGAACTTCTCCGCTTAATTGATAAATTAAATCCAAACAATGAGGCTGGACGTCTTACACTCATCGCTCGTATGGGACATGATAAAGTCGAAGATCACTTACCTCAATTACTTAGACGCATTAAAGAAGAAGGACGTAACATTGTTTGGTCTTGTGACCCTATGCATGGAAACACCGTCAAGTCACAAAATAATTACAAAACACGCCCGTTCCAAAACATCATGCAAGAGATTAAGAAATTCTTCCAAATGCATGAAGCTGAAGGAACTATCCCTGGTGGTATTCACCTTGAAATGACCGGACAAGATGTAACAGAGTGTACAGGCGGTCTATATGATCTTGATGAGGCTGATTTAGGAAATCGTTATCATACACATTGTGATCCTCGTTTAAATGCAGATCAATCTGTTGAGCTTGCTTTCTTGATTTCAGAAGAATTAAACCAACTCCGCATTTCGCGTAACATTGGTGAAATTGAAATTGCAAACGCGCAAGCAGAATAAGCACTTGGAAATTAGTTTGTATCTTATAAAAAGATTGCTATAAACATAGTGTATAATTTTAAAGTGAGTAAAGGATAATAATAACAATGACGGTTAAGGTTCGCTTTGCCCCCAGCCCCACAGGAAAACTTCACCTTGGTAACATTCGCGCTGCGCTTGTGACATGGCTTTTTGCTCGTAAAAATAAAGGACACTTTTTCTTACGCATTGACGACACAGATCATGAACGTTCAAAAGAAGAGTATGTTACATCCATTAAAGCAGACCTCACATGGTTAGGATTAAATTGGGATAGTACAGCTCGTCAAAGTGAACGCACAGATCGTTATGATGAACTTATCCAAAAACTAAAAGACGATGGACGCCTTTACCCTTGTTATGAAACAGAAGATGAGCTTGGACTAAAGCGTAAATCTCTTATGTCACAAGGAAAACCCCCTCTTTATGACAGAGGATCTCTTGATCTCAGCGATGAACAAAAAGCACAATATGAAGCAGAAGGTAGAACACCTCACTGGCGTTTTAAGTTAAACCACACACCTATCGAGTGGCATGATCACATTAGAGGTCCTGTCGCTTTTCACGGTGGTGATTTATCAGACCCCGTTTTAATTCGTGAAAATGGGACACCGCTCTATCATTTATGTTCTGTTATTGATGATATTGATTTTGGTATCACACATGTTATTCGTGGAGAGGATCATGTTGCAAACACAGCAACACACGTACAAATGTTTGAAGCATTAGGCGCACAAGTGCCAGAATTTGCTCACTACGCGCTCTTAGCTGGAAAAGATGGCGGCAAGCTTTCAAAACGCCTTGGTGCACTAAGTATTGAGAATATGCGTGACGATCTTGGCCTTGAAGCAATGGCGATTAATAGTGTGATTGCCAAGGTGGGAACATCCGATAATATAGATGCTTATTCTGATTTAAATGCCCTTGTACAAGAGTTTGATTTCTCAAAATTCGCGCGCTCCATCGCAAAATTAGATGATGAAGAAGTTGGACGTATCAATACAAAGCTCATTCACGATATGAGCTATGAAACAGCAAAACCAAAATTAGAAGCCTTAGGTTTATCAGGCATTGATGAAGAGTTTTGGAACGGTGTACGCCCTAACATTACACGTCTTATTGATGTTAAAGAGTGGTGGGACATTGCACGTGGTGAAATTGCCCCTGCTATTGAAGGCGATGATGTTGATTATACCTCACAAGCTGCTGAACAACTTCCCTCATCAACATGGGATGAAACAACATGGGATGCATGGATTGCTGATGTAAAGCAATCAACAGGTCGCAAAGGAAAGCTTTTATTTATGCCTCTTAGAAAAGCACTTACAGGCATGGAACATGGCCCTGAGTTACGTGTAATTTTACCTCTCATTGGACCTGAAAAAGCGACAAAGCGTTTAAAAGGTACAAAAGCTTAAGCCTTTTTTCTTAAACGATTATAACGGTTTTTGATCATGGTTCTTGCCATGTTATAATCTTGCTTATTCATATGAGCGAATAAAGAACGCTTACGCAGTTTTAACATGCCTTCTTCTGTTTCATGAATTAAATGTGCAAATCTATCTACGCGAATATCTTGGTTAAAATGCGCACTCAACGTTGAACGCATATGCCTCATCTTTTTCGTAGGAGCAAAACGATACCACACTAAAAATGGTGAAATAGAAACAAAACTAAAAGGTGTTGGAGCGAGCATAAAAATAGCAAAAACAAGCGGCGCCTCTTTGACGTTAGAGAAAAAAGTTTTCAACATCGCATCGCGAGAATTTGCCAATTTCAGTAAAAATCGATCTTGTCTTGAGAAACGATTAAAATCTAATGATAACTTATCCGGCATTGCTACTTTCTAATAACCTTATTATTCGCGTAAAGGCCTAAGTTTACCATAAAGCCTCTAAATAGTGTAGCTAAGTTTTCGTTTTATAAACGCTTTTCCTTTTTGCCACAATTCTTTAGCTGTTTTCACTTCCTCTTTTTTAATGTGAGAAAGAAGCTCTCTTTTTTTAACTTTTAATATCTCACCTTGTTTCTCTATCAAATGCCCAAAGCGTTTCGAACACACTTTAGCGTTAAAATGCTCTTTAATTTTTGAACGCATACCACGCATCCTTTTTGTTGGCGAAAAAGCATACCATGCCAAAAAAGGCGAGATTGCTAACGTCCCAAAAGGTGGTGGTACAACAAAGTGGATCAACAGAACCAAAGGCGCTTCTTTAATGTCTGTAAATACTGTTTTAAGGATATTGTGACGCGCATTCGCAAACTTCAACAACACCCTATCAAACCGTGAACAACGGTTGAAATCGACTGCTAAACATTCTTTCATATTTTTATTTTTTCCCTGAACATATATTTTTATTATTATATGTTAATAATAGCCTATCATATTCATACGCATTTTCAATCAAAATCGGATTTTCTACTTTACATCGATGGCTGGCTGAATTACCACTTTGCCTATGACAAAAAACTCACACCATAAAGGCGCCTTACCTGCTACATTTCCAACAGCACCCATCATTGTGCTTGTTGCTCCACAAATGGGAGAAAATATTGGCACAACCGCCCGCGCAATGCTTAATTGTGGCTTTACACAACTCCGCCTTGTTAACCCTCGTGATGGCTGGCCTAATGATCGAGCGATTGCTTGTTGTTCTGGTGCCCATCTCGTACTCGATAATGTTGAAATCTTTGATACTGTGGCTGAGGCGATCGCAGATTGCCATTATGTGTTTGCCACAACGGCGCGTATGCGTGATATGAATAAACCCATCCTTACCCCTACGCAAATGGCAACACACTGTCACACAGAGCTGACAAATCAAAAAACAGCCATTCTTTTTGGATGTGAACGTACAGGATTGGAAAATGACGATGTCGCCAGAGCCGATGCCATTTTAAATATCCCGCTTAATCCTGACTTCTCATCTCTTAATCTCGCTCAAGCCGTCTTACTCGTGACCTATCAATGGTTTTCTCAAATTGATTTGGAGCAAACTGATCTAGACATGCCAAGCAGAAAGAAAGAAGAACGTGCAACAAAAGAGCAATTTACATTCTTACTATCTCGCCTAGAAAACGAACTTGATAAAAGTGGATTCTTTAAAACCCCAGAACTGAAACCAAAGGTTTTAAGTAATATCCAAACCATGCTTGGAAATGCAAATCTCTCAGCCCAAGAAATCCAAACTTTCCATGGAATCATTGGGGCCTTAACAAAAGATAATTGACATAACGCACAAAACCCTCTATAAATTTTCATATCAAGAAAAATAAGGAGATTTATATGAGTGACTATATGACCCTTTTAGGCATAGAACCAAATGATACGGACGATATCGTACGTAAGAAATACCGTCAACTTGTAGCCCCTTTGCACCCAGATCGTAATACTTCACCACAAGCAGAAGAACAGCTCAAAGTTATTAATAGTGCTTACGCAGAGTGGAAAAAAAATAAAAATGCCCCAGCAACACCTACTTCTCCTACTAATGAAGAAGTTATAAAACAATGGCAGGCTTATATGAATAGCCTTGACGCCGCCGTACAAAGACTGGAGCCCTTCAAAGCCGCTATAAAGAAACGTCACCTTCATCAAGCAAAACAAAAAGGACGCTTTATCTTAGCTTACACACACCTTATGTTACCAGAAATGACCGAGTCAGAAAAAGAACACTTAAAGGCTTTGGAAGATATTCATAAAACATTTTCCAAAACAAACAAAGATCCCCTTCATTCTCTTGAAAACTTATTACAAGATTTAGTATCAGGTCAAACAACATTAGATCAAGTAAGAAATGAAACCCGTATTTTAGAAAGAATAACAAAATCAACAGATGACTATATCGACAAAATACACGCAGATATTCAACAAGATCTAACAAAGAAATCGACAGCTTCTAAGTTAACAATAAAGTAATAAAAAAAGGCTCTGTAGAAACAGAGCCTTTTCTTTTGATTTCTCTCGTATAAATTAACGAGAATAATATTCGATTACGAGGTTTGGTTCCATTACTACTGGGTATGGAACTTCTTCGAAAGAAGGAGCGCGAAGGAATTTACCTTCTAGTTTCTTCTCATCTACTTCCATATATTCAGGAACTTCACGTTCTGCACGTGCTTGACCAGCAAGTACAGGTTGGATTTGTTTTGATTTCTCACGGATCGTAATAACGTCATTGTCGTTAACAACATAAGAAGGCACGTTTACTTTTTTACCATTTACCAAAATGTGGCCGTGACCAACAACTTGACGTGCAGCAAACATAGTTGGTGCAAACTTCATACGGTAGATAACCGCATCTAAACGACGCTCTAAAAGCTCGATCAATAATTGTGATGTATCACCACGACGACGAGATGCTTCTTTATAATATTTCGCGAATTTCTTTTCACCAATGTTTGCGTAATAGCCTTTAAGCTTTTGCTTAGCCATTAATTGTAAACCGAAAACTGTTGGCTTTTTAGCGCCTTTAGGTCCGTGTTGACCTGGACGGTAAGAACGTACATTTACTGGTGAACGTGGATCACCTGTTACGTTTTCACCCATACGGCGGTGTAATTTATATTTTGCTTGAGGTCTTTTTTGACTCATAACTTGATTGTCCTTTTCATTACTTAAGTGTCCCAGTTATCCTAATCCTCCGCCTCCTTTTGGAAGCAAACGGGGCGTGATGAACCATTCATCAACTTTACCGAGAATGCTTGTCTTTATAAGGGTTTTTGTGGATATGTCAAGGAAATAAAGCGTTTTTTCTTACGCTATAAAAGGCGTCCCTTGCCCCTGTGCTTTTAAATGCGTTAAGGCAGCATGAATTGAGCGCACATCATCCATTGCATTATGCTCATGGATTTCAATATCTAAACCGAAATAAGAAGCGAGTTTTCCTGAATTAATTGCTTTCACATCAACACCTTGCTGTTGAAAAAAACGATGCAAATTTTGAAAATCAATACGTCCTTGTAACTGCCCTAAATCATATAGATCATAATTCTCTTCAAAAACACCGCCATCATTTCCAAACGACCACGCTTTTGCATCTTTTACAAAATATTCAAACTTGGCATGCATCTCTTCAAAAGAAACACCATTTTCATTTACGAACTCATTCGTGATCCCAGTTAAATCAACAAAATACTTTGACACTTCCGGGTTTTTTTGAGGTTTTACAACGACATTAAAGCGCTCTATTTCTTCTAATGTTTGTGTATCAATTTTCATGGCCGCAACTTGAACGAGCTCCCTATGTTGCCATGGCTCTGCCCAATTAGACGCCATTGCACCTTCCCAAGTTGTAAATTCAGTATCAAATAAAATAGCAGCAGAAGACATGTATGATCCTATGAAGGCGTTTGAGTTCTTGTTCTATCCCTATTATTAACTGAGCGCCCCTCTGCGTCAACAGCTTGCTGATCATAATCTGAATACGAATCTTCAGCACTTACCTCTTTTCCAATCGCCCAAGAAATAATTTTCTCCATTGTCTGTAAAGGCATCACACTCCATTGTGGTAAATCCTCATAGCTTTCAGGCAGTTTATCAGACAAATTTGCAAGCATCAAAGCACGTCTATTTGGTCTAAAGACATCACGACCATCAAGAATAACTGCTTTCCATTCATCTGCATGTTCTGGGTCAACCCACTCAGGAACACGGATCAATTCATTTAACGGCAAATCATGATAATCAATTGATGTGCGTTCAAAATGGTCTTTTGCCATACCGCGCATGCTTGCAATATAATATTGCTCTAGCTCAGCAAATGTTCTTGGCTTAGAAGTATTACCTCCATGATAAAATACAGGTTTGTTTGAACGCGCAGCTTCTCTAAATGAAGGATGTTGCGTCACATAAGCATTACGCCCAGAGGCATCTCTCAATTGTGCGTTATATTGCGTCCATCTTGTTAACCCTAAATGATGTTTCGAATACTCTCGCGCTGTGACACGTAAAAATGCTTCAAATGATAAATCCTTTGTCTTATCAAAGGCTAAAGCGCCTCTGCTTTCAGACATACGATCAAGCCCTGTAACAACACCAACCATCACGTTATCTGTACGCCAGCTCAATAGGTTCACAAGTTGAATACCTTTATGATTTCCAACACGACGAGAGTTGATCATGTTAATTTTCTTCAAATAAAAATCATATAAAGACATATCTTCAAGTGATGAATTCGACATTGAACGTTTTAGGCGACTATAAATTGGATCTGAACTTACATTCAATACGTCTTTAACAGGGCGGTCAAAATCTAATAACGTATCAACCACTGCGCCATAAAATGACTCTTGAGATAAACCAGACTCATTCAAAAATTCAATAATTTCACCTTTGTTTTTATATAAACTTCTTAACCAGCTTTCCTCTAAATATTGAGCAAAACCGAGAGCTGATGAATTATCTGAAATCACATCTTGTGCACCTGTTTCTTTATAAGAAAGAACAGCCATAGCCCTAGGATCAACACCTGATGCATGATAAGCGACAAGTGCGATTTGTGTTCTAGACCAAGCATCCACATCTTGAACTTTAGATACATAATTGCCTAAACCAAATGAGCGTAAGGCATTCGCATTTACATCATCACCATATTCATATGTTGCTGGATCAAAATAATCA
Source organism: uncultured Rickettsiales bacterium (assembly GCA_950054255.1). Lineage (GTDB taxonomy): Bacteria > Pseudomonadota > Alphaproteobacteria > Micavibrionales > CATLOR01. The sequence goes on along the minus strand of CATLOR010000001.1, from coordinate 1,011,600 downwards.
TAAGCATCAACCATCAAATTATGACGTTCAAAGTAATCTTGTTGATTTTGCGCTGTTTTATTCTCTGTAAAGCGCGCAGCAAACATATAAGCATCACCAATGCTATCAAATGTTTCTTGCACCCCTTCTCTGACTGTCAATTCTGTTGGGTTGGCAAAGAAAGGTGCCGCCGCCAACATAAATGTTGCCGTTAATGGCTTCATCACATTTTTTCTAAAACTCTTATTCGTCAACACAGGCACTGTTGGAATTGGAGCCAACGCATACATCAATCCTGTTGTATGATAAACACCTTTTATCAAACTAGAAACGGCTGCGAGCAATCCAATACCAGAAGAAATCAAATCCGATCTTTTATGTGATGCTTCTTTTTTATTATATAAAATCGCGCCAAAACTATCTAATGTCTTAATTCCCTTTTCGCGTATTTGATTTAAATCATAGTAAAACCAGTTTCGAGGATCTAAACGAGGCACAAGCTCTTCTTTCGCAAGTTCTGCTGTGAATTGCAATGCTTGGTTACGCGTTTCTTCTGAAACATCATCTTTATTTGTTTTTGTTGCCATAGCAGGCTTTGATACAGACGCTGAAAACCCTTTCCACGGAAGATTAGATTTGGGAGGAGGAACAGCCCCTATAAACGGCTCTTTTCTTGTTCTTTTATCGCTCATCTCAATGCCCTTAAATTGCTTTCTATTCTAAAACTGACTTATATTTACATAAAACAACGAGAAAGTCAATAGAAATACGCCTTATTTTTGACACAATTAGTAAACTATTTTGATTGTTTTTTAGATAAGTGGTGGGCCCGGAGGGACTCGAACCCCCGACAACACCGTTATGAGCGGTGCGTTCTAACCAACTGAACTACAGGCCCACGAAATAGACGATTTGGTCAGAAACAGGATCATGCCCTATTTATTCCCTATAATCAAGCCCCTATATCATTGACATAACTTTATGGTTTTGCTATAAAAATTCTCATGAATAAATTTATGTTTAATCACTTTATTGCCGCTAATCCAAAAGTATCTGCTTATATTGCAGCGCTTGGATTTGATAATCAACAAGCCTATGATCTTTACAAAAAAAGATGCGAGAAGCATGCTCATGAATTACATGATTTAATTTTAATATCACGTGTCAAAGCCCCTATTGACCTCAAAAATGCGCTATTCTCCCCTGGCCTTCCTTTAGAAGCACGCCAAAATCATCGTCAACGTATCATAGATAACCTAACAGATCTTGTAGCACCGCATCATACCTTCGTAAAAGAAAGCATCTTAACGGAAGCAGACAGTTATGATCGTAGAAAAAACCAACCTGCGGAAAATAAACCTCGTTTATTTTAAAAACAATAGGCTCTGATCACGTATCAAGGAAGCTTCTAAGCATTCTCGAACGGCTTGGGTGCTTCAATTTACGAAGAGCCTTTGCTTCAATCTGACGAATACGTTCACGTGTCACGTTGAATTGTTGCCCAACCTCTTCCAATGTATGGTCTGAATTCATACCGATACCAAAACGCATACGAAGAACACGTTCTTCACGAGGAGTAAGCGACGCAAGAACACGTGTTGTTGTATCACGTAAATTCCCATGGATCGCCGCATCAATTGGAATAATCGCATTCTTATCCTCAATGAAATCACCCAAATTTGAATCTTCTTCATCACCAACGGGTGTTTCCAACGACACAGGTTCTTTCGCGATCTTCATCACTTTGCGTACTTTATCAAGAGGCATTCCTAGACGTTCTGATAATTCTTCAGGTGTTGGCTCACGACCAATTTCATGAAGCATCTGACGTGATGTGCGAACAATTTTATTGATTGTTTCAATCATATGTACAGGAATACGGATCGTTCTTGCTTGGTCGGCAATTGAACGTGTAATCGCCTGACGAATCCACCATGTTGCATAAGTCGAGAATTTATAGCCACGGCGATATTCAAATTTATCAACGGCTTTCATCAAACCAATATTCCCCTCTTGGATTAGATCCAAGAATTGTAGGCCACGGTTTGTATATTTTTTCGCAATAGAAATCACAAGACGCAAGTTCGCTTCAACCATCTCTTCTTTTGCGCGGCGCGCTTCACGCTCCCCTTTTTGTACGGTTGAAACAATACGACGGAATTCACGGATAGATTGACCAGCTTCATTTGAGATATCTGTGACAACATCCCAGAAATAATCTAAATCAGGAGCATGACGGTCAACAAACTTGTCCCAGCCCTTCCCTTTTTTCTGCTTCAAATCATCAATCCAATTTGGATTAAGTTCATTTCCTTTATATTCTTCAAGGAATTGAACACGGTCGACACCGCAATCTGTTGCAAATTTCATCAATTGGCTTTCTTGACCAACCATACGACGGTTTAAGCCGTAAAGCGTATCAATCAGCTGATCAATACGGTCATTGTTCAAACGAACTTCGCCCATCATATCAATCATTTCTTGGCGTAATTCTTGATATTTCTTCGTATCTTTTGCGTCAGGATCTTCACCCGCTTGAAGCGCTGTCATCCGTTTTTCTTGAACTGTTGAAAGTTTTTTGAAGTTCTTCTTAATTTTTTCGAACGCGCCTAAGACTGTTGGTAACAGCTCTTCTTCCATTTTAGAAATAGAGACTGTTTCATATTCATCATCTTCGTCTTCGTCCTCATCGCCTTCTTCGTTTTCACCGTCACCCTCTTCTTCATCGTCTTCGGATGAGGCTTTTTTAGGCTTTTCTTCTTTCTCTTCTTTTTCCTCAGGAGCTTCAGCAGCTTTCCCTAAAACAGACGTATCATCAGGATCAAAATCCTCATCATCTTCTGTAACGTTGGCATCATTATATGTTGCCTCTAGATCAATAATATCGCGCAGGAAAATTTCTTCATTTTTAAGCGCATCATACCAAGCAATCAAAGCTTGCATAGACATCGGACTTTCACAGATTCCACCGATCATCATCTCACGACCCGCTTCGATACGTTTAGCAATCGCAATTTCACCTTCACGAGATAAAAGCTCAACAGAACCCATTTCACGGAGATACATACGAACAGGGTCATCCGTACGACCACTTTGTGCTTCAGAAATGTTACCGCCCGTTAAAACTTCGGCGTCTTCATCAACATCATCATCCGCGTCTTCATCATCAATATCATCCGCAGATACTTTTTTCTTAACAACAGCGTCTTCTTTTTCACCATCATCATCTGTGGATTGGATTTCATCACTATCATCACCATCAACAATAGAAATCCCCATATCACTGAGATTCGCCATCGTTTCATCAATTTGCTCTGATGTGAAATCTGTATCAGGTAAAGCTTCGTTAATCTCGTCATATGTGACAAAGCCACGCTTCTTGCCTTTAGCAACAAGCTCTTTTACCATTTGAACTGCTTGATCACGACCACGCGCAGAATCTTCTTCTGAACTATCTGAATCAATAACGTTTGAATTTGTTTCTGTAACCATTCAAAAAATCCCTTAATCTTAGCCCTATAAACGCTTCTTATTCTTGCTAGCGAATCGTTTAAAAATTTAAACTAGTCATGCTATTTAGCAGGTATTGTAATAAGAATCAATCCTCTATCCGATTTTGCTCTAATACAAGCTGCCCAATCGAATGTAATCGCACCAATTCTTTCTCTTCAAACCCACCTCTAGCCGCTGCTAATGCCGCTTGTTTTCTGTCTTCTAATTCTTGATCTTTCTGCATTCGATCCAATACATCTTTCCAACCTTCGCGCACTTGATTAACATCACAGTCTTCTTTCACAAAAGGCGCAATATTATACAAAGATAAGGATAAGAGTTGCTTCACACAGACCTCATGCCCTTTTTCAAACAAGCGCTCAAACAAAATCTCTCGTGCAACACCATCGTCTTCTGCTAAATCTGCTAAGATCAACAAAAGATCATTTCGAAGATGGAATACGTCTTCTTTATCAATTAAAAGACGTGATAAGACCTCTTCTTCTTCATAAAATAGTTCAGGATGGTTCAAAGTACAGCCCAATAAAATTTGTGCGCGAACACGTTGTTTTTCAGATAAAGGTGTTTCTACCTTTTTAGTAACTGTGATTTTTTTAGAGATTTGTTTACTATAAGGCTCTTTACGTCCACCAGACCAGCTATAGTTTTTATAAATCAAATTATTCATTTCTTTGAAATAAAAACCTTGAACTGTCTTATCTTGGATTGTTGCAATTAACGCATCAAGACGCGCTTTCAACCCAGCCTTATCCTCAGGCGTTGTGATCATACGCCCTTCTGTTTCTTTTTGCCAAAGCGCCTCGTGAAGAGGCATTGCTTTTTCCATGACCTCATAAAATCCTTTAGAGCCTTTTGCTTTTACAAGACTATCTGGATCTTCACCTTCTGGCATAAAGATAAAGCGCACAGACTTATCAGATGAGAGATTAGGCAAAATACGCTCTAAAGCACGATAGGCTGCTTTTTTACCTGCATTATCACCGTCAAAACATAAATAAGGACGCTTTTCATCAAAGGGAGATATTTTCCAGCTCAGTTCAATTTGCTCTTCTGTCATCGCTGTCCCAAGTGGAGCTACAGCGCCTTCAATCCCTGCTTGAGCGAGAGCGATCACATCCATATAACCTTCTGTGACAATAATCGGTTTCTCATTCGCGCCTGCTTGACGTGCTTTTGTATAATTATAAAGTAACTGCCCTTTTTGAAATAAAGGATGATCTGACGAGTTTAGATATTTAGGCGGTGTAAAATTTCCATCTGGCTTATCATATTGAGGTAAAATACGCCCTCCAAAAGCAACAACGCGTCCACGACGATCTGCGACAGGGAACATAACTCGTCCTCTAAAAAAAGAATAAGCACCGTCTTTATTTTTATAAGGACGCGTCATACCCAATTCACTCAAAACACCCATCGGTATTTTTTTATTCTGCATTGCTTTTACAAACAGATCGCGATCTTCTGGTGCAAACCCCAAACGGAAAGAACGAATAATCTCATCACTGAGTCCACGCTTTTTAAGATACTCTAAAACAAAATTATTTTCTGGTGCAAATAGCTGTTCTTCAAACCATTTTGAACAAATATCTAAAATTTCATAATAGGTCTTTTGACGTTCTGATTTTTCTCGTTCTTGAGGCGTTGCCTGGGGCACTTCTAGCCCAGCTTGAGCAGCTAATTGTTCAACAGCCTCCATAAATGAGAAATTGTTATACTGCATAACAAAGCCAATGACATCCCCATGAGCACCACAGCCAAAACAATGATAAAATCCTTTTTGATCATTAATTGTAAAAGACGGTGTTTTCTCATTATGAAAGGGACAGCAGGCTTTAAACTCACGCCCAGCGCGCGTGACTTTAATATTTTTGCCGATAATTTCAGACACATTAAGACGTGCCCGAATTTCGTCCATAAATTGCGCAGTAATGCTCATTTAGATCGAACTATTCTCTCATCAATGTCGTTTTTTATTTATAAAAGCTCTTTTTTAACACAGAGGCTAGCTTTACTAAAATCCATTTGCCCTGCATATTCCGCTTTAAGAAGCGCCATTACACGCCCCATATCCTTAACTGTTGTTGCTTCACTCTTTTCAATTGTTTCGCGTACAACTTTTTCAATTTCTGCTTCGCTTAATTGCTTTGGAAGAAAATCTTCAATCACACCAATTTCTGCTTGTTCGCGCGCTGCCAACTCTGGACGACCACCTTCTTGGTACATTTTAACACTCTCATTACGCTGCTTAATCATTGTTTGAAGCAATGAAAGAATATCATCATCGGAAATACCTTCATTATTTCCTTTTGAGCGCGCAGAAATATCACGGTCTTTTAAAGCAGCAAGAATCAGGCGAACTGTCGCCGTTTTTATTTCTGTTCTCGCTTGTAGAGATTGTTTTAATTCTTCGCTTAATCTTATTCTTAGTGCGCTACTCATTTGTTTTTAATACCTTTTATTTTTTTGTTGTTTTTTATTCAACTTTTTCTTTGCTTTTTAGCATAGTTTTGGCTATAACACAATTTCAGAATGACATACTTAATAAACAATATTTATTCTGATCTTTCCCTCAATGCATCCCTTGTTTTGGAAGACGGCACCGTCTTCTCGGGTTTTGGTATCGGTGCTACCGGCCAAGTCTTTGGAGAGCTCTGTTTTAATACATCAATGACTGGCTATCAAGAGATTCTGAGTGACCCGTCATACGCAGGACAAATCATCACATTCACTTTCCCCCATATCGGAAATGTTGGCACTAATGCTGCCGACTGGGAAACAGATACAATTCGCGCTAGAGGCCTTGTTTTAAAAGAGCCCATTACAGCACCCTCCAACTGGCGCAATGAACAACCTTTTGAAGACTGGTTAACCGATCAAGGATTAATTGGCATCTGGGGTATAGACACACGTGCACTGACAGCCCTGTTAAGAGAAAAAGGTGCAATGAAAGCGACCATCACCCATTCAGCGACTGGCACAGAGATTAATAACGAACAAGCTCATGAAATCGCACGTGATTGGGCTGGGTTAAATGGGCTGGATTTAGCAAAAGATGTAACTTGTAACGCACCCTACACATGGAATGATCATGGTGAGTTTCATGTCGTCGCCATAGATTTTGGAGCAAAACACAATATTTTAAGATGCCTCGAGCAACAAGGCTGTAAAGTCACCGTTGTGCCGGCAACAACATCTGCATCAGATATTTTAAAATATAACCCAGATGGCGTTTTCCTTTCAAACGGACCAGGAGATCCTGCTGCAACAGGACGCTATGCTATTCAAACAGTTAAAGACTTGATTGCCGCCAATACCCCTATCTTTGGCATTTGTTTAGGACATCAACTCTTGTCACTGGCTCTTGGTTGTACAACGACAAAGATGCATTTAGGTCATCGTGGTGCAAACCACCCTGTTAAAAATTTAGAAACAGGTATGGTTGAGATCACATCACAAAATCACGGCTTTATGGTTGAGCGTGACACTTTACCAACAGATGTTATTGAAACGCATGTGAGCTTATTTGATGGAACGAATGAAGGGATCAAACATAAAACGCTCCCTGTTTTCTCTGTACAATATCACCCTGAATCTTCCCCTGGACCTCATGATAGTAAATATTTATTTGAAACATTTACAACCCTCATACGTGAACACCGCCATATTGAACCTCTAAAAAAAGCGATATAGATATGCCAAAAAGAACCGACATAAAAACAATCTGCATCATTGGTGCGGGGCCTATTGTTATAGGACAAGCCTGCGAATTTGACTATTCAGGATCACAAGCCTGTAAGACTTTGATGGAAGAAGGCTATCGCGTTGTTCTCATCAACTCAAACCCTGCAACGATCATGACGGATCCTGGCATTGCAGATGCTACTTATGTTGAACCCATTACACCTGAAATGGTCAAAAAAGTTTTGATCAAAGAAAAGGTTGATGCTCTTTTACCAACTATGGGCGGACAAACTGCTTTAAACACCGCTTTAAAACTTGCAGAGAATGGTGATCTTGACGAAATTAATGTTGAGCTTATTGGTGCGAAAGCAGATGTCATTGAACGCGCAGAAAACCGTGAAAAATTCCGTGATGTAATGGATAGCCTCGGTCTTGAAAGCCCAAGAAGTGCGATCGCTCACACTCTACAAGATGCCCTTAACGCCCTTAAAGATATTGGCCTCCCTGCGATTATCCGTCCCTCTTTTACTTTAGGCGGCTCTGGTGGCGGTATTGCTTATAACAGAGAAGATTATGAACGCATTGTCAAAAGCGGCTTAGAGGCCAGCCCAACAACGGAAGTTTTAATTGATGAATCTGTTTTAGGATGGAAAGAATATGAAATGGAAGTTGTTCGCGACAAAGCCGACAACGCAATCATTATCTGTTCGATTGAAAATATTGATCCCATGGGGATTCATACAGGAGACTCTATTACTGTTGCCCCTGCTCTCACACTGACTGATAAAGAATATCAAATTATGCGTGATGCCAGCCTTGCGGTGCTGCGCGGTATTGGTGTTGAAACGGGTGGTTCAAATGTACAATTTGCCATCAATCCTGAAGATGGACGTATGGTTGTCATTGAGATGAACCCGCGTGTTTCAAGATCTTCTGCGCTTGCTTCAAAAGCAACAGGTTTCCCAATTGCTAAAATTGCAGCAAAACTTGCGGTTGGTTATACACTTGATGAATTGAAAAATGACATTACAGTGACAACACCAGCATCATTCGAACCTTCAATTGATTATGTTGTTACAAAAATTCCGCGCTTTGCTTTTGAAAAATTCAAAGGCTCAAAGCCTTTACTCTCCACATCTATGAAATCCGTTGGAGAGATCATGGCAATCGGGCGCAACTTTGCAGAAAGCCTCCAAAAAGCGCTTCGTTCCATGGAGATTGGCCTAGACGGGCTTAGTGAAGTCGAACTTCCTACACGCGCTGATGGTACAAAAGACCCTGATATTTTCGCCGCCGAGCTTTCTCAACCAAAGCCTTATCGCTTACTTTCGATCGCCCAAGCAATGCGCGAAGGCATGGACCGTGATACAATTCATAGTCTTACAAAATTTGACCCGTGGTTTTTAGAACAATTTGAAAATCTGGTTTCTCTAGAAAAAGCGGTCACAGAAAAAGGTTTACCAACAACAGCTCATGGGTTCCGTCTATTAAAGGCACAAGGCTTTAGCGATGCGCAGTTAGCGCGTTTAACTGACACAACCGAAGCAAAAGTCAGACAAGCACGTCATGACTTAAGTGTGCATCCAATCTTTAAAAAGGTGGATAGTTGCGCCGCAGAATTCCCAACAAATACGCAATATCTGTACTCAAGCTATGAAGGCTTAAGTGGTATGAGCGAAACACCCGCATGTGAATCACATATCTCAGATAAAGAAAAAGTGGTTATCTTAGGCGGAGGCCCTAACCGTATTGGACAAGGGATCGAATTTGACTATTGTTGTGTTCATGCGTGTTATGCTCTTTCAGAAATGGGCTATGAAACCATCATGGTGAATTGTAACCCTGAAACTGTTTCAACCGATTATGATACAGCCGACAAGCTTTATTTCGAGCCTCTTACCGAAGAAGACACGCTTGAACTGATCTTAAAAGAGCAATCAAAAGGAACATTAAAAGGCGTTGTTGTTCAGCTTGGCGGACAAACACCGCTAAAGCTTGCACAATTTTTGAAAGACCAAGATATTCCTATCTTAGGAACAGATCCAGATGCCATTGACTTGGCAGAAGATCGTGAACGTTTTAAAGACTTGGTTGAGCATCTCTCTATCACACAACCGAAAAACGGTATTGCTAAAACAAAAGAAGATGCGATCGCAATCGTTAAAAAAATTGGTTATCCTGTTGTCTTGCGACCCTCTTACGTGCTTGGTGGTCGCGCCATGGAAATCGTTCATAGTGACGCTGCGCTTAACCGTTATATTGATGAAGCCGTTCAAGTCTCTGGCGATACGCCTCTCTTGATCGATCAATATCTCTCTCACGCGATCGAAGTTGACGTCGATGTGATTAGCGATGGCAAAGATATTTATATCGCAGCCATCATGGAACATATCGAAGAAGCTGGCGTTCATTCGGGTGACAGTGCTTGCTCTCTTCCTCCTTATTCCTTAGATGAAGTTCTCTTAGAAATTATTGAGCATCAAGCAAAGCAACTGGCAATCGCGCTCAAAGTTAAAGGATTGATGAATATTCAATTCGCGATTAAAGATAATCAAATTTACATTATCGAAGTCAACCCAAGAGCCTCACGTACGGTCCCTTTTGTTGCCAAAGCGACCAATGTTGAAGTTGCAAAAATAGCTTCAAAAGTTATGGCTGGACAGCCTTTAGCTGAATTCAAACCTCTCTTAACGGGAATGCCAAAAGACCGTGTCGCTGTTAAAGAAACGATTATACCTTTTGGACGCTTCCCTGGTACGGATATTATTTTAGGTCCTGAAATGCGCTCAACAGGTGAAGTCATGGGTGTTGACCGTGATTTTGAACGCGCTTTTGTTAAATCTCAATTGGGTGTTGGGATGACCCTTCCTAAAAGTGGATCGGCTTTCATCTCTGTCAAAGATGATGATAAGCCGCATGCATTACGCCTTGCTCGTGCGCTCTATCAACATGGATTTGATATTGTGGCGACAATGGGAACGGCTAGATTCTTAAATGCAAACGGCGTTGACACACGCATGATTAACAAAGTCATGCAAGGACACCCTCATGTGATTGATGCGATGATTAATGGTGAAATTGATCTTATCATCAACACAACAAAAGGGCCGAGAGAAGTACTTGATGGCTATAGCCTACGTGGAAAAGCGCTGACAAGTAATATCCCTTATTACACAACGATTGCTGGTGGTGAAGCCGCCGTTAAAGCGATTTGTGCCAATATCGGAGATAACTTGGATGTCTGCTCTCTTCAAGATTATATGCTCCCCGAAACAGCATAATTTTTACTGATATTATTAAGCATTTGATTTCTAAAAAAGGTCGTGATAGATTCTTTGAAATTAAAAATTATCCCTAAAGATTAAATATAATATATGTGAGAGAGGATGTTATGGAACGATTTCCCCTAACGAGTGCAGGTTTGACTAAATTAGAAGAAGAATTAAAGCATTTAAAATCTGTTGAACGCCCTGCCGTTATCGAAGATATTGCCGAGGCACGCGCTCATGGTGACTTATCTGAGAACGCTGAATATCACGCAGCGCGTGAGAAGCAAAGCTTTATCGAAGGCCGCATCCAAGAATTAGAAGCTGTTATTGGGCGCGCTGATGTCGTTGACACCTCAAAAATCACAGGTACGACTGTGCGCTTTGGTGCAACTGTGCGCGTTCTTGATGAAGACACAGAAGTCGAGACAACCTATCAAATCGTTGGTGATTACGAAGCCGATATTGATAGTGGATTGCTTTCATACAAAGCCCCTATTGCAAAGGCTCTCATCGGTAAAGATGAGGGTGATAGCGTCACTGTTCCTTCACCAGGTGGCGAACGTTATCTTGAAATTATGAGTGTTGCTTATAGCTAATTTAAAACACAATAAAAAAGAAAAAGTCCGCTCAGCTAGTTGGCGGGCTTTTTTCCTATGTCTTGAAAAAAACGCAATAAATAGCCATCTGGATCAGAGATAACAAATTGTTTATTGCCAAGCAACAAAGCATCTTGCCTATACCATGCTTCTTCTAGATCTTGATGAAATTCTACTTTATAAGAAAGGCATCGTTCATATAAGTCCTGTATATTCGATACTTCAATTTGAAAATTGACGCCGCGCCCAAAAGGCTTTTCTAATGCGCCATTAATAAAATGTCTATTGGCAAGACCAAATTCCTCAAACATGAGCTGAACACCTTCGCGTTCTAAGAATAAGAAACCATCCTCACGCCTCTCATAAGAGATCGAAAAATCCAATATATTACAGTAAAATGAATGCGTTTCTTTAAGTGATATAACAACCAATTCAGGGATTAACTTATTGTGCTTCATCCCCATCTTCTCACTTATCAATCTGTGTCAATTGGCACACCTGGTGCGAATTTTGTTGTTCTGATATTAATAGCAGATTTAACATGCGATACGTTTGGCGCTTTTGTTAATTTCTGCGTTAGGAAACGTTGATAATCATCCCAGTCTTCTGCAACGATTTTAAGAAGGAAATCCATATCGCCTGACATCATATGACATTCACGCACTTCATCCCACTCTCCTACTGAATCAATAAATTTATTCAAATCAGAATCGGCTTGAGAATTAAGACCAACATGCGCATAAACAGAAATACCATAGCCCAACATTTGAGGGTTAACCTGTGCATAATAGCCCTTGATATAGCCATTATCCTCTAACGCTCTCACACGACGCAAACATGGTGGCGCAGAAATACCTGCATTATTAGCAAGCTCAACATTTGTCATGCGGCCATTATCTTGTAAGTCTCTTAAAATTTTACGATCAATACGATCTAATTTTACGCGGCGCATAGATTTTCTTTCCTTTTTATTCTTCTTAAGCGTGTTTTTTGAAATTTAATACACTATTTTAAAAAATATTATGATTCTCATATGTAATTTATTTATAAATAATGCAGATCATGTTAATAACAACATGAGATATAAAAATCAAGCCGAATATTTGAAAAAATGGACAAAAAAAGTAATAAAAATATAAGTTGTTGGGTTATCACTGAAGGAATAGCGGGTACAGAAAATCAATGCATTGGTATCGCCGAAGCCATGGGGCTCACCCCCACTATTAAACGCATAAAATTACGCACTCCATGGAAACAACTAACCCCTTATTTTCGCGTCTTTAATCAATATGCTTTTGCACAAGATAGCGACCCTATACAAACGCCTTGGCCTGATCTGGTTATTAGCAGCGGTCGAAAAAGTATTCCAGCGGCGCTTCACATTAAACAAGCAAGCAAAGGGAAAACATATATCGCTCAAATACAAGACCCTCGATGTAACCCCGCTTTATTTGATCTCGTTGTCGTCCCTTCTCATGATCCAACACGTGGAGATAACGTTATAACAACCATAGGTAGCCTCAATCGTATCACAGATGAGAAACTTAGAAATGAATCTGAACAATTTGCTCCGTTCTTTCAAGATGAAAAGCCTAAATTAGCTCTGCTCATTGGCGGAAACAGCAAAGCACACACTTTGACACATACAGCTACAAAAAGCCTTTGTGATGATATTAAAACGCTCTCAGAACAGTATAATATTATGATCACCGCCTCTAGAAGAACAGGACCAGAAAACCAAGCGCTGTTAAAAAATGAATTGAGCAATTTCCCTGCGATTTATTTTTGGGACGGAGAAGGCGCAAACCCTTATTTTGCTTTTTTAGCACAAGCTGATAAAATTTTAGTCACAGAAGATAGTGCTTCAATGATTTCCGAATCTATTACATCAGGGAAGCCTACCTATATTATCCCCCTTGATGGAGGTGGCAAACGCATCAACAAATTCCATCAAGAAATCATTGAAAAAGGCTATGCAAAACGTTTTGAAAATGGCGTTTTAGAAGATTTCACGCCAAAACCACTAAAAGAAACGCAAAGAATAGCCAAAATCATTGCACAAGAGTTGAAAACCCGTTAAAACAATCCAGATCATTATTTAATAGAATTAAAAAGAAGAAAACGTTTATGGCGAATACACATTACACAAAAGTCCTCATTATCGGCTCTGGCCCTGCTGGTTATACAGCAGCGATTTATGCAGCACGTGCCAATCTAAAACCAATCATGGTGACAGGCCTTCAAACAGGTGGACAATTGATGATTACAACAGAAGTTGAGAACTACCCTGGTTTTGCCGATCCTATTCAAGGCCCATGGCTTATGGAGCAAATGAAAGCTCAGTCTGAGAATGTTGGAACAACTTTAATTACAGACTATATCCAAAGCGTTGATTTTTCTAAGCGTCCTTTCACAGCTATTGGAGATAATGGTGATACATATATTGCTGAAACGGTTGTCATTTCAACAGGCGCTCAAGCACGCTGGCTTGGTCTTGAAACTGAAAAAGCATTCCAAGGCTTTGGTGTTTCTGCATGTGCAACCTGTGATGGATTCTTCTTCCGCGACAAAGAAGTTGCGGTTATTGGCGGCGGTAACTCCGCTGTTGAAGAAGCGCTTTTCTTAACAAATTTTGCAAAAAAAGTAACTCTTATTCACCGCAGAGATACACTTCGAGCAGAAAAAATCATGCAAGACCGCCTATTTAACAATCCTAAGATTGAGTTTTTATGGGATCATGTTGTTGAAGAGATTACTGGTATCTTGCCCCAGAATGCACAAAATGGAGAAATCCCTGGTGTAACAGGGCTTGTTGCAAAAAATATTAAAACAGATGAAACCACTACTCTTTCATTAGATGGGGTGTTTGTTGCAATTGGACACGATCCTGCAACAAAAATCTTTAAAGGCCATGTTGATATGGATGATGAGGGCTATATCCTGACAAAATCAGATTCAACAGCAACAAATATCCCAGGTGTTTACGCAGCGGGTGATGTCAAAGATAAAACATACCGTCAAGCTGTAACGGCGGCTGGTATGGGATGTATGGCTGCTTTAGAAGCAGATCGCTTTATTGCTGAGCACGGTATCTCTCATAAGGATGCTGAAAATGAAAGCAATGTTGCTTGATACACTAACCGATTTAAAAAAAAAGCCTCTCATAATCGAGAGGCTTTTTTTATGCTTTAAACTTCACGGGCTTTCTCAATTGCTTTCCTAAGCATAATCGGGGTAATCAACATACCGGGCAAGACAATAGCCCCAACCCCCATACCACGCACAATCACACGTCCATATTGAAAGATACGCCCTAGAACACCTTGTTCAACAATCACACCTTCAACACGGTCAATACTCATTTCATCAACATGTCTTGCAACAATACCGCGCTTAAAAATAAGACGGCGGGTTGTAATCGCAATCTCTGTTGTCGCTTTAAAAGCCATCATCATAGAGCATTTTAAAATACCAAATAAAACCATTCCCAAGGCCGCAAATCTAATCATTGGATTTAACTCCCATACAGCCTCTGTATAATAGGCTGATGGCAAGTCTTGGAATGTAATGAGAATACCGCTATATAACACAAACCATCCAAGAATAAGACCTATAACGAGCCAAAAACAGGCCGAAACAGTATACATCCAATGAAACTGAGCCGCATAGACAATTTTCTCTTCTGGAACCAAGGATTCTTGAACATATATCATGTTGAACTCTCCGCGAAAACGCTGTGACTATGATTAGAATATCATAGTTTATTTTTCAAATTTGAAATCTCTTTTTCAACTAAACGCTCAACCAATGATGGTAAGTTATCATCAAGCCAAGATTTAATTAAAGGGCGAACTTCTTGCCTTACAATATCTTCTAATGTAATTGTCCCGACAATCATATTTGATGATGGCGATGATGATCTTGTTGTACCGACATTTTCAGAAAGCCTAGAAAGAGCACCAGCCGCACTCGCTGCAGCAACTTCTGAAAGCAGTGAATCATCTGTTACAGGCTGCTCTTCATCCTCTAAATCTTGCATAACAAGATCAACGGCGTAATCTTCTTCAAGTGAGGCTTCCTCTTCAACAGGCTCTTGTACAGGTTCTTCTTCAACAACCTCTTCAACAGGCTCAACATTGGCGTCTACATTCTCATCGAATAGCGCATCAATATCATCTTGGCTTTGTGGTTCTTGAAACCCATCATCAGCAGGGTCAGCCATCATATCATCTGTTAATTCCAAAATATCCTCATCGCCAGACTCTTCCATCTCACGGGCAATAGGATCCATTTCTGTCATTTCGAATTCTTGTTCAGGTTGTTGTGCGGCAACAGATTCGCTAGCAGCCTCGCTAACAATTTCAAGACTTTCCCCCTCTTCAATTGGCTCATCAGCATCATCATCCGCAATAATACTGCGAATTGAAGCCAAAATGTCCTCAATTGAATGATCGTCTTCTTGTTTATTATCTTCACTCATATTTTATATAAAACCTATAGAATCAACATAGTTACTTACTTAGCGTACAAAAACTATTACCTTCTGTCTAATAATCATTTCATAAAACAGATATTTTTACTCAAAAAACATCCAGTTACCATCAGCATCTTCATATTTTTCTTGAGCATTATAAGCATTCACATCCAGCTCTAAACCTGAAATCGTTAAATCCCCTAGAACTGAGAGAACCGTAAAGCGGCTTATCTCATACGCTGTTTCTGCTGAAACTAAAGACACACGTGCATCTAATAATTCTTCTTCCGCATCTAAAATATCAAGAACTGTCCTAGCCCCCACCTGAGATTCGGCAATAACACCTTCTAAAGCTAACTCCGCCGCCTCTATTTGTTTCTTAAGGGCAGAGATCTGACTTTCATTGGAGATATAATCATTCCAAGCTGAAATGGCCTGCAAACGAACACTTCTTCTTGCTTCATTAATCTCGTCCTCTCTTTGAAGGACAAGTTTTTGTTGCGCCACCATTCTCGCACGTGTCGCACCACCTTGATATAAAGGCACTGATAAATCAAAAGAAAAGCGCGCATTATCATTTTCTTCAATATTGACAGAAGGCTCATAAGTTTTCGAAACACTCCCTGTTGCTGTGAGCTGTGGTAGCAACTCACCAAAAACATTATCGACATCATGTAAAGCCGCATTTTTCAAAGCCATTGCTTGGATAATGATAGGATGATCACTGTCTGCTTCTTCCAACACAAACCCGATTGTTTGTGGCAGTGTAATATTTTCAATCGTCTTAAAATCATCTTCTAATAAAAAAGCATTAGGAATACCAATTGTTTTTTCATACAACGCGCGCGCCTTATTTGTTTCACCTTTAGCCTCAATTAAAGCCGCTTGCGCCTGTGATAATCTTGAATCAGCTTGAGATAAATCTGTTTTCGTAATTGTTCCAACTTCAAATTGTTCTTCCGTTGCTTGGCGTTGTTCTTCTAAAACATGCACATTCTTTTCACGCAAGCGTTCAATGGCTAGATGCTCCTTTAATCCTAAATAGCTTTCCACAACAGATAAAAGAACATCCTGTTCGCTTTTTTGTAAAGCATATGACTGCGCCTCAACAAAAGATTTAGCCGAGGCAACCGCCGCAGATGTACGCCCCCCTTTAAAGAGAGCTTGCACAATTTCAACACCATATTGTTGCGTACTTAAATCTGTTTGCTCAAAAAACCCAGGAATATTTCCATTGATCGTATTCTCATCGCGTGTCCATGCTTGTGAGGCAAAAGCATTTACAGAGGGTCTATAGCCTGCCTGAGCCTCTGGTACCATATATAAAACCCCCTCATACTCATGTCTTGCTGCTTGCAAAACAGGATTATGAACATAGGCTTTCACAAGCGCCTCAGATAAACTCTCTGCTTTAATCGGCGTTGACAAGAAAAGAGATGCCGTCGCTATCGCCATTGTATTTCTAAATAAATTTTTCATGATAAAATCAATCTTCCCTTAAAAAGAAAATGCTTTCTTTGGTTCAAACCCAGGAATGAAAGGTACATCTGCGTCAAACAATTCTTTTTTAGTGATTTGACCTTCTAAATCTTTCAAAAATAAAACCGCTTTAGAACACGATCTTTCAGCCTCTTCTTTCCAAACACACACCAAACGTCCCCCATTATTCAACTGTCTTAACAGAGCTTCTGGAATTTCCGAGATTGCACCATTAATAAAAATAACATCATAAGGACTTTGTTTTTCTAACCCGTTATTCAAATCACCAGAAGCAATAACCGTGTTACAATAGTCTTCATGTTGCAAAGACTCTTCAGCTAATTTAGCTATTTCGTCATTTTGCGCCAAACCAATCACCATCTCAGCGAGCTGCGCCATAACCGCCGTTGAATAGCCCGTCAAGCAGCCAACATCAAGAACAACTTCATGTTTCTTAATATCGACCTCTTGTAACATACGTGCAAACACCATTGGCGAAAGCGCGTAACGTCCTTCAAAAATCTCTACACATTCATCGCTATAAGCTAATGATTTTGCGTTTTCTGGAAAAAAGTCCTCCTTAGGGAGAGATCTAAAAATATCAATAAGAGCCTTATCCGTTACTTTATTCGGCTTAACTTGCCCTTCAACCATATTTAAACGCGCTGCATGAAAATTCATTCTTGTATACCTTCATTCGAAATGAATATTTTATCTTAGGAAAGAAAAGAAAAAAACTTTTTTCTAATTTCGCTCTATTCTAGCTTGACCAACCATGATTGCAAGGTCTATATGTATATGGCTTTAAAAAAATATCTATGATATAGTTTTAAAGACAAAGCAATGGATCATGGCGCGATGGCAGATTGGTTATGCAGAGGACTGCAAATCCTTGTAGGCCGGTTCGATTCCGGCTCGTGCCTCCAAAGCTGCTTAAAAAGAATGCAAATAATTAGTAAATAACTCATTTTTTACTAGCATTCCTATAAAAGCTTTGTTATACAATTCTAGCTTTTGAGCAGTAAAAGAGTCTTCTTTTACTTTACCGTGTTCCTCGGTAGCTCAGTGGTAGAGCAGGTGACTGTTAATCACTTGGTCGGGGGTTCGAATCCCTCCCGAGGAGCCATTTTCTTCCAAATCACCCCTTTTTTAAGATTTATTTCATATAATATCCTATTGATTAAAAATTACTTTGATGAGCTGCGTATGGAATTAATAAATGATT
The DNA here is from genome assembly GCA_950054255.1 of uncultured Rickettsiales bacterium. Classification (GTDB taxonomy): domain Bacteria; phylum Pseudomonadota; class Alphaproteobacteria; order Micavibrionales; genus CATLOR01. The sequence goes on along the minus strand of CATLOR010000001.1, from coordinate 993,384 downwards.
TAGCTGGCTTTTAAATGGCCTCGCTTATAAAAATCCATCTCTGATTTTTTTCAGGGATTTTCGTTATGCTGCTTCTCATCCCTTTATTCTGGACTAAATACAAAAACAATGAATTGATAATTAAAACCTAGACATTAGAATCATCAACATTCAAAAACTAAAAAGAAATACTACCTAAACTGCTGCCTTACAGATTGACACTCTGTTACGACCATCTGCTTTCGCTTTGTAAAGGGCTTTATCTGCGCGGATATAAAGATCTTCTAGAATTTCATCCTTATAAGCATCATACAATGTAAATCCGATGCTTGTCGTGATTTTAAGCTCTGTTCGCTCCCCCTCATGAGTAAAATCCATCGCATATGATTCAACCATCGCTCGAATTTTATTTGCAACAACCAAACCATCTTTTTCATTCGTATGTGGCAAAAGTATACCAAACTCTTCACCGCCAATACGACCTAGAATATCTGATTTTCTTAAACTCTTATTTATGATCCTGGAAACATGTTTTAATGCTTCATCACCTACGGCATGACCATAGGTATCATTCACGCGTTTAAAATGATCAAAGTCACATATAATATAACAAAATGGTATCTGATATCGCTGTGCTTTGTTAAGCTCTATATCCGCTTGCTGAATAAAAGCGCGCCTGTTTAAAACCCCTGTCAAAACATCATGTGAAGCGATCTCTTCAATCTCTTCTGAATAGCGACGAACACGGTTTATTAAAGGTCTGAAAATAATAATTGCCTCAAGTAAAATAATCGCCAAAATCGCCAAAATAGATACTGTTTGAATATCTGTTAGCTTTCGAACTTTATCTTCTGCGCTTTCTTCATAAGCTTTCACCGCCAAATCCAAAGCCACAAGGAGCTCATTTTCCGCCAATTTTTTAGCGCGCTGATATATTTCATTATCTTGTTTTAAATTCATATCCACATCAGCTAAAATTGTACGAACATCACTGATATATTGAGAGACCATCTGATCTAAATTATAAGGCTCTCTATAATAAATATCATGTAGCCTTTGCGGAAGCTCTCCTTTTAAGCGGAGTTGATCATCGCCTTTTGTCAAAGCTCTATGAGAGCGCTCAAATAAAGAGATCCCTTCACGAAGCTTATTATGCGCCTCAACACGTTCTCCAATCACATAATTCGTCATATATAGAGCTGTTCTTTGAGAAAGCATACGCTGTCTTCCTGCAATATTCACAACACGCGCTGACTCTTCTTGCTCTGCAACAACCTTTTGAACCACTAAATGCGCACCAACAGACATCCCCGCAATGATTGATAAAGCAATCACATACGCTAAAGATAAAAGTGTGATTGGTTTCTTTTTTAAAAATTTATCAACATATGTTTCCGTTACTTCTTCAGTCATGGCCCCTACTGTAATTTGGTGAAGATTTTAAAATGGCGATTCCGGTAGGACTCGAACCTACAACCTACTGCTTAGAAGGCAGTTGCTCTATCCGGTTGAGCTACGGAACCGCATCCAGACGTGTGTTAAGTCTTATCTAGCATACTCCCTAAGGAATGTCAGCTTTTTTTTAAGCACACATAAAATTAGAAACATCTTTGATAATTATTTAAAATTATCGGCATAACTTTTAGGGACAACGCGTCTTTCTTTTGTTTCTTTAACGCTGTACTCCCACCCTTTTTGTTGAGCAAAACTAATCGCATCATCAACAGTATCAAATTTAAGCTGCACTTGGTTCAAAGTATCATCAGAAGATGTCCAGCCCATCAGACCATCTGGAACACGCCCTGTTTCCAATTCATATTCTAAAACCCATGTCTTTGTTTTAGAGCGACCAGACTGCATAACATTACGTGAGGGTTGATATATAAATACTTTCATTAAACGTCCATCCTATTTCTTTTTTTTCAAGTATGAAGTTATTTTCCTAAAAGAACAACCTTTTATAGCATTATCTTTGCACACTTACGTGCTTCTCTACGGTCATAGAAATAAAGTGCTAAACCAGAGCTTATAATAACACCCCCACCTCCGATAACCATCCATGTTGGCTCATTCGAAAACAGGAGATACCCTAAAACAATTCCCCAGATCAATTGCGTGTAATGATAATTAGCAACACTTGCGGCATTACCTATTTGAAAAGCTTTCAACAAACACAATGTACCAAAAACACTTGTAAACCCACAGACAAAAGCCACGAGACCTGTTTGAAGTGTTACAGATGGAATTGCAAAATTATTTAGCGTCGTGAACAAACATAACGCAAGCATAAAAGGCAACAAGATAAAAGGAAATTGCGGATCATGGCGCGAAAATGCTTTATTGATAATCGAGTTCAAAGAAAAGAAAATTGCCAATAAAAGAGTATAAATCACGCCCGTATAATTAATATCAAGCCCGTTAAAAGGATTTGCTATTAATACCACACCACTAAACCCCGTTAAAATAAGCGCTAATTTCATACGCGATAGCGCTTCTTTATAGATTAAACTTGCCAATAATGTTGTGATTAAGGGAGCTGTAAAAATAATCACATAAAATGTATCAAGCGGTAAATTCTTAACTCCTTGAATAGCGCAATACATGTTCGCAACTAAAACAAATGCTTTAATAATATGTAGTTTAGGACGATTAATTGTCATGACTGACTTAATACCACCTAATTTAAACGAAAAAGCGAAAGCCCAGATCAAGCCTGACGATAATGTTAAAACAAATGTTTCTGGAATTGTGTAACTGAGTAAAAGCCACTTTTTAAAAGAATCCCCACAGGCAAAAACAAAAAAACCTGTTATAGAAAGAATAATAGAAAGCGATTGATCAGAAAGAAGCTTCATAAGAAACCTAGCTATAAAAAAAGATAACAATACATTTCTTTTCTAGCAGTAAAGCCTTAAGAGCACAATCAAATTTCCTTCTATTGACAATTATATTTTGATCTCATAACGTTCATACACATGCTTTTTTTTCAATGGGTTTTCAAATCAATGGAACAATATTTTACAGATATGTGGCAACTGCTCCAAGACAAAGACCCTCAAGGGTTTTTATTTTTTGGCGCGCTCTATGCCTTCTTAATGTGTTCTTATTCTCTCATCTATCAAATTCGACTAAATAAATGGCCTGGTGTTGAATGTGAAATTACAGAACAAGGATTATCTCGCTCTGGCGCCGCCCAAATTCCAGCCGAACAAAACTTTGTTTTAAAAACCTTATATAGTTACACTGTTGATAATATCACTTATAAAGGCCATCGCATTTCACCTTGGTATATGGTTGCCTCTTACAATGCGCGACGCCTCCTTCTTCAACAGAAAAAATACTTCACTTACAGTACGAGTGGAAAATTAATTGCTTTTTACAACCCCAAAAATCCAAAAAAGAGTTTCCTTATCAAGACAGGTGTGAAAAGCCAATTCATTACCTTTTTAATAGGTATAGCTCTCCCTGCCGTCTATATTTTTCGCTATATTTTATAAAAGATAAAAATGGTCGGAATGAGAGGATTCGAACCTCCGACCCCTTGCACCCCATGCAAGTGCGCTACCGGGCTGCGCCACATTCCGACTTAGGATAGCTCGAATGTACTTAAACCGATTTAAAAAATCAATAGTCTGTTTTGACTAACTACGTGTAATAGATAAAGGAAAACACGCTGTGCTATTTACAAATACCCTATAGGAACAGGCCCTGTTCTAACCGCAGAAACAGCAACTTTGGTACCTGAACTATAGCTAGTTACATATTCTTTATCTCTCATATCAAAGCCGCCCACACGATTATTTGCGATTTGAACCCAATACCATGGACCAGGCGATCTTGTATTAAAAACGGCGGAAATGCTTTTATGCCTCTTATTATTATAAACACACTCTAATTCTCTACGTGTTGGCAAGCGCCAATCAGAATGTCCATATGCTGTTTGTCTACTCACAATCCTTGTGGCTTCCACATCAGAGAACTGGTTCTCAAAATTCTTGGGCATTAAAAACAGCCCCTGTGCATTATCTGGTGATATACCTAGAAACACAGTCCCATCAGGCATCTCATCACCAATTTCAACTTTTTCCTTCATAGGTTTTGTTTCAAAGCAATCCGCCGTACGTGATGGGGCGAGGCACATATATTTTACATCTTCTAAAAAGACATTATTTGCCTTAATAACCGTCAAATTCCCTTTACCATCAACAGAAAGTATCACACCATCAATATTAAGTATTTTTCCTTTTAATTTAGGATCTAGGATCGTGATTTCAGGCTGCTCTTCTTGTGTTTCTTTTGATCTTGGCATTTATATAAATCCTTTCGGTAATGGTCCTGATCTGACAGGCGCAATACGTTGCTCTGTAGACTCATGAGTGCTATAAAAATTATCAGAACAAAAGCTTTTTGTTCCTACTTTTTTGTTACCAAAGTCACCATATGTAACCCAATATAAAGCATCATACTGATCTCGATCGCCTGCTTCTTCATGAAATAACCCAGATAACTTCCCAGCGTGACGTTGCTCGCTTAATATTTTTCGTTCTGCCCCATGAGGTAAACGCCAATCACTATGCCCACAAGCCTCTAATTGTGCTAAAAAATTAAAAGCGGCCTCTATTGTGTGTCGGCCATCTACGGCTGTTGCGACTGAATAAAGTCCCTCACCTGCATGATCAAGCCCCACAAAGATACTACCATCAGGCATCTCATCGCCCACTTCAATGTTATCATTAACAAATTTCGCTTCTAAAGTTTGTCCTGATTGGCTTGGCGCCACGCACATAAACTCAACATTATGTGCGAACACATTGCGAGCATTTAAAATTTCTATATCGCCTTCTGCTGACACTTTGAAAGACACACCATTCAGGTTTAGAACCTGACCTGTATGCTCATTCGGTAACATAATAAGATTTAAACCTTGGTTTTGCTCATTTCCCTCAGACATAACCTCTCCTCTTTTGATTCAACATCAAAAGACTTACCATAGAAACTGTTAATATGTCAATTAAATTATGAGGCGAGTTCGCGGCGAATATCCTTTAAACCACGCAAAATTGTTCGCATTGCTTCTTCTGTTTGAGAAGCATTAGAACTTGTATCTTTTTTAGCCTCAGATTTAGGCGTTTGTGTAGTTTCTTTAGAGGCTGTTGTTTTTGTCTCAGAGTTCGCGACCACAACACCAGACGCCCCTTCCAAAAACTCTTGTTTTGAAGAGATACGAATTAAACGTTGCACACCTTTTATTGTGTAACCTTCATTATAAAGTAAGTGATGAATACGTTCAACGATTTGAACATCTTCAGGACGATAATAGCGTCTACCGCCACCACGCTTCATTGGTTTAATTTGAGAAAATTTTGTTTCCCAAAAGCGTAAAACATGCTGAGGAATATCTAAGTATGTTGCAAGCTCACTAATTGTTTTGAAAGCACCACCTTCTTTATTACGCCCTCTACGACGTGATGATTTTGGTTCTTTTTTCTTAACACGTGGCTGTCTTAACGGTTTATCAACCGCAATTACATCTTCTACTTGTTCTTGTAATTGTGTTTTTGTCGTTTCAGAATCCGGTAACTCACTTACAACATCTTGTGTTGTATCAGATGTTTGGCTTTGCAGTTCTTCATTGACTGTTTTTTCTGTTGATTCAGATAATGATGCAAATAAATCTAATGTATCGGGTTCGTTCATATATGCCGTTTGGTTTGATTGTTTTGCCATTTTTTTCTCCCTGAAACAAAGCAGATGACGTTTTATTTATTTTATTGTGTCATCTCGGTTTTCTTTGTTTTATTTCTTGTTGCCGGCATCAACAGCATCACGAAGCATCTGACTCGGACGGAAAGTTAAAACACTTCTTGGTAAAATAGGCACTTCTTCTCCTGTTTTAGGGTTCCGGCCAATTCTTTGTGTTTTGTCTTTAACCATTAATGTACCAAAACCTGAAATTTTCACATCTTGTCTTTTAACAAGTGCTTCACAAACTTGGTCGATAGTCATTTCCACTAAATCTGCACATTCGTTGCGTGATAACCCTACGCGTTCGTATACAGCTTCAGCTAAGTCATTGCGTGTTACAGTCTCATTTGCCATGTGTTACGCCTTCTCATATAAAATAATGAACATTAACATATGTAGACTACCGACTTTTTTATGATTCGTCAACAGGTTAGAAATATTGCTTAAGATACTGAAAGAAAAAGGAACAATTCGATTAGAAAAAACTAATATTTAATCAAAGCAGCGCCCCATGTAAAGCCTGCACCCATGGCTTCTATAAGAATATTTTGACCTCTTTTCAAACGCCCCGATTTCACCCCTTCGTGAAAAGCAAGAGGCACAGAAGCCGCAGATGTATTCCCATGTTTATCAACAGTCATAATGACCTTATCCAGAGATGCTCCTAATTTCTTAGCCGTCGTTTCAATAATGCGCGCATTTGCCTGATGCGGTACCAGCCAATCAATATCATCTGGTGTTAAATTGTTATGTTCTAAGACTTCATCAACAACAGCCGCAAGGTTGGTCGTTGCGTGTTTAAACACTTCCGCCCCTTCCATTGTTACTTTACCAGTATGCCTATTATAACCAACACCACCATCTGTCATGAGCAAGTCATGATGACGACCATCTGAGTGAATATGTGTTGATAAGATATCAGCTACACCTTCGCCTTCCTCTGCGCTTAAAACCATAGCACCCGCACCGTCACCAAAGAGAACACATGTTGTTCGATCTTCCCAATCAAGAAGCGAAGAGAATTTTTCCGCGCCAATCACTAAAAGATTACGTACCTGTCCCGCTTTAATCATGTTATCCGCCAAACGAACAGCATATACAAAACCAGAACAAACAGCCTGCACATCAAAGGCAAAACCATGTGTCATCCCTAATTCCGCTTGTACTTTAACGGCTGTTGATGGAAACGTACGATCTGCTGTGGTTGTTGCTAAAATAATACCGTCAATATCTTGGGCGGTTAAAGATGCATTCTTCATCGCTTCTTTTGCAGCCGCCAGCGCTAAATCAGAGGTCATCTCTCCGTCTGCCGCCAAATGACGTTGGTGAATACCTGTTCTTTTAACAATCCACTCATGGCTGGTATCTACAAACTGTGTCAGATCATCATTTGTGACAATACGTTCTGGTAAATAAGAGCCTGTACCTTTAACAACAGAGCGGATCATAATTACTTCCCTCCAACATGAAGGTTGTTCGGCTCAATAATATCAGCCTCTAACTCAGGGATAGTCGTAGAATATCTTGCTAAACGACGTCTAACATCATCATTAAACTTATTATGAGCCATTTTATAGCCAAACAAAATAGCATTCGAAAAGCCTTTATGATCTGTTCCACCATGACTTTTTACACAAATCCCGTTAAGACCAAGCATAATACCACCATTGTAATTGCGAGGGTCCATTTGAGATTTAAATCTTTTAAATGAAAAATAAGACAACAAAGCAAGCGCCTTAGATAACCAATCAGAAAAGAATGCACGCTTCATAAAATCATAAAGCAGATTTGCTGTCCCTTCCATTGTTTTCAAGGCTACATTTCCTGTGAAACCATCGGTCACAATAACATCAACGGTTCCTTTTCCAATATCATTACCTTCGATAAATCCTTTAAATTCGCCAGGTAATTGTGTTTCTTGTAAACATGTGAAAGCTAATTTTAAGGTATCCTTGCCCTTACCTTCTTCTTCTCCGATATTCAACAAGCCGACAGACGGGTTTTTCTTACCCGATACGGTACGATGAAAAACAGATCCTAAAATAGCAAACTGAACTAAGTTTTCTGCATCACATTCAACATTCGCTCCCAAATCAAGCATAACAACATCTTTTTTACTACTTGGAAAAACAGAAGCAATTGCAGGTCTCGCAACACCAGGTAATCTCTTTAATACAAAAAGAGAAATAGCCATTAATGCGCCAGTATTCCCCGCAGAAACCACATAATCAGCCTCCCCTTTTGCAACCGCTTGAATAGCTAAATACATGCTAGACTTGCGTCCTTGCCTTAGAGCGGCTGACGGCTTTTGATCATTTGTAATAACATCTTCTGTATGAATAATTTTTGAGCATTTAGCCAATGCTTTGTGACGCGCGACCAAAGAACCAATATGCTTTTCGTCACCAAAAAACATAAACTTCAAGGCTGTGTCGCCATCATATTTTCTTAGAAAGCGTGCGGCTCCGTCAATAACAATAAAAGGGGCATTATCGCCCCCCATTGCATCCAACGCTATAGTAATAGTGTCAGTCATAAAATTGTATCTTGCTAATTAGTGGGTTCTAATAAGATAAATCACTTATTCGTGAAATAGTTTATTAGAATAATTCCTTAGCTTCAAGGATTTGTTCACCTTTATACATACCAGTTTTTAAGCATACATGGTGAGGGCGAACCATTTCACCTGTTTTCTTATCTTCTGTATATGCCGGCGTCGCAAGCTTGTGGTGCGAACGGCGCATGTTACGCTTAGATGGTGACGTTTTCTTCTTAGGAACAGCCATTTTAACCTCTCATTTTGTCTTAAAATTTAAGCCTATTAAAAAATCTTTCTTACAAGAGTACTCTACATATAGAAAAAATTTAAAAATCGCAAGGATTTTCTTTATTTCTTTTTATCTAATAATTCTTTTAAATTACTAAAAGGACGTCTTGTTTCCTCAATTTGAAGATCTGTTTCTTCAAAACTTGCATTGATTGAGTTCCCTGTCAGGCGCGTAAATTCTTCTTCAATCATTAAATAAAGATAATCTTTCATCATTTCATCAAGATCAATTTCTCCATCTGTGATTAATTCAGGTGCATAAATATCAACCTCGTCTTCCTCATCTGTCGCAATTAAATCTGTGCGCGTTGTATAGAGATCATCTTCCTCTTCATTAATCTCAATCTTCATCGTGTCATCACTTAAAGGCATTGCAATTTCTGCTACCGCTTGTATCGACATCTTAACATGAAAGAGTGTTTCCTCTTCAATTTGATCAATAACGAACGTTGCTTTCACACCAGACAACGCAGCTAATTCAAATTGTTCAGCCCACTGATTACTCTCCTCCGCTGACAATGCAATATCAACTGATGTCTCTTTTGTTTTGGCATTTCTAATTTTAAATACGTGTTTTTTCATTTTTTTAAACCCCTAAAATCCGCTGTGAATAGGCGCGAAATCTATCCTAGTTATATCAGTTCTGTCAAATAAAAACTGTGATAGATGCTTCTTTTGACCTTTCATATAATTGACAAAAAATGAAAGCGTTTCCGACGACACATCCGGTGTCTGCACAAATAGATTTCGATCTAATGCTTCTCTTAAAAGATCATCATTATTTTGAGTAAGTGCCTCATCATAAATCGTCGAACGCCCATTAAAGGCTTTTGCCATTTTCTTAATGCGTCTAGGAACACCCATATCGCCCACCCCCATTTGTCTTAAATTTTGATCAAGATCTTCAAAACATAAATCAATCAGTGCTTTTTGTAGATCTTTATGTTCTTTTGAGGATGAAAGCGCCGACAACATCAAAAATAAATGAATCAATAGCAAATCATATCGCCCTTCAACAGTATCAGGCACGTTGTATTCTGTGTAAAAAACAGCTTCCCTGCTCCTATTAACAACATTTACATACAAATGATGTGCTAATTCTCTATATTCTTTCTTTTTGGATTTGAAAATTGTTGAAAAAACCATAGAATGAGTCCCTAAGAATAAAATTAACTAAAAGACGGATCTTTACCACATGATACGCTCGTTCAATCTAAAGAGTTTTTCTATAATTGCAATCTTTTGCTCACTCATAGTTGCGTGTACACCAACGACAGAATTAAGAGGGAAAGTCCTGACTGAGCGCGCCTTAAAAACTTTAGTTATAGGTGAAACGACACAAAGAGAAGCACTTCAGGCACTCGGAACACCAACAACAACATCGACATTTGATCAATCTGTTTGGTATTATATTGGACAGAAAATGGAACGTGTTGGCATTCATGAAGAAGAAGTCGTTGAACGCCGTGTCCTTGCACTCACCTTTGATGAAAATAAAAAACTCGCAAATGTATCTCATCTCTCAGAACAAGATGGTATCGAAATCACGCCTTCAGATAAAGAGACAGTATCCTCTGGGCGTAAATTTACTGTTATGCAACAACTGATCGGCAACTTAGGACGCTTTAACAAAAGTGATTTTGAAGGTGAGTAAAAAAAAGAAAACGCTCAGTTACCTGAGCGCCTTCTTACCTTGACATTTTTTAACTTTTTATTTTATACGCGTCTTTGTTGAACACCTTTTACCAAAACACTAGAAACAATATGTTCGCCAAGAACTTTGTCTGAGATTTTTGATAAACGCTGCTTCATGCGCGCCACGTCTACATAGCCATTTCTAAGTAAGTGATTGTTATCCAACACTCCATACATATCCGTAATAAACGCATCCACTAAACGAAGCTTTTGTTCTCTTACCTTAGTTTCAGCCTCTGAATTAGGCACCTCTAATGAAATCATTATTGTAACTAACTGAGCCTCTCCATTATCGCCCAAAATAGGAACAATAATTGGATTTAGTGAAATATATGAAGTTTTATCTACGTTGAGTCCTAAAAGACCGCCACTCTTCTCTTCTTTTGCTTCTTCAGCCGCATAGGATTGCGTAATAGACATTTCGACTCCTGAAACAAGAACAAAAGAAAAAACGAATAAACTGCATAGCAGGACTTTTAATTTATACATTTATTACCCCCAAATGTACTTAATAAAGAAAACAACACTTGATCAATTCTACGCACAATTGATTAAAAGGGGTTTAATAAATGGAAAAATTCTATGTTTTTTTTATGTTTTTTTTATCGAATAGATTTTGCGACACCGTCTAATACGGCATTTACAAGAGAAGCTTCTTTATCATCATAAAAAGCTTTAGCCACATCAATATAGTCATTCATTAAAATTGCGACATCTGTTTCAGTATTATCAAGCAACTCAAAAGTCCCAACATACAACATAGATTGCAACAAACCATCTAGGTTTTCCAATTCGCGATTCTTCAAATGTGGCTGTATGAGATCTTTCAAGTCATCTTTACGTTCTTCAACACCTTGAACAAGCTTACTTAATGTTTCAGCATCCGCTGTAATCAGTGGTTCACCTTCAACATCTTGATTCAAATAATGTGTTAAAAATTCAGAAACAATCGTACGTGCATCTTTATCTGTAACAAATGTTTGATAAACGGCTTGAGAAGCCGCCAAACGTGCTGTTTTCCTACGGGCTTTTACAGATCCTCTTTTTACAACTTTACTCATGATGCTTTTTCTTTTGCTACTTGGGTTACTTCATCGATAAATTGGTTAAAATCATCAACTTCTTTGAAATCTTTATAAACAGAGGCGTAACGGATATATGCAATATGGTCTAGCTCACCCAATGCTTGCATTGCCAAAGCTCCTATTTTTTGTGATGTAACTTCGCTATCACCGCTTGTTTCTAAACGTCTTACGATTGCATTCACAACTTTTTCTAAAGCTTCGCGTTCAACAGGACGCTTCCTAAGTGGTAAATGCATAGAATAAAAAAGCTTATCTCTATCAAATGGTTCGATTGCGCCATCATTTTTCAAGACATTGATATCTCTTAATTGAACACGCTCAAACGTAGTAAAGCGCCCTTTGCATTCTGGGCAATGGCGACGACGACGGATCGCAGCATTATCTTCTGATGCTCGAGAATCCTTCACCTGAGTTTCTAAATGTCCACAATAAGGGCACCGCATAGTATAAACTTTCTTCTTTACTCTCTAGTCCTAAACTTAGTAGTAGCGTTATACTAAGATGCGTGGAATACCGCAATCTTTTTTATTAATAGATTGGAAATTTCTGGCACAAAGCCTCAATCTTTTGACGAACAGCTTGCTCAACAGCACCGTTCCTCTCTGCTCCATTCTCGCGAAGACCGTCAACCACTTCGATCAAACATTCACCAATGAAATGAAACTCTGTTTCTCTAAATCCACGTGTTGTCCCAGCAGGTGTTCCCAAACGCACACCAGATGTCACCATATAGCTTTCAGGATCAAACGGTACAGCGTTTTTATTACATGTCATGCCTGCGCGTTCCAACGCGGCTTCAACAATATTACCTGTTAAACCAACAGGGCGCAAATCAACCAAAACCATATGAGAGTCTGTTCCACCAGAAACGATACCCAAACCACCTTGTTTCAATGTTTCCGCCAAAGCACGAGCATTCATTAAGACTGAACGCGCATATGTTTTAAACTCAGGCTGTAGCGCCTCACCAAAAGCCACCGCCTTAGCTGCAATCACATGCATTAAAGGGCCACCCTGCAAACCAGGAAAAACAGCTGAATTAATTTTTTTACCCAATTCAACATTGTTAGAAAGAATGATCCCACCGCGAGGTCCTCTAAGTGTCTTATGCGTTGTGCTTGTGACAATATCCGCAAAAGGCAATGGAGATGGATAAACACCCCCCGCGACTAAGCCTGCATAGTGAGCCATATCGACCATTAAATAAGCCCCTATTTTATCTGCAATCGCTCTAAAGCGCTTCCAATCAATAATACGCGGATAAGCCGAAGCCCCTGCAATAATCATTTTAGGTTTATGTTCAAAAGCAAGTTTTTCAACTTCATCATAATCAATCAATCCATCGGATTCTTTGACACCATATTGAACCGCCTTGAACCATTTACCAGATTGGCTGACAGCTGCACCATGTGTTAAATGTCCACCCGCAGAGAGTGACATCCCCAACACACAATCGCCAGGACTTAACAAAGCAAGCATAACCGCTTGGTTCGCCTGAGCACCAGAATGAGGTTGCACATTTGCAAATTTACAATCAAATAAATCTTTTAAACGCTCGATCGCTGCGCTTTCTGCGATATCAGCATATTCACACCCACCATAATAGCGACGCCCTGAATATCCTTCTGCATATTTATTCGTTAAAACAGAGCCTTGAGCGTCCAGCACAGCTTGCGAAACAATGTTTTCTGAAGCAATTAACTCAACTTGAGTTTGTTGGCGACGCACTTCATCTTTAATTGCGCGTGCAATTAAAGGGTCTGTTGTTTGTAAATCATTCACAAAGAATGCATCATCACTATGAAATGTCGTATGATTATCCAATTTTGCTCCCATGAGGTACCTTCCTCTCATCAATCTGTTGTATGTATAACTAACTTATAACAGATTCTAAAAGTTCATAGAACTCCCTTATTTTTTAAAACATAAGAAAGCCTTTTTAAGACATTAGCTCTTAATACATGATCTCCAGCTCTTACAGGGCCTTGGATAACGACCTCTGTCAAGGTTGCCACATCCATTGCGCTAACGCGCATAATTGAACCAACAGGCAACATCTCAATAATAATTTCTCTATTATTAAGGAGGTCTTCTGGCTTATTCATAGTGATAGATTAAAATGCGTCAGAAGGCATTTGGAAACTTGATTGAGAAGCCCAAAAGCTTTCAAGTGCTTTTAACGCTTTATTCAAGCGTGCTAAGTTCTCAGAACCAATTCCAGCTGCATTTAGTTTTGCTAAATGATCTTGGAACATCACGTCTAAGTCATCGCATAATTTACGCCCTTTTTCAGAGACCTTTACGCGAATAGAACGACGATCATGAATAGAGCGTTCTTGATCTAAATAGCCATTCTCAACCATTTTCTTAACATTATAAGAAACGTTTGAACCCAAATAATAACCGCGGATCGTTAACTCTCCCACAGTCATCTCATCGTCACCTAAGTTAAACAAAATCATCGCTTGGACGTTGTTAACATCTTGGATATGCTTACGATCAAGCTCGACCTTTAACACGTCAAGAAAACGACGGTGCAAACGTTCAATCAATTGAATTGTTTCGTAATAAGCTTGTGACACTAATAACCTCCATAAGTGAGTACAAAAGACAGTTGTATGATAGAAAAATCAGTCCTGACACAGATATCATACAGAAATTCTCCATCAAGTGTGAATTATTTTTTTTAAAGAAACGTTAAATCTCCTTTTTTAGGTTCTGTTTCAAAAAATTTATTAACCATTTCTTTTTCTAACAGCTCAACTGAGGCTGGGTTCCATTTTGGGTTTTTATCTTTATCTATTAATAAAGCCCTTATCCCCTCATAAAAATCACCAAACACCATACAACCTTGTGAAAGACGATAATCCATTGTCAATATATCTTCAATCGACATAGATTTTGCTTTGTAATAATGCTCAAACGTAACGGCCATACTCAATGGTGACATTGCACTAATATCACTTTTAATTTGTTGTCCAAACGATGTTTGAGGCAAATTATTATAAAGCGCTTCAAATGTATCAGGCGTCATTGCGTCTTTAATATCACTCATATGGTTTTTAAGTGTCGATTCCTGAGCTTCTGTTGAAAAATCTGAGAGAAGATCTTTATAATCTTCTCCTCTTTTTATAGCATGGAAAAAGCGTTCTATTTGATCGCTAGAACCAATATGCGTTGCAAAGCCTGCATATAAACTATCACAGGCGTCCATTCTATACCCTGTTAACCCTAAGAAAAGCCCCACATGATTAGGTGCTTTAGAGAAAATATGAGAAACACCAACATCAGGAAATAGCCCAATCGCTGTTTCAGGCATAGCGATCACAGACTCATCACTCACAATCCTATGCGATCCATGAATAGATAATCCAACACCTCCGCCCATACAAATACCATCTATCAAAGATATAATTGGTTTTGGAAACGTACTGATCAGATAATTCATGCAATATTCTTGAAAAAAGAAATCAGCAAATAAATCACCCTCACTCTCCCCTTTACGCATTGCGTCAATATCATAGTAAACAGATTTAACATCACCCCCAGCACAAAAAGACTTTGGGTTATCTGTTCTAATAATAACGGCTTCAATTGTTTTATCATTGACCCATAACTTAAGTGTATCGGCTATAATTGTTACCATTTCTATATCCAAAGCATTTAAAGCCTTTGGCTTATCGAGTGTTAAAATACCGTAATGGTGAGCTTTAGAAATTTGAACTGTCATGCCTGAAATCCTAATCCCGTACCCCTCTTAAAATCAACAATAAATTCTTAAAAAGATAATGACATAGAAAAATCCTTATGGTAATAATACACATATGGATACAGAAATTAAAGCAAGTAAGTTTGAAACGAAAGTTCAAAACGCGATTAGAACTGTGATTGGCGCTCAAGAAACCCGTCGTCGCAGAGCTTTGAACTTCGTTGCCCGAGCAACCTATAGAACATCTAATTTATTAACCGATCCCATCGTTTTTGGCTTCAAAAAAATGGTCGGAAAACGTGGCACAAAGCGTCACAGTTTTTTTGTCAATACATGGGATTTGATTTTAGGGAACTTTGGCCGCCAAAAAGCCATTAATGATGCACAATCTTATGTTGTTCAATCGGCTTGGCCACGTGATCGTATTCTTGATTTAGAACTTGGTGTTTTTAGTGCTCCTTTCGAAAAATTTAAACATATGAACCGTGTTTTTAACACTGTATCAACAATTGGCTATCCTGTTGCTCCAATCGTCACAACAAAAGTTGCTATCCTAAAGCCATCATCAAAAACAATTTCGGCGGCTGGGTATTCATGGGCAAAAACAAGTGCTATTTGCGCCCCAAAAATTCATTCTGTTTGGACAGACTGGAAAGAAGCTGCTCGTGATTTCAGAGAATCCTTTCAAGGGGCTGTCCTTGTCAGGGAAGATAAAGGTGTTAAAGAGCGCGCAGAAAAAGCACGCCTGCTATTTTATCAAGAAATGGCTAAACATAACTATGCTGTTGACCCGAGTCATTTAGATAAAAACAATATTGAGAATTTTGATAAATTCACACGTATTATTGAAGAAAAAATGCAATATAGACCCAAAATTATTAAATTAGGAAAGTTGCAAATTCGCTGGTAATTCCCCAATCAATTTTAAGATGCTCGTTTAATAAATTAAGCGAGCATTTTTTTTGAAACAATGACACGCATGATCTCGTTAGTGCCTTCTAAGATTTGATGAACTCGTAAATCTCTGACCAATCGCTCAACCTCATAGTCATGAATATAGCCATAGCCACCATGGAGCTGTAAGGCTTCATTAGCAATTTTTGAACATATATCTGTTGTAAAACGCTTTGCCATTGCACAATAAAAAGTTTTTTCAGGATCATTTATATCCAACATGTGAGCCGCTTTGTAGACCATTAATTTTGCAGCTTCTAGCTCTGTGCGCATATCAGCCAAACGAAATTGAAGTGCCTGAAAAGAATCAAGACTTTTGCCAAATTGTTTACGTTCAGCCATATAAGAAAGCGTTTGCTCTAAAGCACGCGCAGCGCCCCCCAGTGAACAAGAAGCAATATTAACACGTCCCCCATCAAGGGCTTGCATCGCAAACTTAAATCCTTGTCCTTCACGTCCAATGAGATGAGTCGCAGGAACTTTTACTGAATCGAAATTCACAACAGCTGTTGGCTGGCTCTTCCAGCCCATTTTCTTTTCAAGAGCGCCGAAACTAACGCCTTCGAATTCTTTTTCAACAATAAACGCACTAATACCATTAGCGCCATCATCGCTTGTGCGCGCCATCACCAAATAGACATCAGAAACACCGGCTCCAGAAATAAAACATTTCGAACCATCGAGAATATAATGGTCACCACTCTTAACGGCCTTTGTTTTTAAAGAGGCCGCATCTGAACCCGAATTACTCTCTGTAAGGCAATAACTCGCCAAAACACTCATTTCTGTTAATTGAGGCAGCCAATAAAATCTTTGAGAATCAGAACCAAATGTATCAATCACCCATGACACCATATTGTGAATAGACAAATAGGCCGCTGTTGAAACACATCCCGCTGAGAGCGTTTCAAAAATCAAAGCCGATTCCAAACGCCCCAATCCTAAACCTCCATGTTCTTCACGACAGTAAAGTGTTGCAAACCCCATCTCTGCAGCCTTCTTTATCGTATCAACAGGGAAATATGATTTTTCGTCCCACTCACCCGCAAATGGCTTTAATTCTTTATCTGAGAAAGATTTTGCTGTTTCTATAAACGCTTTTTGATCATCATTTAATGTAAAGTTCATAAAAAAAATGTAAGCTTAATTTAAGAGACAGGCAAGGAGGTTTTTTATGACCACGTTGGAAGATATCAAAAATGCACAAAAAATAATAGATCAAAAGCTTATTCGAACACCTTTAGTCTATGCCTATAGTTTATCTCAGGCGCTTGGCTGTCAGATTTATTTAAAATTAGAGAACTTACAAACAACAGGATCATTTAAAGCAAGAGGCGCGCTCAACAAAATCGCATCACTTTCTGATGAACAAAAAAAACAAGGCGTTATCGCCTGCTCTGCGGGTAATCATGCCCAAGGTGTTGCTTATCACGCAAAAGAAATGAATATCCCCGCCACCATAGTAATGCCTAAAGGAACACCTGCAAAAAAAATAGAAAACACACGCAAATATGGTGCTGAGGTTGTTTTAGAGGGAGATGATTTCACACAAGCCCAAGCGATTTGCCTTGAAAAAGCAAAACAAGAGAATAAAACACTCATACATCCCTTTGATGATGATGATATCATTGCCGGGCAAGGCACAATTGCCTTAGAAATCATAGAAGACATCCAAGACTTTGATTATATTGTTGTCCCAATTGGCGGCGGAGGCTTGATTTCTGGAATCTCTATTGCGATTAAAGAATTAAGCAAGAAAACAAAAATCATTGGCGTACAAACGGAAGCCTGCCCTTCTTTTTACAATCCATTCCACAAGAAAGAAGAAGTTTTTAATGACTTTTCAATCGCAGAAGGTATTACCGTCAAATATCCTGCTCAGCGCACAAAAAAATACATAGACGCCCTTGTCGATGATATTTTATGCGTGAAAGAAGAAACCATTGAACAGGCCATTTATGATTTTATAAATTTAGAAAAAATTGTTACTGAAGGCGCTGCTGCTGCTTCACTTGCAGCTCTCATAGAGTATAAAAAATCATTTAAAAACAAAAAAGTATGCCTCATTGTTTGCGGTGGGAATATTGACCAAAGCCTTTTAACAACAATTCTAACTAGAGGCATGATTAAAGATGACCTTTATGCGACATTACGCTTTGAAAGTGATGACCGCCCAGGTTTTCTAGCATTAATCAGCAAAGCCTTAGCTGAACTTAACCTAAATATCGTCGAAGTAAAGCATGACCGCCTCTTTAAACGGCTTCCTATAAAACATGCCCATCTAGATATTACCGTTGAAACCAGAGGCGAAAAACACGTAAAAGAAATTTTAAACATACTTTCTGGAAAATCATTTAAGGTAAAAGTAATAAAATAAAGTGTAAGATTAAATGTGTATTATTACGCTTAGAAATGGTAAACTGTATAAATCCCGTCCATGAAGGACATCTAAAACTATTTCAAATAACTATATCGCCAAGAACTGGCATTTAATAACGAGAGTAGAGTGAATCGTAGACTATGGTTAGAATATTAGGTTTCATACTTGTTCCCCTTTGTGTTATCGGTGGATATATGGCTATGGGTGGTAAGCTCGGCGTTTTATGGCAACCTTTTGAAGTTGTTATTATTGTCGGCGCCGCAATTGGTGCGTACATGATCGCTAACCCTGTTGATCTAATCAAACACTCACTTCACGACATGAAAGATATTTTCAAAGGTCAGCCTTACCAAAAAGAAGATTATCTTGAGATGCTCAGCCTACTCTATACGGTCTTTAAACTTGCTAGAACAAAAGGATTCTTGGCTTTAGAAGCTCACATTGAGGCACCTGAAGATAGTGAAATTTTTAAAGCATTCCCTAAATTTGCAGAAAACCATCACGCTGTTACTTTCTTATGTGATTACTTACGTATTATTTCTTTAGGCTGTGAAAACCCTCATGAAATGGAAGCCCTCATGGATGAAGAAATTGATACAATGGTCGAAGAAAAAGGTCATTCTAGCCACGCTGTACAAACAATGGCTGATGGGATGCCCGCACTCGGGATTGTCGCGGCCGTTCTAGGTGTTATTAAAACAATGGGATCTATTACAGAACCACCGGAAGTTCTCGGTAAACTTATTGGGGGTGCCTTAGTTGGTACATTCTTAGGGGTTTGGATTTCTTACGGATTTGTTGCGCCGATGGCCAATGCGATTTCAGCCCGCGGTGAAGCTGATGTTAAATATTATAAATGTATGAAAGTTGGTATTCTTGCTTTCTTACAAGGTGTTGCTCCACAGGTAGCTGTTGAATTTGCGCGTAAGATTTTAACACATGATGTTCTTCCAACCTTCCAAGAGGTTGAAGAAGCAACACAAAATGTACCAACCATCGCAACATAAATTGAGGCAAGATGGCTGACGATAGACCTATAATAATCATCAAGAAAATCAAGAAAGGCGGCGGTGGCCACCATGGTGGTGCATGGAAAGTTGCCTATGCTGACTTTGTGACAGCGATGATGGCTTTTTTCTTACTTTTATGGCTTTTAAACGTGACAACAGATGTTCAAAAATTTGGAATTGCCAACTATTTTGATCCCGTAAGTATTTCTAAATCTTTTAGTGGGAGTGGCGGAATTCTTGGTGGTAAATCGATGGTTAAAGATGGTGCCATGGTTTCACCAACAACACCATTAGGAGTTAATTTAAACATGCCTGGTGTTGCTCAAAACAAACCAGAATTCCAGCCTGAAGAATTTGATGAACTGAATGATTACGACCCTAGTCCCGCAGGAAAAACTAGCCGCCTTGATCTAGTCCACGGTGCTGGAGAAGGTAAAAAAGATGCTGGAGACTCTTCTGCAATCTCGGATCAACAGCTTGATGCTATACAAGAAGCACGGGACAAAGAGGCCTTCGATAAAGCGGCTAAAGAAATCCGAGAAGAGCTAGGAAAAACGCCTGAACTGGCGAAACTTTCTCCTCATATTATAGTCGATCAAACACCTGAGGGACTTCGCATTCAAGTCATTGACCAACAAGGGCGCTCGATGTTCCCATCAGGAAGTGCTGCTATGTTTGATACAACCAAAAAACTCTTAAAAACTGTTTCTAAGGTCATTACAAATATGCCCAATAGAATTTCAATCACAGGCCACACAGACAGCGTCCCTTATAAAACAAAAAATGGCTACGACAACTGGAATTTATCTGCTGATAGAGCCAATGCTAGTCGCAAAGTGCTACTTGAATCAGGGTTAGATCCAAGCCGTATTAGTCATGTTGTTGGGAAAGCAGACACTGATCATCTTATTAAAGACAAACCAAACTCTCCTAGAAATAGACGTGTGAGCATTGTTTTGTTAAAGAAAGATTATATTCCAGGCTATGATGCTGGTGCCCTTCCAACTGATTCTGATTTACCTCCAGCACAAAACAACCGTTCTAAGCCTGTTGATGCGTTAGAATATCAACAATGATATCATAACGGTTCGAGATAATGGTCGATAACAAACACCCTTACAAATTATTCTTTTACAACTCTGTTCCCGCACCCTGCCCTTATTTAAAGGATCAAACAGAGCGAAAACTTTTCACAGAGCTTTCTGAAAATGATCACGCTTTGCTTAACCTTCTTACAAAAGCTGGGTTTCGTCGTTCTCATGATATTTTATATCGCCCTGATTGTGAGGCATGCAAAGCGTGCATCCCATCACGGATCAATATTTCTCTTTTCGATTTATCTTACAAATCAGTGAAACGATTTTTAAATAAAAATAAAGATTTAACACTCAAATACGATTCTGAAATTTGTTCTCAAGAAGCCTTTACTCTTTTTCAAAGCTATCAAAAAAACAGACATCCAGATAGCGAGATGCGTTATATGTCCTATGAAGAGTTCTTACTGATGTTTTTCGAAAAATATGAACATTCTAAATTACTCGGGTTTTACAATAACGATAATCGTCTTATTGGCTGTGTTCTATATGACCTCATCGATGATGGCGCATCTGCAATATATAGTTTTTACACACCCTCTGAGATGCAAAGATCTTTGGGGAAATTTATGATTTACCGCCTTATTAAAGAGCTCAAAGATCATAACCTTCCTTATCTTTATTTAGGCTATTGGATAGAAAAAAGCCCTGAGATGGCTTATAAAGGCGACTTCAGGGCTTTAGAAATATTACTCGATAATAAATGGGTCTTAAAACCTTAATTAAAAAGGCTTAGGACTTAGACGTTGTGTATTTCTTACAGCATTTAAACGATTATAAACACGACTATGCAAATTTTGCTGTGCTTTCGGGTCAATTAAATAAATTGCCGATGTTGCAACAGCCATTGAAGGATCAGAATTTATAACATCATTTGCAATTTTAGAGATCAGTTTATCAGACATCAGGCCTGGTGCGTATCTTTGAATATCTTTCAAAAATGTGATTGCATTTAAACGAACAAGATATTGGTCTTTTTGCTTAACCTTTTGTTGACCAACAATCCCAGTCTCTGACAAATCTGTTGCAATGCTTTGCACAATAGACGTTGCTCTTAAAACAACAAAAGGCGCAACATCATGCACTTCTCTTAAAATATCAACTGCTTTTGCTCGTGCATTTTCAGCATCTGAAAAAGATTCAATAAACAATGATTTTAAAAAAGCCTGCTCAAAACCTACAGAATCAAAGTCTGCTGGCTTTGTTGAAATCGCATCAAACACATCAAAAACATGTTCTGTGCGGGCATCGTGATCTTTCATTAATTCATATAAGCTCATAAGAATTTCCTTTTTTATTTATTAATTCCAAGTTTCGAGAATTATGTCAAAAAAAAGAATTTTTGTCAATCCATAATAATGAATAAAAAATGTCTTAAATATAGGTTATTTTGTAATTATATTATTCCATACTTTAAAAAGCTATCGCTTTAAGCTTTATTGAATTTATTACTGCGAGGGAAACCATTTGGCGGCATACGTCCAGCACTCGCTCGCTTGCCAATCCAAGGCAAGAGCTCTGTTTCTGTGCGTGTTTTATCACCGTAATCCCAGCTTAATCCCTCTTCAATTTTAAATGTTTTAAGATCGGACAAGCCGCCATCTTTATAACGTTGCAAGATCACACCTTTACCACGCCCTAACTGAGGGAGTTCTTCTAATGGGAAAACAAGAAGTTTTCTATTTTGACCAATAACAGCAACATGATCATCTCCTGCGCCTAATTGATAACAAACAAGACCTTCAACAGCTCCTTTAACATTCAAGATCTGCTTCCCTGTCTTTGTTTGTGCCAAAATTTCATCGGATGGAATTTGGAACCCACGCCCATCATCACTAGCGACAATTAGCATTTTATCTTTTTCATGAACAAACATCGCAACGATATCAGCATCATTTGGCAAATCAACCATCATACGCACAGGTTCGCCATAACCTCGCCCTGCCGGTAATTTATCTCCACCAAGCGTATAAAAACGACCATTTGTTGCAAAAACAATGATTTTATCTGTTGTATAGGCAGAGAATACAAATTTACCCTGATCACCATCCTTATAAGACAGTGTTTCAGCATCGACATTATGTCCCTTCATCGCCTTAATCCACCCTTTATCAGAACACACAACCGTGATTGGTTCTTTTTCAATAAAGGCTTCTTCAAGATCAATCTCAATCTCTGGAGCGTCTTGCAATGTTGTACGACGAGCATCTCCAAATAATTCTTTAATCTCAGCAACTTGTTTTTTAATACGAGTCCATTGACGCGCTTCACTACTTAACAATGTTTCGATTTCTTCTTTTTCTTTCGTTAAGCCATCATGTTCTTTACGAATTTCAAATTCTTCCAATTTACGAAGGGAGCGCAGTTTCATATTTAATATTGCTTCTGTTTGGCGCTCTGTTAACCCAAAACGCTGCGTCATTTCAAGCTTTGGATCATCTTCTTCACGAATGATGCGAATGACTTCATCAATATTTAAATAAGCAATTAAATAGCCATCAAGAAGTTCTAAGCGCTCAATAATTTTTTGTAAGCGATATTCACTACGGCGAATTAAAACATCACGACGATGGTCTAAGAATGCTTTTAAGACTTCTTTTAAATCCATCACGCGAGGGATAACACCACCGTCTAATACATTCATATTCAATGAAAAACGTGTTTCCAATTCGCTTTGCTTAAACAAAGCTTCCATCAAAACAACGGGATCAACGTTACGGCTTTTCGGTTCTAAAACAATACGAATATCTTCTGCAGATTCATCGCGTACATCTTCAAGGACAGTTACTTTCTTCGATAAAATTAGATCTGCGATTCGTTCAATTAATTTTGATTTTTGAACTTGATACGGGATCTCAGTCACAATAATTTGATATTGCCCCTGACCAAGGTCTTCTTTTTCCCAGCGTGCACGTAAACGGAAAGAGCCACGTCCTTCTTGGTAAGCTTTTAGAATTTCTTCCTCAGGTTCAACTAAAATACCGCCTGTTGGGAAATCAGGTCCTTTTATATAAGAAACAAGCTCTGCGACATCTGCTGATTTCTTTTCAATCAAATGCGCTAAAGCATCACAAATTTCAGTAATATTATGAGGCGGAATATTAGTCGCCATCCCAACAGCAATACCACTGGAACCATTGGCTAATAAATTAGGGAAATCGCCTGGTAGTACGCAAGGCTCTTCGCCCTCACCATCATAAGTTTCTCTATACGTTACAGCATCCTCAGCAATACCGTTAAGCAAAGAATCTGCAACGGCTGTAAGACGCGATTCTGTGTAACGCATCGCAGCAGGATTATCTCCATCAATATTCCCAAAGTTTCCTTGCCCATCAATTAAAGGATAGCGTACAGCAAAATCTTGAGCCAAACGCACAAGCGCATCATAAACAGATTGATCTCCATGAGGGTGAAACTTACCAATCACGTCACCAACGACACGCGCACATTTTTTAGGGCTATTTGTCGGCTTTAATTTCAGCTGATGCATTGCATAAAGAAGACGACGGTGAACAGGTTTTAATCCGTCACGGACATCAGGTAACGATCTCGACATAATTGTCGATAAAGAATAAGCCAGATATTTCTCAGATAAAATATCCGTCAAACTACGATCAATGACTAATCCTTCTGTTTCGATTACTTGTCCCATTTTGGCTCTTCTTCTTTTTTATTTATGTCTGTGGAAACACCATCATATCAGCTCTTAAGCACAGTGTCTTCCAATGTCTTGACAAATTTATCAAAAAAACGTTGGCGAGGCTCTGGTAAGCTTTGATACGTTTCCGAATATATGCGGTTTTCTAGAAAATATTGTGTTAAACGCAATCCGTCAACTATATCTTGTCGATTATCTGATACGCGACCTATTAAAAATGGCGGTAAGGGTAATAATTTATCTTTATAAGCTTCTCCACCAGACAAACTTACCGCACGTCCCGTTTTAGGACTAACATAGGCTAATTGATCGTTATCACTATCCAAATTTCCTGTCGCCGCACAAACTCTAAAATCAAGACCAAACCCCAACTCGCGGATCAAAGCTAACTCCCAGAAAATATATGTTTCTGCCCAGACATCACTTGCCATTTGCTGTAATAAAACACTAAAGCCTTCATACACAGCTTCGTGACGTTCACGCTCAGCCAAGGTCTGATCAGCAAGTGCGCAGGCCGATTGAATCGCATATAATTTTAAAGGATCATTCAAGTAATTAACACTATAGGCTTTAATCAATTCAAAATCAAAATGTCCCAACTGATCCTCAACGCGGGAAAGCCATCGCACAGAAACCTCATTCCCGAGGTCCAGCACACCTCGTTTTGATTTAGAAAAAGCTCCCTTCACGTAACCTGAGTATCGCCCATGTTCACGCGTTAATACAGAAACGACCGCAGAACTTTCTCCATGCGGTCGTATCGAAATTATATATCCAATATCATTCCACTCCATTATTTAAGAGCATAAATGATTCTTATTAATTTGGTTGAACACCTTTTTTACGCTCACTCGGGCGTGTCGTAGGATAAGCTTCTTCTAAAGCTTTCGCTAACTCTGAAGATTTTTTAGCTTTATAACCAGCACTTTTTGCAAAAATACCATCAAACTTATCATGAATAGCTTGTTTATTTTTTTCAAAGTCTGATAATTCTTTTGGTTGAGATACAGCCACAGGCTCTTCAGCAACTGTCGGTTTTTTAACTGTTGGCTTTTTAACAACGGGCGCTGCTGTCTGTTTTGCCTGACGTGCTTTAATCGCGGCTTGTGCCTCTTCAGCACTATAATGCTCTAATAAGGGAGCAAATGCTTCTTTCGCAGGTACGCCCTGATCTACTTTTTTTGATACTTCATCTAATAAGTCATTAATATCTGGTTTTACCATTTCTCTATCTCCTTATAATCCTGCACCTGTAGAGTATTCTAATACATAATTTCCAACAGTATCTAACTTCATAATAATCTCCAGCAAAGGCATAAAATGCGCACATATATGTTGAATATGACGACACCTTACCACCATAATTACGAAAAATCAATAGATTTTATGAAAAGTATTTAACCCACTTACATGTGAATTACTTTGCCGTACGCATCAAGGACGGATTCATGCATCATCTTAGACAGTGTGAGATGTGGGACCGACCGCAGGGCAAAGGTCTAAACGACCTTTGAACAAGAGAGGCGTGTTCCCTATTACATATGAATTACTTTGCCGTAAGCATCCAAAACAGATTCATGCATCATCTCAGACAGTGTAGGATGTGGGAACACAGTATGCATCAAATCAAGCTCTGTAGTTTCAAGCGATTTCGCTACACCAAAGCCTTGGATCATTTCTGTAACTTCTGCGCCAATCATATGCGCACCTAGTAACTCGCCTGTTTTCTCATCAAAAACTGTTTTAACAAGCCCTTCAGCCTCACCCATCGCAATGGCTTTACCATTACCGATAAACGGGAAACGACCGACTTTAATCTTATAGCCAGCCTCTTTCGCTTTTTCCTCTGTCAAACCAACAGATGCCACTTGAGGGCGACAATACGTACAGCCAGGGATATTTGATGTATTAAGTGGATGCACATCATTAAGGCCTGCTAATTTTTCAACACAGATGATCGCTTCATGGCTTGCTTTATGTGCCAACCACGGTGCACCAACAACATCGCCAATCGCATAAACGCCTTTTTCATCTGTTTCCAACCATTGGTTGACAACGATGTGACCACGATCTGTTTTAATTTTTGTGTTTTCTAAACCGATATTCTCAGTATTACCAACGATACCAATCGCCAAGATCACACGGTCAAATTCTTGAACTTCTTTCTTGCCCTTAATATCGATTGTCGCTTTCACAAGACCTTTCCCCTCTTCAAGCTTTTCAACACTTGCCGATTTCACGATCTTCATACCTTGTTTAAGGAACTGCTTTTCAGCGAATGCCGAAATCTCTTTATCTTCAACAGGCATCACACGATCTTGCATTTCAACAACGGTTACTTGCGCACCCATATTTTGATAGAAGCTTGCAAATTCAATCCCAATCGCACCAGACCCGATCACAAGCAAGTTCTTTGGCATTGTTTCAGGTGTCATCGCTTCCTTGTAAGTAATGATCGTCTTACCATTCGCCTTTAAGTGAGGCAATTCACGCGCGCGCGCGCCTGTAGCCAAAATAATATGTTTTGCTGAGTAAGCTTCTTTTTTGCCCTCATTATCAACTTCAAAAGAACCTTTACCTTTTAAAGACGCATTCCCCCAAATCACATCAATTTTGTTCTTCTTCATTAAGTGACCAATACCACCAGATAATTGCTTCGCAACACCACGAGAGCGCTCAACGATCTTCTTCAGATCAAATTTGATATTATCTGCTGAAAAACCAAACTCATCTAAATGATGAAGCAAGTGATGAATTTCAGAAGAACGAAGTAAAGCCTTTGTTGGAATACACCCCCAATTTAAACAGATACCGCCTAAATGCTGACGCTCAACAACAGCTGTTTTTAGTCCCAATTGTGCAGCGCGAATAGCCGCTACATAGCCACCAGGTCCCGCACCAATTACTACAACATCATATTGCTTTGACATGATAAAATCCTTTTTAAAAAACTATTTAAAATTAAGCCAAGATTTTCGCTGGCGCTTCGATATATTTCTTAAATGCTGCTAAGAATTCAGCACCCACAGCGCCGTCAACAGAGCGATGATCAACTGATAATGTCACAGACATAACAGTCGCAATCGCTAGCTCGCCATTTTTGACAACAGCACGTTGTTCACCCGCACCCACAGCCAAGATACATGATTGTGGTGGGTTAATGATCGCAGAGAATGTCTTAATACCAAACATGCCAAGATTAGAAATCGTGAAACCACCCCCTTGGAATTCATGTGGTGCAAGCTTACCTTCACGTGCACGTCCAGCCAAATCTTTCATTTCTTTTGAAATGGTTGTTAAGCTTTTCTCATCTGCTTTCTTAACGATTGGTGTAATCAATCCATTCTCACTTGCCACAGCAACAGACACATCAACATCTGTATAATTCAAAATACCATCACCTGCCCAAGATGCATTTGCAGCAGGCACATCACGTAATGATTTAGCAACCGCACGAATGATAAAGTCATTCACAGAAACCTTATAGCCCTCTTCGTCTTTATTGACTTGAGAACGTAGCTTCAACAATGCATCCAATTCACAATCAACAGTTAGATAGAAATGCGGAACAGTTTGTTTTGATTCAAGCAGACGATTTGCAATCACTTGACGTACACCATTTGCCGCCTCAAATTCATAAGGCTGACCAAGCGCATCAGCCTGAGCACGAGAGTCAACACCAGCTGGCATAGAACCTCCTGATTTAGCTGTAGCAGGCGCTGGTGCTTTTACACCCTCTTTAACTGCTTTTTCAATATCAGCCTTAACAATACGTCCACGAGGGCCGGTACCTGTCACTTGCTCTAACTTCAATCCATTTTGGTCAGCCATACGACGCGCTAATGGAGACGCAAAAACACGCTCGCCAGATGCAGCCACGGGAGCTGGTGACGGTGTTGCAACAGCAGGAGCTGTTGATGATGCTTGCGCTTCTTTTGCTTCTGATTTTTCTTCTACTTTAGGAGCTGGCGCGGGGGCATCGGCACTTACCTCACCAATATCATTAGCTGTTTCGCCCTCTTCAAGTAACACAGCGATCACAGAATTAACAGCCACGCCTTCTGTACCTTCAGAAATCATGATCTTACCAATCACGCCCTCATCAACCGCTTCAACTTCCATAGTGGCTTTATCTGTTTCAATCTCAGCGATTACATCGCCTGAAGTCACTTCGTCACCTTCTTGAACAGTCCATTTAGCAAGTTTCCCTTCAGTCATTGTTGGGGATAATGCTGGCATCAAAATATTTACTGGCATTTTCTAATCTCTTCCTAACTGTTTAATCTTTATTTGTAGCAAGCTTTTTTTGCTGCTTCGACAATATTTTCCACTTGAGGAATTGTTAATTTCTCTAAGTTTGCTGCATAAGGCACAGGTACATCAGCCATTGTTACACGCCCTAAAGGCGCATCCAAATAATCAAAAGCATGTGTCATAACAAGCGCAGATAATTCAGCGCCAATTCCCGCAAATGGGAAACACTCCTCAACACTTACGATACGGTTTGTTTTTTGAACGGATGTCACGATTGTATCAATATCAATCGGACGGATTGTACGTAGGTTAATTACTTCCGCTTCAATACCTTCTTCAGCTAATTGTTTCGCTGCTTCTAATGCTTTACCGACACCAATTGAGTAAGAAACGATTGTGACATCACTTCCCTCTCGCTCAATCTTCGCTTTACCAAGAGGCAAAACAAAGTCTTCTGCTGTTGGCACATCAAACGATGATCCATACATCACTTCATTTTCTAAGAAAACAACAGGGTTTGGATCTTGGATTGCAGCTTTTAACAAGCCCTTTGCATCCACACCATTCCATGGTGCAACAACTTTTAACCCTGGAATATGCGCATACCAACTTGCATAATCTTGAGAGTGCTGAGCCCCGACACGCGCCGCCGCACCATTTGGGCCACGAAATACGATTGGACACCCCATCTGACCACCAGACATATATAATGTCTTAGCCGCAGAGTTTACAATTTGGTCAATTGCTTGCATTGCAAAGTTAAATGTCATGAATTCAACAATTGGTTTTAATCCACCAAAAGCCGCACCAACAGCCAAACCAGCAAATCCATGTTCTGTAATTGGTGTATCAATTACGCGCTTATCACCAAACTCATCAAGTAAACCTTGTGTTACTTTATAAGCACCATTATATTCAGCAACCTCTTCACCCATAATAAACACGGTTTCATCAGCATGCATCTCCTCAGCCATTGCATCACGCAATGATTCACGTACTGTTTGATTCACTGTATTTTCCATGAATTTTGCTTCGTCAATATCCATCACAGCTTTTGCTTCTGGTTGAGCCATAGAAGCCGTATCAGCTGGCGTTTCTTGCGTTTCAACAGCCGCTGTTGGCTCTGTATTTTGGTTTGCCACAGAAGATGTATCAATTGAGGATGCATCCTCTCCTTCTTCTGCTAATACGGCAATCACCGAGTTAACTGCAACGCCTTCTGTTCCTTCTGCAACTATGATTTTAGCGATCACACCTTCATCAACCGCTTCAACTTCCATAGTGGCTTTATCTGTTTCAATTTCTGCTAATACATCCCCAGATGACACTTCATCGCCTTCCTTAACAACCCATTTGGCGATTTTACCTTCGGTCATTGTTGGGGATAATGCTGGCATTAATACTTCTATAGACATTTTCTTTTTCCTCTTAAATCTGTACTTACGCTTCAACTAAAATATCTGTCCATAGCTCAGAAGGATCTGGCTCTGGTGATTCTTGAGCGAATTTAGCGGATTCATTTACAACTGCTTTTACATCTTTTTCAATTGTCTTGATCTCGTCTTCACTCACACCTTGATCGAAGAGCAAGCCTTTCAATGTAATGATTGGGTCTTTACCATCTTTAAATTCAGAAACTTCTTCTTTCGTACGATATTTCGCAGGATCCGACATAGAGTGTCCGCGGTAACGATATGTTTTCATTTCTAGAATGATTGGCCCCTTACCCGACTTCACATAGTCAACAGCCTCAAGACCGGCTTCACGTACAGCAACAACGTCCATACCATCAACTTGGCGGCCAGGAATATCCCAACCCGTTCCACGTTTATAGAATTCACCAGCTGCGTGACGCTGTGTGCTTGTCCCCATCGCATATTGGTTATTCTCAATAATATAAATAACAGGAAGTTTCCAAAGGCTTGCCATGTTCATAGCTTCATAAACTTGCCCTTGGTTTGAGGCACCATCACCCATATAAGCAAGATTCACACCGCCATCACCTTTATATTTATGCGCAAAAGCCAATCCAGTACCAAGCGGCACCTGAGCACCAACAATACCATGACCACCATAAAAGTTTTTCTCGCGGCTAAACATATGCATCGAACCACCCTTACCTTTAGAGTAACCGCCTATACGACCTGTTAACTCCGCCATCACACCATTTGCTTCCATGCCACAAGCAAGCATATGCCCATGGTCACGATACGCAGTGATAA
The DNA here is from genome assembly GCA_950054255.1 of uncultured Rickettsiales bacterium. Lineage (GTDB taxonomy): Bacteria > Pseudomonadota > Alphaproteobacteria > Micavibrionales > CATLOR01. The sequence goes on along the minus strand of CATLOR010000001.1, from coordinate 962,772 downwards.
CACTGTCTGTTTCATTACTGATACATGATTGCATCCCAACGACTACTGCTTCCTGCCCAATATATAAGTGGCAAAACCCACCAATTAAGCCCATACCATATAGCTGACCAGACTTCTCTTCGAAGCGACGGATAAGCATCATGTCATGATAAAATTGAAGTAGTTGGTCTTTCGTAACCGAATTAGGTAATTTCGCGTTTTTTGCTTGTTTCGCCAAGACTGCCTCCAAAGGATAGAGTTGTTACCGAATTTTTACTTGGCTTCTTTCTAGCAAAAAATATAATAAATAGAAAGCAAAAACGAAACCAACCTTTCAAAGAGTAGTATAGTATGAAAACACTCATTATATGTTCAGGCGGATTAGACTCTGTTACATTGGCGCACAAAATCGCTTCCGATCCTAGCACGACAGGCCTTATGCTCGTTTCATTTGATTATGGGCAACGCCATAAAAAAGAAATTGAGTATGCAAAAAAATGTGCACAGCGCTTAAAAGCGGATCATCATGTGATTGATTTATCATCTCTAACACATTTACTCTCTGGCTCAGCACTCACAGACACGATTGATGTTCCCGAAGGTCATTACGCAGAAGACAGCATGAAGGCAACCGTTGTTCCAAACCGCAACGCCATAATGTTGACGATCGCTTTTGGAATTGCCAGTGCAAAAAACTATGACCGCGTTGCAACAGCAGTTCATGGTGGTGATCATTTTATCTATCCTGATTGCCGTCCAGACTTTGCTAATACACTCCAACAAATGCACAACCATGCTTTGGAGGGGTTATATCCTGTTACTTTGTACACACCCTATATTCATAAAACAAAAGCTGACATAGCAAGTGACGCTGCTTTGTATCATGTCCCTATTGAGCAAACATGGTCTTGTTATAAAGGGAATGATATCCATTGTGGGAAATGCGGAACTTGTGTTGAACGTATAGAGGCTCTTCATCTCGCAAAGGTAAATGATCCAACAACCTACGAGGATCATGAATTTTGGCGCTCACAAATTAACAAGGTTTAGAAGTCAAAAAAGACCAAAGATCTTTTTTCTTTTTTGTGCAGGCTTTCGACTCTGTTTTCTTTGTATCGCGGATTCAATCATATCATAAGCCACTTTAGCTGTTATATTTCGAATATAAATATTATCTGGTGACTTCCCTAATAAGGCATTCACCAATTCTCTATTGCGTGTTACCAATGTCGGATACATATCTTCAGCGGCTTGGCCATAACGTGTGTCATTTATTAAATGTGGTGGCAATCCAATCCCTAAAATAGGAGCTACTTTTTCAAAGTCTGTTCGTAAATCACCTTCTAAAATAACGTCTTCATAATTAGTACGCGCTAACACAATGGCTGGATATCTTGAATGTTTCTCTATGCGAGATATAAACGCATTATAATCCACACCAAGTTCCTGCGCAATTTGCTCTGGCTTATGCTCATAATAAGGAATCACCACGTTATCAGGTAATGCTTTCACTACATCAAATAAAGAAATATACATTTTACCGTCCCCAGAAAAGATAAACCCCTCATCGCTTAAGCTCGCCTCTTCGAGCTTATTTTTTATAAACTCTGCTTCACGGACACTTATTTCTATTGCATCTTGAGAAGGAAAATATGAAATCCCCTTCTTTCCTTGCTCAATCAATTTTATGTAACGCTGATTAAGTACGTCTGTCATCGCCATAAAATGATCATGATCATGCACACCTATGCAAATCCCATTCAATTCCATTGCCTTAACGACTAACAAAGCTTCATAACGAGATTTAACCAATAAATCTTCACATGTCAAAAGAGCTTCATGCATACAGATTGCCGCAGCTGGTGATAATTTCACTTCTCTCCATGAAATCATTCCATCGCCTAGCTTTTGGGCTTTTAATCTATTCGGACTCATATTCCCTCATCTGTCGTTTTTGGTTGTTTATACAAACAACACTTACGCTCAGCTATGAATATTGTCAAGAAATTATGTCTAAAGTTAAGGCGTGATGATTACGCGATCACCCTCTTGGATATATCCAAGTTTTTGACGAATATGCTCATCAATATAATCAGGATAGTCTTCTGGGTTATTTAAGTAAAAACGCATGACTTGTAATTCTTGTTTCTCAGCTTGAAGAGATGCCAAAACAATTTTCTCTTTTTCTAAGACTTTTTCCAAATCATGCAAAACATAGACCCCTCTTTTTCCCTCAACAGAGTGAAAAATCAAATATGAAACAATCACCAAACCAATCAAAAACGTCACAACAGAACGCCCAGATATATACATTCTGTCGTTTGAGGGGTATTTTTGCGTGTGATTAACTCTGTGGATAACTTGCTCCATTCTTCCATAGAATCACAAATACCGACTCGGTGTCAATCTTATTTTTGTTTTAGAGTCAAAAAGTTACAAAGATTCGCTAAGACATAAAAAACTGAAACTTAAATATTAAAAAAACGCTGGTTATTAAATATTTTCTTATTTTCATATTGACAATAATATGTTTATACCCTAATACTAGATACTATATCACATAACCATGACAAACAGAGAGGCATATATAATCATGAGAAATCGTTATTCAATGACAAATACTGAGGGTGAATTAGCAGTTGCAGCTGTTTCCATTTGGGGATCATTAGCGATGGCTGGAATAGGCTTTTGGGTTGGAGGTGCTATCGGGTTATTTTCAACATTAAGCGCAGGCCCTGGCACAGCTCTTTTAACAGGTATTATTACAGGTGTTGCAACAGCCGTTGGCGCACCAATTTGTGCAATTGCTGGCGCCGCTGTCTTAGGTGGGGTTGGTTTACTTGTTGGCAAAGGCTCAAAAGGAGCTGCAATCGGGGCTCTAGCCGGTGCTGTATCAGGTCCATTCGTAGGTTATAATTATGCCTACGATAAATTAGAGCAAGCATATAACACACAAACATCATCGATCCAAAGTGAATTTAAAACAAGCGCAACATACACATCTATTGATACAAAAAATCCAGTTATTACGATGTCAAACACCCCTAAAGCTACATTTAAACTGGTTGCTTAACCTATAACTATAGAAGAAATATATCATGGTAGTCCTAGCCCCACCTCCTCTTGATAGAGAGAGCCAGACATATGAACCAAAAGATAAAATCCAAAACACCTTCAATGGGTTTGTAAAATGGGGATTGATTGGTCTTGCGTGTTCGACAGCGACATGCGCAACAATTGCAAGCGCCGTTTCTTTGGGGGCTCCCGCGATGATGTGCGCCGCACTTTTTGCCGCTATTGGTGGTGGCGCCGTGATTGGGTCAACACTTGGTGCTTTTTTGGTTTCTGATATTGATGGGGCACATGATAATATGCTTACAGAAAACACACTTTTAAAAGCTGCTTTTATTTCTTGCTGTATTACAGTTAGCGCGCTTGCAACAGCATTACAATTTTCACAAAATACAGAAGCGCAACCTCAAATACAGCAAACATTTAAAGCCAAACCCGCTTTTAGATAATAAAAAGAGCGCCCCGATTAGAAACGCTCTCTTAAGTATTCATTTACAACGATCTTTAGGCGTAAATATTGCCTGCGTAAAAGGCTTGTGTGCCGAGCTCTTCCTCAATACGGATTAATTGATTGTACTTTGCTGTGCGGTCACTTCGACATAAAGAGCCTGTCTTAATTTGACCTGCATTCACAGCCACCGCTAAATCAGCCAGCGTTGTATCTTCTGTTTCACCAGAACGGTGAGAAATCACAACACCGTAACCTGATTTCTGAGCGATTTCAATGGCCTGTAATGTTTCTGTCAAAGTCCCAATTTGATTAAACTTAATCAGGATCGCATTTGCACACCCCTCTTCAATTCCTTTAACCAAACGCTCTGGATTTGTTACGAATAAGTCATCACCGACAAGCTGAACCGTTTCACCGATTTTCTCAGTCAATAAACGCCAGCCTTCCCAATCATCTTCCGCCATACCATCTTCGATAGAGGCGATTGGATAGCTTTCGGCCAATTCTGCTAAATATGCAGCCATCTCAGCAGAAGACAAGCTTTTACCCTCACCTTTTAACTCATATTTGCCATCTACATAAAATTCTGTTGCCGCGACATCAAGCGCCAATAAAACATCTTCACCTGCTTCATAGCCAGCAGCTTCAATCGCTTTTAAGATATAATCTAAACATTCACGTGATGATGAAAGCGCTGGTGCAAAACCACCCTCGTCACCAACATTCGTGTTGTGTCCTTCTTTGCTTAAGATCTTTTTCAAATGGTGGAAAATCTCACTTCCCATTTGAACAGCTTCTTTAATATCTTCTGCACCAACCGGCAAGATCATAAATTCTTGAATATCAATTGGGTTATCGGCGTGCGCTCCACCATTTAAAATATTCATCATTGGCGTTGGTAGAGAGCTCGCACTCACGCCGCCTAAATAGCGATACAAAGGCTGTCCATACTCATCTGCACTTGCTTTTGCAACTGCTAGACTTACACCTAAAATGGCATTTGCACCAAGGCGTGATTTATTTTCTGTACCGTCAATGGCTACTAAAGCTTCATCAATATCAATTTGATCGCTCGCCTCTAATCCTTCAATCGCTTCAGCAATCTCGCTATTGACAAAATCAACAGCCTTTAAAACACCCTTACCCATGAAACGATCTTTGTCACCATCGCGTAATTCTACCGCTTCATGCACCCCTGTTGATGCACCACTAGGAACAGCTGCGCGACCAAAAGCACCGCTTTCTAAAATCACATCAACTTCAACAGTTGGGTTACCACGACTATCTAATATCTCGCGCGCAAAAATATCTAAAATCTCACTCATTTGTTCTCTCCTTTTATATCTTGAATCTCTGGAATTAAAATTGATTTATCAACGGAACGGACGTGTAAATCACGTTGCGGGAATGGAATTTCAATACCAGCCTCTTTTAAGGCATCCCACACAGCAAACATGACATCACTTTTCACTTGGAAATATTTATAAGAAACATCATCCATCCAAAACATAAGTCTGAAATTGACAGACGAGTCTCCAAATTCATCTAGTAAACATTGAGGCTCTGGCGTTCTCAATATACGAGGTAAATCCTTAATTGCCTCAAGCATGACCTGTCGCGCTTTGTGAATATCACTATTATAATGAACGCCCACATTAATAACCATACGTCCTGTTTGATTTGTATAAGTCCAGTTTACAACCTTTGTTGTGATAAATTCCTCATTAGGTACTAGCACTTCTTTTGTATCTAATGTTTCAATCATTGTATAGCGTGCCCCAATTTGGCGCACATGACCATAAACCCCGTTTTCAAGCTCAACAACGTCGTTCACTTCGACTGTTTTTTCAAGAAGTAGAATAAGACCGCTGATAAAGTTAGACGTAATTTTTTGCAAACCAAAACCAAGACCGACACCAACCGCACCCCCTAGGACTGCAAGCGCTGTTAGATCAATCCCAACAACATCTAGCGCAATCATAAAGAGAATAAAGTAAATACCAATTTGAGAGGCTTTTGCTGCAAGCTCGCGGTTACTAACACGCAATTTTGTAAAGCGATTAATTAAGAAGCGAACTGAGCGCGTACTAATACCTGCAACCCAGATAAGCACACTTAAAGCAACAGCGCCTTTAACAATTCCAACAACTGAAAAACTATAGCTTCCTAACTTAAAAGAAAAACGATCAAGGTATTCTACCAACACATCAAAATTACCTGAAAAACTCACTGCTAGCATAATCACAGCCGCGATTTTAACAAACCAGATAATTTCTTTACTATCCGTTGACATTCTAACTAAACGGACAACGCCCCAAGCCATTGCGATCTCATAGCCTAAATTAAGCATTCGCAAATCAGACCCTAGAAAGTCTGTAAATAGTGCACCGCCGACAGCGATAAACAAGACACTTAATAATGGACGAAACACAGGCTGTACAGCGTCAAAAGCACGCCCCAAAACTGTTTCCTCACGTCCTGCCAATATCATAGCGCGGAATAAATAAGCACACCCTATCGCAAAGACAATAGACCCTAACACGATCCCACCTTGGATCAGCGCTTGTGTACTCATAAGATAAGTCAGTAATTTATCCATAAAAATTAAGCGGCAATCTCGATACGGTGTTGTTTTGAAATCGTATCAATTTCTTTCATAACAGATAAAACATCTTCCATATGATCTAATAAAATCATATTTGGACCATCTGACGGCGCACTGTCTGGATCTTGGTGCGTTTCCATGAAAACAGCAGCGACACCAACAGCCATCGCCGCGCGTGCCAAGACAGGGGCAAAACGACGGTCACCACCACTTGTCTTGCCATTCGCACTTGGTTGTTGAACTGAATGCGTTGCATCAAAGACAACTGGGTACCCTGTTGAGGCCATAATTGGTAACCCTCTAAAATCAGATACAAGCGTATTATAACCAAAGCTCGCACCGCGCTCACACAACATAACATTCTCATTACCTGTAGACGCGATATTTTCAGCGACAGCCGCCATATTCCAAGGCGCTAAGAATTGTCCTTTTTTAACATTCACAACTTTACCTGTTTTCCCAGCCGCTAACAGTAAATCTGTTTGGCGACACAAGAATGCCGGAATTTGTAAAACATCCACATATTGTGACACAATTTCGCATTGCTCAGGCGTGTGTACATCTGTGACAATCGGCACGTTAAATTCTTTTTTCAATTCTTCAAAAATGCGCATAGCCTTATCTAGGCCAATTCCTCTTTTTGAATTCACAGAGGTTCTATTTGCTTTATCAAAAGACGTTTTGTAAATGAATGGAATTTCTAGTTTACGTGTAATTTTTTCCAGTCTTTCACACATAAAAAAGGCGTGATCCTGACTTTCTAAAGCACAAGGCCCTGCCAATAAACCAAAAGGCAAATCATTGCCTAATTGAAAATCACCAATTGAAATATGTTTTTGTTCCATTTTAAAAACCCTTATAAAAAAACAAATTATTACATGCCTTTCTTTCTACCAGACCTATATTTTTTTGCAAGAAATACTCTTGATCTCTAGACATAAATAAAGTAGACATATTTCTTTAACTTTTTAAATTATTGAAAAGGAGTATCACATGAGCGCAGACGATTTTAATAAGAAAGCCACAGTATCACAGTTCCGACGTGAATTTTTTGGACTATCTGCTGACCTGCGATGTGATCGTTGTAACAGACATCTCCCATCAGGCTGGGGTCATGTTGAATATGAAGGCAGCGATGAAAGCGCTGCTAAAGTAAGCGACAATGTTTTTGGTCCAGTGTGCACAAAAAGAGTCCGTCAGGCGCGTGCAGAAAAAGCATTGACACTAAAAAAAGAAACAGTCCCTCTTTTCGTACAAACAGATATGTACTCACCTGCAATTGAAGTTGGTCACGTTGAACGTCCTGTAACAACAGGTAAAAAAACACCTTCTGTATTTTCAACGCTGTTTAATCAACGCGCTACTATATACAATCGTGCAAAGCTTATTTTCACGCAAACAGTACCAAATGCCATAAGTGCTTTTGTTCGCCGTTTTAAATAACAATTATAAACCAGGTACGATTTTACCCGATATTTCTTGACTTAAGATCCGAATTATGGCATCGTAAAGGTAAGAATTAACCCATAGGAGAGTTTGCTCTAAAAGCTTTTATTTTAGTTACCAACGGAATTTAGAATGAGAAAAGCCCGCCTTGCGTGTCAAGGGATGGGCTTTTTTCATTTTAACCAACCGAAAGGGTAACAAATGAAAAAAGAAACAAGAAGATGTTAGAAAAAATACCTGCATCCTTAACAGACCATATTAAGAGTCTGGATGTATCAAGGGGACACTCACATTCTTCCGACTTCAACAAAGAAGCGTCGACAAATAAAGACGAAATAACGAGGCAACCAGCCTCCGATTTTCAAGATGGCTTTAATAGACGCGCAAAATACAGAAAAATGTTGCTAGAACACATCAATAAGACACGCCAATTCTTTTCTAAGAAAAGAAAAAGACGCGGCCTCTTTTAAGCAACTTTAGCTTCGTCTATATCTGACGCCTTGAGCGCTGCTTCCACAAGTGATTTAAACAAGGGATGTGGCGCAAAAGGCTTAGATTTTAATTCTGGGTGGAATTGAACACCAATAAACCAAGGGTGATCTGTGCGCTCGACAATTTCTGGTAATAACCCATCTGGTGACATACCAGAGATCAACATATTTACATCTCTTAACCTGTCCTTATATTTCATGTTCACTTCATAACGATGACGATGACGTTCTGATATCTCTGTTTCTCCATAAACATGATAAACAAGACTTTCTTTTTCTAACTCACAAGGATAAGCTCCCAAACGCATTGTCCCACCAAGATCTTGTTCATCAGTGCGAAGTTGCAACTCTCCATCTTTATCCCATTCTGTCATCATACCAACAACAGGCTCTTCTGTTTCGCCAAATTCTGTTGATGATGCTGATTTCAATCCACCAAGATTTCTAAGCGTTTCAATAACAGCCAATTGCATTCCAAAACAAATACCTAAAAACGGAATTTTATTTTCACGTGCATATTCAATCGCTGTCATCTTCCCTTCGCTTGCGCGTTCTCCAAACCCACCAGGAACAACAATTGCGTGAACATGACCTAATTTTTCTGAAGGATCTCTTTTTTCAAAAATCTCTGCATCAATCCAATCAACTTTTACACGCGCTTTATTGTAAATTCCTCCATGTGTTAAAGCTTCCTCTAAAGATTTATAGCTTTCTTTCAAAGATGTATATTTACCAACGATCGCAATACGCACTTCACGTTCTGGGTTGGTCACTGTCTCAACGATGTCTTTCCAAACATCTAAATCAGGCTCTGGTGCTTTCAAATTAAAATAATCTAAGATCTCAGCCCCCGCTCCTTCGCGATCATATTCAAGAGGAACACGGTAAATTGTATCAACATCAAGAGCTGGAATAACACGTTGTGCTGGCACATTACAAAAGAGTGCGATCTTGCGTCGATCATCCATTGAAATAGGATGATCACTACGACAAAGCAGCATATCTGGCTGAATACCAACAGATAGAAGTTCTTTCACAGAGTGCTGTGTTGGTTTTGTTTTTAATTCCCCTACAACTTTCAAATAAGGAACAAGCGTTACATGAATGAACATACATTTTTCTTTACCGCGCTCATTTGAGAATTGTCTGATTGCTTCGATATAAGGCAAGCTTTCGATATCTCCAATAGTTCCGCCAATTTCACAAATCATAAAATCAACATCATCAGAACCTTCAGCGATAAAATCTTTGATTTCATTTGTGACATGAGGGACAACTTGAACATCTGTTCCGCCATAATCCCCACGACGCTCTTTTGTAATCACATTCAAATAAATTCGCCCTGAGGTAATATTATCATTTTGAGAAGAAGAAACCCCTGTGAAGCGTTCATAATGCCCTAAATCAAGATCTGTTTCTGCGCCGTCTTCTGTCACAAAAACTTCCCCATGTTGTAAAGGATTCATCGTACCAGGATCAACATTCAAATAAGGATCAAGTTTTCGAATACGAACAGAAAAACCACGCGCTTGTAGCAACGCCCCTAAAGAAGCTGATGATAAGCCTTTTCCAAGTGATGAAACCACACCCCCAGTAATAAATATATAACGTGCCATATCGAAATCCTTTTTTTGTTTATTTTTCTTTCTTTAAAAGTAAGAGAGGCGACTTTATTTTAAAGTCGCCTCTCGTTATTCTTTATTGTGATGCTGGCACTTGCGGTGCGCTTGGAGCCTCCGGTTCAGAAGGCGCTGGCATCTCGCCAACCTCCTTACTCATCGGAGCAACATCTAAAATACTTGTTTTCTCTTTTCCCTGACCTGCAATGATAGCAAGACTAAGACTTGTGATTATAAACCCTATTGCTAAGTAGGTAGTCAAGCGTGTCAAAAAATTCGCTGTTCCGCGCGCAGAGGCAAAAGAGCCCATACCGCCTTGACCACCGCCAATACCTAATCCACCGCCCTCTGAGCGCTGAACAAGAACAACAGCCACCAAAGAAACGGCCAATATTAAATGAATAATCAGAACAACTTCATGCATCTTTAAAAACGCTTTCTTAGAATCTCTTTATTTAATGTGTTTGTTTTAAAAGGACACGCCTTAAAAGGCAAGCTCTTTTTTAACTCTTTAAGCAACAGATTGATAGATCGCAGCAAAATCATCTGCTTTTAAACTCGCACCACCAACCAAAACACCACCAACTGTTTCAATGGCTAGAATTTCACGCGCATTATCAGGTTTTACAGATCCTCCATATAATAAAGGACATCCTTTAAACCCTAATTCAAACGCAATAAAATCATGCATTTCTTTGATATCTTCTAAGCTTGCGACCTTCCCCGTACCAATCGCCCAAACAGGCTCATAAGCGATCATATATTGCTCTTGAAATGTCCCTTCGGGTACAGATTTCTTAAGCTGATCTTTTATAACATCTAAATGCTTTGACGCTTCACGTTCAGACTCACTTTCGCCTACACAGATAATCGGCATCAAACCTTTCGAAATTGCTTGTTTGGCCTTAACTGCGACTAGATCACTTGTTTCTCCATACAAACTACGACGCTCTGAGTGACCAACAATTACAAAATTAGCCCCAATATCGCGAATCATTTCCACGGAAACTTCTCCTGTAAAAGCTCCTACTTCTTCTGTTGAACAGTTTTGAGCCCCAATTTTAACCGCTGTTTCGGAAAACAAACAATGCGATGCTAATGACATATAAGGATAAGGAAGAGCAACGCCAATCTCAGCTTTTTCGCCTATTTGAACTTGATTATTTAAAGAAGATGCAAAGCTTTTTAGCATCTCTGTTGACCCATTCATTTTCCAATTTCCAATTATCTGCTTCTTCATTATTGCACTTGTCCTTTCTTAACAGTATGATCTGTGTCATTAACGTACCATTTTAGATAACTTAGAAAAAGAAAAAGAGAGTAAAAAATGCTTCAATCTATGCGCGATGGCGCTCAGTCTTGGATTTTAAAAACACTATTCTTAGGTCTTCTAGCCCTTGCTACTGCTGGACTTGTCCTGATGGATATGGGGAACTTTTTCACAGGTGGACTTCCTGAAACAACAGCCTTTGAAATTGAAGACGAGTCTTTTTCTATGTCACAATTAGATCGCCTGGTGACACAAACCCTACAACAAAACAACCTGACCCTTGAACAAGGTCTTCAAGCTGGGATTGTAAATGTCGTTATTAATAGTGAAGTTGAGCGTCGTTTACTTGCGAAAGAAGCACGAAACTTAGGCATTCTCATCTCAGATGAAATTGTCGCAAACCAAACAAATGCATTGCTTGATAATTTTGTTGCCGCGAATAAGGCAACAGGTGAAAGCAATGAAAGCTTAAGACGTTCTATTTTTGCACGCCTTTTACAACAAGCGGGCTTAAGCGAGGCACAATATGTCGCGATGCAAAAACATGATATTGCCTCTACCCTTTTAAAAACAACACTTACTGAGCAAACGTTACTCCCTGATGCTATGCAAGAAATGTTACTGCAATATAATGCAGAAACACGCTCCGCGGAAACCTACCATATAACGGTCAAAGACTCTGAAATTCCTTCTGCGGATGATGAAGTATTACAAGCCTTATATGAAGAAAAAAAGGAAAGCTACAGAGTACCAGAATATAGACGCTTTGATGTTGCTACATTGACTTTACAGCAAGTACAAGACGCTCTAGAAATTAGTGATGAAATGATTGCAAACGAATACCAAGATCGTATTGCTGGTGGTGATTATACAACTGTGGAAATGCGTCTTCTCGCGCAAGCATCACTGGATACAGAAGAAGATGCACAAGCCGTTTTAACAAAAGCTTCTGAACTTAAAGATCTTAGAAAGGCATTAAAAGAGATTACTGGAACTGATACAGCCTATGTACCGGCTGATAAATACGATGTTTCAAGTCTTCCTGAAACGCTCGCAACGCCTCTGTTTAAAAGCCAAAAAACAGGCTTTATGGGGCCTTATGAAACAGATTTAGGTTGGTTTGTTTTAGATGTTAAAGAAGTCGTCCCCGCAAGCACAAAAGCATTAACAGAGGTTAAAGAAGCCATTGAAGCTGATCTACGCTATGCGAAGGCTTCTGATTCTTTATATGACTTAAGCTATGCTTTAGAAGATGCCATTAATGCTGGGGAAAGCCTTGAAGATGTTGTCAAAGAAATGAATTTAAACCTAACAAAAGTGGCGCTTGTTGATGCGGCAGGGAATGCAAAAAACAAAAAAGAGGCAAGCTTTACAGACGATATTATGCCTGCCTCTACTGAAGTATTGGATGCTGTTTTCCAAACCGAAGCAGGATTTGCAACCCCGCTTTTAGAAAATAGTAATGGTGACTTCTTAGTTGCTCATGTCTATGACATTGAACCGAGCTTCATCCCAGAATTTAAAGATGTTAAATCTGAGGTTAAGAAAGATTGGATGGAACAAGAGCGTGCTCGCCTTGCCCGTGAAAAATCAGAAGAATTTATGACGCTTGTTGCAAAAGATCAAAAACGTCCAAACTTTAAAAAGCATTCAGCCATCCATCGCTTAACATATGCAGGAGATGTGAGCAAACAAAGCCTAGATACACTCGCTGTCACGGCTCTTTTTCAGCTCGACAAACCAGGAGAGATGACGTCAATCCCGTATAAAAACGGTCAATTGGTCATTCGTTACAATGGCTCTTCTCTAGATCTTCCTAAAAAAGAAAGTGCTGCTTTTGTTGAGTTAAAAGGCTCAAACAAACGTGCTTATGATCAAACATTATTAGAAGATTATTTAGCTGCTTTAAAACAAGATCTTGATATCTCTATTAATGAAGAAGCCATCGCTTCTTACTATGCGAATAGATTAAGTCAAATTAATTAGGGATTAGGCGCAGGTTTTTCCAAAAGCTCTTCTAAACTAACGAGCTCTATCCCTTTCGCATCTAGATCTTTCACCCAGAGTGTCAGCGCTTCAATCGTGGCAATATACGGATGCCCAATGGCAATTGCTGTCCCTTTTTCATATGCGACACGCTCAGTATCTTTCAAGCGCATTTGAATCGTTTTTAATTCATTTACATGGTCTAAAAAGACATCTCTTTCGGCAAAATCTATTCCTATATCTTTCGCCACAGATCTCCCTGCTGAGCGCGGCGTTGTTTTTGAATCTAGGAAATATAAATTTTTACTTTTTAAATAACTCAAAATTAAATGCATACCTGCTTGGTTCTCTGTAAAGTCAGACCCCATATGATTATTAATCCCTTTATACCCCTCAAAAGAAGCCAGCCCCTTTTTTAAGTTCTTTAAAAGCGTCTTACTATCCATCTCAGGTTTTAAAACAATCGGACCCGTATCAATCTTTCTTGACTTCGGCTGCATCGGCATATGAACTAAAAGATGATGTCCTTCTTTAAGAGCAAAACGCGTCTGTTCCTCTAGGTTAGGTGCATAAGGTAAAAAAGCTAAGTTTAATTTCTTTTTTAACGCTGTTAATTTCTTTAAACGTGCAAAACTCATACCCAAGTCATCAATCACAATAGCGACTTTAACTTTTTTCTTATTCTTAATAACAGGCGGCGTGAGTGTATAATTCTCTTTTAACGCTTTTTTCTCTTCAATAATTTCTATTGTTCCAACCTTTTTTTCACTTCCTATGACAGGAAGTGTTTCTAATAATTCAGGATCAACATATGTATTATCTTCATGCGCTTCATCATATTCGTCCGGTTCACTTTCATGATCCATGTCATGATGGTCAATGCCGGTTTCAATAATCACATTTTGTGATGGCTCAGTACTATGTACTTTTTCTTGGCTTATTTCTGAATCAGGGGTCGGTAAAATAAAAAACACCCCCACAATCGCCACAAAAATAAGAGCCAACAAAAGAGACCGCCCCTTAGGGTGATTCATCCATTTTTTAATCTGTAATTTTATGTGATTGAATTCGAATTTCATGACAGCTCATAATTTCATAAACGCACTTTTTTTTCAATCGCTCTTTTCTATAGAAAATAAAGTTGTTTTTCAGTAGGGTAAGAGCCATGAAAAACGCACTTCAAAAATTGATTGATCATAAAAATTTATCACAAGAAGAAACACATCTTCTTTTCGATGCTTTTTTTGATGACAAAATATCAGACATTGAAATGAGCGCTTTTTTAACAGCACTCCGTATAAAAGGTGAAAGCATTGATGAATTAACAGGAGCCCTTTTATCTATTCGTTCTCATGCAGAAACACTCAATGCTCCAAATGGTACAATCGATTGTTGTGGTACTGGCGGAGATGGAAAACATAGTTTGAATATTTCAACAGCTGTTTCTTTTGTGGTTGCTGCATGCGGTGTTCCTGTTGCTAAACATGGTAATCGCGCCGCTAGTAGCAAGTCAGGTGCCGCAGATGTTTTACAAGCCTTAGGCGTTAACTTAGATGCCTCAAAATCAATCCAAGAACAGGCCTTGCAAGAACATAATATTTGTTTCCTTATGGCACCACATTATCACCCTGCCTTAAAAAAAGCGCGTGACATCCGCAAAGCCCTTGGCTTTAAAACACTTTTTAATCTTATTGGTCCTCTTTCAAATCCAGCTCATGTCAAAAAGCAATTGATTGGTGTTTTCGACACAGCTTGGTGTGTCCCTCTTTGCCAGACACTTAAAAACCTAGGACATAGCGATGCTTGGGTCGTTCATAGTGATGATGGTTATGATGAAATTTCCGTCTTTGCCCCAACGCAAATTGCTCAATTAAAAAACGGTAATGTATCAACAATAACATTCGACCCTAAAGAGCTAAATATCCCAAACTATGATCCCGATGATCTTACAGGGGGTGATGCGACTTATAATGCATCCGCATTAAATAACCTATTTAACGGAGAACAAGGCGCTTATCATGACATGGTTTGTTTAAACGCTGCGGCATGCTTAATCATTGCAGGAAAAGTCGATACATTCTCTGACGGTTTCAAAATGGCACAAGACGCTATTGCTAAAAAAGAAGCTTTAAAAACACTAAACAATTACATTAAAAAAACGAATTAAATGACTATATTAAAATCTATTTGCGACAAGAAAAAAGAGCATATCACTCAAAGAAAAAGACAAAAATCTCTTATCGATTTAAAAGCTCAAATACAAGAATCACCGCTGACTCCTCCTCGTTTTATTACTGCGTTAAAAACATCAAAACCAGCTTTTATTTGTGAAGTAAAAAAAGCAAGCCCCAGCAAAGGGATAATCCGTTCTGATTTCAACCCCAAACAACATGCTTGTGATTATGAACGTGCTGGAGCAACATGTTTATCCATTTTAACAGACGAACCTTATTTCCAAGGGCATGACTCTTATCTAACCGATGTGAAAACAGTGTCACATCTTCCTCTTCTGCGAAAAGACTTTATTATAGACCCTTATCAAATCTATGAGTCAAAGCTTTTAGGTGCTGATTGTGTTTTATTAATTATGGCGGCTCTAAACGATACACAAGTACAAGAACTTTATAATCTCGCTCTAGAGTTAAAACTCGATATTCTAGTAGAAGTCCATACATTAGAAGAGTTAGAACGTGCTCTCATCTTTTCACCATCCTTGATAGGCGTGAATAATCGTAATTTAAAAACCATGGACGTTAATCTACAAACATCTATTGATCTCTTTAAATGTATACCAAATACGTGTCTTAAAATCTGTGAAAGCGGTATTCATACACCCGATCAAATAGATCTTATGGTTCAAAACGGTGCTGACGGCTTTTTAATTGGAGAAAGCCTTATGAAACAACCTCATATTTATGATGCATTTATATCTTTAACAAAAAACATCAAAAAATAGTCTTGACAAAATGTGAACTTTTAGTGAACATTAGACACTATATTCATGTTTTGTTCTAAACAAAGGAGATACCACATGCTAACAAGAAAACAAAAACAACTGCTGGTCTTTATTAATGAGCGTGTGAAAACAGGTGAAATTGCTCCCTCTTTTGAAGAAATGAAACATGCACTCGGCTTAAAATCTAAATCTGGCATTCATCGTCTTATCAATGCTCTTGAAGAACGCGGCTTTATAAGACGCCTCCCCCATAAAGCACGTGCCATTGAAGTCATCAAAATCCCAACATCAATGGAACAGGAAGATGCCATTAAAGTTTTGAACTTTCCATCCAAACCACTCCACCCTGCAACACAGCAAGCAAGCCATACGATTGATGCTGGCGCCGACATTCCAAGCCTTCCTTTATACGGAAAAATTGCAGCAGGAACCCCCATCGAAGCCCTTGCCAATAATAGTGACTATGTCATGGTGCCTCCAACAATGATTGGACGTGGCGATTATTATGCGCTTACCGTTGAAGGCGATTCAATGATTGAGGCTGGTATTCATGATCATGACACTGTGATTATTCAACGCTGTGACTCTGCCGAAAATGGTGCGATTGTTGTCGCCCTCGTTGATGAGCATGAAGTGACCTTAAAACGCTTATACCGTCAAGGATCAGAAGTTGCTCTAGAACCCGCAAATCAAGCCTATGAAACCCGCATACTCCCTTCAGGCCGTGTGCGCATCCAAGGTAAACTTGCAGGCCTTATTAGACAATACCATTGAAGACCTATTGCATCGTCACTTTTTGTTGTTGTCTTTTGAAATATAAAGGCATAAAAGGTTGTCTACGATCACAAACAGCATTCCTTAACTCTGATTCTACACTGTTTTGAAGGTTTGATAAAATGTTCAGAGCGTCTTCTTTTGAGAAAAGCGACTTATTATTAAAAGTAAGAACGGCTTCTTCTCTTCTATTTCTGTCCATTGCACCTCTGTGATTATGAGAACGATCAACAACCTTTAAAATTTGATATCTGTGATCTGCCAAACGACGTGCTTCAAATCTCGTTTCTGCACGTGTTTTTATGGTTTTTCCACCTGTATTTCTTACCGTTACATTTTCATAGCGGAAATATCGCAATGTCGAAAATCTTGATTCTGCTTTAAAGATTGATCTTGTATAAGCGGCAACGCGTCTAAAGACATCACGTAATGGGCGCTCTGCGTATAGTTTCATATTAATATTTCTCCTGTTAAAATTATAATGTCTGAAGTTTAGTCGGCAGACAAAACTATGTCAATAAAAAATCATTGCCTCCAGGGTCTATCACCATGCGCGTCTTGCACGGTAAATGATTTAAATTGCTGTTGTTCTTTCTGCCAATAAAGGAGCGTTGTTCCATATTTTTTTAAAGATCTCGTCGTAAGCCACTGTTCCTTATAGCAGTTGAATTTAGGCTTAAAATACGTCTGCGCAATGACAAAATCGGCCTTTGTACAATCTGTAAAAATAGCGTCTATACTCTTTGGAAATGCAATAATATCTGCCTCTTTAAAATACAGGCATCCTTGATCATCACACTGAATAGGCGCGTTCTTTTGGCTTTCCTCCTTTTTAGGCCATCGATGTTTTTCCGTTTGATGAAAGCGCGACATCCACATATCTGTCATAAATTTCTCTCGCCGTACATTTGAAAACCAATATTCATTAGTACTATCCCTCACAGCAATAATATCTTTTTCAGCATTAATAATAATATCTGGATAATCAATCTGGTACGCCATTAATATGCCCATTAAAATACATGCTAGTGCACATAATTTTGAAACTATTCCTTTAAACAGACATAGAAAAACACCCGAAAGAACAAACAATATAAACGCCGAATGCGGCCATGATGGGAGCTCAATAACAGCCCCTTCTAATGATGCTGTATAATCAGCGACAGCCAAAATCCATGTAACACCGTAATCGACAATTGCCAATGGTAATGCTTCAATTCCCAAAGGCATAAAAAGATAAGTAAATAAAACAAAAGGCATCACAATCATCCCCATTACAGGCACAGCGAGCATATTTGCCAAAACACCATACAGAGCAAAGTGATTAAAATAGAAAAGCGAAAAAGGAGCCGTTGCAAGTCCTGCAATTAATGATGTCAGTGCCAAACCAACAAAATATAAAACCGCTTTCAAAGCCCAATTTGACGTTGCGTAATAATATCCTAACGCGCCTCCAGCCATTTGATAAAACCAAACAAGAGCAACAACGGCAGCAAATGAAAACTGAAAAGAAAGATTCAAAAGTTCTTCGGGCTTTATAATCAAAATAATCAAAGCCGCCAGCGCTACAAGGCGCATACTAATCGCCGTTCGATCAATTAAAACAGCAAATAAAACAAGCCCTGTCATTATGAGTGCTCTTTGCGTTGGCACAGCCGCTCCAACAATAAATGTAAAATACGCTGCTCCTAATAAAGCGAACAAAGCAGCAATTTTTTTAATCGGCCACTCCAGAGCCATATAAGGATTTAAAGCCAACAGTCCCCGCACGAGGAAGAAAATAATACCTGCAACAAACCCAACATGAAGACCGGATATGGCCAATAAATGCGCTAAACCAGAAGCACGAATCCTTTCCAAAACAGGCTCTGGGATCGCTTTTTTCTCACCCGTCATAAAGGCATTAATCACAGATGCATTTTCATCTTTTTCTATATGAGCATAAATAGTTTTTGAAAGTGTCTGACGTGCATTTTCAAAAAAATAAGTTCCTTGCCCTTCTTTGATAATAGATATATCTGAAATGCTATAGCCCACCGCACCAATTTGTTTAAAATAAGCGACACGTCCAAAGTCATACCCTCCTGGATAGAGTGGTTTTGAGGGTGGGTTTAACACAACCTTTAATTCGACAAGATCTCCTGCTTTTAAAGTTTCTGGTATCTCACCTCTATGACTAACACGGATGTTTTTTAATGCCTTAACTTCTGAGTCTGAACTCTTTTCTATTTGTAGATATAAACGTGTGGCTCGTTCTTGTTTTTCGATGTCTGTTACTATCGCTGTAACAACACTCCCAAAAATTTTTTCTTTTAGCATAGGCGTTTGAATAGAGCTGGTACGATAATCAGCCAGCCCAAAGCCAAAAGCGACAAAAGACATCATCATTAAAAAGGCCGCCATAAAGCGTGCATAAAGACCAGATGATCTTATATAAGAAAGACCGCTCATTATGATCAAAACAACACCTAATACAAAAGCATCAATAAATCGTTCAGGTTCTGTCGTACGATCAAAATAGAGAGCAATCCCAATAGCAAGGAAAACAGGCGCCAAAACAAAAAGCTGTGTGCTTTGTTCTTCAATAGCGTCTCTCATCTTTTGTTTTACTTGGACGATCAGCACACAAATTCCTTTGTTCTTATAAATGTTCTGTGATAATAAGAAGTTATAAAAGCAATTGATAGATAAACACAACAATAAAGATAGAGATCATGACTATTAGAACTCGTTTTGCCCCTTCTCCAACAGGATATCTCCACATTGGTAATGTGCGCACCGCCCTTTTTAATTATTTACTCGCTCGTCATTATGGCGGTGATTTTTTACTTCGTATTGAAGATACAGACAGAGCGCGCCACAACGAAGATGCCGTTGATGTGATCTTAAATGGATTAAAATGGCTCGGCCTTAATTGGGATGAAACACCTTTACGTCAACATGCTCAGATAGAGCGCCATAAGCAAGTGGCTCAAGAATTAATCGAAAAAGGCAAAGCCTATAAATGCTATCTTTCTCAAGAAGAATTAGAAGAACTTCGTACAAAAGCACGCGAAACAGGAACTTGTATTATCAGTCCTTGGCGTGATGCGGATCCATCAACAGCGCCTAGTGACCGTGAGCCTGTTATTCGCCTACGCTCTGAACAAGAAGGTGCAACAACCGTTAGTGACCTCGTCCAAGGCGATGTGACTGTTGCTAATGACCAGATTGACGATATTGTTTTACTCCGATCTGACGGCACACCAACTTATATGCTTTCTGTTGTCGTTGATGATCATGACATGAAAATCACGCATGTTGTGCGTGGCGACGACCATTTAACAAACACATTCCGTCAAATTCAAATTTATAAAGCCTTTGGCTGGGATATTCCCAAATTCGCCCACCTCCCTATGATCTTAGGTAATGATGGCGCAAAACTCTCAAAACGTCATGGTGCGTTAGGGCTTCATGAATATATCGATATGGGTTATTTACCAGAGGCGCTGTGTAATTACCTGATGCGTTTGGGATGGAGTCACGGCGATGAAGAAATCATTTCTATGAAACAAGCCATTTCATGGTTTGATTTTGATGGCATTAATAAATCAGCCGGCCGTTTTGACTTTGATAAACTGAACCATCTAAACAGCCATTACATTAAAGAAATAGATAATAAAACTTTGGCTGAATTACTTATTCCGCTGATTGAAAAAGAACTGAACATGTCTGTATCCGAGCAAGCAAAATCATGGCTTATAAAAGGAATGTCAGGATTAAAAGACCGTGGCAATACACTCCCTGAGATTGCTGAACAATCTTTATTTTATGCTCAACCACGCCCTCTTTCTATCCAAGCAAATGCCGCCTCTATTTTAGAAGCAGAAGATGCTGGGAAAAATCTAGCAGGTCTTATTGATGTCTTTAATCAAATCGAAGACTTTACGGCTGATAATATCCAAGAAAACATCAAAGAATTTGTGACAAATGAAGGGTTAAAATTCAAAGATGTCGGTATGCCTTTGCGTGTTGCTTTGACTGGAACAAAATCATCTCCTGCTACAAATGAGATCGCTGAGGCCTTAGGACGTGAAGAAACGATTAAACGTTTAGAAGATGTTGTTATGAAACAAAACAAAATCTTGTCAGAAGCTGTTTAAAGTTTCTAAGTACAAATTTCGGATTATTATTGATTTATTAAGCTTTTAGAGCGAGTATATAAGGGTCTTTATATAGGGTTTCGTGTGTCTGAAAATTCATCCTATATAATAAACATGTCATATACAAAAATTCATAACCTCTAAGGAAGCGAGATAAAAAAACATGACAGATCCCATTAATCCAGCCGATTATTCTTACAAACTTGTAAATTCAAAATCAGGTGATGAAATTGATCTCCCTGTATACAAAGCCTCCACTGGTCCTAATGTTATTGATATAACAAAGCTTTACGCTCAAACAGGTCACTTTACTTATGACCCAGGTTTCACATCAACAGCAAGCTGTAATTCTGCGATCACTTTTATTGATGGTCATGAGGGAATTTTAAGACACCGAGGATATGACATTGGTGATCTTGCTACAAAATGTTCTTTCGAAGAAGTTGCTTACCTGATGATGAATGGCGAGCTTCCTAACAAAGAAGAGTATGATAAGTTCTTTAACGATCTCACCTACCATACCATGGTACATGAGCAAGTTCATTTCTTCTATCGTGGTTTCCGACGTGATGCTCATCCAATGGCGATTATGTGTGGTGTTGTTGGTGCCCTTTCATCATTCTATCATGATGCTCTTGATATTAGTGATCCAGCACAGCGTGAACTTTCTTCAATGCGTTTGATCGCGAAAATGCCAACATTGGCTGCTATGGCTTATAAATATAGTATTGGGCAACCTTTTATTTATCCACGTAACGGCTTAAGTCTAGCTGAAAACTTCCTGCAAATGACATTTGGTGTTCCTGCAGAAGATTACGAAATCAATCCAGTGCTTGCACGTGCCATGGATCGTATCTTTATCTTGCACGCTGATCACGAGCAAAATGCCTCAACATCTACTGTTCGTTTATCTGCCTCATCAGGGGCTAATCCTTATACATGTATTGCTGCTGGTATTGCCTCTCTTTGGGGACCTGCCCATGGTGGTGCGAACGAAGCTGTCTTAAAAATGCTTAATCAGATTGGTCACAAAGACCGTATTCCAGAATTCATTGAAAAAGCAAAAAGCAAAGATGATCCATTCCGTCTGATGGGCTTTGGTCACCGCGTCTATAAAAACACAGACCCGCGCGCAACTGTCCTACGTGAGAGCTGTCATGAGGTCTTAGGTGAGCTAGGCATCAAAGATCCTCTTTTAGAATTAGCAATGGAGCTTGAGCGTATTGCTTTAGAAGATGATTACTTCAAAGAGAAAAAGCTTTTCCCGAATGTCGATTTCTATTCTGGTATTATTTTAAAAGCTCTTGGTTTCCCAACATCTATGTTTACAGTTTTGTTTGCCTTGGCACGTACTGTTGGCTGGGTTTCTCAATGGCAAGAAATGCTTGAAGATCCAACTGGTCGTATTGGTCGTCCAAGACAACTTTACATCGGTGATGCTGGTCGCGCATTCAAACCTTTTGATAAACGCTAAAAAGCGGTTAAAACATACCTATTATAACGAAGAGGGCTTGTCTTTAAGCCCTCTTTTTGTTACTAAGAAAAGGTCACTAGACATCTAATTTTATAAAGGAATAAGCAAAATGCTCGACATTAAATTCATTCTTGAGAACCAAGACTTAATGAAACAAAATATTAAAAACCGTAATATGGTTGCCGATGTTGATGCGCTTGTTTCTTCCTATGAAACGATGAAATCTCTGAAACAAGAGGTTGAAGACCTTCGTGCGAAAAGTAATGAAACAGCGGCTAAAATGAAAAGCGCTACTGCTGAGGAACGCCCTACTCTTATTGAACAAGGCAAAAACTTTAAAGCGGAAATTGCTTCAAAAACTGAAACACTCAATGAAGCTGAAGCAGCTTATCAAATACATATGCTTGCTATGCCAAATATTCATGCGGATGGCATTCCAATTGATGATACAGATGAGGGAAATACGCGTATTGAGCTATTTGGTGAAATTCCTGAGTACGGTTTTGAGCCAAAAGACCACCTAGAGCTCGCGGCCGATCTTGACTTAATCGATTTTGAAGCTGGTGCAACCACAACAGGCAGTAAATTTTACTTCCTCAAAAACGAAGCTGTGATCCTTGATTTAGCTCTGACACGCTATGCGATGGATATGGCGATTAAGGAAGGCTATACTCCTCTTATCACCCCTGACTTAGCCCGCAACACTGTTTTAGAAGGTGTTGGTTTTAATCCGCGCGGTAATGAATCACAAATTTATAATATTGAAGGCACTGATCTAGGCTTAATCGCCACATCTGAAATTACTGTTGGTGGTATGTTAATGGATAAGATTTTAAATGAAGAAGAACTTCCTTTGAAATTTGTTGCTCTTTCTCATTGTTTTCGTCGTGAGGCTGGTTCTGCTGGACAAGAGAGCAAGGGGCTGTACCGCGTTCACCAATTTAGTAAAGTTGAACTCTTCCAATTCACGCACCCAGCTCACAGCCATGATGCACATGAAGATATTCGTCGTTTAGAAGAGAAAATTTTTACTTCACTTGGTCTTTGTTTCCAAACGGTTGATATTGCAACAGGCGATCTTGGAGCACCCGCATACAAAAAATACGATCTTGAAGCATGGATGCCTGGCAAAGGCGAAAATGGTGGCTTTGGCGAGATTACCTCAACATCAAACTGTTTAGATTTCCAAGCACGTCGTCTAAAAATCCGCTACAAAGACAGCGTTTCTGGTAAAAATGAATTTGTTCATACATTAAATGGCACAGCAATGCCTTTAAGCCGTGGCCCTGTCGCGATCCTAGAGCAATGCCAACAAGCCGATGGCTCTATCCTAATTCCTGAAGCTCTACGTCCTTACACTGGCTTTGATCGTATCGAACCAAAGACGAAGAAAAAGACACAAGCTGCATAAACATAAAAAAAAGCCCTCAAGTAAGAGGGCTTTTTTTAATTACTTAAAGCGTTTGTGATAGTGTTTTGAAACCATCATCTCTGCACGCAGCCTATCTTTTTCGGGATATAATCCAGAAAAAGCAAATGGATTTTCTTTTTTTGTAAAGGGTATATTTTTAAACGTTGATACAAACATTGATGCCCCAACAAGCATAAAAGCCATGCCAACAATATTTGTACTGGGCAACATCAAAACGACACCAGCAACACGCGCCCACCACATATTTGCATCTCTTTCCGAAGCAAAATGTTTCTCAAGACGGTCTATCGCTTTTTCTTCGCTATAATTGTGCTTGGCCATCAAATTCATTTCCATTGCCGCATGCCCATTCATGCGCAACTCATTCCAGAACAAATCAACAAAAAATGCGGTCATAGGATGTTTAATAGAAGCAATATTAAACGCGTCTTTTAATTTATTCACGATATCTATCCTTTACTTAAAGCGTTTGTGATAATGCTTTTTAACTATTCTTTCAGCGCGGTCATAGTCTTTTAAAGGATCAAGACCCGCTGCAGCAAATTTATTATCAATATTCGTGAATGGAATTTTCTCAAAAGAACGAACAAACATAGCAACTCCAGCCGCCATAAATGCCAAATTAACAATCCCAGCACCAGGAAGCATCCAAATTATTCCAATAAATCTAGAGATAAACTTATCTGCTTCTCTTGATTTATCAAAATTAGTTGCTAACAAGGCTGTTACGACTTCTTCACTATGATTTTGTTTAGCTGAAGCATTCATCACACTCGTCGCTTCTCCACGAATAAGAAATTGATTCCATAAAGCATCAACACAAAGTGCCGTCACAGGATGTTGAATTGAGGCAAGATTAAAAGTGTCTTTTAATTTATTCACGATACCTATCCTTTACTTAAAGCGTTTGTGATAATGTCTTTCAACCGTCTTAGCGGCACGGTCATAGTCTTTTGAAGGGTCAAGACCAAAAGCGATCGGGTTTTTCATTGGGCCGATTTTTTCAAAACTTGAGGCTAACAAAAAGCTATTAAATACAATAAAAGCGGCACCGATAAAACCAACACCACCAGAAACGAGTGCCATGCCTAAGTTAAGGGCTAAAAATCCACCACCAAAGAAACGGTTGATTGTTTTACAATGGTCACGCCCAGCTTCCATTTGATTAATAAGCGCCGCGATCACTGTTGTATCACCAGCCCCCATACTTGCATATTGATCCATAATTTGAGAAGCACCTGGCTTGTACATAAAACCATTCCATGTTGCGTCACAAATAATTGAAGTTGCTTTAGCATTGAATTCTTGTCTCATATTTTCCTCTTTCTTATAATTTTTATTATTATGAGAACAGATTACAGAAAGATACTTATATGTCAAGTTCAATCCGTATTTTCGATCTCAAGCAAATTCAACAAGGTTTGAAACGCTTGCTTTTGATCTTTTCCTGCAGAGTTTTTTATATCCAAAATTTCATGCATCGCTTGCTCAACAGCTACTGCGTGACACTCTTTTTGAAAAAACTCAGGTACAACCATCCGTTTTAAATGAATATTGGTTAAATGCATATAAGGTGTCTTCACCAATACTTTTGCAATCAGACTTGTTAAATTATTCATTTTATAGGCAACGATATGCGGTATTTTGGCTAAAGATAATTCAAAGCCGATCGTCCCCGAAGTCGCCATCGCCGCATCTAAAGAGGCTATTAGAAACTCTTTTTGACTAACATCGTCAATCACAATGGCCTTGAATGAGCGCTTCTTAAGCCGTTTTTCAATCATCTTTTTTAAATGGGGAAGTGTTAAAATTGTAAAGACAGCATTTGGATATGATTGACTTAATTTTTCAGCCACTTTTGATAGGACAGGCAACATCCTTTTGATCTCGCCTTTGCGGCTTCCTGGGAAGATACCAATCAATTGAGTATCAGCTGCAATTCCGTGTTGATGGCGCCACAATTCTCTCTTTTTATCAAGCTCAGTGTACAAAGAAAGAAATGGATGCCCTATATAGGTTGCCGATAAGCCTTCAACCTCAAAATAAGGTGGCTCGAAAGGGAATAAGCAATACAGATGATCTAAAATTTGTGCTATTTTTTTGGCACGCCCCGCTCGCCATGCCCATACAGTTGGGGCGACTAAATGATGAAATAAAGGAGCACCAGCTTCGCCTCTTTTATGAAAGAGTTTTTGATACTTTTTTATAACGCGGAAACAAAAATCAGGGGCATCAATTGTCAAAACAATATCGGGCTTAAAATCATGAATTGCTTTTGCAGTTTGATGAATACGCTTTAATAACAAACGCAAACGCGGCAGTACTTCTGCCACACCCATTACAGAGAGGTCTTCCATCTCAAATAATGTTTCAAAATTCCCTACTTGTGTTAAAGAATGCCCACCGACACCAGCGACTTTTATCTCTTGGTCTTTATAATGATCTTGTAGAAAACGAGCCCCTAATTGATCACCTGAGGCTTCCCCTGCAATAACAAAGATTTTCAATGGCGTCGAGTTGTCATTCATGATTATAAACCAACAATGAACAGGCCTTTTTCATTTGCTGCCTTGATCATTTCATCAATATCAGCGACCAACGTCTCGCCAGCGCGTACGGCGATTCCTTTTAATCCTGCTTCATGTGCTTTTTGAACTGTTCTAGAACCAATTGTGGGCAAATCAAGACGATTATCTTGCTGTGGTTTTTTCACTTTAACAAGCACGCCTCCTTCTCCACTTCTTTGTAAGTCTTTAACGCGACCTAACAAGGAATCCGTTCCCTCAATCGCCTCGACTGCAATCACAAGCCCTTGCTGAACGACAACAGATTGCCCAACATCTGCAAAACCTAATGAGCGCGCAACCTCGCTTCCACGTCTAATATCGGCATGAGCTTGTTCATCGGGTTCAGCTTGCGTTAAAACACCTTCAGGCATCAAAATATCATCTAAAATATCTTGAATACCAATAACTGAGAAGCCTTCTTTCTCAAGCGTTTGGGAAACAATCTTCAATAAACTATCATCTCCTAAAGATTTAAGCCCAATTTTTGCAATTAATCTTGTTCCTTTTAAATCAGGACGCAGCTCTTTAAAAGCGGGTCTTTTAATGCGACCAACAAAGATAATTTCTTTCACATTTTCTTGTTTTAAACGTTCAATTGTTTTTCCAATCGCTGCAATGTTTGCCAGATAATCAATATGCTTTGGATGTTCTTGTCCTTTAAAAGCGACAACAAAAACAGGCTGAGATAAATGCGCACATTTATCAATCAGTAGATTGGGCAGAGCCCCACCTCCTGCGATAATGCCAATCTTCGCCTTATCTTCATTCATTTTTTTGAATTCCTTATTTTGTTTGGCACAAACCTACTTTGGACTTAACACGTGCAAAATCAACTATTTCTTTAACCAAATCAATATCTGCAAAGTCATTTGATGCTTTATCCAGACGCTCTGAGAGTGTTTGCTCTTCAGCTACAAAAATATCCTTATAAGCTTTTCTCAATGCTTTAATGTGATCTTTGTCAAAACCACGGCGTTCAAGACCAATTAAATTTAATCCTGTTAATTTAGCACGCTCACCTACAATCAGCGAAAATGGCACGACATCTTGCTCAACACCTGACATACCACCAATCATTGCGTGCTTACCAATACGTACAAATTGTCGAACGGCTGATAAGCCACCAACAATCACAAAATCTTCGACTTTCACATGCCCCGCCAAAGTTGCATTATTAGCCAAAATGACATTATTACCAACCACGCAATCATGAGCAACATGCGAAGAAATCATAAACAAACAATTAGATCCAACACGTGTTTCCATGTTGTCATCTTTTGTCCCTGGGTTCATCGTCACATATTCTCTGATCAAATTATTATCGCCAATAATAAGACGAGAAGGCTCGCCTTTATACTTCAAATCTTGAGGTGCTTTACCAAGTGACGCAAATGAGAAAATTTGATTATTCTGACCGATAATTGTATGTCCCTCAATCACAACATGCGAGTGCAAGACCGTTCCCGCCCCTATTTCAACATGTGGACCAATAACACAATAAGCGCCGACTTCAACATCATCCGCTAGTTTTGCACCCTCTTCAATAAGAGCTGTTTTATGAATTTTTGCCATGGTGGCAGACCCTTCTTTATTATTGTTTTCTTATTTTTCGTCTTTTGGATTATCAATAATCATCGCAGAGAATGTAGATTCTGCGCATAATTTATCACCAACAAAGGCTTCACCCTTAAACTTCCAAACCATACCACGGCTACGGATTACTTTCACATTAATGTGTAATACATCACCAGGGACGACAGGATTTCTAAAACGGGCATCATCAATTGTCATGAAATAAACAAGTTTTCCTTCAAACTCAGATCCCAATGTATGAACAACCAAAACAGCCGCTGTTTGAGCCATCGCTTCAACAATTAAAACACCAGGCATAACAGCCATATCCGGAAAATGCCCTTGGAAAAACGGCTCATTAATTGTAACGCACTTAACCCCCGTTGCTTCTTCACCAGCAGTAACGCCTTCAACCTTATCAATTAAAAGCATTGGATAGCGATGAGGAATCATTTCTTTAATACGGGCTATATCAAATGACTTTGTTTCTTCAGACATTTACGTGTTCTCCTTTTTTTCATTCTTTACAAAACTAACCTCATTATTGGCGAGTTTCTTTAATAAAATATCCTTACGCAAAGATTTCTTTAATGGTAGAGCTGGTGTTCCATTTACTTTTTCACCGGCTGCTACATCTTGTGTTACACCAGCTTGTGCACCAACTTGTACGCCAGAGCCAACTTCAATATGACCGCCAAAACCTGATTGGCCGCCAGCAACCACAAAATCGCCAAATTTTGTGCTACCTGCAATACCAGCTTGAGCGACAATAACACAGCCACGGCCTAAAACGACATTATGAGCAATCATAACCAAATTATCAATCACACAGCCATCGCCAATGACCGTATCCTTCCATGAGCCTCGATCAATTGTTGTATTCGCGCCAATTTCAACACCATTACCGATTTTAACGCGCCCGAGTTGTGGTACAGGAACATGCCCTGAAGGATCCATCGCATACCCAAAACCCGATTGTCCAATACGCGCACCAGGGTAAATAGTGACATAAGAACCAATAACAGAGTGAGAAAGTGTCACATTAGAAAAAGTTGTAAAGTGATCTCCGATCACGCAACCTGATTTAATATGTGTATAGGCGCCAATTTTAGCATTATTTCCAATCTCCACACCTGCTTCTATAATCGCATATGCATCGATTTGAGCCCCTTCTCCAATTACTGCTGTTTCATCAATGATCGCTGTTGGGTGAATAGCTTGTTGTTCCTCACCTTTTACATCTGCATAAAAAAGCTGTGTTGCCAAAGCATACGATTTATGAGGATTGCGAGATACTAAACAAATCATCTTTTTTGGCGCTTTTTCAACGAGTTTTTGATCCATAAAACAAGCGCGCGCCTTAGATCCTTTTAGCAAATCCATATATTTTGTATTTGAAAGAAAAGAGATATGGTTTTCTTCTGCATCCTCTAAAGGGAGGATATCATCTATATGTATTTCGTTTGGATTTAAATCGCTGTTCCCAGCAATCTCGCATCCTGAAATCTCCATTATTCTGGCCAATGTAAATGGCCCTTTATTTGTAAAAAAGCGCTGATCTGCCATTGATTACTCTACTTTCAAATCGATATGATCTAAATCATCGTTTAATGCTTTATAGATCTCAGGTGTCATGTCTAATGCTTGATCAACAATAATAATATTCTGTCGTGGCAAGACAAGACTTGCATCTCTCTCTTTTGCATTATTCGCGATCAATTTAACAGCCTCTGAACGAAGTTGATCCATTGCTGTTGAAAAAGCTTTATCAAGCTTTGCTTGCTTTTCTCGGACTTCTTTTTGTACGGCAATCACTTTTTTTTCAAAAGCGGTGCGCTCATTTTTAAAATCTTCTGGTGATAAGTTTTCTTTTTTATCGACTAAATTCTTTTCACCTTCTCTAAGCTCTTTTTCTTTGTCTGCAATCTCGTCTTTATAAGAATCTCGTAAGGTTGTTAATTGTTTTTGGATTGATTTAGCTGCTTTTGTTTCTTGCATTAAATAATGCATATCAACAATTGCGACATTGTTAGGGACAACAATCGCCTTTTCTTCTGCATAGGAAATACTTGAAAAAAGAACACTGAACAGCGCAAATAAAATAAAAAAACGGCGATAATTTATCATCTTAGAATCCTTTATATGTGTGTTTTAAGCGTCTTTAAAAACGCGTCCCAAACGCTAAGCTAAAGACTTGATCTTCATCATACTCTTCATCAACTAAAGGCGTTGCAAAATTCACACGAATAGGACCAAGAGGAGAATCCCAAGAAACCCCAACCCCTGCTGTAACACGAATTGTATTATCATCGCCAAGGGCTGTTGTGTTTGTATCTGGCGTATCCCAAAGCGATCCAGCATCAGAGAAAGCATGACCTTTCACACCAAATTCTTCAGGCAATCCTAAAGGAAAACTCAATTCTGTAGAAACTGTATAATATTTTGTTCCCCCTAAAGAGTCATCTGTTGATAAATCGCGTGGACCGACACCTGATTGCGCAAATCCTCTAAAACTATTATCTCCTAAGAAATAACGGTCATTAATAGAAACCTCATCATCATCATAGGCAAAAATCCAGCCCCCTTTAACACCAAGGCTTAAAATTACATCCTCAGATACAGGCTGGTAGTAAATACCACTTGCTTCTGAATTAAAGAAATGAGCATCACCGCCTAAGCCTGCCAATTCATTAAACAAACGCAATGAATATCCTTCTGTCGGAGCAATACGGCTATTACGTGCATCATAAAACAATGTTTGTGACACAGCGGAAGTGACACGATCCCCTTCTTGATCACTAATAAAACGTGAGGCTGTTGATTGCACATTTTGAATCTTATTATTAACAATACGATACCCCAATGAATGACGTAATTTACGTGATAACGGATACCCTAAATTAACGCCTAAACCAGTTCTAACCAAATCATACGAACTCTCATCTTGTAAATCTCTGCTTACATGGAATACATTTGTTGATAAACGCAAATCACGCCCTAAAAAATAAGGCTCAGCAAAACTAACATCAGCCTCAGAACGTTCGCCAGCAAGCGCTAAAGACAATCCAATTTCTTGTCCACGTCCAAGAAAGTTTCTTTCTTTAATTCTAAAGTCCGCCAAAGGACCATCAGCTGTCGAGAACCCTGCACCAATAGAAAGCTCACCCGTTGATTGCTCAACAACATTAATATTAATATCGCGACTATCTGGAGAATCTCCTGGCTGGATATCAAAACTTACTTTTTCAAAATAGCCAAGCTCTTTAATTTTTTGTTCTGATTTCGTGACACGATCTTTATTGAAAGGATCTCCTTCCACCATTTCTAGTTCACGACGAATAACACGATCAAGCGTACGAACATTGCCTTCCACATTAATTTCATCAACATAGATCGGAGGTCCTTCTTCAATAACAAAGGAAACATCAATGATTTGCGTTTCGCGGTTAAGGTCTATTTCTGAACGCACACGAACGAAGGGAAGTAATTGCCCTTCAACAGCCTTTGTTAAGGCCTCTGATGTTTCTTCAACCAATGTGTCATTAAACCATTCTCCTGTTTCAACAAACACATGCTCATCTAAACCAGCGACATCAACACCAATCAATCTATTTACAATACTAATATCGCCAATACGATAGCGAGGTCCTTCATTGACTGTAAAAGTTAAGAAGAAACCTTCCTTATCCTGAGAAAGTTCTGCAATCGCAGACAAAACAGAAAAGTCAGCATATCCTTGACTTAAATAAAAACGTCTAAGAAGCTCTTTATCAAACTCAAGACGATCTGGATCATATGTATCATTGGCTGTTAAAAACTTATACCAACGCTCTTCTGAAGTGACGATAACATCTCTTAGCTCTTTGTCATTATACTCTTTATTATTAATAAACGTAATACGTTTAACTTTTGTTTCAGGCCCTTCATCAATTTCAAAAACAACATTCACGCGGTTTTGTTCAAGCTTAATAATTTTAGGCTCAATTTTAACACCAAAACGCCCAGATCTGCGATATACCTCTTGTATACGTGCGACATCCGATTGAGCCTTCGCGCGTGTAAAAATAGAACGCTCTCTTAATTGGATCTCTGGCGAGAGCTTTGGATCATCAATGCGCGCATTTCCTTCAAAAGCAACTTCATTCACTAATGGATTTTCAACGACTTTAACACGCAATGTTCGAACATCCTGCTCAATTTTAACATCTGCAAACAACCCTGTCGCAAATAGCTTTTTCAACGAGTCATCCACAGCCGAAGCTTCAAACTCATCTCCTGTTTTAAGAGAAAGATATGAAATGATCGTCTTTTCTTCAATACGTTGCGCACCTTCAACTTCAATACGGCGAATAACATCGGCAAAAACTGATTGAGAAAATGTCACCAAAACAAGTAACACTAAAAGAAAAACATGCATTTTTTTTATCATTGTCATATCAGCCTGAACCCTTTTTTATATTAATGACCCAAGATACTCGAATACGCGCATCTGCACAAGGTCATTCCACGTGGCAAAGACCATTAAAGCAATCAAACATGTAAATCCAAACCTAAAGCTATATTCTTGTGTTTGCTCACTCACAGGAGAGCCTTTAATTGCTTCCACACCATAAAAGACAAGATGTCCGCCATCTAGCATCGGAATCGGGAATAAATTTAAAAGCCCTAAATTAATAGAGAGAAGCGCCGCAAATGTAATGAGGGAAACAATCCCCAGCTGAGCAAATTCACCTGCCATCGCACCAATACGAATAACGCCGCCTAATTCCTCTGTCCCACGGACACCAACTATTATTTGACCAATAGCTTCTAGTGTACCCCATGTGATAACCCCTGTTTCAATGAATGCAGCCTTAATTGCCTCTGTCACAGAAAACTCTTGTATTTCCATCCCATCAACAGCGGCAACACCGATCATGCCTTTTGAATGTTTAAATCCGAAACGGTCTTCGCCTATCACCTTTTTAGGGGTAACAACAAAAGATTGCACTTCTTCATTACGTTCAACAAGAACATCCATAGGTTGGTCCAAGTTTAAAGCAACTGATTGTTGAATATCTTTGAAGCTTGAAATTGTCTTGCCATTAATCTCTACAATACGATCACCTGGTTCAATCCCTGCCTTAGCAGCGGCACCATCTTCAACAATACCACCAACTAAATTAGGAATGTGAGGCTGTCCAACAATGGCATACAAACCTGCAAGTAGAATAATCGCGAAGATAAAGTTAATTGCTGGCCCTGCAAATACGATCGCTGAGCGTTGAGCAACTGATTTATTAAAGAAAGCAACTTTTTTATCTGCATCACTCATTGCTTCACGTTGCTCTTCATCAACACTCATGCTTGAAGGATCTTGATCACCATACATTTTTACGTAACCACCAAGCGGTAAAAGTGAGAATTTCCAACGTGTTTGTTTTTTATCTGTAAAGCCGAACACTTCTTTACCAAAACCAATAGAAAAAACTTCTACGCGGACACCACACATACGTGCGACAATAAAGTGCCCCCATTCATGAACAAAAACCAAGACACTTAGAACAACAAAAAACGGGACTAAAAAATCAACCGTAAAATCAATAGGTGCTTGGACGAAGTTTTGTAGAAAATCCATTTCGGCTTCACTCTTTCTTATTCAATTAAATAGATCATATTAGTTATACGCAATTTATCGAGCAGGTCAATCAATTTAGCTGAAATAATCCTGCTAAAACGACCTCATTATATCTCTAATATATGTTCTTAAAGCGTTACTGTTGCTTGAGCGTAATTTAAAATGCAGTAATGAACAAAACCGACACAAGCTGCAACAAAAAGTAATCCATCCACACGGTCTAAAACGCCTCCATGCCCAGGGATAATAGCTCCACTATCCTTCACTTTATAATGCCTTTTTACAAAAGATTCTAATAAATCGCCTACTTGAGCGACCGCCCCCAAACAAAATGAAAATAACGCAATTGCATAAAATTTATAATCAAAGAAATTTACTTGGATCAATAATTCATCATGACGCACTAAAAAGCCAATAATGCTAAACAATGCCCCCGCTAGCATACTCCCACAGCACGCCCCCCAGAAACCTGACCATGTCTTATTTGGGCTAATTTTTGGTGCAAGCTTAGGGCCTTGAAGGCGCCTTCCTACAAAATAAGCACATGTATCACTCAACCAAGTTACAGCAAAGATATAAAGAACTAAAATTAGACCAATATCATAATCACTTCTAATCCAAGCAAGGGCGTTCATTGGTATTCCAATATAAGGGATCCCAAGCGACACGACAAAAGCATGGCGCCTCGTATTGTTCAAAAGAAGAAACAAAAAGAACGTTGTTCCCATTAACAAAAGCCCCATCAGCCCAACGATAACAGACATATGAGAACTAACAATCATAGGAAACAAAATAACAATCATAGAAAAAATAGTATATCGCACACGGTTTTTGGCATTTTTCTTATCAACCATGCCATACCATTCATACAAGGCAATTGCAGCTAGCGTAATACATAAAATACCAAATGTGAAAGATGAGAGCGTCATTAATAAAGCTCCAACTCCCATCACAATACCTGATACAAGACGCGTCGCTGTATCATTGGCTATTGCAAATTTTGAAAAGAATTTTTTTAAGTTCATTATTTTTTTAACTTCCTTCACGACACGGCAACAATTGTATCAACACGCCCAAAACGGCGGTCTCTTATTTTGTATTCTGCTAAAGCTTGATTAAAGTCTTCTTCATCAAACTCAGGCCAATATTTGGATGAAAAATAATATTCCGCATAGGCTGACTGCCATAACAAGAAATTGCTAATACGTTTTTCACCACTTGTACGAATAATCAAATCTGGGTCATTCAAACCATGAGTCATTAAATATTGTTCAAACAACTCAATAGGTTGTTCATCAGGGTCTAAACCTTTATCAATGCAAGTTCTTGCAAAGCCTTGACTTGCTTTAAATATTTCATCTCTACCGCCATAACTAATAGCAATTGCAATTGTCAAAGCTTGATTATCTTTTGTATCTTCTTCTAAGGCTTCGATCATCTCACAAATGTCATCATCTAATCGTGTTCTATCACCAATGACACGTAAACACGCATTCTCTTTTTTAAACTTAGATGCTTCATTTTTAAGATAACGTCTTAAAAGCCCCATAAGTTCAGATACTTCGGCTTCTGGTCTGTTCCAATTTTCAAGTGAGAAAGCAAAAAGGGTCAACTGCTTAACACCAGCTTCTTTAGCCCATTTAACAACATTTTTAACTGTTTCAGCCCCCTGACGATGACCCGCCGTCCGAGGCAAGCCACGAGCTTGAGCCCAACGCCCATTCCCATCCATAATGATACCTATATGATGAGGCACACTATCTTGAGATATTTGTGTCAAACTCCAAACCCTTCTCTATACTACTTCGCTACAATAAGCTATACGGTCAATTATCACACTTGTGTGATTTCACCTTCTTTATGTTTAAACAGATCATCAATTTGAGAGATGAATTTATCTGTAATTTTTTGTACATCATCTGATAAGCGCTTTGCTTCATCTTCTGACGCATCGCTTGCCTTGACTTGATCCATGCCATCACGACGAATATTACGAATAGAAATACGCGCTTGTTCTGCGTATTTACCAGCAACTTTAACAAGCTCCAGACGACGCTCTTCGTTTAATTCAGGAACAGGAACACGTACAAGAGAGCCATCGCGCATCGGGTTTAACCCTAGACCCGCATCACGAATAGCCTTTTCAACAGCCGCAACTTGAGATTGATCCCATACTTGAACCGTTAACATACGGGGTTCTGGAACGTTCACGCTGGCAACTTGGTTAATTGGCATTTTACTGCCATAAACCTCAACAACAACACTTTCAAGTAAATTGGTTGAAGCACGCCCCGCGCGTAGTCCACTAAATTCTTTCTTTAATTGATCCACTGCGCCAACCATACGACGCTCTAACCCTGCTTTATCTAAATCAGACATGTGCTACCTCTTTCTTATCTTGTTGACTATCTACCACTGTACATACAGCTTTTCCATTCAGCAATCTAGAAAAACCACCTGCTTCTAACATTGAAAAAACAACGATCGGGATATTATTATCACGTGCAAGCGTAATTGCAGATGCATCCATTACCTTAATATCTTTGGCTAAAACATCCAAGAAATTCAAATGATCATAACGTACCGCATCATCATATTTCATTGGATCCTTGTCATAAATACCATCTACTTTTGTAGCCTTAATAATCGCATCACATTCCATTTCTGACGCACGGAGTGCTGCTGTTGTATCTGTTGTAAAAAACGGGCTACCGATACCCGCAGCAAAAATAACGACACGTCCTTTTTCTAAATGACGGATTGCTTTACGGCGAATAAAAGGCTCACACACACTCGCAATTGGAATAGCTGATTGAACACGTGTTTGAATTTCTAAATCTTCTAATGCAGATTGAATAGCAAGCGCATTCATCACGGTTGCCATCATCCCCATAAAGTCCGCTGTTACCCGCTCCATACCATTTGCCGCTCCAGCAACGCCGCGGAAGATGTTTCCAGCGCCAACAACAACACAGACTTCAGCGCCCAGATCAACGCCTTCTTTAATATCAAGAGCAACACGTTTAACCGTTTCAGGATCAATCCCGTATTCACGGTCTCCCATTAATGCTTCACCAGACAGTTTTAACAAAACTCTTTTATAACGGATGTCTTCACTCATAAGTATTTATGCTTTCTTTTTATTTTTATGTGTTCGACCTACATCATGACTCATAAAAAATGAGCCTCGACACAAAGTAACGAGGCTCACTTAAAATTACAAGAATTTTATCACTTCTTTATGATGCCATTGCAGCAACTTCAGCAGCGAAATCATCTTCTTTTTTCTCAACGCCTTCACCAAGTTCGAAACGCACATAACCTGTCATTTCAATCTCAGTTCCAAGGTCTTTTGCAGTATCTGCAATAACTTGAGAAATTTTACGATCTGTATCCATAATGAATGCTTGCTCTAAAAGAACAACTTCTTCGTAATATTTACGCATACGACCTTCAACCATTTTCTCAGCAATTTCTTGTGGCTTACCACTTTCTTTTGCTTGCTCGATAAGAACTTCACGCTCACGGGCAACTTTATCTTGGTCTAAGCTTGTAACGCTTAACGCTTCTGGACGAGCCGCAGCGATATGCATAGCAATTTGTTTACCCAAAGTTGCAAGCGCTTCTGCATCACCTGTTGACTCAAGAGCAACAAGGACACCGATTTTACCCATATCTGTTGCCAAAGCTGAGTGAATGTATGTTGCAACAACACCACTTTCTACAGATAATTTAGCGACACGACGCAAGTTCATGTTTTCACCGATGCTTGCGATTAAATCTGTCACAGTATCTGCAACTGATTTACCATTTAAATCTGTTGCTTTAACAGTTTCGATATCACCATCTGTTGTCAATGTAAGTGTTGCAATATCAGCCGTTGCTTTTTGGAATTGCTCGTTACGGCTAACAAAGTCTGTTTCAGCATTAAGCTCGATAACAGAAGCTTTTGTGCCTGTTGTTGCAACAGCAACTAAACCTTCAGCCGCCGCACGACCTGCTTTTTTCGCAGCTGATGCAAGACCTTTTGTACGCAACCAATCCACAGCAGCTTCCATGTCGCCATTTGCTTCTGCTAATGCTTTCTTACAATCCATCATGCCCGCGCTAGTTTTATCACGAAGCTCTTTTACCATTGATGCTGTAATTTCAGCCATTTCTCTTCTCCTTATTTTAGTTCGGTTATCAATAAGCTTAAAGGGGATTAAGCTGCTTCTTCTTTTTTCTCTTTTGCGTCTTCAGATGTTTCCTCAGCAGCAACATCTTCCTTTGTTTCTGTTACAACAGTTTCTTCAGGAAGTGTTTCTGATTCACCAACATCTTTACCAGATTTAGACACAGATTGCGCGATACCATCTAAAACAGAACCCGCAAACAAATCCATGTAAAGTGAAATCGCACGAAGCGCATCATCATTACCTGGAATTGGGAAATCAACACCATCTGGATTACTGTTTGTATCCAAGATAGCAACGACAGGAATACCTAAGTTACGTGCTTCAGCAATTGCTGTTTTCTCTTTGTTTGTATCGACAACAACGATTAGGTCTGGCAAACCAGCCATATCTTTAATACCACCAAGAGATAAATCAAGCTTTGTACGCTCACGCTCTTTTTGCAGAAGTTCTTTTTTCGTTAATCCAGTTTCTTCTTTTTCGAATAATTTCTCTAAAGATTTCAAACGACGGATTGACTGTGACACTGTTTGCCAGTTTGTCAACATACCACCCAACCAACGGTGATTAACGTAGTATTGACCACATTTCTCAGCCGCTTCAGCGATTGGCGCAGCCGCTTGGCGTTTTGTTCCAACAAAAAGAACACGACCACCATTTGCAGCAACGTCACGGATTGTTGTTAATGCTGTGTATAATAAAACAGCTGTTTGTTCTAAGTTAATGATGTGAACATTATTTCTTTCACCAAAAATGTATTTTTTCATTTTTGGATTCCAACGATGAGACGCATGCCCGAAGTGAACACCTGCCTCTAATAGATCACGCATAGTATATTTTGGTAAAGCCATTTGTATAGTTCTCCTTTTTCCAGTTTTACCTCAGCAGACACATATCTTCCTAAAACCGTTTAGAAAAACACCGGACGGATACACCTTATAAAATAAAGTAAAACCTTACTTATAAAGCACACCAAACGTCTGCTTGTTTATTAACGCTCGTGTTGTAACGCATTTTATAGTGCGAATGCAAGCTATTTTCTTGAATTTATCTATTATAAAGGTAGAATTGTTTAAATTTCTTTTACAAATAACAAATAATCGGCATTATTGGCAATTATGATTACATTTGATTCCGTTGGACTACGTTATGGGCAAGGGCCCGAAATATTGAGGGACTTAACCTTCCACCTTGAAAAAGGATCATTTCACTTCCTAACGGGAGCCAGTGGTGCTGGTAAAACATCTCTTTTAAAACTCATGTATCTTGGATTACGCCCAACACGAGGACGTATTCGTATGCTTGATGTTGATCTTCATACAACAAAAAGAGAGCAGCTTGCAAAGCTCAGAACTCAAATCGGTGTCGTCTTCCAAGATTTCAGACTCCTTTCTCACCTATCCGCGTTTGATAATGTCGCGCTTCCATTACGCATCATGAATAAAGAAGAAAAAGATATAAAAGCGCATGTAAGTGAGCTTTTACACTGGGTTGGCTTAGGTGATTACATGAATGCGAAACCATCAACGCTTTCTGGAGGGCAACAACAACGTATCGCCATTGCACGCGCCGTTATTAATCGTCCACGTATTTTGCTCGCCGATGAACCAACAGGAAACCTTGATGATGGTATCGGTTATAAACTTCTGCATTTATTTGAAGAATTAAATAAACTTGGCACAACCATCGTAATTGCCAGCCACAATGAAGAACTCATGAAGCATTTTGACCATAAACACATCTATCTCAAAAATGGTAGTGCGAAAGTCCTGCCTCATGATCAACTCCCGCATTTTGGAAAGGTTGCATCATGAAGACACAAAGACGCTATGACCTACCTCTACATAAAAAAGCTGGCTCTGGATTCATTTTATGGGTACTCGCCCTGATGTCTTTTTTATGTGCGATGACCTTGGCTGGAAGTTTTTTTCTATCCAATATCACAAAAGACTGGGAACAAGGCTTAAGAGGACAATTAACTATTGAAATCCAAGCCCCTTTAAAACAATTCGGCAGTGATATAAAGCCAGACACAGAAAAACAAGAGCGATTAGCTCAAGAGGTGTTAAAAGCATTAAAGTCGCAACACCCAAACTTAAAAGCCGACCTAATCGCTCATAGCGATGTCATCGATATGCTTGATCCTTGG
Organism: uncultured Rickettsiales bacterium; assembly: GCA_950054255.1. GTDB lineage: Bacteria > Pseudomonadota > Alphaproteobacteria > Micavibrionales > CATLOR01. The sequence goes on along the minus strand of CATLOR010000001.1, from coordinate 922,995 downwards.
CTCGGCTTTGTTGAGGATGACAGTTCTTTACAAAAAGAATTCCCCATTCCAACACTTATTGCTCTTACTGTCATAGATCCTCAAATTGGCTTTAACCAAGGACTTTTAAATAAAACGCTTTCAGCCATCTCAGACACAATCTATTTAGACACACATGAACAATGGTTAACTGATATTGTACACTTAACAACAAAATTGCGTAATATTGGCTTTCTGCTCGCTTTTATTATTGCCTTAACAACCTTAACAGCGGTGGCTGGTGCGTCAAAATCACGCCTTACAATGCATTTTAATGAGATTGAGCTTTTACATTTAATGGGTGCTGGTGATAGCTATATTGCCAAACAATTTTCAAGACATGCAGGATGGATGACACTAGAAGGCTGTGGCGTAGGTATCTTTATGGCACTTAGCAGTATCTTTATTATTACACTAGCTCAGACATCTGGTATTGATAGCCTTGTCCCAACATTAGAGCTTTTTTGGTATCAGTGGATCATGCTATTTTCCATTCCTTTTATCGCTTGCGGTATTTCATATCTTACCGCAGGCATTACTAGTCGCTTCTTCTTACGGTGTTTACCATGAAGACTGTGCTTTTTACATGTATTAGAAAAATGACAAAGCTAATGGCTTTGTTTGGAACTGTGTGGCTCATCTTATTCATAAGCTTTATTACTCAAACGCAAAAAAGCTACAGCGACCATATCCTAAATGACGTTGATGCCGTTGTCGTTTTAACAGGTGATGACAATCGCATTTCACATGGCGTTTCTTTTTTTGAGACACATAAAATTCCTTATATATATATCAGTGGTGTCCATAAAAAATTCTCAAGAAATAATTTAGAGAGCTCAAGACGGTGTTGCTTTGTCATGGGATACGAAGCCTATAATACACAAAGCAATGTGAGTGAAGTCCATGAATGGCTTAAGAAAAAAAGCTTTAATCATATTGTGCTTGTGACCTCTGATTATCACATGCCACGTGCATTACGTATGTTTGAAACAGCTATGTCCCCTGCCATAACAATTATTCCTGAACCTATCCATTACGGAACACTCGCAGACACATTAAAAAATGCACGCCATTTCAAAGTTGTCTTTTTAGAATTTCACAAATATATGCTCTATCGCTTCTTTGATATTGAAGCAGTAACATCCTAACCGTTTTTTTTACGCTCAACACAACACTACGCTTTACGCAGCTGCATGATCATCCTCTTGTGTTAAGCTTGGTTGCAAAAAAATGCTTTCCGCCAAATCTTCTGCCGCGTCTGATGTTGAGATATTTTTCTGATCTGAGATTTCAAAAATCTTTCGTAAATTCACATCAATAATATCGAGATGCTTCATCACATCATCACGCGTATATGTGCGCGATGTGTCTATTTGGTTCATGCGTTCATAATAAACATTAATAAGACCACCTGCATTAATCACAAAATCAGGTGCTTGCAAAATACCTCTCTGGTGAAGCATCATACCATGCTTGTCTTCAAGTAATTGATTGTTCGCAGCCCCTGCAATCACAGAAACTTTAAAACGATCAAGCGTTTCATCATTGATAACACCACCAAGTGCACAAGGAGCAAAAACATCAGCCTCCACGCCGTAAATTTCTTGTGGAGAAACAACATCTGCACCAAATAACTGTTGCGCCTTTTCAACATTCCCCTCAAAAATATCAGCAACGGTTAAATGTGCTCCGGCTTTATGAAGATATCCACATAAAGCCATACCTACACTTCCTAATCCTTGAACAGCAACATGAACGCCTTCTAAACTTTCTTTTTTCAAACGATGAGAAACACTCGCTTTAATACCTAAAAAGACCCCCCATGCTGTTACAGGTGATGGATCACCACTTGCATGGTCTGAACCCTCTTTTGTGGGCAAACCAACGACAGCACTTGTATGTTTACTAACAGACACCATATCCTCAACACTTGTTCCAACATCTTCGGCAATAATGTAATCACCGCCAAGCTTTTCAACAAAGCGTCCCATTGCTTCGAACAGTTCAGGTGTTTTTTGTGTACGCGCATCACCGATAATAACCGACTTACCACCGCCTAACTTTAACCCTGCCAAGGCGGCTTTATATGTCATACCTCGAGAAAGTCTTAAAACATCTGTTAACGCTTCATCATCACTCGCATAAGACCACATACGACATCCGCCAAGACCAGGGCCTAAATTTGTGTTATGGATAGCGATAATCGCTTTCAACCCTGTTTCTGGGTCAGAAAAAAAACTGACATGTTCGTGATTATCAAAGGATGTATTCTCAAAATAAGGCATAATTAAAGTGTCCTTTCCTATCCTGTTCAAATTGTTGCGACGCACAATAATTTTATTATATTGTAATAATATTATTATACAGGATAACAATGAGTTACATAAAGCCTTTTGCCTTCTTTTATCAAAAAAGGAAATAATCTTATTTTTTTGATCCTTATTGCGTTTTAAAATTCTCAGAAAGAATATCTAAAATATGCCGCATCTCTTGTGGTAGATCCGTTTCAAACGACATTTCTTTTTTGCTGCGCGGGTGAATAAATCCAATTTTACGGGCATGCAAGGCTTGCCCTGTTAAGTTTTTAACATTCTCATGAAAACGATCATATAACGCATCATCTCTAAAGATTTGCTTTGTTTTCCTAATCGCACGTTCATCACCTTGCCCATAGGTTTGATCTCCAAGTAAACTATGGCCAATATGAGTCATATGAACGCGGATTTGATGTGTTCTACCAGTTCTTAAGCGACATTCAACAACATCAATAATGTTAAAATATCTCTTAATAACACTGTAATCTGTAATTGCTTCTTTACCGCCATCAAACAAAACAGCCATCTTTTGACGGTTTGTTTTTGAACGCCCTAACTGAGTTTCAATACAATCTTCTTTATTTTTTAGATTCCCCCAAACAAAACACGTATAGGTTCTACTTAGTTTACGGGTTTCTAATTGTTTAGAAAGATGCGCATGCGCCATGTCATTTTTAGCAACCAACATAAGCCCTGATGTATCCTTATCCAAACGATGAACGATACCAGGTCGGATTTCACCGCCAATACCTGATAAGTTATCACCACAATGATGAAGCAAAGCATTCACCAAAGTGCCTGTATGATGCCCCGCGCCAGGATGTACAACCAAACCTATTGGCTTATTAATGACCAATAAGTCATTATCTTCATATACAATATCAAGAGGAATGTCCTCAGCCAAGATATGATCAATCGCTTTTGCCTCTTCAACTATTACATCTATAACATCACCGACTTGAACCTTTTTCGAAAGAGGGTGTGCACCATCTTGATTGACGTGAACACCACCCTCCTCATAGATTTTCTTCAAACGAGAGCGTGAAATATCTGGCAAAAGAGAAACTAATGCTTTATCCAAACGCAAATTTGCGTTAGTGTCGTCAATCTCAAATCTGTAGGAGGTTGTATTACTCATGATGTTACGTCTTGTTAAAATCGCTATTATATTAATGACACTTGCTATTGTTGTGCTCAGCAGTTTAATCATTCACAAAATTTTTACAAGCTCTTCTAGCAGCACATCTAAAATCACTTCAAAAACAATCGAATTACCAAACACTTCTATTAAAACAGTGTCTGCAAATGAAGATGAATTAATTTTACTGACCAATCAAAATGAAATTATCATCATCAGTAAATCAACAGGTAAACAGATATCTCATTTTACGCTAAAAGAGAAAATAGAAGATTAAGACGTTTTACGGACATCATCGCCCCAAGCTTGCAGCAATTCTTTTTGCTCTTTTTCTACTTGCACTAAACGCCTCATAGCACTACGCCTTAAAAACTCCCCTACAATTGGAGGAATAAATTTATTCAATGCCCAACCAATAAAGCACCCAAAATATATAACGATGAGTGTTTTAGGATCCATCAAAAGTGTCAACGCATTCGCCATATCATGCTTTCGCTGCCACAGAATAAGCACATAAGAAATAACAGGAGCCAAATTCATAAAACACATTGCAAACGCACCCATCTTACGACGGTCATTATCAACGTAAAATGCAACAATTGTCGGGAGCATCCCTACCAAAACTATAATCGTAGTTGGCATAAAAATAAGGGCAACAAGCATAAAAGTAAGGGGCAAAACACGTCTTACCAAAAAACTTTTTTTTGGTTTTCCTGCTTGTTCACTTTTGTTATCTGCTTTTGTTTTCTTAGCTGCCATCTTTTAAAAACCTTTAATTAATAGATCATCGTCATAAACACAATAAAAGAAACTGTTGCCAGAATGAATGAGATCAGCGCAGAAACCTGTCTTCCCTCAGAAACCCCCATTTCAGGATGTTGAATCTTCATATTTAAAACTTTTTTCTCTTTCTCTAGCTTCATAAATGTTAGCTGGGCTTTACTAAAGCCTAACACATCTTCTTTCATTAAATTTGTATTGCTTATATGACGTAACATAGCAACCAAATCACCTTGCCTTGATATCTTTTCAAGATCTTTTTTTATCGCATCTCTTAACTGTCTACTATGAAATGCTTCTATCACAGGATCCATTAACGTCATCATCCATCCTGCTAAATTTGACAAATTTGACATCTCACTAAAATTTTGAATAGAAGCAAATAATGTTAATGTTGAATGATAGCGTATATTTAAATCAGTTGACCCAAGAAGCTGGATATCACCTTCATTTGATCCTGAAAAATGGACTGTTAAATATGCCGCGATATGATTATCAAAAGGTTCTTCTGGTCTATCATCACGTTTAGCAACAAGCTCTAAACCAACAATCACACCAATCGCATTATAAACATAAAATTTATCAAAAAGTGGGCTTAAGCACTGAACATCACGGTTTAAAAAGTAAAGACATCTCTCCATCCCATTTCCAAAAGCTCTTTTACGAAGATATTCCTGACATCTTTTCAAGGATTTTAAAATATCATTTTGCTCACTACTTCCTTCTGAGCTCAACGTAAACCAAAAAGGAACGAGCTCTTCTGATAAAATAGAAGCAAACATTTCAGCGCCGCCTTTTTTACGCGCCAATGTACTAATCATTTGCCCCATTGAATCGGGCATAAAAGAATGCTCTTTATAGCGAATGGGACCAACAGGGTCTAATGCCATTACAACACGTGATACAATCGCCATCATACCGTCGCTATCATCACCATCTGTTGCCAAATGTGCTGTCGCCATTCTATAGCGATCTGCAATGGATAAATCTGTTAATGTGCGCCCCAACCATTTATGTAAGGATTCATCTTTAATCACTTTGAATGCTTCGCTAGGATTTTTTGCCAGATCGCGTGCCAAAAGCCTTAAACTTGTATAGTGCTTCTTCATAAATTCAAAAGACCGCTCCGCTTTTGGCTCTGGTGATGTTTGGCGCGGCGTTTGTCTTGAGCCATCACACCATTTTTGTAGATCGCTTAAATCCCATCTTTCATGAATATTATCAACAAGAAGCCCACGAAGAACTTCGTTAATTGCTCCAGAAATTCTTTGCTGGCCTAAGAGGAGAGAGAAAGTACCATAACGCAATTTACCCTCTATAATTTCATTAACGGATAATCCTTCAACAGGGTTGCGCCCAACCATAAGGATCGCCAACGTCACGCCTAAAGCATATAGATCATTTTGAATATGCCCCATTCCTTTACCATCTGGCTCAGCCATGGCAAGCTCAATAGGCTCAAATAAAACATGCTCATCATACCCTAATGGTAAAGCTAAACACGGATTAATCACAAAGGTTTTACCTTGATCTAGCTGATTTTGAAATAAATTTGTTGGTCTGATAGCGCCGTGAACCAACCCTTTTTCTGCATAGCTTGTAAGCAATTCATACATTGGCTTAATGATATTACTTGCCAGCTCATCCGATGTCATTGCTTGTATAGGCGTGTTAATGTGTGACATAAATTGAGCACCAAACACATTCTCAAAAATAAGGACATATCGCTCCTCTATTTTCTCGGCGCCCCATTTCAAGAATCCATGCGCAACTAAACCTGGCACACATTTATGCGTCACACTTTGGTACGTTTTTAATAGACGGCGCCTTGGAGGAAGTTCATTTGCACAGACAAAACACACAAAACGTCTGTTTTTATTTTGGTTATCTCTTGCTTCATATGCCTTAACATAAGGGTTTGATAGCGCTTTAATTTCCTTATAAACGAACACTTCGTAACGACCGCGAAGCGTAACAATCGTTTTTTCTATTTTTTCTTTCTTAGCTTCTTCCTTAACAACCTCTTCTTCTTTTTCATGCTTTTTATCCAAAGCAGACTTAGCCAAGTCCTCGATATTAAGGTTTAACTCAATATCGTCTTCTTTTTTGTCCTTCGTATTATTTTGTTCTTTTTTTTCTGCCACGAGAATAGATCCTGCTTAGACAAACATTGAAAATCTCGCGACATTAGAATTATGCCGCGAAAGGGTCATGAAGCAACATTGTATCATCTCTTTCTGGAGAAGTAGAGAGTAAATTTACTTTAACCTCAATTAAAGCCTCTAAACGACTGATATAATCCCTTGCCTCTTGGGGTAATTCTTCAAAATTACGAACGCCATATGTCTTTCCAGACCAGCCTTTCATACTTTCATAAATAGGCTCAACGCGTGCTTGATCTTGTTTATTTGCGGGCAAATAATCAACCTCTTTGCCATCTAATTTATAGCCTGTACAGATTTTAAGTTCTTCCATCCCGTCTAAAACATCTAACTTCATTAAAGCAATACCATCAATACCTGACACCTTAATCGCTTGACGCACAAGAACAGCATCAAACCAACCGCAACGGCGTTTACGCCCTGTCACTGTTCCAAATTCATGGCCACGCTCGCCTAAGCCTTCACCAATATTGTTTTGCTGCTCTGTTGGAAAAGGCCCTTCACCAACACGGGTTGTATAGGCTTTTGTAATTCCTAAAACGTGATTTAAGTTTTTAGCACCAACACCTGAGCCAATCGCCGCTTGAGGCGCAATTGTATTTGACGAGGTTACAAATGGATATGTACCATGATCAATATCAAGAAGCGTTCCTTGCGCGCCTTCAAACAATATTTTCTTACCTGCTTTTTTAGCATCATCTAAATATTTCCAAACAACCCCTGCATGCTCACTCAAGCGTTCAGCATAGCTCATCACATAGTCATATAAATCTTCAAATTTATACTCCTCAACGCCAAAACCTCGAAGCAAAGCATTGTGGAAGAATAAAATATCTTCGATTTTGTGTTTTACCAATTCATCATCTGATAAATCCCCCACACGTAAAGAGCGGCGCGCTACCTTATCAACATAAGCAGGACCAATTCCTTTACCGGTTGTCCCGATTTTGTTTTTCCCTTTAGCCTCTTCTAATATTCTATCCAAATGCGCATGGATCGGAAGAATAAGCGGTGTATTTTCTGCAATCATTAAATTTTCAGGAGAAATTTGAACGCCTTGTTCTGAGATCCGATCAATTTCATCAAAAAGCGCTTTCGGCTCTAAAACAACGCCGCTCCCGATCACAGACATCGTACCCTCACGCACAATCCCTGAGGGGAGTAGACTTAATTTATAAACGGTGTCACCAACAACAAGCGTGTGTCCCGCATTATGCCCGCCCTGAAAGCGAACGACGATATCAGCTTTAGATGAGAGCCAATCGACAACTTTTCCTTTTCCTTCATCACCCCATTGAGAACCAACAACAACAACACTACTCATACCCGAAAAACCTTTGCTTTAGAGTTAAAATTACCGTATTTTGTGCGTAAGAAAATTTTTAAGAAGTCTTACGTATAGAAAGTAACAGAGTCGTCCATGTCAAACAAGAAGCTTTACAAACCAAATGCAATTAGTGGCTTTCCTGAATGGTTGCCAGAAGTTCGTTTTATTGAACAGCAATGGATGGATAAAATACGTAACGTGTTTGAAAGCTATGGATTTTGCAACATAGAAACCCCTTCTGTAGAAGAGCTCGATGTCTTAACCGCTAAAGGAGATGTTGATAAAGAAATTTACACATTAACGCGCCTGCACGCTGATGAAAAAGACAAAAGCGATGCGCGCCTAGCCCTCCACTTTGATCAAACTGTTCCATTCGCACGTTATGTGGCGCAAAACTTTAACGACCTAACATTCCCGTTTAAGCGCTATCAGATGCAACGTGTTTGGCGCGGCGAGCGCCCTCAAGAAGGTCGTTTTAGAGAATTTTATCAATGTGATATCGACGTGATCCATGTTGATAATCTCCCCATCCACTTTGACGCAGAAATGCCCGCAATCGTGCACGAGATTTTAACATCCCTCAATATCGGTGATTTTGAAATTCGCCTTAATAACCGTAAAATTTTAAATGGGTATCTAGAAGTCATCGGCGTCAAAGATATTGTATCAGCCATTCGCCTCCTTGATAAGTTTGATAAAATAGGCCATGACGGTGTAAAAAAACAACTCGTTGAAGACTTAGGACTATCAGAGGAAAAAGCAGAGCAAGCCCTTGCACTCGCGACAATAAAAACACCTGATGATAGTTTTGTCGAAAAAGTACTCGCCCTTTTACCTGAGGGGCTCTTACAAAGTGATGTGCCTCACTCGGAAATCCCGTATTCTGATGCGCCATACACCGATCATTTAGAACATGACGCAGCAACACTTCGTGAAGGACTAGAAGAACTTAAATTTGTAATGCAGCAATTACCGCAAGCAAATATTATCGCAGACCTTTCCATCGCCCGCGGTTTTGATTATTATACTGGTACCGTTTATGAAACCTTATTTATCGACGCCCCTGAATATGGCTCAATTTGTTCTGGGGGACGTTATGATGATTTAGCAAGTTCTTACATCAATAAGAAACTTCCTGGCGTTGGGATCTCTATCGGGTTCACACGTCTTTTCTCAAAACTTTTAAAAGACGGTCATTTTGAAAATGCACCAAGCTCACCTGCGGATGTCATGGTCACATTGCCGAGTGAAGAGCAACGCCCTTACGTCATGGAAATTTGTAAAACCTTACGGGATCGTGGCTTTAAAGTTGATATGTATCACAGCGCCACAAAAATGAAAAAACAGATCGCCTACGCCGACAAAAAAGGTATTCCTTTCATCTGGTTATTTGATTTTGATAATCCAAAATCTCAATCTGTAAAAAACATGAAAACAGGCGAGCAGCTCCCTGCAGATGCAAGCGACTGGACAGGAAAATAACGCCTAAATACAAGCCTGCATTTTAGGGATCTTCATTTCTTTAAAGCGAACAGGATAAGCTCCGCTCTCTACATGTTCCAATGTTGAGAGTGTTACCTCTTTTAAAACATCAAAATTATTCTTACGCCATTCTGCCTGTGCTTCATTAAAAGATTTCTCAATCGTTGCATTTTCTTCTTGGATCAATTGTCTTGGCATTTAAAAACTCCTCAATTTTTATAACGAGAAAAAAATCTACTATTTATCGCTTGTTATGTCAAAACGAAATCACCAACTCAGCGCCAAGGCCTTAATGCGTTCAACCATAGAGAAAAAACCGTTCCTTCGGTTCGGGCTTAAATGGTCTTGTAATTCTAACTTTGTAAAGAAATCTTCAATATCAAAAAGGGCTGCCTCGCTCGGGCTACGTCCACAATAAGCAATACGTAAGATTGCTATTAACCCTCGCACGATATGTGCATCGCTATCCCCATAAAAACAAAAAACTGAAGGGTCTGAGCGATCAGGAGAAAGCCATACACGGCTCGTACAACCTAAAACCCGTGTTTTTTCATTTTTCAAGGCCTCATCCATGGGCGGTAGCTCTTGTCCCAAATCAATAACAATTTGATAGCGTTCTTCCCAATCTGTAAGCAAAGAAAAAGTTTCCAACAGCTCTTCACATGACATATCACTCATTTTTCTATCCTTTTTACCTAAAAAGTCTTGCTTTAGCTCTTGGCAAGTGCTTAATTCGTGAGTAATATTCTATTAACACAGATTCTTGTATGCTGTAAAAAGATATTCAAATAAATAACTATCCTTGTTAGGAGATCTAAACGGACATGAGCAAAGACACAGAAAAAAATACCTTATACTGCTCTTTTTGTGGCAAAAGCCAACATGAGGTGAAAAAACTGATTGCTGGTCCTAACGTCTTTATTTGTAATGAATGCGTAGAGCTATGTAACGACATTATTAAAGAAGAAGACAAAGATTCTGTTAAGCGTACAGGCGATGGTATTCCGACACCTTTGGAAATCAAAGAATTCTTAGATCAATATGTGATCGGTCAAGATATCGCGAAGCGCGTTTTATCTGTTGCTGTCCATAACCACTACAAACGTTTAGAACATGCTCAACATAGCGGCGAGGATATTGAACTTCAAAAATCAAATATCTTGATTATCGGTCCAACAGGTACTGGTAAGACACTTCTTGCTTCTACACTTGCTCGTATTATTGACGTTCCTTTCACAGTTGCCGATGCAACAACATTAACCGAAGCGGGGTATGTTGGTGAAGATGTTGAAAACATTGTGTTAAAACTTCTGCAAGCTTCTGACTATAATGTTGAAAAAGCTGAGCGCGGTATTGTTTATATTGACGAGATCGATAAAATCAGCCGTAAATCAGATAACCCGTCAATTACACGTGACGTATCAGGTGAAGGTGTGCAACAGGCGCTTCTCAAATTGATGGAAGGAACAGTTGCTTCTGTCCCACCTCAAGGCGGACGCAAGCACCCACAACAAGAATTCTTGCAAGTAGACACATCAAACATTCTCTTCGTTTGTGGTGGTGCGTTTGCTGGATTAGAAAAAATTATTTCTGATCGCGGTACTGGTAAAACAATTGGGTTTGGTGCTGACGTAAAAGACCCTGATGATCGCCGCGTAGGTGAATTATTCCTACAAGTTGAACCAGAAGATTTGGTGAAATATGGTTTAATACCAGAATTTATTGGTCGTCTACCACTGATCGCAACACTTTCTGATTTGGATATTCCTGCTCTCGTTGAGATTTTAACAGAACCAAAGAACGCGCTTGTAAAACAATATAAAAAGCTGTTTGACATGGAAGACACAGAGCTTGTATTCGAAGATGGTGCGCTAGAAGCTATTGCCCAGCTCGCTATTGAAAGAAAAACTGGTGCTCGTGGTCTACGTTCTATCATGGAAAATCTTCTTATGGATAGCATGTATGAAATTCCTGGTCGCGCAGATATCACACAAGTCGTCATCACAGAAGATGTGATCAGAGGCAAAAAAGACCCTATCTATGTCTTAAGCGATGATAACGGCAAGAAAAAAGAAAAAAAGACAAAGAAGAAAAAAGCAGACTAAGCTTTCTTCTTCAATAAAAAAAGCCCTGCCATTATAGCAGGGCTTTTTTACATGTTCATAAAACAATTTTACGCAAGAGATAAACGATACCCCTTCGCTTGAGCCATTTGCTGAGCGGACTCAAGAGCCGTTTCAACAGGCTGTGCATTCATGCTTGTATCAATTGATGCATTCTTCTTTTTATTATAATTCTCAATGAGTAAGTCCTTTGGAATTTTATAGCCATAGTAGCCACCAACACCAGCACCAATCAATGCCAATGGGAGAGCCACTATATACGCGCCTCGGTATGAATCCCCCTCGTCTCTGCGCAAAACAGCGCCAGCAATGCCACCAGCCGTCGCGCCAATCAATACTCCTGCTGCCGCAAAAACTTTGCAAGTTAACCCCCAACCTACACTAAATCCTACAGCAGACCCAACAGTCCCAGCTACAGTATATAACAGATCTCCAGTTGCCTCGCCAAGTGCCAGGCCACCAAACAAACCTGCAGCTACTGTGAATACCGGCTTTAGCCTTCCTACAAAAGCAAGCTCTGCTCCCCTTTTTGAACCAATTTCTGAATATTTTAACATTTGAATCTCCTTTTCACTGGCCGTAGTTATATCAAAGAGTGTAAAATATGTCAATAATAATTTACATAAAAATTAAACAAAATATTAACACCTCCTTTTTATGCTATTATTTCCCGTAGAAAACCTGCTATAATATAAATTACGTATCAAAGGATATAGATACGCGAAAGGATAAAGATAAAGGATATGTCTTTGGAAATATCATCATTGCTGAATGCTGGACGTGATTCTTATGCGACATTGCGTAAGCAGTCATATGCGCGTCGCGCTCGTTTTGCCTCTCTTACTGGAGGGCGTAAACCAATGAATTTCAAACCTATTGGACTATCCGCTGCCGCTCGTAATCGAGCCACTGCTATTCGCAATGGAGGAACGGCCCTCTTACAGGGGTTACTCGATTTAACAACCGCTTCTCAAGATGCTCAAGTTGATAATGTTTATAAAACAGCTGTTCAAAAAGCGGTAGAAGAATACCAAGCAGCCCAAGAAAACTTTGCTGAATCAGGAAAGCCATCTTCTACTATTTTCGATGAATCGGCATAGACCTTAAGCACCGACTTTTTTCTTTAAGAATTGGATTATAGACCCCACACCTGGGATCTTTTGATACAGCTGAGAAATAGAATCCCAATGATCAATATGCAACTTTATTTTTCCATCTTGTGTAAAATGTACTTCGCTCATACCACGAAAACGCCACTCTTTTTTCTTTCCTGTGAATAAAAAAGACCATTTAATATAGCCAATATTCGTTTGACCAACCGCATAGTCATTGATTTCAAATAAAGGTGTTGGCACATCTTCAAAGACTTTCATCAAAACATATTTCATTTCCTCTACACCTGTAACATCTTGGAAATGATCAACGAAACGGACATCATTCACAACTAACTCATCTAAATTATCGACTGTATCCACTGATAAATTTTGAAAATAACTTATATAATTCTCTAACCCTTGTTTAATGCTGCTTTGCATTGAAATCCTCTCAATCGAGTCGTATATAGTTGCATTTTTATTGGTTTTAAAGTATGTTAGCAGGGTTGTCAAAAATAAAAAAGAGCTCAAAATGACTTATGTAGTAACGGATGCCTGCATTCAATGCAAATATACTGACTGTGTAGAAGTCTGTCCTGTGGACTGCTTTTACGAAGGCGAAAACACACTCGTGATTCACCCAGATGAATGTATCGATTGTGGCGTATGTGAACCAGAATGTCCGATTGAAGCAATTATTGCTGACACAGACCCTGAGGCCGATAAATTCATAGAAATGAATCGTAAATATTCAGAAACATGGCCGAATATTACCCTCCAGAAGGACCCTCTTCCTACTGCAGACGAATTTAAAGATGTAAAAGACAAAATGCATCTTTTTTCAGATGCGCCAGGTGAAGGAGATTAACAGAAAAAATAAGGGAAACTTTTCTTGTTTAGAATGAATAAGAAATAGGGTCAAGAATTTTTTTGTTGAAAATTAACAAAAAATAAATTATTATGGTATTTCTTTTGAGAGTTCTTTCATAAGTAGCGCATACATTAAGCATGAATGCTCGCGCCAAAGACAGATGAATAAAAGAGATAAATAGTTTTTATAACAATAATAAGAAAGCGAGGACACTAGATAAATGTCAGCACAAGTAGAATTTGAAACAGGCGATATGGTTGTATACCCAGCACATGGTGTTGGTAAAATTGATGGCATCGAAACACAAGTAATCGGTGGCATGGAGATGAAGCTTTATTCTATCGCTTTTGAAGATGATCGTTTACGTCTAAAAGTACCTCTTATGAAAGCCAAAGAAGCTGGTCTGAGAAAGCTAAGCTCAAAAGGCCGTCTTGATGATGCAATGTCTACATTAACAGGTAAAGCCCGTGTTAAAAAAACAATGTGGAGCCGTCGCGCACAAGAATATGAAGCAAAAATCAACTCTGGTGATCCTGTATCTATCGCAGAAGTTCTACGTGATCTTCGTCGCGCGAATGATGACACAGAGCAATCATACTCAGAGCGTCAAATCTTCCAATCAGCCCTACAACGCTTAGCGCGCGAAGTCGCTGCTGTTGAGCATGTAACTGAAGAAACAGCATCTGAAAAATTACAAGCTGTTCTTGTCAAAGCAGCCGCTTAAGTAAAACTATTTTAATATAAGCTCTACAGCCCTTCTTACACAGAAGGGCTTTTTTTTATAAATTTTTTGTAACTTAAAAAAAATTCGAACGAATGTAATACTACGAACGTTGTATACATAAAGAACATAATTTTTTAAGGAGAAGAACATGGCTTATATAGATGATCAGCAAACGCAACTTGCTAATACTGCTTACATCCGAGAAACGATGGCAAAACCAATCCTTGAGAAAGAAGAAGAATTGGAGCTTGCGAGGCAATGGCGCGACCATAGTAATGAAAAAGCGCTCCACAAATTAACACAAGCCTATATCCGTCTTGTTGTTGCGCAAGCTGCTAAATTCAAACATTACAACCTGCCTATGGGTGATCTTATTCAAGAAGGTAATATTGGATTAATGGAAGCCGCAAAAAGATTTGATCCAGAGCGTGATCTTCGTTTTTCAACTTATGCGACTTGGTGGATCAAAGCATCCCTACAAGATTATGTCCTTCGTAACTGGTCTATTGTGCGCACAGGGACAACTGCTGCTCAAAAATCACTCTTCTTTAACCTAAGACGCCTACGCGCTCGTATTGAAAACAAAGCCGAGGACAGTTCAGATTATATGAGCTTTGAAACAAAACAAAAAATTGCGAAAGAATTAAATGTTCGCCAACAAGACGTTGATCATATGGAACAATGCATGTTCTCTCCTGATCACTCTTTAAACGCTCCTATTGGTAAAGAAGATGGACAAACAACAGAATGGCAATCAACCCTTGAAGATGATCGTCCAACCCCAGAAGAAATCGTCATTGGAACCAAAACAGCTCAAGACCGTTCTCAATGGTTACAAAATGCCTTGGAAAATCTACCAGAAAGAGAACGCCACATTATCGCACAACGTCGCCTCAATGATGAAACCGTCACCTTAGAAGAACTGGGTAAAGAATTGGGCGTAAGTAAAGAACGCGTGCGTCAGTTAGAACTTCGTGCTATGGATAAATTAAAGACATCCATTATTGAGCAAAGTGAAAATGACGACCTTGTTTATTTATCCGCGTAACTACTTTTTTTCTTTTCTAACTCTATTTTTCCTCATGAGTTTGAGCCATCCCGCAATGGGTGGCTCATTTTCTTACAACAATAAGACTTATTTGCTAGCGGGTTTATACAGTAAAGAGAACATTACAATTCCACAAAATTTATTAAATTCAATCGATCATCTAATACCGATTTCAAAAAACCGCTATGGTGATGAACTTGTCATACCAATAAACAAAAAAAAGGAACCTATTATTCATCGTTATTTATTAGAAACAGGCCAATCTTTTCTAACCGGAGTGAATATAGCACATAATGATATTTCCTATTTAAATGAGCTCTTACCCTACGAGAAAACCTCAACCATTGAAACCACAGATATTTCATCAATTCCTCTTTATGAGTTTGTAATTGTGAAAGCTCCTATCTATTCAATTACGGTTAAAAAAAATAAGACTTTTATAAACTTTGAAAAAGACTGGAAAAATGATTTTTCACTCATCATTGAAAATGATATTTGGGAAGATTTTTTTGCTCATATCTTACAAAAAAATCAAATCATTCAAGTCCGTGGCTATACAGAGAGTTATTACGGCCCTATGATCAAAATCACACATGCAGGACAGATAAAAAAACTTGATTAATTTTTATGCTCTTCACTATAATCAATGAACATATTGAGGTTTTCATTTATGCCCCTACTAAAAGAACTAATCTATCCACCGATCAGCCCTTATGAACAAGGGTTTTTAGTCGTTGATGATATTCACAAAATTTATTGGGAGGTAAGCGGCAATCCAGCAGGTGTTCCTGTCATTATTCTTCATGGTGGGCCTGGCGGATCATCATCCCCCATCGGGCGTCAATTCTTTGATCCCAAACATTATAAAATCATACAATTTGATCAACGTGGCTGTGGTAAATCTACCCCTCTTGGAGAGCTTAGAAACAATGATACAGATCACTTAATTTCTGATATGGAGCTTTTAAGAGAACATCTTCATATTGAATCTTGGCATGTTTCTGGAGGGTCTTGGGGGTCAACACTTGCACTTGCATACGGTATCCAACACCCAAAGAAATGCCTAAGCTTTTTATTGCGTGGTATCTTCATGATGCGCGATTGCGAAATTGATTGGTTTATGAATGGTATGGGTGAAATATTCCCAGAATCTTATAAAAAATTCAAAAACCTGCTTCCACAAGAAGAACGCTCAGACCTACTCAATAATTATTACAAACGTATGACAACAGGAGAATATCAAGATCAAATAAAATATGCCGTTTCTTGGAATGCTTACGAAAGTTCTTGCGCGTATTTCACCCCTAAAAAATCCTCTTTTAATACTGCCGAAGAGAAAAACAGTGCCTTAACTGTTGGCCGTATGGAAGCGCATTATTTCATTCATAATAGATTCAAACCCCATGATTTTATTTTAAAAAATATAGAAACAATCAGACATATTCCTGCAATCGCCATTCAAGGACGTTACGATATCGTTTGCCCGATGAGAACAGCTTATGATCTAAGTTGTGCTTGGCCAGAACTTAATTTGATGATCGTCAATGCGGCTGGGCACTCTGCTGGAGAGTTTGAATTAGGAAAAACGCTTCTTGAAGCTTCTAACACACTAAAATCACTATAAAAGAAAGATGAGCACATAATGAGTTTCAAAACATTAGAAACCTACCCACTAGAAGACAAATATGTTGTTGTTCGCGGTGATTTAAATATGCCTATTAAAGACGGTGTGATAACTGATGATACACGGCTTAAAGCCTTACTGCCTACTCTTAAAATTCTTAAAGAAAAAGGCGCAAAAATCATTTTGCTTTCGCATTTAGGACGCCCTAAAGGCATGGTTAATCCCGATTTGAGCTTAAAACCAATTGCGCATGCTCTCGAAAAAGAAATCGCTAGCACGGTTCATTTCTTTGATAAAGAACGTCCTGTTTTAGAAAAAGGTGAAATTGCCTTACGCGAAAATGTCCGCTTTGACCCACGCGAAGAAAAAAATGATCCTGAATTTGCAAAAGAGCTTAGCACCTTAGGCGACATTTTTGTTCAAGACGCTTTTGCAACATCTCATAGAGCACATGCCTCAACCGTTGGTATTGCCAATTATATACCTGCTGTAGCTGGGCTCCTTGTTGAGAAAGAATTGAAAAACTTAGAATTATGTTTGGAAAAACCAGAACGCCCTGTTATTGCGCTCATTGGTGGTGCTAAAATTTCTACTAAAATTGACCTGCTTATGAACCTTGTTCAAAAAGTTAATTATCTCGTTCTAGGCGGAGGCATGGCGAACACATTCCTTTATGCCGAAGGGTATGATATGAAAGCCTCTTTATGTGAGATTGATATGAAAGATACGTGCTTGGAGATTATAAAACAAGCATGGACGCATGAATGCCACATTGTCTTGCCAACAGATGTTGTTGTCGCGCCAGAATTTGCCGCCAATGCCCCTTCTCGTACCGTATCTGTTGACAATTTACAAACAGAAGATATGGCCTTAGATATTGGTCCTCAGACTACTCAGGCAATCATAAATTACATTTCTAAATCTAAAACATTAATTTGGAATGGCCCGCTAGGTGCTTTTGAAATAGAGCCTTTTGATCTCGCAACAAACGAACTCGCAAAATATGTCGCTCTCCATACGAAAAGCAAACAATTAAACTCTGTTGCTGGCGGCGGTGATACAGTTGCAGCACTCAACAAAGTAAATGCGACAAAAGATATGAGTTATGTATCCACCGCTGGTGGTGCTTTTCTTGAATGGATGGAAGGAAAACCTTTACCAGGTATTGAAATCTTAAAATAAGAAAATTCTAAGTATATCTCTTTTAGTCTTGTTTTAGGAAATGTTGATCCAAACGCCAATCGAAAATAAGGCGCTTACTTTCTTCATTCCCGACCTCATCATAATGTGCCAATGCTTTACTTAAATGCGCATTATAATGTTGAACATCGTCTGATGCTGAATTACGCGTTAATAAGAAATAAGAGGCAAAATCAGACTTCAAAACACCATGAGACTTACATAGAACAGCAAAGGGACGTCCTGAATTATGATAGACGCATTTTTGAACAAACGGAATTGAAAGACCTGTCTTCTCAGAAATCAAAGCAATGAAAAATGAAACATGCCCTCTTTTTAAAACCGCATTCAAAAAAGCAGGTGATGGCTCTCTGACAGATGTATATCTTTTTGCCAAAGTCTGAATTTCTGGTGTTAAATGATGTTTTCCATGCGCCAATGTAATAAGCTCATGGCCTAATTTTTCAAGCGCTGTATCAATAATTTCTGGTTCAATCAGATGTGTCTTTACCAATTGCTCTCGAATAATATGGGAGGCTGTCCAATAAAGCTCTGCTATTAACTTTGAATCCGCTTCACTTCTGGCACTTAAAGGTAAATGCAATGTTTGAATTTCAAAACTAAGATGCTTTAACTTTCTCAGCATATGGCTATTCAACATAATCGTTGCATTATCCAATATTGCTAATAATGTAGGCTCATCTTGTTTCTCTATTAATTTTAATAATGTTTTATCTGATAAATCACCACGTTTTGCAACAATTGCCCAATGTGCGGATGATGTATGATCTATAACAAAATCCCAATCATCATCTTCAAAGCATCTGACTTTCTCTAAAATTGGCTCAGCCACTGAAATATCTTCGTCATGAGCAAGAGCTAAATAAAATTGTGGTGTGATTTTTTCTTCTAATAAAAGCTGTTCAGCTAAAGCACGCTTTAAATCTAATGTTGCTTTGGATAATAAAATACGTAATTCGGTTGCTGCTTCATGACGCTTTTTCTTATCTCTTCCTGTTTCAACAGAAAGATAATTCGCCATTTTGCGATCAAGTTTATTTCGTTTTTTCGACGTAGATTCTTCTGAAACGGCAAGAATGTCCACCAATTTTGAAACCATCATGTTCCCCATATACACCCGTATTCTTAGTTCTTATTTGCTTTTACTGTGTGTGTTTACAACTCTTTAATAGAGTTTAAATCAAAAAGATTAATTTTCGATAAATGTAAATAAATATCGAAAATAAAGCGAAGAAACTGTGTTTTTAAAGAAGTTGTTAATTATTATTACTTATACTATAATGACATTCTATTATTTTTTAAGTTTAGGGTATTTCACTTATGGATGTAACAACAGTTAGTAATAATTACGCTCAAAACGCTAGTGTAAGAGCACCAATCGACAATAGCGTTGCTTTTAGAGAGCAAAATACACAAAATCAACGTGCAGAAAATGAGAGAACGCAACCGCGTCAATCTGATAGTGCTCAATCACAATCTTCTCAACAAGCACGTCAAGAAAATGAAATTAATAAAACATCCTTCGTATTGGAACAGGACCAGGACGGTGCTGTCCTTGCTTCCTCCGAAGGTCGATCAGAAGATGTTTCATTTGAATCTCTTGATAGAGACACTCCCAGAGGGTCTTTTGTAGACATTTTTGCCTGACTAGCACGAAACATCGACATTCTCAGAACAGAATATTAAAAAAGAGCCAAGGCACAGGATCGCCATGGCTCTCTTTTTTTATTAAAAATACACAGATAATTAACGGAAAGCGACCTCTCCCACAGCGCGCAATTTACGACTGTGAAGACGATCTAGGCCGTTATCACGCATAAGCTCTAAAGCCATCATCCCAATTTGAAGATGTTGATCGACACGTTCGCGGTAGAAACTATCAGCCATGCCAGGTAGCTTTAATTGTCCATGAAGTGGTTTATCCGATACGCATAACAATGTTCCGTAAGGCACTCTAAAACGGAATCCATTCGCGGCAATTGTTGCTGATTCCATATCCATAGCAATCGCTCTTGATTGCCCCAATACTTTCATCGGAATAGAATATTCTTGCAATTCCCAGTTACGGTCATCAATAGTTGCAACAGTTCCTGTACGCATGATTTTCTTTAACTCATACCCACGCAGTCCTGTGACGCGCCCTACAGCTTGTTCCAAAGCAATTTGAACTTCGGCCAAGGCTGGTAATGGTGTGGCTGGTGGTAAATCTTGGTCTAGGACGTGATCAAGGCGCATATAAGCGTGAGCAAGCACATAATCTCCCATTTTTTGAGAGTTTCTTAACCCCCCGCAATGCCCTAACATTAACCAAGCATGCGGCCGCAAAACAGCAATATGGTCTGTAATTGTTTTCGCATTTGAAGGTCCAACACCTATATTAACAAGCGTAATACCTAATCCATCTGCACGTTTTAAATGATATGCTGGCATCTGAGGCATCCGTGGAGGCTTCTTTCCATGGGGTTCGGCCTCTTTTTGGATAAGATTACCCTCATCATCTATTGCATTTTGGTTTGGTGTAATCCATTCACCAGGCTCGACAAACTCTGTAAATTCACGACGATAAAGTTGCTCTTCTGGATCATCCGTATAACTCATGAGTTCATGACCTAAACGAATAAATTCATCAACATAAAATTGATAGTTTGTAAAAAGAACGAACCCTTGAAAGCTTTCTGCTTTTGTCGCGGTATAATGTTTCAAGCGCTGTAATCCAATATCAACGCGTGGCGCATTAAAAAGCGCCAAAGGCATCGGCTCTCCGTCTTTGAGTTCATACGATCCGTTTGCAATTGAATCATCCATCACTTTTAAATCAGGTAAATCAAAATAGTCAGGCATTAGCTTTAAACGCTCTGGTGTTAACTCACCCTCAATATGAATTGTTTCCCCCAGAGAGAAATGTACAGGGATCTTCATATTACTTACACCTACCTCAACAGGAACATCATGGCTATTTAAAAGCAGTTCAATTTGGTTTAAATAATATTGCTTAAATAACTCTGGACGCGTAACCGTCGTTCTATGAACACCTGGTGAATACACATACCCATATGAAAGTCTACTATCTTTCTCATAATCGCGACTTTCTGTACGAATTTCTAAATAAGGATAATAAACGTGAACACGCTCTTTGAAATCTTTCCCTGCTGAAAATTCTATAAATTTCTCTCTTAAGAAATCTGTGTTTGTATCATAAATTTCTTTAATATAATCATAGGCCTTTTGAGCATCCGTAAATAACTTTACTGGTGTATCTTGAGTATATATTTTTTTTGCCATTATCTTTTACATCCTTATCTTATACTGCGTCTTTATCTTCTAGTCCCATTAATGACCTTGCAAAATCGGGTGCCTTAAAAGGTTTTAAATCTTCAATAGATTCCCCTACTCCGACAGCATGAATTGGGAGTTCAAATTGATCCGCTAATGATACAATCACGCCCCCCTTTGCTGAGCCATCAAGCTTTGTTACTATAAGACCTGTTAAATCAACTGTTTGTTTAAAAGCATCAATTTGAGAATGCGCATTTTGACCTGTTGTTGCATCTAAAACGATCAATCGTCCATGCGGTGCTGTTTCATCATGTTTTTTCAAAACACGAACAATCTTGCTTAACTCTTCCATCAAATTTGTTTTGTTTTGTAAACGTCCTGCTGTATCTATAATCAAGACATCAATATTATCCGCCTTTGCTTTTTCATAGGCTTCATACGCTAGAGCTGCTGCATCCGAACCGATTGTTTTACTAAATACGGGAATATTTGATCGCTCGCCCCAAACAGTTAATTGCTCAATAGCGGCTGCACGGAATGTGTCCCCAGCGGCCATCATCACAGACTTACCCTCAGCCTTTAAAATATTGCCAATTTTACCAATTGTTGTCGTTTTACCCGCACCGTTTACACCAACCATTAGAATAACAAACGGTTTATGCTCTGCATTCACTTTAAGAGGCTTTGCAACAGGTTCTAAAATCCCCGCAACAATATCACTTAATATTTGTTTGACTTCAACATCGGTAATGTCTTTTCCAAAACGATCTTTCGCCAAGTCTGAAACCAATTTATGTGCCGTTTTAGGACCTAAATCAGCCATAATTAGAATTTCTTCTAATTCTTCGATCAGCTCATCATCTAACTTACGTTTTGTTAAAACAGATGAAATACCAGAAGTAATCTTATTTGAGGATTTTGATAACCCCTCTGTTAAGCGTCCAAACCAGCTCTTTTTCTCTTCAGGCTCTTCTTCAATAACTTTAGGTGTTTCATCTGACAGGTCAAAAATTTCTTCTTTTGACTCTTCGATGTTTTCGTCGGTAGTTTCAAGCAAATCTTCTGGCTTTGATAACTCTTCAACAGGTTCTTCGCTTATCGCGTCTTCTTCAAGAATCTCTTCTTCGACCAAGGGGAGGTCTTGCACATCCTCTTGCTCCGGTTTTTTGTCGTCTTTTTTATTTTTATTAAAAAACCAAACCATGTTTTATATATCACCTATAAGGTCAGTTAGAATCTATTTGATTAGTTCGCCTATCATACCGTTCTCATTTAAACCGGTCAAACGAACTTTTACCAAGCTTCCTGGCTGAATTTCATCGACGAGATAAACCGGAATAAAATGCTGTGTGCGGCCCATATTATTCTTCTCTGTCACAATTTCAGCAACAGTCCCAATATGACGCTCAAACAAGGCTTTCTCTTGTTCTTTGCCAAGCGCTCTTAACCGTGCGGCACGCTCTTTACGCTTAGAGGCATTATCTTGAGGCATCTTAGCAGCAGGCGTCCCTGGGCGTGGGGAATAAGGAAACACATGTAAATAAGTCAACTCACAGGCTTTAATAATATCAAGCGAGTTTTCAAACATCTCATCTGTTTCTGTTGGAAATCCCGCAATAATATCGGCACCAAAAACAATATCAGGGCGCAATTCTTTTGCTCTGCGCGCCATTTCAATCGCATCAGCACGTAAATGTCTACGCTTCATACGTTTTAAGATCATATCATCACCCGCTTGCAAACTCATATGGAGATGAGGCATGAGGCGTGGCTCTTTCTCGATAAGCCCCCATAAATCATCATCAATTTCAACAGGATCAAGCGATGATAAGCGCACACGTTTCAACTCAGGCACTAAAGCTAACAATCGTCTAATCATCTGCCCAAGCGCTGGCTGTCCCGGTAAGTCTGCACCATAAGAGGTCACATCCACACCCGTTAAAACAACTTCATGATAGCCTTGCTTTACCAACGTTTTAATTTGGTCAACAATTTCACCAATGGGAACAGAGCGCGAATTACCGCGTCCATAAGGAATAATGCAAAATGTACAGCGATGGTCACAGCCATTTTGAACTTGAACAAAGGCTCTCGCATGATCGTCAAATCCACTAATCAAATGGCTCGCTGTTTCTTTCACAGCCATAATATCATTGACCTCAACGCGGTCTTGTTTCTCCAGCCCCCAACTCTCTGCCTTGAGCTTCAAGTCATTCCCGATAATGCGGTCGACCTCTTTCATCTCAGAAAATTTCTCAGGATGGACTTGCGCCGCACAGCCTGTGACAATAATTTTAGCCTCAGGATTTTCTTTTCGCGCCCGGCGGATTGCTTGGCGCGCTGAACGTTCAGCTTCACTCGTCACTGCGCATGTATTTACAATAATTGTATTTTCAAGACCTGCTTCGCGCGCATGTGTTTTCATGACTTCTGACTCATAAATATTAAGTCGACAGCCAAACGTCATTAGCTCTATAGAGTCTTTTGATTTTTCATGCGTTGTCATGCCGTCTTATGTAACACAAAACAGCCTCAAAAGGTGAGTCTTTTTTCACATTTAACGCCGATTAATGAAGCCCTGTACGAGGTGATCCTTTTTTAGGCTGCGCCTTAGGTGCATCCTTACCTAGTAGCTTAGATATTTTTTTAGAAAAACCAACAAGTGATTGCATGGTCATAAACGCACTTGGATTATTACGTGTCAGCAACATAACATTAGGGTTCTTTAAAAATGCACCAACAGCTTTAAAAGCCATATATTCACACCCCTGACGCTCTATTCTGTTAAAAATCTTAGATATCGGTGTTCCTTTATCCTCGGCACGGTCTAATTGATTAAAACGATCACTTTCTACAAGAAAATTACGTATTCTGTCTAAATCAGCGCCAGATACTTTCGCCCCCTTTTTCTCAAGAGATTCCTCTACACGCTTAATTACCGTTGCTATTCCTTCATAATAAATAGGAGCTTTTTTATTTTGTCTGGTTTCTTGTTCTAATCTCATCAAATAATCTTCCTTATGGCTTTTTAGCTGGTGATCTATGGGCATAGCCTGCTGGACGCGGGCTGACAATGACGCGATGTTCATTATGACGTGCATCTTCTTCTGCTGCGACTTCGGCGCCAATAACTGGTTTCCACTGATCAATGAAAGCTTGGCGTTGCTCTTCTAACATATGAGCTTTTTCAGGCTCTTGTCGCACCATCTCTTTAAACGCATCACTTTCAAGTGCCACATAAAATTCTTTCATAATTTCACGCATCGCATTTTGAACCTGCTCTCCATTCATAACTTCTGATAAGCTCTCAAAGCTTTTTTTAACGGCTTCAGTTCCAGCCTCTAACAAAGAATTCATCTTCAAAACCACTTTTGCATCTGGTTTTTGACCTAACTCCAAAGCCATACGAAATCGTCTCAGATCCATATCTAGTTTGCGTAAATCTTGTTGTGTTTGATTAAATTCTGACATAACACTCCTATTAAAATCTCTACACTATGTAAGGCTGAGTATACACATCAAGAATTATGAAAAAGTTAATCTGTAAAAAATATTTCTAAGATCTTGACAAAGTGATGTTTTCTCTATTATAAAGGCGCTAAATATAGGACTTTGTATTAAAAACCTCATTACAAAAACTGGTTTTAAAAGCGTCCAAGGATGTCCATCAGTCGGCGAGTTTCGCTCACTGGTGTGAAATGCTTTAGAGCCATTTTGAGGAAAAGGAAGAACAGTAAATGTTTGAAAATTTAACAGATAAACTCGGTAATGTTTTTGAAAAATTAAAACGTCGCGGTGCCCTATCTGAAAATGATGTTATGTCTGCCATGCGCGAGATTCGTATCGCCTTGCTTGAGGCTGACGTTGCGCTTCCTGTTGTTAAAGATGTTATTGCTCAAATTAAAGAAAAAGCTGTTGGACAAGAAGTTCTGCGTTCTGTCACACCTGGTCAACAAATCGTAAAAATTGTCCATGATGAGCTCGCTGCGATGTTAGGTGACAGCGAAGAAGCCGCTCTTAATTTAAAAACAACACCACCTGCAATCATCCTTATGGTCGGTTTACAAGGGGGTGGTAAGACAACAAGCACGGGAAAACTGGCCAAACGTTTAAAAGATAAAGAGAAAAAGAAAGTTCTTCTTGCCTCTCTTGATACACAACGCCCTGCTGCGCAAGAACAACTCGCTATGCTTGGAGATCAAGTAGGTGTCGATAATTTAGAAATTATCAAAGCTCAAACCCCAATAGAGATTACAAAACGTGCATTAGAGCGTGGGCGCAAAGAAGGCTATGATGTTGTCTTCCTTGATACAGCAGGACGTCTCTCAATTAATGAAGAGTTAATGAGTGAAGTCAAAGAGATATCTTCTTTAGCTAAACCAGTAGAAACGCTTCTCGTTGCCGATGCGATGACAGGGCAAGATGCTGTTGAGGTTGCTCGTAACTTTGATGAAAAAATTGGCATCACAGGAATTATGCTTACCCGTATGGACGGTGATGCTCGTGGTGGTGCTGCCCTTTCTATGCGCGCCGTAACTGGTAAGCCTTTAAAATTTATCGGTGTGAGTGAAAAGCTTGAAGGGCTAGAGCCTTTCCAACCTGAACGTATTGCTGGTCGCATCTTAGATATGGGAGATGTCGTTTCCCTTGTTGAGAAAGCTGCAGAAACCTTTGATCGTGAAGAAGCCGCTAAAATGGCTGAGAAATTCAAAAAAGGTCAATTTGATTTAAATGACTTCCTTTCTCAAATTCGTCAAATGAACAAAATGGGCGGTATCGGTGGCATGATGGGAATGCTTCCAGGTATGGGAAAATTAAAAGGCATGATGAATGATGCAAATGTTGATGACTCTTTACTCAAGAAACAAGAAGCAATCATCTTATCTATGACTCACAAAGAGCGCGAACTACCTAAAATGATTAATGGCTCACGTCGCAAGCGTATTGCCAATGGTGCTGGTGTCCAAGTTTCTGAAGTCAACCGCGTGCTAAAACAGCACCAACAAATGGCTGGCATGATGAAAAAGATGAAAAAAATGGGCGGCAAAGGCATGATGAGTGCTTTAAAAGGACTCATGGGCGGCAAAGGCATGGGTGACCTTGCAGGCATGATGGGCGATATGCCAAATGCTGAGGAATTAAAAAAATTAGAAAAACAATTTGGTGCTGATGGCGACATGCCATTAGACAACCCTTTTGCTGGTCAAAGCCCTTTGGCCGGTGGAAAGGATCCATTGGCTGGGTTAGGTCCATTATCAGGCCTTCCTCCCAAAAAATAAGGGCAAATTAAATAATTAATGTAACAAGAGCATAAACAAATAAGGAGAATATATTATGGCTGTTAAATTAAGACTTGCACGTCACGGTGCGAAAAAGAGACCTTTCTACTGGATCGTTGCGGCGGACGAGCGTTCACCACGTGATGGTCGTTTCCTAGAAAAATTAGGAACATACAACCCAATGCTTGCTAAAGACGACGAAAACCGTGTTGTTTTAAATGCTGAGCGTGCTAAATACTGGTTAGGCGTTGGTGCACAACCAACTGACCGTGTTGCTATTTTCTTAGGTAAAGCTGGTGTTGCTGAGATGCCTGAACAAGGTAACAACCCACAAAAAGCGAAACCTAAAGCAGCTGCTGTTGAGCGTGCTAAAGAACGCATCGAAAAAGAAGAAGCTCGTAAAGCGGCTGAAGAAGAAGCAAAAGCGGAAGCAGCTGCTGCGGCTGCGGCACCTGCTGAAGAAACAACTGCTGAAGCACCAGCTGAAGAAGAAACAAAAGCTGAGTAATCATACCCCTATGAGTAAAAACTCAGATAATCATATGATCGCAGTGGGTCGGCTTGCCGGCCCACATGGCGTTAAAGGCCATGCAAAATTCTTTTTTTACGGCGAAGACCCTTCTTTGATTGATCAAAAAGGCCCTTTATTCGATTCAAAAGGAAAAGAATACCAATTAAAGAAAGAGCGCATGCAAAAAAACTTCTGGCTTGTGCGCATCGAAGGATACCCTGATCGTACAGCGATTGAATCTCTTCCTAAGCTCGAACTCTTTATCCCCAGAGAACAGTTTGACGAACTTGAAGACAGCAACACTTTTTACTATGAAGATTTGATCTCACTCTCTGCCCTAACAAAAGACGGTCAAGAAATTGGCCTGATAAAAGCTGTTCATAATTTTGGAGCAAGCGATATCTTAGAAATAAAACCCACAACAGGGAAAAACTTTATGATCCCTTTTACAAAGGATTTCGTGCCCGAAATCAATGAAGATCATATCATTTTGGTAAATCACGAAGTTTTTCTAGAAAAGTAATTGACATAAAAATAAAAGCTTTATATAGTCCCTCTCTAATCTATTTATGAATAATAATACGGAGAAAAAACGGTGTCCAATTTTGACTATTTTATAGAGAATGATCCAATAACATCAGCCCCACGCTTAATGATCTGCAACGAATATGGTATTGTGACCAGCCGTCCATATCTTCACGATGTGAGAGAACAAATACACCCTCATGTAAAAGCACTTGCCAATGCATACAAGGAATACTGTAACGGATATGGCTTTAAGCAAAAGCTCAAAAATATGTTCAATGATCTTGCGTCATTTGCCCTAGATTTTATCGATATGGCATTAGGAAAAGAACGTACAACATTGCCGCGCTCTCTTAATCTAAAATTTTTAATCGCAAGCCACCAAATTGCGATCAATCAAATTTTTGATGACACATTATTTTCTGCTGATACAGATACATCAATATCAAGCTTAGCGCATCCGCAAGAAGAAATTGTTTCTCTGATGCATTATCTAAGTTTTGAAAAAGAGCTTGATCAAATGTATAACGCCGCAGATACAGGCATGAACACAATGCGTTCACATCTAGAATTCTTAGCATTTGGCCATCAACGTGCCTTTAAAAAATTCATGTTCCCAGAGTTCGCATAAAAATGGCTTATCAAATTCAAAATCGCCTTAATAGAGGCCGAATAGTTACAATTACACATGTTGGCCAAGCAAAGCTTGTTCAAGAAGACTCCTCTTTTTCACAATTCAAAATCTTATTCTGCACCTTAGGATTGGAATTGCAAAAGGCGATTAACGAGAAAGACAAAGAAGAATTTGATAAAGCAAGACGTAATATTTGCTCTCTTTTAGGGAATGAAACGATGACGTCTGATGAAATCAAAAAAGCCTTTACGGATTTTGAACTCGATTACACCTTCAAAGACCTTCCTGATTTAGATGCTCTTAAGTTAAAAATCAAAAGACCACTTAAACAACGCATCACAACGTCTTTACAAAGAGTGAAAAGAAGCCTAAAACCTTAGGATGAATATTAATGTTCTAACGTTATTTCCTGAGTTATTCCCTGGCCCTCTGGGTGCTAGTATCACAGGACGTGCGCTCAAAGAAAAGAAATGGGCGCTTAATACAATACAAATTCGTGACTTCACTCTTGATAAACACAATACCGTTGACGACACGCCTTATGGTGGTGGCGCTGGTATGGTGATGAAAGCCGATGTGATTGGCAACGCATATCAATCAATCAAAACACCAGGACGTGCCATTTACCTCTCCCCTCGTGGTCGCGTTTTAGACCAAACACTTGTCAAAGAACTCGCACAGGAAGACAATCTAACCCTTTTATGTGGGCGCTATGAAGGGGTTGACCAACGCGTCTTAGATGGGTGTGGTTTTGAAGAAATTAGTATTGGTGATTACGTTTTAACAGGAGGCGAAATGGCCGCCTATGTTCTACTTGATGCCGTTATTCGTTTGCGCCCTGATGTTCTAGGAAATGATGAAACAACATCAGAAGAAAGTTTTGAGAATAACTTACTCGAATACCCGCATTATACACGCCCCGCAGTTTGGACAGATCCTCAGGGCGAAACACACGCTGTCCCTGATGTTTTAGCAAGTGGCAATCACCAAAAAATCAAACAATGGCGTGAAGAGCAATCCTTAAAACTAACAAAAGAACGTCGCCCCGACCTTTTGAAGTAATTTTTACCTCTTTTTATTCAGATAACACTTGCATTCCTCTATGTTTTTGAGGTACAAAAGCGCTCGTAGTTAAAAATAATATATTTTTAGTGAATGGCTGCACCCTGATAGTGTTAAAATTGTCCAGCTTGGTATAGCCCTCTTTGCGGAAAGAAACGGAAAAAACAATGACTAATATTATTGATCAAATTAACAGTGAAGAAATTACACGCGTTACTGAAGGAAAAGAAATCCCTGCATTTGATACAGGTGATACGCTGCGCGTAAACGTAAAAGTAAAAGAAGGTGAGCGTGAGCGTATTCAGGCTTTTGAAGGTGTATGTATTGCTAAATCAAACGGTACAGATATCAACGCTTCTTTCACAGTTCGTAAAATTAGCTATGGTGAAGGTGTTGAACGTATCTTCCCATTATACTCACCTCGCCTAGACTCTATTGAAGTAGTCCGTCGTGGTGCGGTTCGTCGTTCTAAGCTTTACTACTTACGTGATCGTCGTGGTAAATCTGCTCGTATCCGTGAGAGAACAACAGGTCACGGTATAGAGAAAAGACCAGAAAAGAAAAAAGCATAAGCTTCATAAGAATTTTAAAAAGCCAGCGATTTTAATCACTGGCTTTTTTTATTGAATAATTAAGAATATCTATGTACTATCTTTAAATTATGAAAACAGGGCCTCTTTACATTTTATTTGATATGGATGACACATTAATTGACACAAAGTCAGTTTACGATGTTGTGCGCAAAAATGCCTATAATTATCTAGAAAAAACATTCGGTCCTCTCTCTCAATCTTACAGCGATTTTAGACATGCAAGTATTGCATACAGAAATAGTTATAAAAAACAAAAACTCTCATCTGAGGAAGTTGCTTCAAAGAGCATTATAAATGCTGCTGAATTATGCACACAGAGCGCTTTAACAGATACGCAAATAGAAACATTACATGCAATTTCTCAAGAAGCCTTCACGATGGTTCCTCCTTTAAAACAAGGGATTGAAGATGCCTTAGAGTCCTTTACACGTAAAATGCGCCTTTATAAAAAACCAATACATTTAATCGTCTTCACACAGGGTCACCAAGATTGGCAAACTGAAAAGTTCTTATCTTTACCAAGCCATATACAAGATAAATTTGAACGCGTGATCGTTGTACCAAGAAAGAATACGGAAACATATCAAGCCTTTTTAAACGCCAATAAAATTAAAGCGGATGATGTCATTATGATTGGTGATAAAGCAACAGCGGATATCAATCCTGCGTTACATGCAGGCATGCATGCCTATCATATCCCACTCAGAGATCATCTTGACTTTCCTTCTGTTTCTCAGCTTAACATACGTAAAAAGACAGGCAAATACCAGCGTTTCAAAGATATGAGCCAATGCCTAAAATTCATCAGACATCATTTTTTAGAAGCGCGTCCAAGAGCCAAACTACGCCACCGCCTCTAAATCACTCGCCCGTAACATACGTTCAGGCACATCAATCCCAAGTAAGTCCACCATAATCAATTTCATTTGGCGCAATGTCATTTGACACAAGGTAATACGAGAATTCTTAGTCGCATTATCAGCTTCATTTGCAACAGAGCAAGTGCCATAAAAACGGTTAAACGCTTTACTGAGTAAATAAACATGCTCACATAAAATACTCGGCATAGAGGTTTCAAATGCACGCTGCATAATTGTTGGAAATTCCAGATATTTTAACACTAATTCCTTTTCTGCGTCATCTTCTACAATAATAGATGTTGGCTTATCTAAAGATCCGACCTTTTCTAAAATCGATTGAATACGCACACAGGCATATTGGATATAAGGCCCTGTTTTTCCCTCTGATTGTACAAAAGCTTTAACATCGAACACGTAATCAGATTGACGATTAATGGCTAAATCCCCATATTTTACAGCAGCCACAGAAATATCATCAAGCATTTCTTGTATAGACGCATCTTGAGAGTTTTCATCAAATCCTGCTTGTGTAATCGCTTCGTCTTTCGCCTCTTTAATCAAATTAGCCAAACGCATCACACCACCATCACGTGTTTTATAAGGCTTGCCATCCGTCCCATTAATTGTACCGAAATTCGCATGCTCCATTTGATCTTCGCGCATATAACGTGCCATTACAGCGACACGGAACACTTGTTTGAAGTGAAGAGATTGCCTAGTATCAACCACATAAATCAGACGATCAGGGTTATATTTTTTCTTACGATCATAAATCGTTGCAAGATCTGTTGTCGCGTAATTATACCCGCCATCTTTTTTAACCAAAATCAAAGGCGGAATTTCTTCTTTGTCCCCTTCTTTCGCAACAGGAATAATAAGAGCTCCGTCACTTTCAACAATGAGCCCCTTTTCTCGCATATCGGCAATCATTTCTGGGATTAGATCATGAACATCGCTTTCACCAAGCCATAGATCAAAATCCACATTTAAATGATGATAGTCCTCTTTCATCGCATCTAATGAAATCGTACAAAAGTGACGCCATAAAGCACGATAGCCTGCACGACCATCTTGCAGTTCTGCTGTTGCCTTACGGGCTTTATCCGCAAAGACCTCATCTGATTTAAAATGCGTTGACGCCTCAGGATATAGCGTGTTCAACTCTACAACAGAAACAGGAGGTTCGCTTGGGAAACCATCTGTCTTATTCATATCGAAATAATCCCACTCAGGATGACGCTCTTCTAATTCAGCAATAAGCATCCCCATTGGTGTTCCCCAGTCACCTAAATGAATATCTCCAAGCGTGTAAGCCCCCATGAAACGAGAAACCCTTTTGATACTCTCGCCAATAATCGCAGGACGTAAATGCCCTACATGGAGAGGTTTCGCAACATTAGGTCCACCATAATCAACAACGATTGTTTGATCGTCATTTAATACAGGAACGCCGCAACGCTCATCTTGTTGTTGATTGCTCATTAACCCGCTTAAAAAAGGTTTTGCAATAACCATGTTAATAAAGCCCGGCCCTGCCACTTCAACACGCTCAAACATATTATCCAATTTAATATGATTGATAATCCCCATCGCAATTTCACGCGGGTTTTTACGGGCTGTTTTAGCCAATGCAAAAGCCGAGTTAGATTGGAAATCCGCTAAATCAGGGCGATCACTCACTTGAACAGTTACATCAGAGCTATCGAGCCCTTCTTTTTCAAATGCTGTCTTTAATGTTTCGGTTAATAATGCGGGTAATATTTTCATCTTTAAATACCTTATAAAATAGCGCTCATTTTAATGAGCACATTAAAGCCGATCTGCGTCGAAAAATAAAGTTAAATAGTGATTTTTATTACCTCTAACCTCTTTCAATCTTAAATATTTCTTGACTTAAGAGCACCAGCATGCAGAAATCTTTTCTTATAAAAATAAAAAATATATAAAACACGGAGTTATAATATGAAACGTTTTCTACCCAAAAGCCTAAAATCTATTTTCTTAGCGAGCGCATTATTTTTTACTGGCACAACAACGGCTATGGCAGATATGGCAGAGCCTCGCTTTGAAAGCCTACAATTAGGGCCGCTTTTTTCGAATTTAGGATCAAGATCATGTTCTTCTGATGATAAACCCCTATACGAAATGAGCTTTGGTGAGCTTTTGGAAGAAGAAGATGGCGACTATGAAAAAGCATGGGATATCTATGAGCTCTATCAATTACGTCGCATCACATTAGATACAAATGTGAGTAGTGCCAGTGTAGATAGACTTATCACAGAAATCGAGATTCTCAATAGCTTAGACAGTACAAAACCAATCACCTTCACTATTAATTCAGGTGGCGGGTCTGTTTATGCTGGTTTAAGACTTTATAACGCTATGAAATCAAGCAAAAGTCCAATCCATACAAAAGTAGACGGCATGGCCGCTTCTATGGCTGCCATTTTATTAATAGCTGGAGATGTACGAGAAGCAACGCCAGAATCTCGCATTATGATCCATCAGGTTTCAGCAGGAACATTTGGGCAAACAAATGACATGGAGCAAAGCCTTAACCACGTCAACACTCTACAAGATGACTTATATGAAATCGTTTCTAAAAATTCAGGATTAAGCATGGAAGATGTCCGCCGCATAGCTAATAGCGATGTTTTTTATGATGCAAACGAAGCATTGCGCCTTGGGTTTATTGACACTTTAACAGAAGGTAAACCACAAAGAGATGTCACACCAGGGTCAAGAACTGTACCTGAAAATCTCTATCCAGAAAACCGCGTCAGACAATATTACAAAAACCAAGGCCATACACCTAGTTAAAATAAAGACAAAATTATAAGGGAAATGGCGCACCCGTAGGGATTCGAACCCCAAACCTTTTGATTCGTAGTCAAATGCTCTATCCAGTTGAGCTACGGGTGCGTGTTTGTGTAAAACGACTTGCAACTTATTAAAAAAAAGCACCCAATACAAGCTTTTTTTCTCGAAAAACGCAAAAAATCTCATTTTATCCTAAAAGCCTTTAGCAGAGGGCTTGTCTTTAAGAAAAATAGCGGATAGAATCTGAGAAGTATTATCACGTGATTCTACAAAAAGACTTTACGTATCCTTTGTTTCACTTTATATAATACGCAAATGTCGAGTTATAATTCATAATTATAAGCAAGCTTAAGGTTTTAAAACAAATGAACACTACAAAACGCTCTTTTCGTATTTTATCTCAGTCACTCGTATCTGGTGGGATCGCTCTTTTTCTAAGTAGCACAGCTCTTGCTCAGCAAGCACCCGCATACACAACAGATGCTGTGCCTGTTTATCCTGTTGCTCAACAACAGCTACAACCAGCGCCTTATGCACCATATGGATACGCACAACCAATGCCTGCGCAAGGCTATATGCCTCAACAACAAATGCAAATGATGGCAATGCCAGCAGACGCTATGCCTGCACCAACACAATTACAACCGTATTTATCAGCGCCAAATGTACAAAAAAACATTCAAAGCATCGATCAGCAATTAGGCACAGCGCCTATGGTATATGACGCGGCAAAACAAAATGCACAAGCCGTATCACTGCTTCCACAAAATTCTGGTCAAATTGGTGCAGATACAGTTCCTGCACCTATGCCCCCTATTTCGGCTACATCAATGGCACCCATTGCACCTGCTGCGCAACCAATGCCTGCGCCTATTTATCAGCCAGTTTATGAGCAACCTACGCCACCTCAATATCAACAAAGTCAATTCCAACAACCTATGTATCAGCCACAAATGATGGCACCTGCTGTTGAAATTAATGGTATGACATCTGCCCCACAAACAAGCAATGCGATGCCGCCTTTACCTGATATTGATTACAGTCGTTATAGCAGTATTATGCCGTCTTACCATTTCGAAACGTCGAAGCTTCCAGCAAGTAATGATACTGTATTCACACCATCAGCGCGCTCGACAAAATCTATGAGTGACCAACCTTATCCAAATATTGCGCCACAACCTGGCTTCATGTTTGAAATTGAAGAGATTGATGAATTAGGTCAAGAAACACTAATTACCCGTAAAATCGGTGAAATGAGAACAGATCTTACACAATTACAAGAAGCCATTTCTATTGCAAAAGACCAGTTAGAAACAGTTCGTTTTTCTGCAGAAGTTCAATCTGCTGATTACTACGCTGTTGTAGCGGCGATTCAATCACGCTTACAAGCAGGCTCAACACCTGGCAACCCACGTTTGGTGAATAGCTGGAACATTGCTCAAGATCGCTTAGATCGTTTAGCAGAAGATGTTGATGCGTTAGGAAAACTTGCACAACGCGTATCTGCGCAAGCTGATATGTCAGAATTTTTACTAGAAGCAGCACGTGCGACATTTGGTCTATCTGGAGCTCTTGAGCAAGATCACGCCTCTTTGGAAATTTTAGAAGATGATGTAACAAACACAGTTGTTGTGATCAACCGCCTTCTAAACGAAATCACAGATGATATCAACCGCCGTACAGCATATCTTGCTAGCGAGCGTAAAAACCTACAAACATTGGCTTCAGGTATTACAAATGGCGAACTCTTTGGTCGTAGCTTAACAAACCAATATTACCGCCGTGTAACAGACCCTCTTTCAGGGGCTGGTGTTGATCGTTTACGTTCAGAAGGCAAGCGCCCTCTCGCCGTTATTCGCTTCAATCAACAAAATGTTGATTACCAACAACCTGTTTACAGCGCCTTAAATGATGCGATCCGCATCAATCCAGATGCACAATTTGAAGTGATTGCTGTTGCCCCAGATGAAGGGACATCGGCTGAGCTCGCTCTTGCGACAACACAAGCCAAGCAAAAGGCTGAAGATGTTGTTCGTACCCTTTCTAATATGGGTCTTCCGAATGGAAAAATGCTCGTTTCAGCTTCAAGAAGCACAGAAGCAGATAGCACAGAAATCCATATTTATGTGAGATAATCACACCTAAACTTTAAAACAAAAAAAGCCTTCATATTTATGGGGGTTTTTTTATTGACATATCAACACCCGCTCACTAAATTATGAAAAAAATTAAAGAAAGACATTGTAATGACAATTAAGACCCATAACGACTTCAAAGCCTTTTTGGACAAGAACCCTAAGGTTAAAACTTGGATTATTGCAGCTTATCAAGACGACCAACAATATGGTTTTGACAATGCTTATACTGATTTTCAAAAGTTAAGAGATCAACAGCCCAATAATAAAGCTTCTATCCATTCTGAATTTTTCGGTATGTGGTTTAAGATTGGTTGTATAATGCCTTTCATCAGCGGAACAATAGAGGGAATTGAAGCTAATAGCTTTACAACAGCTGCTCTTCACACTGGCGTTCAGCTCGCGTTAAATCTAGGTGGCTTTTTTGCTATGATGCACACTTATAATGCGTTCATACCTAACCCAGAAAAGCGTGCTTTAGAGGACTTAAAAACCAAAGCGAACGCCTATGTTAACAAAAATAAAGTAGTTAGCTTTGCGCCAAAAATCATTTAACTGCCTTAAAAGCTATAATCTTATATAAATTCTAGGTCTTTAGCCTAAATTCATGGTTGTTTTAAGCACACAGCTTAATTATAGTGTGTGGCATTAGACTATTAATTTTGAAAAAGGCATGGATCAGAGATGAGTTTCCCTGAATTAGATAAGAATTTCGACCACACACAAGCAGAAGAAAGCTGTAAATCACTTTGGGAAGACTCAAAGATTTACAAATATGATCCAAATTCGGATAAAGAAACATTCTCTGTCGACACGCCTCCTCCTTATGTATCTGCGGCGCATTTGCATGTTGGTCACGCTATGTCTTATTCCCAAGCGGAATTCGTGGTGCGCTATCACCGTATGACAGGCAAGAATATCTATTACCCAATGGGTTTTGATGATAACGGCCTACCGACCGAGCGCTATGTTGAAAATAAATATAAAATCAATAAGAAGAAAACAACACGCTCAGAATTCCGTGCTTTGTGTGAAGAGGAAACTCGTATTGGAGCGCAATCTTATGCAGAGCTTTGGCGTTCACTTGGTCTTTCTGTGGACTGGGATCAAAACTATTCGACAATTGGCGAGCATTGCCGTAAAACTTCTCAAAAATCATTCCTTGATCTTTATAACAAAGGCTTGATTTACCGCTCTGACGAGCCCGTGCTTTGGGATACGCATTTTGAAACTGCGTTGGCGCAAGCTGATCTTGAAACACTCCACCGTAAAGGTAAGTTAAACGATATCGCTTTCAGCGCACCAGATGGCACTCAACTTGTTATATCAACCACACGTCCTGAACTTATCCCTGGCTGTGTGGCGTTGTATGTGAACCCTAATGATGAGCGTTACAAGCACCTTGTTGGTAAAACAGCGATCGTTCCTCTTTTCAATTACGAAGTGCCTATTAAAACATCTGAAGATGTTGATCTCGAATTTGGTACTGGTTTAATGATGTGCTGTACATTCGGGGATAGCGAAGACGTTAACAAATGGAAAATTGATAAACTCGACACACGCATCGTGATCGGTAAAGACGGCAAAATGACTGAACTTGCAGGTGATTATGCTGGCAAACCTGTCGAAGAAGCCCGTGCGAACATCTTAAAAGACTTAAAAGCTGCAGAGCTTCTCCTCGATCAGAAAACAACAGACCAAGCCGTTTCAATTGCTGAGCGTTCTGGTAAGCCTGTTGAATTCGTGATGGAACCACAATGGTTTATCAAAGTCATGGATTTAAAAGAAGAAATGCTTAAACGTGCGAAAGAACTCACATGGTTCCCTGATCATATGCGTGTTCGCTTGGAAGACTGGATTAATGGTTTAAAATATGACTGGAATATTTCTCGTCAACGTTTCTATGGCGTCCCGTTCCCTGTCTGGTATGACAAAGACGGTAATGCCGTTGTGGCCGAAGAAAGCCAACTGCCTGTTGATCCATTAGAAGATGTATATCAAGGCGATAAAGCTAATGCCGATGACTTACGCGGTGAAAGCGACGTCATGGATACATGGATGACGTCATCTCTAACACCACTGATCAATGCCAACTGGGCAGAGAGTGAAGGTCGTGATGGCTCTATGGATAAACTTTATCCGATGAATGTCCGAGTTCAAGCCTTTGAAATTATCCGTACATGGTTATTCTACACAGTGATCAAATCACACATTCACACAGATAGCCTGCCTTGGAAAGATGTTATGATCTCTGGCTGGGGCTTGAATGAGCAAGGTAAGAAGATCTCGAAACGTGATTTAGAGAACTATACAGATGCGAATGGCTATAACCGTTACGAACCTGCTGCTGTTATTGAAAAATACGGCGCTGACGCCCTTCGTTACTGGGCTGCTGGCTCACAATTAGGGAATGACCTTCGTTATAACGAAAAAGACGTTAAAGCCGGCCGTAAGCTCGTTGTAAAACTATGGAACGCCGCGCGCTTTGTCCTCATGCAACTTGAAGGTTTTGATCCAAACGCCCCTCGCCCAGAAGCCACAACACGTACAGCCGAAGACCGTTGGTTGTTAAACGAGTTAAACCAAGTGACTAAACGTGTGAGCGAAGGCTTTGAGAAATACGACTACGCAAAGGGTCGTGAAGCGTTAGAGCGTTTCTTCTGGGGCACATTCTGCGATAACTATCTTGAAATCGTTAAAGACCGTTTCTGGAACCCTGATCGTTACAGCGATGAGGCGCGCGCAAGTGCGCAAGCTACGCTATGGGAATCTCTACGCACCCTTCTAGGTCTTTTTGCACCATTCTTACCGTTTGTAACTGAAGAATTGTGGCAAAATATTTTCAAGCCTTATGAAGAAAGCGTTTCACTGCATATTACTCAATGGCCACAAGCAGAAATAAGCTGGGATCAAGACGTACCAGAAATGAAGCTCGTTTTGAATATCTTACGTGGCGTACGTCAACTTCGTACACAAAATCAATTCTCTGCAACCGCACAGGTTAAGAAATTGACGATTGATACAAGCGCTGCGGCCAATGATGAAGCCTCTCAAATCAAAGATTTGGAACGTTCAATCCAAGCTGTTGCGCGCGCTGAAACGATCGATTATGGCGTGGCTGACTATGATTGCGAAGGTACAACACTCAAGATCGCTGTAGAATTTTAGAGATTTATTGACATTATTCTATAAACACGTACACTTTTCTCAATAATAAAAAAAATTATAGTTGAGGGAGGTATGTCATGACCTATAAAAATAAATTCATGACCTTTATAGATAAGAACGCTGATATTCGCGCCTATATACAGCACGCCTATAACGGTGATCAAGAAAGTGCTTATAATGATTTCAATTCTTTATTAAAAAGAACACCTGATAATCATATTTCATTTAACAAAGCGACGAAAAACTCTATGGCTTTATGTTATGCAGGGGCTAGTATTCTTCTGTTCCAACAAATTGCCACAGCGCCAATTTCGTTGTTTTTAATCACAACAACCATCATTGGAACAACCGCGATCGCACTTACCTTTGCATGTGCATACAAAGCTTATAACCGCTACACAGTTCCTTCAAAAGAAGCTATCACTTTTAATAAACTCGCAAACTTGGCTAGATCGCAATTTCAACAACATCAAAAAGCATTAAAAAATAGCGCCGAACATAAATGGCGTTTAATTTCTCAAATGTAGGAAAATAGAGTTACACTTTGCGCTCTTTGGCATCCTCTTCAGTAGAGATCGCACGCAACATACAATCAACACCCTCTTCGCTTAAGGCTTCACAAATCGATTTTGCACGCTTGATATCTTTGATCGGACCTAACTGTAAGGGATAACGTATATCACCCTCATTCAAGGCGTTTTCAACAAGGCCTTCATATGTTGAAAGCCCTGATAACAGACTTCTATAATTCACTTTATATTTAAGCCATTGAACCGCTAGCATCAGCTTTGATTTGAACCGCCCTAACTCTAAGACCATTTTTGTTTCTGTTTTTGGATTAGCATTAATCTCAGCCATTTTTTGAGGCTTTATATCATCATAATAAGTCGTAAAGTTTTGATCATAAAACACGGTCCCTGACGCTCCGAAATGATAGCCTTTAGGCTCTATTTGAACGAGCTTATTTTGCTCCAAAACAATTGGATCTAAGATCACGTGATAATCACCTGGAAAGATATCACTCATCACATAAAAACCATCATAAGCCGTAAGCGCTGTATTCACTATTTTGCCATCCATATTCACTAAGAAAAGGTTCATATTGGCAACAGGCTGTCTTTGTCCATAACGATCATAAAAGAAAACAGACCCATCAATCTCTCCAGAGATTGCAATCGGGAAATCCATTTGCGTGACCTGACCAGAGCGTGCGCGAATTGAGTTTCCTTTATTTAGAGAAACATAATATGGATCTTCAAGCGTTCTCGGATCAATCGTAATATCGGTTAATTGCCCCGCATTAAATGATGGAATAAAAGCAACACCATGCTCATTTGTTGTATCAAACTGAGCAATTTGTTTACCCATGACTTTTACATCTTGTAGAGGGCGTTCATATATATCCCAAATACCATCACCATCTTCATCCAAGAAAACGCGAGCAGAAACACCTCCACGTGATGTTAGACCATTTCTATGAACTTTTAAATTATCAGAATATGGATCAGCACCAAGACCAAAACGCAACGTTGTAAAAGCAAAGATTTCATTATCTGAATTAACACGTAAATCTGGTGTTAATGTGAAATACTCACCTGTGTAACTAAGACGTGTTCTTAATTCTGTTCTTGAATTACTTGGTGTATGCTCTAATTGAACATCCCCTGTTAGCTTCTCATTAAGCCTTGTATGCGCAGCAACTAAATAAGAACGCGCCCCTGGTTCTGGCTCAATATCATAATTTATATTCCCACGCAGAAAGTATCCGCCCAAATTATAACGCCCATTTAAAGAGACTGTCTGAGTATTTGTATCAATTCCAGAAAAATCACTCTTAACATAGTCATAACCAACGCCAAAAAGACCTTTTCTAACCTTCTTAGAAACATCAAAGCCTAATTGTTGCCTATTATTCCCGCTTTCAAATTTTCTATATTCATGCGTCGCTAGATAATTAACAGAAGGTGCTATTTCACCACTCACACTTACATCTGATAAATGAATCAAATTATCTACATCAGGGCGCGTTTTATCAAAGTCATCCGAACGAAACTCAGCACTCGCCCGAACAGATTGCCTATTTATATTTGTCAGAGCTGATAATTCAATCGCATACTCTCCTGTATCTTCAACTCCTAAGTTAGCTTCATAGATGCCAGAATCAAAATACCCTGTTAGCCCTGTTGCAACTTGAATTAACTGCTCTTTATTACGTTCAAGAATACGGCCACCTAAAGACATTGAATATTCATCACTTAAACCAAAATCCATGGTCCCTATTAAGTTCGGAGAACCTGAATCTGGTAAATCTGCATAGCCAGCATCTTCATTTCTATAGGTGATTTCATTTTGGTTTGTTAAGGACACACTATAAGTTGCCTCACCAATATCAAATCGATTATTGCGCCTAATAATAAGTTCTTCACGTTCTGAAACCTGTCCTTGCGGGCCATAAAAAACAAGTCGAAAGTTATTTTCTCCAAAAGTAAGAGGCACATCTTCAATAATATATTGCCCCGTAGAATCAGCCGTGTGAGTTGCAACTAAGATATTATTACGATAAATCTCAATATCCCAGCCTGGCTGAATATCGCCTTCAAAACGAGTTACATCTGTTTTTTCATTTTCTTTGTTAAGAAAAGAGCTTTCATTACTGAGTCTAAAGCCAAATTCTTGCCCAGAACCTCTAAATACATTCAAACGCGGTGTCGTCACATCCCCCATTTGTATTTTATTAAATCCTAAAATAGTTTCATCTTCTGATTGAGATTCTCGCGTCCAATCAAAACGAAATTGCTCAATCTTCTCAGTATCACTACCTGATGTATATGTTTTTAAACCACCATACAAGAAATCACTCGCCGTTATCACAGAATAGGATGCATTTGTTTGAGCTTCATCCGCACCTTCTCTTTTTTGATATGAATTCCTCATTTGCACATCAACAAAAGGCATCGTTGCCATTTTATAGTCTTGCTTAATCTCAGGAAGTTCTGCTTCATTTTTCGTGAAAATCAGACTCTCTTTTCTCTGTTGTCTATATAGTTTCTCCTCAACAGGAAGAGCAAAATCACTTGAAAAACGGATTTCAAGATTCGAAACTTTGAAATCCAACCCAACTCCAAAAGCACGTTCAAGAACAGCTTTCTCAATATAAAGCCCCCCAAAACCTTCTTCTAATATAAAATAATCACTCGCTTCTAAAGGAATTTGATACTCATTAACTATAATTTCTTGTGCCTCTAGATCCATTGAGAAGCGATTACCTTCACGCACAAACCATCCATCTGCCTTCTTAGCCTCAAGATCAATATCGATTGGAAAATCAACAGCTCTTAAGAAATCATCAAAGTATAGATACAGCCTTCCTTCTTTCTTTTGAGCAAAAAGCGCCTCAGAAAGAACTAAACTTCCTTTTTTTAGAGCAAAAACAAGCTCTTCACCATCAGCAATTCCAACCAGTGAATTAACGTTACCTTTCGCTTTAGCACGCCTAGACTCTTCCGCATTCTCTAATTTTTCACCAACGGTTGATAAAAAGCGTTTTGCCAAATCTTGCAAACTCGTAGAAGCATAAGCCATCGGCATAGAAGCCATAGCCACTGTCATAAAAACAGCCTGAAAAGCCATTATTTTTTTCATTTTTTTACTTATCTTCATAGCGACGCTTAGTTACAACTTTGTGAGTAAAGTTGTGGATATTAATGTATACTCTTCAAAACTATCAGAAAACACCTAAAAAAACAAACTGTTAATTGCTTGTTGATTTTATAAAATCTGTGTGATATTTTTAAGTACGTCTTAAGTATTCTTTAAGACTTTACCTGCCATAATGGTTATATCGACCTTGTCAGTCGTCAAGGTGCTTATATGAACAGAAAGGATATTTTGCCCTGCGCAATAAATCTCAGATACATTTAAGCCTCTTGGTTTGAAAACTTTTTTATAAAAGTAACCACGTAAACGTAACGTAAATTGAAAGTGAGGAAGCATGAAACTATTTACGAAAACATCTTACATGGCTATCGCTGCAGCAGCAGTTATTGCTATGTCTTCGCCTGTACAGGCACAAGTAACGACGGCGTCTAACGCTAGTGTAACAACAGCAGCGGCGTTCACAGTAACAGAAACATCAGCTATTGACTTTGGTACAATCGTAGCATCTCGCCGTGGTGGCGGTGGTGGTGCCGTAGCAACTCTTGATATCGGTGCTGATGCAGCTAACAGCGTAACAGTAACAAACGTTGGTGGCGCTACAGACGATTTCATCGTATCTTCAGTTGATGGTGACCGTGCACAATTTGATATTGGTGGTGCGCTTGCAACAACAGTTATGAACATCGAATTACCAGCGGCTCCTATCACATTATCATGTGGTGCATGTGCTCCTGGTACACCTGATTTCACAGTTGATACATTCGTTGACGATGGCGCCGACGACCAAGTAACAACAGATGGTTCTGGTGACGCTACATTCTACGTTGGTGCGACATTAAGCACAATCGCAGGAACAGGCGCTTATGAAGCAGCTGGATCATACACAGGTACATACAACGTAACAGTTGCATACTAATATCTGTAAATATAAGAATTTTAAAAAGGCCTGAATTGAATTCAGGCCTTTTTTCTTTGTTAGAATCGCCTACTATAGGATCAATGAAAAAATATGCCCTTATAACATTCTTAACACTCGTAAGCCTTGCCCCCCTTACGGCAACGGCACAAACTATTGATGTGTTAAGACAATTTATTTATGGCGACCTCACAATCGTCGATAATGACGCTCCACGCGATCTCATTATCGCTCCAAACGGTGATATTACAGCCAACCCAAGCCATATTGTCGTCCTATCAGATGGTGACTCCGCCC
The DNA here is from genome assembly GCA_950054255.1 of uncultured Rickettsiales bacterium. GTDB lineage: Bacteria > Pseudomonadota > Alphaproteobacteria > Micavibrionales > CATLOR01. The sequence goes on along the minus strand of CATLOR010000001.1, from coordinate 879,356 downwards.
GTATTCGACTACAAAGCTTCCCCGGCAACACAACAATTACCGTTAGCTTTGCGGCAACAGATGTCCTTCATGATGGTATAGGACCACAATATTTTTCAATATCAGATGCCGTCACAGACCCTGCAACAATCACAACAGATCCAGGCGGATCCGCAACCTTTAATGTCGGAACAACCCTATCCACATCGGGAAATGGAAATTATTATTCTGATGGCGCTTACACAGGTGAAGTTGAAATAACTGCGAACTTTTAATCCTTGAAAAATAAAGAAAAAATCTAAAAAAGTCTTTGGTTTTATAGGGCAAATCACTCTATAATTTTATATGAATCAGGAGGATCCTCGTGCCGAGTCGTTTTTTTATTTTTTTATGTCTATTCTTAATTACTTTATCTATTCCTTTCAATGGCATAGCTAGCATTATGGTGACCCCTTACAGAGCCGTTTTCGAAGACCGCACACGTTCACAAGTCATCACTATCATCAACAGATCTGATAAAGTCGCAACATTTAGAACAGAATGGTTTAATACAATCGTTGATGAAAACGGAAGTTATGAAATAATCGAAGAAAATGATCCACGATATGCATCTATTAAAACATCACAAGATTTCATTCGCTTTAGCCCGCGCCAAGTAACACTCGCTCCTGGTGATAAACAAGCCATCCGTATCGCTGTTCGTAAACCAGCAGGACTTGAAGATGGTGAATATCGTTCACACCTTCTCTTCAAACAACTCTCTGATCCAAAAGACTATCAAGACAACCCTGCAGGGATTAGCCTGTCATTAAACCTATCAATCAGCATCCCTGTTATTCTCCGCCAAGGCAATTTGGAAGTTAATGCGGAAATCACTGCTGTTGATTATAAAAAAAGCATTGCATCAGATCAACAAGACCAATTCATTGTGTCCATTTCTCGCACTGGTGACGCCAGCACCTATGGAAGCTTAAAGGTTTTTGATGCGAATGACACAAGTAACGAAAACCTTCTCGCGGTCGTAAACAATGTTTCTATCTTCCCTGAAACCGCACAAAAAAATGTCTCTATCCCCATTTATGAAGACATCCCCTCCTCTATCAAAAAGCTTCGTGTTATCTACGAAGGAAAAAACGAATATAATAATAGGATTTTTCACGAATTTACCTTTAATCGCCCATGACTTTTAACCACAATATATCATTGCTAGCACATATAATGCTCGGATTAGTTCTGAGCAGTTTGCTATTTGGTTGCGCCGATACAAAAGAAACAATCGGCTCTCCTTTGCAATATATCGGTAGTTCTGGTGACAAAGAGCAACAGGTACTTGAAGATCAAATGAAGAAGATTGAGCAACGTATAGATCTACTGGAACGTGATTTCCGCGCTGTTGAGCCAAATATCCAAAATTTAGTTGCCATTGAATCTGATATTCAAACCCTTATTACAGAGCTATCTAAATTAACAGACCCTGCCGTAAGCCGCCGTCTTGAAGATGCAAATCCCCCTGCAGAAACACCTGATGATCTCGATAATGCAGAAGTAGAAACAGACATTCCAAATATGGCTCCAGATGATAAAATGATGAGTGAAACATCACCATCAAATACTGCGCCAACAGATCTCGCAAAAGCTATGATAGGTGAAGATGACAATATGGCTGTTGATAAACTCGGTTTCCCTCATGAAATTGTAGATATTCGCTTTGGGAGCTTCAATGCTGGAACGCGCCTTGTTGTTGACTTTGCCCCTAACAGTGAAATGAATTATGATATCACAAAAGATGAAAGCGATATTGTCATCACTTTTGATAAGACCGATTGGGCTGCAGATAAGACATGGACATCAAAGAAAGAGGGCTTAATTACAGGCTATATATCCAAGCAATTCCCTGAATATTCAACAATGCGCATTACAACAAACGGCGACGATATGACAGTTAAGGTATTCACACTTCCACCTGTCAGTGCTGACAAAGGCCCTCGCCTCGTTTTAGATTTCAACAAGGGCATTAATTCATAAAAAAATTCAATGATTTTATTAAGAGCAGTTTGGAACTGGTGATCTTTTTAAGTGATGTGTTTCGGCTTGCTCTTGATATGATTGCGCAGAAAATGATGAATAGATTTGCTCAATCAAAATCTTGCTTTGCTGCCCATATATAGGGTGTGACTGAATATAATCAGATAGCTTTGTACCAGCCTCAACTTTTCCTTTTTTAATATCCAAAAGATAATAATAAGAAATATTATAAAGCCCTGATTTCAATCTTTGCTTTTCCGTTTTATCAATATTTGGTGTACGGATATTAATAGAATTATGATGTAAATCTTTTAATTTCACATCAATCGCAACAGCACCAGATGCTCCACAACGTTCGATAAATTCTACATATTTTTCACCTGGTCGTTTTGTTACGGCACCAACAGCTAAAACAATCTCCTCATCAAAGCCAAGCTCTCTTAAATCATCAATTGTCCAATCACTGTCTTCAACAACATCATGTAAAATACCCACGATTTTCTTTTTCATGGAATCTGTATTATGCATCGCCACAAACATAGGATGATCCATATAATCATCACCGTTCCATAGCTTTTGACTCATCAAGGCAGAAGACGCAATTAAGAGCGCTAGGTTCAAGCTAGCTTCTGGTTTTGGTTTCCCTTGCTCAATCTGTTCTTGAACATATGAATGCCATCTCATTTTGATTTCTTTTTTGGAAAACATGCGCTTACTCCCTGTTTTATTTTTTAAATGTCAGCCTATAATAAAACGCTATAGAAAGGAATACACCCTGTCAAACATAATTAAAATATTATGGTTTTGCTTGCGTTTTCTCATCGACGATATCCATGAATTTTTCTTCTAGTTTGATATCGTATAATTTGTTGATATAGGTCATAGCCCCAGGGGTTGTGCAATTGATCTCTGTGATATAACCTCCAATCAAATCAAGCCCCACCATAAATAAGCCATTATCTCTGAGATATTCACCAATAACATCACAAATTTCTTTTTCACGATCTGTAAGATCTGTTTTTACAAAAGTCCCACCTGCTGTTACATTTGTCCTAAAGTCAGATTTATTGGCTTGACGAAGCATAGCTCCATAAGGTTTTCCATCAAATAATAGAACACGCTTATCCCCTTCTGTTACCGCTTCGGGGATAAATTTTTGTACAATGACTAAATTCCCATAGGCTTTTCTAACCGTTTCAATCATTGATTTTAAATTTAAGTCATCATGATGAAGCATCAAGATCCCTTCACCGCCTTTTGCATCAAGCGGTTTAATAACCGCTTTTTTATGCTCATGAACAAAACTGACAATCTCATCCACATTCAAACTAAAAAGGGTCGGTATAATATATTCTGGGAATTTCAATGTCTGTAACTTTGAATGGCCACCTCTCATTCCTTTAGGACTATTAATACATAACACGCCTTGCTCTTCTAAGGCTTCAAGGAAATATGTATATGCCATATATTCTTCATTTAAAGGGGGCGGCTTTCTAAAAAATAAAACATCTAGATCATGCATATTAAATTTATACATTTCACCTTGTTCGTAACGATCTTCTATTTTGTCACGATCTGGGAAGAAATTCATCTCGCAGGCCTGTGCATATAGCGCACCATTCTCAAAACTCAGCGTCTTTTGATAAATATAGACCATCTTATAACCACGCTTTTGAGCCTCGTTATAAATACGCACACCACTTAGAATATCAACTTCTAAGTCTTCAATTGGTGAAGAGAAATATCCAAAAACTTTCTGTGTCACACTTCATATTTCCTTTTGTAAATAGCATCTGAGAATGCTTTAAAAATAGCCTTAGAATATGGATCATAAGAAAAATCATATTCCGGATGCCATTGAACACCCATACCAAAATTTTCATGATCATCTAATGTAACCGCTTCCACAATATCATCTGTGGCTTTGGCATTAATAGTTAAGCCTTTACCAATATCTCTAATCCCTTGTTTATGAACACTATTTACGCTAATTGTCTTATTTTGAACAATTTCACCTAATAAAGTCTTTTCCTCCACATTGATATCATGACGATTTTTATAAACCTCATGAATATCACTATATTCCAAAATATGATGCTTCACATCGGTAATGTCAGGAAGATATTGATGTAGCGTCCCTCCCATAAAAACATTCATATCTTGTAACCCACGACAGATCCCTAAAATAGGCTTATGTTGCATCAGTGCTTCTTCTAATAGCACCATAGAAACCTTATCCCTTTGTGGGTCATACGGGCCATAACGATCGTCTATATTACCGTTATAATGTTCTGGGTAAACATTACTGTGTGCACCAACAAGTAAAAACCCATCTAAACTATCTGCAATAGCACGATAATAGCTATCATCATCATGATACGGAATAACAAGAGCGCATAAATCACAATTGTTTAAAGGCATAATATATTTACGATGAGTGTAATGAACATTCCATTTTCCTAATGGTTTAACGTGTGAAACAACACCAACCATAGGTTTTCTTATTTTATTTCTAGTCATGTCTGCGTCTTTTGGATAGATAAAAAAAAGGAAACACACTTAGAATGTGTGTCTAATCTGATTCTAACATGATTTGCGATAAGAAATAAAGGTTATGCTTTTAATTTTCTTTCGATTTTATCCCAAAAAATCTCTTCTAAAGGCTGCTTAAGAACTGTGTTTGCCAAACTAATTGCCCCAGGACTAATGGAATTAATTTCAATTAAGTAAGGGCCGATTAAATCAAGGCCTACAAAAAACAAACCCCGTTCTTTTAAATACGGTTTTAAAGTTTCACAAATCTCTTTATCTGTTTCAGAGAGTATTGCTTTTTTAATCGTTGCACCTGCTGTGATATTGCCTCGAAAATCATCTTTCGCTGGTTTTTTGACGATTGCGCCACAAATATCACCGTCAAATAAGAAAATACGCTTTTCGCCTTCAACGCTTTCTTTTATAAATTTTTGAGCAATGAGCGGATAGCCATAGGCCCTCTCCATCGTTTGCAAAAGTGATTTTGTTGTTTTATCCCCCGGCTTAAGACGAACAACACCGGATCCCCCCATACCATTAAGAGGTTTTACAATGATGTCTTTATGTTTTTCAATGAATTTTGATATTTGATCAATATTAGAAGCAATTAATTGCTCTGGTAGAAATTGTGGGAATTTTAAGGTCTGCAACTTCGAATGACCATTTCGAATAGCGCGTGGTGCATTAATCATCAAAACATCATTTTCCAGCAATTCTAATAAATATAAAATGGATATATGTGTTGACGTAACGGGTGGATCTTTGCGAATAAGCAAAACATCCAATTCTTTTAAATTTATTACGTCTCTATTAAGGTAACGAACACTATTGCTTAACCCTTTTCCAGCATCAAAAGAAACATAACATCCTGATGCTTTGACTTGCTCTCCTTCTAAAAAAATATCCTCTAATGTGAAATAAAATATTTCAGCATTCCGTCTTTCCGCTTCAGCAGCAAGACGACAAGACGTATCCTTATGAACAGCAAGTGTTCTTAAAGGGTCAATAAGCAATCCAATTTTCATACAAAAGTTACTCTGCTTTTACAAGATCAAGCTCAACTACACGGTTTTCTTGCGAAGGAACGCCGTCTTTTGTTGGGAAAAGGGATTTCTCTTCACCAACAGCTTCAACAAGCTTAATACGGCTCTCGCCAATACCTTCTTTAATCAAGCGTGCAAGAACTGCGTCCGCGCGACGTTGTGATAATTTCTTATTATAAGCAGCAGGACCAGCTCTATCCGCATGAGCAATCAACTCAACATTTAAACGCTCATACGCATTTAAAGCATCTAATGCTTTCTTTAAACTCTCTTCACCACCAGAGGCAAACTTTGTTTTATCAAACTCAAAAGGAATTGTAATATATTGATCCAAAACCTCTTGAGGGATTTCATCAACAACAGGTTCAATAATTTCAGGCACAGGAACAGGCTCCACAACAGCAACAACAGGCTCCACAGGTACTTCGATTGCGCGCAATGGTGGAGATACCGTAATTGCTACAATATCTTTATTCGCAACGCGTTCAATATTTGTAAGAGCTTTTTCAAAGCGGTCACGACACTCTGTTGCATAAATCGTTGCACCATCTTCCGTTGCCTCAATCCAACAATCAAAACTGACCTGAGCTGTTGCTGATAATGCTGGAGCAAACTCTTTTCCTCCTTTAGCGTATGCGTCATAAAGACGGAAAAGCGCATCTTGGAAAACTGTTTTTTCTTCTGGATACAACTCTCTATCCATCACTTGATCAGGGTCAACAGGCGATCCTTTTGAGGCAAGTAATGCTTTATGATTAAAAAGTTCTGTATCAATTGAATTTGTAATACCACGTAACTCTAATGAAAGCTCATAATAACCTTTATATAAGTTTTGATTAAACACTGTTCCATATGACGATTTCCCTTCAGCAGAATCAAAATCGTAAATACCTCCGAAAATATCAGATTCAGCTTTTACATCTCCTGCATGAGAAACCATTAATGACAGGCCTAAACCACATATAATAGCGTGTGAAAAAATTCTCTTCATAAAATTGTCACTTTCCTTAAATGGATCAAAAATATAATTTGCCTTATTATCTTTGTTTTTCTGTTCTGCTTCAAGCTTTTTAAATAAAAAATTACATATCTTTATGTGAAGCAACAACAGAAGCAATAATTCGCTCACCAACAGAAGAATGAATTACAGTTCTCAGCGCTTGTACAACTTTAGGATCGTATCTCTTACTATTCTGTTCCAGATATTTCAAAGCATCCTTAGGTAAAATCGCTTGCCTGTATGAGCGAGGTTCGATACGTGCACAAAAATAATCACATACCCCTAAAATACGCCCTTCCAAAGACACTTCATCATCATGGATAGCACGCGGATAACCGCTCCCATCTAAACGCTCATACATATGGCTAATGGCTGTTAAAACTGGGACATCAAAATCAATATCTGTAATAATTTTCTCTGCATTCCCAACATGGCGTTTCATGATTTCAAACTGCTCATCTGATAATCTTTTTTCAGATGTTAAAATCTCTGATGGGATGTCAAGTTTACCAACTTGTGATAAGGTCGCAGCAATCTCTACTGTGCGTCTGATACGAGGATCAGGCTTAATCTCATTTGCAACAAGTGATGCGATCTCCGCCACTCTTTTAGAATGCCCCGCTAAATGAGGATCTCTTAATTCAACTGCGCGAATTAAAGCTAGAACCGTTTGCTTTGTTGACTTTTCACGACGAGCTTGCTCTTCTACTAAGTCTGTAATATCCCTAGCTACCGTAATAATATTCCGTTCTTCTTCACCTTCATCTTCTGATAAATAGGGGAATTTTGAAATTTGGAGATGACGTTTTTCACCTTGCAAATAAATCTCATCAACAACAGACAAAGCTTCTTTAGAAGAAATCACTAAATCATCCAGTTTTTCCAATTTCATCGCTGTTCCATGCCCTAATATCGAGGCATCATCCTGCCCTAAAATATTCTCCACACTTGACCCCACAGCCTCAGCAAAAGCCGGATTAACATAGATATATTTTCCGTAGCGATCTTTAAGTGTAATAAATTCTTTAATCGTATTATTAATGCTATCTAGAACCATTTTTTGTTTACCCAATTTATGAGCAAATTTAGCATATTGTTCAGCTAGAACTTTGTTATGATCACTATTATTACGCCACCAAAACGCACCAAATGCTGTTACAAGCGATAACACAAAGAAAATCGCAACAAGATATGTATTCAAAATAAATTTATCAATCTGAGCATTTGCAACATCTTCTGGTGTTTGCCACACAAGATAAAAAGGCGTCGCTTGAATAGCCGCTCCAAAAGAATAGACATTTGCGCTTCCATTAAAATCTGCTCTTTTACCAAAACTCAATGTTGGCGTTGAAAACACAGAAATTGGCAAGGCACTGTCTAATATTGTTTCGCCATTAATCAAGCGAACTTCTTGTATCTTTGCATCAAATGTTCTTTGAAACAAAGAGTAACTGCCCTCAACACCATTGACAGGCTTATCATGTAAAAGCAGCTTAAATTGCTCTTTAACAGGAATTGTAAAAACAAAAATCGCTGAAATTTTATTTGATCCCGCTGTTTCATCAACAGGGAACACTGGTACAAATAAATCAAATTCCAGTCCTTCATCACGTGAGCGAACGACAGAATATGATGCCTGACCATTATCAAACAAGCGAAGAGCTTCTAATTTCTGTTCATTATCCAAAGGGCGAGAATCCATACTTGCTAAAAATGTTTCACCATCCCTATTCAACATATACGCTCCGCGATATTCCGTATCTTGAACAAAGTCACTCAAGGCATTAATCATATAAGGTAATTGATCAGCATATTTAGAGACCGTGTCTTTACCTTCTTCTTTCTTAGAATCTTGCTCAACCGCATATAATCTAAAAATATCATTTTTTGTAATTGAACGGGATTGTTTCAAAATCCCCGCTAACCACTCAGAAATAACATTTGACCGCTCTAATGTTAGGACTTCTATTTGCTGTTTTAAATGCTGCTCTAAATTATTCTTTTCTTCTTTGATAATCTGGTTAGCAATAAAGAAACTACCTAAAACCAAAACGAGTAAAACCAACAAACCAAACAATTTTGATTTCGCAGCTATTTTTGCTTCTTTTGGTTTTTTATATTCAAATGTTGATAAATCTTGATCTGAAGAGTGTGTATCCATATGAGAAACCTTAAAAATAAGAAAATACAAGCGCATTAAACGACGCACTTTAGAATAACGATCTTTCAACGATTTACCAAGGATAATCTTTAAAAATAAATGATAACAGCGCCTATTTTAGGCAAAATAAAAGACCGGGGCACCGATCAAAAATTAGATCGACACCCAGGCCATAGTAAGGAAGCCAGAGGAAATTTGCATTTCCTCTTCGTATATTATGGCAAAATTAATCGCGTTTGTCTGCAAAAAAATGAAAAAAAACGTATTTTTTTATGGAATCAATCGTCTTGACTGTACAAAACTGCCTCGAAAGCCTGCTGTGGCGCGGACACATTCAAAGATCTTAACAATTTACCAGCAACAGCCAAAATACGATAAGATGACAAGATTTTGTTAATATCTGCTGATATTAATTGTCCACGTGACGTAAAGAGCTCATTTTCAGCATCCAACACATCTAAGAGTGTTCTTTGATCGACTTGGAATTGTTGTTCATAAGCTTCACGTGTTTGCTGGTTAAAGATAACAGCAGAGCTTAATTCTTGTAATTGCTGACCTGCGGCAACATAAGCATACCAAGAACGTCTAGCCTGCTGTTGCGCCTCTAAAATAGCATCATAACGCTGACTTTTACTTTGTTCTTCACGCATTAAGAATTCTTGGCGTGTTGCGCGGTCCGTTCCACCATTAAAGATGTTCCAGTTCATACGTAATCCTAGAATGTTTTGATATGTATACGTATTCACCCCATCTTTTCGCTCATCATACGTGCTTGATGCTTGGAGAGATACTTGAGGATAAAATTCAGCTTCTGAAATATTCACATCGGCATTTGCAACTTTCACATCAGCTTCTGAAATCTTAACCGTTGGGTTATCAATCGTTGCCATTTGAACCAGTTCATCCATAGACGCTGGCATCATATCTTCAACAGTAGAAGGAAGTACTAAGTCGCCTGGATATTGCCCCACTAAACGCGTATAGAGTGCTTCAGCATCCGCTAAATCATTATTTGTTGAAACAAATGTCGCACGAGAACGTGCTAAACGTGCCTGTGTTTGAATAACATCTGCACGCGTTCCAATTCCACCACGTAATCTCTTAACCAAAGCTTCAAGTGTTTCAACGTGGAAAGCCACATTTTCACGCGCAAGAGCAAGCAGCTCTCTTTGACGGATAACATCTAAATAAGCACCAACAACATCAAGTGCTAAATTCTCTGAGTTTTCATACACTCTATTAGAAGCCGATTCGATACGCGCTTTTTGACGTTCAACACGTCCTTGACGCTCATATCCATCGAATAAATCTTGAGTAATTGTGAGTGTCGCATCGGTTGCAAGAAGACCTTCTGATTCGCCATTATTACCTGCACGAACAGCTGGTGTGCTTGTATCTTCAACACCGACACCTGCTGAAATATCAACTGAGGGTAAATACAGCCCTTCTGCTTGATGTAACTCTTCTACAACCGCTTCTTGGTTTCTCGCAACAACACCGATACGAGGATTGTGCTCAATTGCTATCTCAATCGCTTGCTCCAATGTTGTTCCATGAGCAGATGGCGAAAAGATCAAAAACCCCGCTAAGGCCGCCGAACAAACAGATTGCTTTAACGTTTTTAAATAATTAGTTTTTTTCAACACAATAGAGACCCTCTAAGATTCATAAAAATTACGTTCACTTATTCTAGACGGTCACTATACAGTATTCAATTAAAAAATAAAATGCTGTTTTATAAGATTTATGACATTAAATACTATCGACATTTACATCCAAGATTTGATCACCAATTTTTACAGCAATCGTATCCCCAGCATCCACGTCACCAATTAAAACAGCTTGTGTATCATCGCTAAACTGACCCTGCCCTGTTGCATCCACATGCAGCGTGCTTACAGATTCATCAAAAGCTAGATAATCTGATAAATCCCCTGTAAAACTTTGCGGATCAATCAAATCAGATAAGTCAATAACATCTCCTTCATTAATATCATAGTCAGAGATAATATCACGGTTATGCTCTCCAACATCCGCCATTACGAATGTATCAGCACCCGCACCACCTTCCATGATATCAGCACAGCCTTCACCATAAATAATATCATTAATATCCGTTCCAATTAAAACATCATTGTCTGGCGTTCCGATGATAATATTAACTTGCTCATCGCCCTCAACGACCGAAACACGAATAGAGCCAACGTCAATATCCCCATCACCATCTTCAACAGCGTAGCCAAAGTCTAAATGAACAATTTCACCATCTTGAGAGGAATCATCATAATCAAAAGCTTCAAATAATGTAAATTCATAGCCGCCATTATCATCAATCTCTAATGTGAAAACAGTGACACCCCCTGCAGTTCCTGTATAGACATTATTGTGCAATGTAACCGATACAGCCTGACCATTTACAGTCAAAGCATTAATACCTGTGAATGAGAAAGCAGAGTTTGCATTTGAATCCCCTGCAAATACGTACCCACCCACATCATCTGCGCCAAAATCACGGAATAGATTGCCAACAAATGTCGTATTCAAATCATCTTCTTCTAGCAATTGAATCGCTTGATACCCTGCTTGAGGACCATCATCAAAGACCGTGATTGTAATCGTGCCATCACCTGTATCACCATCACCGTCTGTCGCTGTGAAACCAAATGTAAAGTTAACAGCATCATTCGGGTTACTTGCATTCAGGTGATCAATCGGAGCAAGCTGCGTAAAGCTATAAGATCCATTGCTACCAATCGTCAATGTAAAGACAGAAACACCACCAGCAACACCGGTGTAAGTCCCATTACTATATGTAATAGCAATTGGTTGACCATTAGAAGTTAAGCCATTTGCATTGGATTGACCATTCCCGTTAAAGCTTGACCCTGCCGCGTCATTTCCAAAATCTGCAACCAATTGTCCTGAAACTGTATCAAAACCACCTGTTTCATCGACAACATTTGCAGCATTATCAACATCTGGTTGATCATCTGGACCTGTTGTAACACTCAAAGTTGCATTAATCGTTAATGTTGTTTCAACAGTATCACCATCATTATCAACAATCGTATATTCGAAACGCTCTGTATAGGTTTGTGATGAATTTCCTGAATTTGAACCACCATTACTAGAGCTCGAGCTCGAACTAGAAGATAAACCACTTCCGCCTGAATTAGAGTTATTATTCGTATTATTGTTCGAAGATGAACCAGAAGTACTTAATGAATCATAGATATCATAACTATAGTTACCATCTGATGAAATGGTCAAAACACCATATTGACCGTCAATCGTAACTGTTTGACCATCTGTAATTGTTAAGACCTGTCCTGTTGGGCTTTCGATACGAGAAACATGACCAGCTCCATCAAATCCATATGAATCAGAAGCATTCGCACCGCCATTTGTTCCAGTCACAACATTTCCTGTAATAAGATCATCCACACCAGAAAGTGTTCTTGTATTCACATCTGCACGAGCCGCAGGACCATCATCCTTAATCGTAACTGTTATCGTGCCATTTGCACTATCACCATCCCCATCTGTTGCTCTATAACCAAATCGAATATTAACAGCATCATTTGGATTATGCGTATTTGGATGATCAACAGCTGCTAATTGCTTAAATGTATAACTTCCATCACTGTTAATCTTTAAAGTAAATACAGTTGATCCACCAGCAGAACCCGTATACGTCCCATTGTTATAAGACACGGCTATAGGCTGCCCATCTGATGTCAAGCCACTCACATTCGATTGACCATTTCCATTAAAGCTTGCACCTACTGCGTCCTCACCAAAGTTAACATCAAGCTGACCATTAATAGTGTCAAAGCCACCTGTTTCATCAACTTGAATTGCTTCATTTGTTATAATTGGTGTTGAATCCCCGCCAAAATCAATATCAAGCGTTAATGTCGCATTTGCACTATCGCCATCATTATCAACAATTGTATAAGCGAAGCTTTCACTGCGAATACCTTCTAAAGATGTGTTTGTATTGGCTGTGTAAGAATAACTTCCGTCTGAGTTCAGGGTTAATACACCATATTGACCATTAATCGTGACACTACCGCCCTCAGCAATTGCTTGACCAGAAATTTGTGTCACACGTCCAGCACCATCAAAGCCGTAACTGTCATTCGCAACGACATCACCTGTTACTGTTGTTCCCTCTGAGGCAGAGGCACTATCATTCACAGCCGTTGGGCCATCGTCACGCACAGTGACAGTAATTACACCATCTCCACTGTCACCATCGCCATCTGTCGCTGTAAAACCGAATGTTAAATCAACGGCGTCATCTGGGTTTCCTGTGTTTGGATGATCAATCGCTGCTAATTGTGTAAAGCTATAAGATCCATTGCTATTAATCGTTAACGTAAAGACAGAAACACCACCTGCAACACCTGTGTAAACTCCATTATTATAAGTAACAGCAATTGCTTGACCATTCGAAGTTAAGCCGTTTGTATTCGATTGGCCATTCCCATCAAAGCTTGCATTCGCACTATCTTCACCAAAATCAACATCAAGTTGACCATTAATAGTGTCAAAGCCATCTGTTTCATCAACTGTAATCGCTTCATTTGTTATAATAGGAACACTATCCCCACCAAAATCAATATCAAGCGTTAATGTCGCATTTGCACTATCGCCATCATTATCAACAATTGTATAAGCGAAGCTTTCACTGCGAATACCTTCTAAAGATGTGTTTGTATTGGCTGTGTAAGAATAACTTCCGTCTGAGTTCAGGGTTAATACACCATATTGACCATTAATCGTGACACTACCGCCCTCAGCAATTGCTTGACCAGAAATTTGTGTCACACGTCCAGCACCATCAAAGCCGTAACTGTCATTCGCAACGACATCACCTGTTACTGTTGTTCCCTCTGAGGCAGAGGCACTATCATTCACAGCCGTTGGGCCATCGTCACGCACAGTGACAGTAATTACACCATCTCCACTGTCACCATCGCCATCTGTCGCTGTAAAACCGAATGTTAAATCAACGGCGTCATCTGGGTTTCCTGTGTTTGGATGATCAATCGCTGCTAATTGTGTAAAGCTATAAGATCCATTGCTATTAATCGTTAACGTAAAGACAGAAACACCACCTGCAACACCTGTGTAAACTCCATTATTATAAGTAACAGCAATTGCTTGACCATTCGAAGTTAAGCCGTTTGTATTCGATTGGCCATTCCCGTCAAAACTTGATCCTGCCGCGTCATTTCCAAAATCTGCAACCAATTGTCCTGAAACCGTATCAAAACCACCTGTTTCATCAACAAGATTTGAAGCATTATCAACATCTGGTTGATCGTCTGGATCAGGTGTAGCGTCCAAAGTTGCATTAATTGTTAATGTTGTTTCAACGGTATCACCATCATTATCAATAATTGTATATTCAAAACGCTCTGTATAAGTTTGTGACGAACCAGATCCTGTCGAAGTCGATGTTGAAGTCGATGTGCTCGTGCTTGTACTGGATGAAGAGCCACCCGAGTTTGTATTCGTGTTATTAGAACCCGTATTCGTATTCGAATTATTATTCGACGAACCACCTGAACCTGTAGATGCTAATGAGTCATATAAATCATAGCTATAGCTACCATCCGATGAAATCGTCAATGCCCCATATTGGCCATCAATCGTAACTGTTTGGCCATCTGCAATTGCTAAGACCTGTCCTGTTGGGCTTTCGATGCGAGATACATGACCAGCACCATCAGACCCATATGAATCAGAGGCATTCGTACCACCATTCGCACCCGTCACAACATTTCCTGTAATAAGGTCATCTACACCAGAAAGTGTTTTTGAATTCACATCCGCACTTGCAACAGGCCCATCATCTAAAACATTAATAACGATTGTTGATTCAACAGTATCACCATCATTGTCTTGAACAGTGAAGCCAAACTCTAAACCAAGAGCATCATTGGTATCAGAACTATCTGGGTGATCCAATGGTTGATATTGCTCATAAGAATAATTGCCTTGAGCATCTAAACTTAATTCAAACACAACAGAGCCATTTACCGACCCCACATAAGAGCCGTTTTGTAATGTCACTGTTACTGGCTGACCATCAGATGTTAAGGCATGCCCACCAATCACTTGGAAAGAAACATGATGCGCTGCATCTCCTAAATGAAGCTCTCCAGCACCATCTGCGCCATAATCAAAATCAACTGATCCAGAAACGCCTGTTGTAAACCCATTTGTTTCATCAACAATTCCTAGAGCCGGGAAAATATCAACGCCGTCATCTAATACAGTGACTGTAATTGTTCCATCGC
Source organism: uncultured Rickettsiales bacterium (assembly GCA_950054255.1). Taxonomy (GTDB): domain Bacteria; phylum Pseudomonadota; class Alphaproteobacteria; order Micavibrionales; genus CATLOR01. Next base: position 864,305 of record CATLOR010000001.1, on the reverse strand, counting down.
CACTGTCGCCGTCACCGTCTGTTGCTGTAAAGCCAAATGTCATATTAACAGCATCATTATCATCACTGCTGTCTGGATGATCAATCGCTGCTAATTGTGTAAAGCTATATGTACCATCGCTGTTAATTGTTAAAGTAAAGACAGAAACACCACCAGCAACACCTGTATAAGTACCATTGCTATAATTAACAGTAATAGCATTCCCATTTGAGGTTAAGCTATTCACATTTGATTGACCATTTCCATCTGTAAAAGCACCAACACTATCTTCTCCAAAATCAACATCTAACTGACCATTAACAGTGTCAAAACCACCTGTTTCATCAACTATAATTGATTCATTTAAGAAAACCGGCACTGTGTCAGCACCAAAATCAATTTCCAGATTTAACGAGGCACTTGCTGTATCTCCATCATTATCAACAATCGTATAAGCAAAGCTTTCGGTCAAAACACCATCTAGAGATGTATTACTATTGGCTGCGTACGAATAGCTCCCATCTGAGTTCAGTGTCAATACACCATATTGACCGTTAATCGTTACACTACCGCCTAACGCTACATGTTGACCTTCAAGAGAAATGACTTGGCCAGCACCATCTGTGCCATATAAATCATTAGCAACCACATTCCCTGTAACTGTTGCCCCTTCATCAACTGATAATGAATCATCAAGAGCAACTGGACCATCATCTTTAATTGTTACGACAATTGTTCCATCTGATGTATCCCCATCACCATCTGTAACGGTAAAACCAAATGTAACATCAAAAGCATCATCTGGGTCTGTGCCATCTGGGTGATCAATTGGACCAAGCTGGGTAAAGCTATATGAGCCATCCGTATTAATCGTTAGCTCAAAAACAGGGCTTCCAAAAGCGACCCCGTAATATGTACCGTTTGAATATGCTGTAGTAATAACTAATCCATTTGATGTCGCATTATTGAGATTAAATGATCCGTTCCCCGCAAAGCTTGCTCCGTCTGAATCTTCACCTAAATCTGCATCTAATTGCCCCGAAACAGAATTAAAACCACCCGTTTCATCAACGGTTAAAGTTTCTTTTGCTGCCACAGGTGCATCATCAAAGACATTTACAGCAATTGTTGCTGTTGTTTGATCTCCTGTTGCATCTGTTACAATATAACCAAAACTAAATGTCATGAGATCATTCACATCTGTAATATCACCGTGATCTAATTGCTCATATATATTAAATGTGTATGTCGCATCATTATTAATGATCATTTCAAAAGCTGTTGTACCGTTAGGCAGGGTTCCGACATAGCGATCCCCTTGAACAGAAACTGTCACAGGCTGACCATTAGATGTTAGACTTCCAGCTGACACAGATCCTGAAACTAAAAACCCAGCTGTTGGCGATGGCTCAACTGTTCCTGTCTGACCATTGAATTCAACAGGTAAAACACCTGAGAGTGTTTGTGTATTATTCACATAGTCGGTTTCATCAACTGAGATCGAAACATCATCCGCGCTTGGCGTTGGATCAACAAGAGTTTGCTGTTGCGCTAACAAAACATCATCTTCACGATCATCTAAACCTGTGAAGCTACGCAAAAATGCACCAAATCCAATCGGCGGAGAAAAAGATAACAGATCGATAATAGCACCAAAGTCATCAGAATAAGAACTAGAACCGTCATTTGAAGGCGATTGTTGCCCACCAGCAGCCGTTTCAATTTGTTGAAGCATCTCTTGAACTTCATCAGGATCAAGCGTTTCCCCCAATTGAGCAACAACGACATCACCGGCAATAATGGTCCCGTCTGCCAAAATAATTTCAGGCATCGGATCAATTAAAGCAAATCCCTCAATTTCAATAACAGCGCCATTATCAAAAGAAAAAAGAAGCGAGCCTTCTCGTAAAGAAACATCCACTTCATCTGGATTGAAATCAGTAACAATCTTGTTGATTGCAGTCGCTTTAACGCTTAATTTTTCATTAGGCGCTTCTGGCTTAGAGAGCTGAACAGCCTGAACACCATCTTTTTCCACAAAAGAAAGTGCTTCCTGCGTTACATTACCTGTATTTGTTAAATCCACTGATTGGTCAGTCATAACTGGGCTCCTTATTCAAATCTATAATTGTGAGACATTTTAACATGAATATATTAACAATCTCAATATTTCCATTGACTAAAACTATATAAATATGTATGATTATTAAATATGGTAAAAAGGGTTAAAAAATGAGTATTGATACACACAACGCACACGGGTTAATTGAGTTTGCAATAGAGCCTCCAAAACCTAAAATATATCAATTTGAAGGACAACGCTTAGCTGTACGCCTAGAACCTCCTTTTCTTAGGTCACTAAAAACAATATCAAGAAAATATCGTTTAAAAACAAACGAGTTGGTGTTTTTATTAAAGCAAAAAAATAAAAGTAAAAACTTTTCATCTTATCTGCGTTCTTTTATTATTGCTGAAATGGAACATATGCTTCAAAGAGATGTCTTAGGCAATAAAGATCATAATTATTTTATTCTTGATAAAGCTCCTATTCCTTGTCTTCACTTAAGCGAAAACCAAACCATTATTTATGCCAATGAAAGTTTTTCTAAATGGGCGCAAACAGAGCTACCAAAATTACGAGAACGCTTATTTTCTGATTTTTTTCTCATTAAAGATAATCAATCTGTTCGCGAACTCTTGAACCGTATCAAATTTGGACATCAAGGATCGGCGACATTATCTGTTTCCTATCGAGATCTAACACAAGTGAAACCTGTCTCACTTGAGGCTAAAGCTGTTTTCACGCCTCTCCATCATGAAAATAGTGGCCATATCAGTTTTATTGTTTGGCTACAAACATCTCTTCATGAAAGACCACCTAGAATCATGAAAATACAACGCCCCCTAGGCCAAGGCATAAAAAAATAAACTTTTCAGTAACTCTTTAGCGTTAAAGTTGATATAACTTCTATCATTCGATAGATATTCATGTGCACAAAAAATATCGGTATGAGTAAGGAACAAAAAGACATAGATCAAACTGTTACAGAGCCTGAGCAGCAAGATGCTGAACAGTGGCAAATATCGCCTGCTTCAGTGGATTTTGAAAGCCCTCTGTTGAATTGCCTTGCTTTACTTTCAAGCCTCTATCAATCCCCTGTCTCTAAACAGGCCTTAAAGAATGGTCTTCCAAACGCAGATACAAAATTCACACCCGAGCTTTTTATCCGTTCTGCTGAGCGTGCTGGTTTCTCTTCACGCGTTGTCCACCGACCTAAAATCACGGATATTTCATCCCTCGTAACGCCTTGTATTTTACTGTTAAAAGACAAAAATGCCTGCATTTTACTCCGCTTTGATCGCAAGAAACGGAACGTTGAAATCATGTTACCCGAAGGTGATGGTGTAACAAAAAAGATTTCGATTGAACGTTTAAAAGAGGATTACACAGGCTATGCCATTTTCGCACGCCCAAAAGCACAGCTTGATCAACGTGCAGAATATATCAGCTTAAAAGAGCGCAAAGATTGGTTTTGGGGAACGCTTAGAAAGTTTTGGAAAATTTATATCCATGTTTTAATTGCTTCATTTATGATTAATTTATTCGGAATTGCCGGCCCTCTTTTTGTCATGAACGTCTATGACCGTGTTGTTCCTAATAATGCTATTGAAACCTTATGGGTCTTAGCGGCTGGTATTGGTCTGGTATACTTATTTGAATTCATTCTTAAAAACCTACGGAGTTATTTTATTGATGTTGCAGGTAAAAATGCCGATACCATCATGGGAAGTCGCTTACTTGAACATGTTATGGGGCTTCGTTTACAGCACCTCCCCAAATCAACTGGATCCATGGCCAACAATCTAAAGAACTTTGAATCCTTACGTGACTTCTTTAGCTCTGGGACTGTTACTTTATTTATTGACCTTCCCTTTATGTTCCTTTTCTTAGCTATTATCTGGATGATTGCTGGTCCTGTGGCCTATATCCCAATTGCAACAATCCCGATTGTGCTCTTAGTTGGCCTTGTCTTGCAATATCCACTCATGCGCGTTATTGAAAAAAGTCATGCTGAGTCCAGTCAAAAATATGCCCTTTTATTCGAAGCCTTAAGCGGCTTGGAAACAATCAAAACAAATACCGCAGAAAGCAAAATCCAAGGTCTTTGGGAACGGATCGTTGCCCTCACAGCAACATCTTCAGCGCAAGGGCGTAGCTGGTCTTCCGTTGCAATGAGTTTCACAAGCCTTGCGCTTCAATTCACCACTGTGATGGTCATTATTTATGGCGTTTATGAAATTGCTGAAGGCAATTTAACAATGGGTGCACTTGTTGCCGCCACTATGTTAACAGGACGTGCTATGGCACCTCTTGCGAATTTGGCAAGCTTACTCACACGCTATCAACAAACAAAAATCAGCCTTAAAGCTCTTGATGAAATCATGAAAAAAGAAATTGAGCGCGGTCAAGACAAACACTTTATCACATTAGAAAAAATTCAAGGTGCCATTGAATTTCAAGATGTGTCTTTTCATTACCCAGAACAACAAATACCTAGCATTGATAACCTATCACTAAAAATCCGCCCAGGTGAACGTGTTGGTATTCTTGGGCGCATAGGATCTGGCAAGAGTACAATTGGGCGTCTGTTAACAAATCTATACGAGCCAACAGAAGGAACGATCATGATTGACGGCACAAACCTATCTCAGCTCGACCCTGCAGATATTCGTCAAAATATTGGCTATGTTACTCAAGATAATTTCTTATTCTATGGGACTGTCCGTGATAACATTTCATTTGGCGCCCCAAATATTAACGAACAATCTGTAAAACGAGCCGCAAAACTTTCAGGATGCATGGACTTTTTACGCCATACACCTCAAGGTCTTGATCTTCATGTTGGTGAACGCGGCATGGCATTATCAGGAGGCCAAAGACAATCGATTGCGATTGCTCGCGCCCTGGTCTGTGACCCACCTATTTTATTATTAGATGAACCGACAAGCGATATGGACTTAGCAACAGAAAATAAATTTATTCAACGCATGGAACAAATTATTGCAGATAAAACGGTTATCTTAATGACACATCGCCATTCTGTGTTAAAGCTCGTCAATCGCTTAATCATTGTTGAGCAAGGTGAGATCATCGCAGATGGCCCCAAAGATGAAATTGTTGAGCGCCTTCAAAAAGGAGAAATCCGTTCACCAAAACAAGAGGCAAAATAAAAAATGTTTGAAAAAAAAGAACATGAAGATTTAGATTTTATGAGCGATGTTCAAGCAGCAGCACACCGTGATGCTGGACGCCTTGCTTATTTTCTTTCTTTCTTTGTCTTAGCATTTATTCTCTCTTTCATTACATGGTCACACTATGCCATTTTAGACGAAGTTACACGCGGTGACGGGCAAGTCATTCCATCTAGTCGTACAAAAGTTATTCAAAACCTTGAAGGTGGTATTGTATCAGAAATCCTTGTTGATGTTGGTGATATTGTCGAGGTCGGAGATGTCTTACTTCGTATTGACAATTCAACAGCTGAGTCAAGTTACCGCGAAGAAAAGACACGCTATAATAATTTACGTGCGCGCGTTATTCGCTTAGAAGCCGAAGTTTCGGGAAATAGCCTCCGTTTTCCTGTTGATTTAAAAGAAGATGCCGCAACGGCTGTGAGGCAAGAAACATCTCAATATAATATTAGTCGTGAACAGCTTAATGCCGAAATATCGGTGCTACAATCACGCGCAGAGCAGCGTCGTCAAGAAGTTGAAGAATTGCGCTCTCGTCTTTCCCAGTTAGAAAGTCAGCTCGCTGTCGTCCAAAGAGAATATGGCATGACACAGCCCCTTGTAAGACAAGGCCTTGTTCCGCAATTAGACCTTATCCGTTTAGAAGGGGATATGGCTGATATTGATGGTGAAATTAGAACTATTAAGCTGTCTATTCCTCGCGCTCAAACAGCTGTCAGTGAAACAGAAAAACAAATCAAAGAAATCTCGTTAAAAGCACGCTCAAAAGCATCTCAAGATTTAAATAGTGTTCGCTCAGAGCTTGAATCTTTAGCACAAGCTATGCGTGCTGGGGAAGATCGTGTTAAAAGAACCGAAGTGACCTCTCCCGTTCAAGGCAGTGTCAAAGACATCTTCATCAATACAGTTGGAGGCGTTTTACAGCCAGGACAAGAGATCATGGAAATTGTTCCTTTAAATGATACTTTACTTGTTGAAGCCAAAATCAAACCTGCTGATATCGCATTCATTAGCCCAAGCCAAGAAGCTATTATTAAAATCACTGCCTATGATTTTTCAATCTATGGTGGCCTAAAAGCACAGGTTGAAAATATTAGCGCCGACACAACAACAGATCAAGAAGGCAATAGCTTTTACAAAGTGTTATTAAGGACACCAGAAACATCTCTTTTACACAAAGGAAAAGAGCTACCAATCATTCCAGGCATGACAGCAAGTGTCGATATTTTAACAGGACAAAAATCTGTTTTTGACTATCTTGCAAAACCAATTTTAAAAGCCAAAAATGAAGCCTTGCGTGAACGTTAATCTTCGCTTACATTACTTCTTAAATTATCACAGTTAACTAAGAAGAAAGTATAGCACAATGCATACAGCTGAGATCGCAAAAGTCCAAAATTTTCTACGTAAGAAATTTGCTAACAATCAATTAATTCTTGATATGAAAGAGCAACGTTCTGATTCAATCGAAGTAAAACTTGGTGATGAATTTATTGGCGTTATTTACAAAGATGTTGATGAAGGCGAAACATCTTATAATTTCTCAATGGCTATTCTAGACATTGATTTAGACGAGGTTTAATCTAGTCGCTCCTACGCTATGATCGCTTTTATTCGCACGCTTCTCTTTAATCTGTGTTTTTATGTCGGATCTTTGCTGATAACAATTATATTGTTACCAACTTTTTTATTTCCCTTAAAAGTCGTTTTCGCAGGTATTACGTTCTATTTTAAGAGCGTATATTATATGGAGAAATATATTCTGGGCCTAGATTACCAAATCATTGGCGCAGAGCATATACCTGAGAATGGAAGCTTTATTATAGCCTCAAAACATCAATCCGCTTATGAAACGCTCAAACTGTTTATTATTTTTGATAAACCTGCAATCATTTACAAAAAAGAGCTTCAATGGATTCCTCTTTGGGGGCTTTATTTAATCTTTTCAAAAATGATCCCTATTAATAGAGGAAAAACACGTGCAGCCCTTAACAGCATCATTACAAACTCAAAAGATGTTGTTGAGTCAGGCCGTCCTATTGCTATTTTTCCACAAGGCACACGCACAAAAGTAGGTGAGAAAAAACCCTATAAGTCAGGCTTTATGCGACTTTACGAACACTATAATCTACCCATTTTACCTATTGCTTTAAACTCAGGGTGTTTTTGGGGAAAGAATTCTTTCTTGAAAAAACCTGGTCTTGTAACTTTTAAAATCCTGCCACTTGTTCCTGCAGGCCAAGATCCTAAAGCGGTTTTAAAGCAACTTGAAAACGATATAGAACGCGAAAGCGATCTGTTAGCAAACAATATCTAATGATCTGTTTTTAAATTCTTGCGTAGGTCACGTGCTTTTTGGAAATATGCTTGAAGCGCTTCCCCATCACCACGTCTAATATGTTTTTGTAGGATCGTTAAATCCTCCGTGAAACGCTGTAATAGATTTAAAACAGGTTCTTTATTTTGTAAGAAAATATCACGCCACATAATAGGATCAGATCCTGCAACACGTGTAAAATCCCTAAAACCACCAGCGGAATATTGAATAATTTCTTGTTTGGTTTCTTCTTCTAAATCAAAGGCTGTATTCATAATTGAAAACGCTACCAAATGGGGTAAATGCGATGTTACAGCAAGAACATGATCATGATGCTGAGCACTCATCACACCAATACGCGCACCAAAACTTTCCCACCATGTTTTTAATCTTGCCAATGCATCCTCTTCATAACGTCCTTCCACAGGGGTTAAAATAACCCAACGGCGCTCGAATAAAGTCGCAAAGCCTGAGGCTGGTCCAGAATTCTCGGTTCCTGCAATCGGATGGCCAGGAATAAGTGAAACGGTTTCAGGCAGAATATTTTTCATTTCATCATAAACATTTTGCTTCACAGATCCAACATCAGAAACAATACATCCAGGCTTTAAATGATCTTTAATTTGAGGGAGGAGTTTTTTAAAAGCGCCAACAGGGATAGCAATCATCACTAGATCAGCACCTTTGACAGCCAAAGCAACATCGCTTGTAATATCATCGGCTAAGCGCAGTTCATCTGCTTGCTCACAGACATTTTCACTCATATCAGAAATTGTTAAATGTGTATCATGTTCTGCTTCTTTTATAGCGCGTGCTATCGAAGATCCTATAAGCCCTGCGCCTATAATCGTTACTTTTTTAAAGGTCATTCTTTCTCGTCTAAGCCATTTCTTTCAAAAGTGATGCAACCATGTCCATATCTTCTTTTAACCCAACAGAGAAACGAAGACAATGGCCTAAGTTACAAAACCCCATCGGACGCACAAGTACTTTATTATTTTTCAAATAATTACGAACAATATTCGCGCGTTCATCACTCCCAAAATCAACCAGAATGAAATTTGTATGTGATGGATAAACATGAAATCCCATACCTGTTAATTTTACAATAAAATCATTCCGCACTTCGGCTGTATAATCTCTTGTCTTTTTAACAAACGCTTGATCACTTAACGCAGCTATTGCTGCTTTTTGTGCTGGCATTGAAACATTAAATGCCCCTCTTACACAATTTAAGGCATCAATAACAGATGATGAAGCATGTGCCCAGCCAACACGAAGTCCTGCTAATCCATAGGCTTTAGAAAACGTTCTCAAAACAACAACATTCTCATAAGTCCGAACAAGTTCATGACCCGGGTTATAATCATCTCCTTCAAACATATATTCCGCATAAGCAGCATCAAGCACAACAAGGATATCACTTGAAATTCTTGAGATTAAACCACAAATTTCATCATATGATAGGAACGATCCCGCTGGGACATGTGGATTTGAGAAAATAATCACCCGTGTTTTATCTGTTATTTTGTCAATAATACTATGTGGGTCAAGATGAAAATTCATGTCTTTGACAGGGACTTGTTTCGCACCATTGACTTGTGTACTTAAAGGATACATCAAGAAATCACATTCAGGATAAATAATCTCATCCCCTTCTTTTGCAAACGCATGAAACAATGTACGGATCATCTCATCAGACCCCGCACCAACGACAATTTCTTCTTTTTTTAACCCATGCGTTTTAGCAAGAGCCTCTCGTAATTCATTACATCCACCATCTGGATAAAATGCTAAATCATCTGCTGCTTTTTTATAGGCTTCTTTTGCTTGATCTGAAAACCCTAAAGGGTTTTCATTAGAAGAAAGCTTTACAGCTCCTGCTTCAAAAGCACCTGGAACATATGGTTTAATCGTATCGAGTTGTTTTTTTGCATGTAGCGTCATAGTTTATACTCCCTTTTTATATTGAAACAGGCTGCACGGTAAAAGCTCTGTTTTTCTCATTTTCACCAGTTAAAGTTGCTCTGTAAATTTTTTTCTTAGCCTCAACAATGAGAGCGCCTCCAAATGGACTAAAAAAATATCGCCCAACCCATTCGAAAAATGGAGCTGTTTTTAAAACCCATTTTTTCTGAGATGGCCAATTATACAAACAACTGGAAAGCGATATTGGTTCAAAACCAACATCGTTTAACAGCTTTTTAATTTGTCCTGTACTATAAGGCATACCATGCCCAAAAGGTGTTTTATCAGAACTCGCCCAGACACCTAAACGGTTAGGAATAATAACAAACACTTTTCCTTCACCATCTAAAACTTCCCAAACTTCTTCTAAACATTTCTTAGGATCACTGTTTTTTTCTAAGACATGCCACATAACAACTTGCTTATAACTCATTGTTTCAAAGGGAAGATCATGATAATCACAGGCAAAATTTTGCTTATCTTCTTCCAAAGGTAATTCTGAGCCAATCACATCATCACGCGATAAAAAATGTTCATCAGCAAACCCCAGCCATAATGTCGGTAATCGATCTAATTTTGGGATCAATGTCGATTGAAAAACTGAAATAATATAAGATCCTAGATTTGTTTTATAAAAATCGCGTATCATTATAAAAGATCTCTCAAAAAAGGAATTAAAGGTAAATCAGCAGCAGGCATGTCATATTCTGTTAACTCAGAAATCTGCACCCATTTTAATGTTTGCCCTTCTTTCGCAACAGGAATTCCCTCCCAAATACGACATACAAATAAGGGCATTAATAAATGCATATCTTCATAACTATGAGAAGCAAAGGCTATTGGGGCTAAGCATGAATTTTTGGTCACAATACCAAGCTCTTCCTCCAGTTCACGGATTAAAGCTTGTTCAGGTGTTTCACCCGCCTCAACTTTACCACCTGGAAACTCCCACAGGCCTGCCATTTTTTTGCCTTCAGGGCGACGTGCTATTAGAATACGGCCATCACTATCAATAAGAGCAACAGCTGCAACCAAAACCATCTTCTTTGGGTGTTTTTGTACAGGTTCCTCTATATCCCAGCATCCCATAACGACAAAGATCTCAATTATTCAGATTCTTTTACGGGAGCCGCTTTGCGTGTGATTGTTGCTTTTGAGCGCAAATCATCAAAAACCGATTGTAAAACAGCACGTGACTGTTCTGCTTTTAAACGTGGTAACACTTCTTCAAACTCAGGTGCTTTCACTTTACGCTTATCTTCAACTAAAATAACATGCCACCCAAATTGGGTTTGCACAGGCTCTTTCGTGTAAGCGCCTTTTTCTAAAGAAAATGCTTTCTCACTAAATTCAGGAACCATAGCGCCTTTTGTAAAGAAACCAAGATCACCGCCTTCTTTACCACTTGGCCCAATCGATTTTGTTGTTGCTAATTCAGCAAAATCAGCACCGTCATCTAAACTTTTTATAACATCTTCCGCGCCTTCTTTTGTATCAAGTAAAATGTGACGTGCTTTGACCTCATATTCTTCAGCTAATTTTTCTGCAACCTCTTTATATTTCTCACGTAAAAATTCGTCTGTTAAACGGGCTTCAAGCTGCTTTTCCACCCATAAGTCGCGTAAAATTTCTGTGCGCGCCATTTCTAATTTCTCTTGTACATCTTTTTGATCAGCGAATTTTTCCTTTGTAATCGCCTCATCAATGAGTGTTGTTGTAATTAATTGATCTACAATTGTTTCCTGAAGCTCTGTAACAGACAGGCCTCTGCTTGCTGCTGGGGATTTATCAAAAAACTCTTGTACTTGCTCTTGTGTAATCGTTGCACCATTAACCGTTGCGATCACATTTTCAGCTTTCACAAGTGTTGGAGAAGAAAGGAAAAGAGCTGTTGAAAGAAGAAAGAGTGTTTTTTTCATGATATATCCATTTTTTTGATTAAACATTTACTATAGACTCACTATATAATCTTTTAATCAAAAAACAACCATTGATCGGATAAGAAAAGCATATAAATGTCTAAGAATATGAATTGACAGAGCCTATGCTTATCCTATATTCCTTGGAGGTTAATACAATTTTGGGATTATTTAAAACTATGTTTGGAAATTTAGCCACTAAACTTTTTGGCACACGTAATGATCGTATACTTACGAAACTTCAACCAACTGTTGATGCAATCAACGCACTGGAAGAAACAATATCCGCTTTATCAGATGCTGACTTACAAGCAAAAACAAACGAATTTAGAACGCGCCTAACACAAGGTGAAACCGAAGATGACCTCTTAGTTGAAGCCTTCGCTGTTGTAAGAGAGGCAACAAAACGTGTCTTAGGTCAACGTCACTTTGATGTTCAGCTCATTGGTGGTATCAATCTTCATCAGGGAAATATCTCGGAGATGAAAACAGGGGAAGGTAAAACGCAAGTTGCTGCCCTCGCCGTTTATTTGAATGCCCTATCAGGAAAAGGCGTTCATGTCGTCACAGTAAACGAATATTTGGCTAAACGTGACTCCGAATGGATGGCACAAATTTATGGGTTCTTAGGTTTAACAACTGGTGTTATTTATAACGGGATCGAAGAAGATGACCGCCGCGCCGCTTATGCTTGTGACATCACTTACGGTACAAATAATGAATATGGCTTTGACTTTTTGCGCGATAATATGAAGTTTGCGCAAGTTGATATGGTGCAACGCCCTTTCAATTATGCGGTGATTGACGAAGTTGACTCGATCCTCATTGATGAAGCCAGAACGCCCCTTATTATTTCTGGTGTTGTTCAAAGCAGTTCTGAATTATATACAAGCTTGGATTCTGTGATTCCGCCTCTCATTGAAGATGATTATGAGATCGATGAAAAAGCGCGCACCGTTTCTTTAACAGATCGTGGCGTTGAACATGTTGAGCAAATTCTGCGTAATGATGGGCTTTTAACCGAAGGTGGCCTGTATGATGCGCATAATATTTCACTTGTTCACCATGTAACACAAGCGCTACGTGCTCATAAACTCTTCACACATGATAAAGACTATATCGTCAAAGATAACAAAATCGTTATTATTGATGAATTCACAGGTCGTATGATGGAAGGTCGCCGTTATGCAGAAGGTCTACACCAAGCTTTAGAAGCAAAAGAAGGCGTTGAGATCCAGCGTGAAAACCAAACACTTGCGTCTATTACCTTCCAAAATTACTTCCGCATGTATCCAAAGCTCTCTGGGATGACGGGGACGGCTGTTACGGAAGCAGATGAATTTGCAGAGATCTATAATTTAGACGTATTAGAGATCCCAACAAATAAAGAAATTGCGCGTCTTGATTACGAAGATGAGATCTATCGTACAGCGCAAGAAAAATACGAAGCGATCGTACAACAAATCCAAGAATGTACAAATAAAGGACAGCCTATTCTTGTTGGGACGACATCGATTGAAAAATCCGAAGTTCTTTCAAAAATCTTAAAGAAACAAAAAATTGCCCATAGTGTTTTGAATGCCCGCCTTCATGAACAAGAAGCTTCTATTGTTTCTCAAGCTGGGCGCTTAGGTGCTGTCACAATCGCAACAAATATGGCTGGTCGTGGAACAGATATTAAACTCGGTGGTAATGCTGATATGCGTATCGAGCATGAAATTGCTGCGAGCGTTGATAAGAAAAAACGTGATGAGCTGATTACAAAAATCCGTACAGAAGTTGAAGCAGAAAAACAAAAAGTACTTCAAGCTGGTGGTTTATATGTTTTAGGAACAGAGCGTCACGAATCTCGTCGTATTGATAACCAGCTCCGCGGTCGTTCAGGACGTCAGGGGGATCCTGGGGCTTCTAAATTCTACATCTCATTAGAAGATGATTTGATGCGTATTTTCGGATCTGAGCGTATGGATATGTTCTTACAAAAAATGGGCATTACGCATGGTCATGTCATTAAACATCCATGGATTAGTAAAGCTTTAGAACGTGCTCAGAAGAAAGTGGAAGCGCAACATTTTGATGTCCGTAAAAACTTGCTTAAATTTGATAACGTAATGAATGATCAACGTATGGTGATCTATGATCAGCGCCGTGAAATCATGGATGCAGAAGATTTATCAGAAATTGTAACAGATATGCGTTATGACGCTGTTGATAAGCTGGTTGAAACACATATCCCTGCACGTTCTTATGCTGAACAATGGGATACAGAGAACCTAACAAAAGATGTTCACCGTGTTCTCGGTCTAGATCTGGATATCCAAGCATGGGCGTCAGAAGAAGGCATTGCTGATAATGAAATCAAAGAACGCCTCCAAAAAGCCAGTGATGAGAAAATGGCTGAGAAAGAAGCCGAATATGGTGCAACATTAATGCGTACGGCTGAGAAAATGATCATTTTACAATTGCTCGACCAAGCATGGAAAGAGCATTTGCTTAATCTTGACCATCTACGCCAAGGGATTGGTCTTCGCGCCTATGGCCAAAAAGATCCTCTGAATGAATATAAATATGAAGCTTTTGCGCTGTTTGATGAAATGCTTGAAAATTTCAGAGAGCAGGTTGTCATGACATTAAGCCTCATCTCTATTCGTACAGAAGATCCAAGGTTGATGGAAGAACAACAAACACGTTCTCTTGAAAATGTCCACGAAAGTCGTTTTGATCCAACACTTGAATCGCCATCAATGGAGCATGATGCAGGTTCAAACCTAGCAAACATGCCACGTCAAACACGTACTTCTGATGAAGATGTTGATCCTCGTGATCCAAGAACATGGGGGCGCGTCAAACGTAATGACCCTTGCCCTTGTGGTAGTGGCAAGAAATTCAAACATTGCCATGGGGCTTTTGTTTAAAACCAAATAAAAAAGCAGATCACGACAATGATCTGCTTTTTTTAATGAATCATACTTTGCTTAATTATGATAAACGAGCCGCTGGAGCTGCTGGGCGTTTTTCTGGTATCGTAATAACTTTAGGATCAGGCTTTTTATCAACCAAAGGAAGCGCCTCTATTCCCGAAACTCGTAGCAAAGGAATATAAGATTCATTTGCATTCTCGGGAATGACAACAGCAAATGACAAAATTTCATTTCCGGCCTCGTCAAAGCACTTCCCTTGCCCTCTTGTCTGTAATTCTTCTGATATCGCTAGTGCTGCTTCAAAACAATCCCAAGCATTATCCATTCCATGATCTTGACGATAAACCTTATCTGCAAGTCTGCTAAAATCAGCAGCTACGATAAAATCCATACGTGACGCTGATACAGCTTTATAGCCATCTTTATCTAGGCTTTTACCATACGTGCGCAAGAACGTTTCCATTCCCCAAACACTCATTGTCGCCATAATAAATATAAGGCTTGGTAACACTATTCTGCCACTAGATGTTTTTTGCTTCAACATATCTCTCTCCTTAAAATACATAAAAATAATTAATTCGTATCGGGTTAATATAAAACCCAAGAAAATTATGTCAATGAATTTTATGAAAAAACTATACTAAGATATCAACAAGCCTATTCGAAGGGCGTTCGGCTTGGTTTTGATCGGCGATTGCCTGTGCTTGTTCAGCGGCTTGTTTTACAATATTTGCAAGCTGAGTATCAAGCTGTGCTTGTTGCTTAATAAAAGATGTGCTTGCTTGTAATCGTGATAAAGCTATGTCTGAAATAACGCTCATGAATTTATCCTATCATAAATAGCTTAAAATATCTTTAGGGCTTTTATTTATTCATCAGTTTCCAAGGGTGTTAGACGAATCTTTGTAATTTGGTTTTTCTCACGCTTTAAGATATCAAAACGAATATCATAAAAAGAAAAACTCTGCCCCTGTTCTGGGATCGTTTTTGTTTCATGAATAATAAGTCCTGCAACCGTTGAATAGTCTTCTGCGGGCAAACGCCATTCAAATTCACGGTTTAAATCACGAATTGTAACTGTTCCATCGACAAGCAAACTTCCATTCTTTTGGAATGTCACCCCAACGACTTCGACATCATGCTCATCATCAATTTCACCAACGATTTCCTCTAAAATATCTTCAAGTGTTAAGACGCCTTGGAAACTTCCATATTCATCAACAACAAAGGCAAAATGTTCACGACGCTCACGAAATTCATGAAGCTGATCCAACAACGTCGTTGTATCAGGTACATACCAAACATCAGAAGCCATTTCCTCAAAGTCTAATTTTGTGACATCCCCTTGAACATCATGCAACGCTCTTAACAAACGACGCTGGTGAATGACACCAACAATATCATCTTCTGACTCTTGGGGACGATAAAGAGGAATACGCGTAAACTGGCTATCCAAAATCTTTTTCACGATTTCATCTTTTGGTAACTCCAGATCAATCATTTCAACTTGGTTACGGTGGGTCATAATCTCATCAACCTCAACTTCAGCAAGATCAAGAATTGAGCGCAACATAGCGCGTTCTTGGCGGATTTGAAATTCATCTTCACTATCGCCATTCTCATCTGTATCCATTGCTTGGTGTAAATCAATGACACCTAATAATTCTTGCTTTCCATCATCTTGCTGCTCTGATAAATCAACACCAAATAGTTTTAAAAATTGGCGCACAATAAAAATCATAGCCTGCGTAATAGGGGATAAAACACGCACAAGAAAGTTAATAATTGGCGCAATTGAAAGCGCCATTTTATCAGAATGCATAATTGCATAGCTTTTCGGGAGAACCTCTGCAAAAATTAAAACAAGCGCTGTCATCACAAGCGTTGCATAAACAACCCCTGCTTCGCCAAATAATTTAATCAAGGCCGAAGTTGCTAAAGCAGAAGCCAAAATATTCACCAAGTTATTTCCCAGTAATAACGCCCCAATCAGTTTATCCTTTTGTTCACGCATACGATTAACAAGACGTGCGCGCTTGTTCCCTTCACGTTCAAGAGAATGCATCTTTGCCTTCGAAGCCGCTGTTAGCGCCGTTTCTGAGCCTGAGAAAAATCCTGATAAACACAATAAAACAAAAATTGAAATAAGAGAGATAATTAAATCGGTATCCATTTATACTTTAACCACTAGCTAAGCTCTTGTTGTAGAAATGATAAGAGTGTTTGTTCATCGACATCGTGTTTTTGAACAGCACGTCCCATTGCTTCTAACAAAATTAATGTCAAAACACCATGTTTGACCTTTTTATCTTTATACATGCTTTTTAAATAAGAATCAGCAGTAAAAATCTTTTGATCCTCACGCTTCAAGATATCAGCTATTTTTGTAGGAAGCTGGCATGCTTTATAATGAGCTAAACAATTCTCGACATCGTTTTGAGCAATCATTCCCAATTGCACAGATAAACGCATCGCCATCACCATTCCAATAGCCACCGCTTCCCCGTGAACTATGCGCCCATCATAATTAAGCTCAGCTTCAAACACATGACCGAATGTATGCCCTAAGTTTAAGATCGCTCTTATCCCTTTTTCATGTTCATCTTGGCTTACTATTTCTGCCTTAACACGACAGCTTGTTTCAATAGCGCTTGATAATGCAGGCTGATCTTTTGATAAAACAGCAAGTCCCATTCCTTGATATAGGTCTTGTAAAAAAGAAGGATCGTAAATCAAGCCATATTTCAAAACCTCTGCATAACCTGCCTTCATTTCTCGTTCAGGAAGAGTGCTTAGAAAGTCGGTATCAATAATCACCAAATGCGGCGGATAGAAAGCACCAATTAAATTTTTTCCCTCTGGTACGTTAACGGCTGTTTTTCCACCTACAGATGAGTCTACTTGCGCTAATAATGTTGTTGGGACTTGTATAAACGGAACACCTCGTAAAAGCGTTGCTGCTATAAAACCTGCTAAATCCCCTGTTACACCGCCTCCAACAGCCATAATAGCTGTATAACGGTCTATTCCAGAGGCGATCAACTTTCGTGAAACTGTTTCAAATAGTCCCAAAGACTTACTTGCTTCCCCTGCAGGAATAATAACAAAATGATACTCAGCCTCGGTATTTTCTAGGTATGTAGTGACTTTTTCTTGCCACAATGAGGCAACATTAGAATCTATTAAGACAACTATTTTCTTATAGCCTTGAAGCCATTCTTTCCAATTCTCTCCTAAGTTAGACCCAATATATATAGGGTAATCATGACTTTGAGTTTTAACCGTGACTGTTTTATAACTAGACATCAAAAAATCACCGTTCCTTCTAAAGAGGTTTCAATATCTTTGATAATAGAGCGAATAGAGCGATTACTACTTTCCACATGAATATCAGCTTGGGCATATATAGGATACCGCTCATCCATTAATCTCTTCAAAATCTTATCTGACTCGCTCGTTTGTAATAAAGGACGTCTATCTGATCGACTTGTCCGCTCAATCAATGTTTCCAAATCCGCTTTCAACCAAATGGATACAGCATGTTTCTTGATATCATCTCTAACGGCTTTTGAAATAAAAGCGCCTCCACCCGTGGCTATTACTTGTTGTCCCTCTTCTGTTAATAAGCGATGCATCACTTTTTTTTCACCATCTCTAAAGGCTTTTTCACCAAACCATTCGAAAATATCACTTACAGAACATCCTGCGGCCTCTTCTATTGCATTATCTGCATCAATAAAAGGAAGTTCTAAGTGATTAGCCAAAATCCGCCCTATTTTCGTTTTTCCCGCTCCCATAAGACCGACAAGAACAATTGATTTTTTATGTGCTTTTTTTACAGTCATAATTATTTTCTTTGATTTATATGATGCTTTTTCTTGCTATCACCCTTATAGTTTGGTTATCTTCACTTACGCAAACATGAATAAAAAATCATAGAGGTTTTGAAACAGCATGAAAACATTTAAATTCATTATTTTACTCTCCCTTTTTATCGGAATAGTTGGCTTTGTCTTTGCTATTTTTTGGGATATTCCTACCCCCACTAAGCCGGTAGAACGTGTTGTTGAGTTGAATGTCGAACATATAACACCTCAAAAAGCATCCGTCCCTGAAAAAATGAACGTTCATTAAACAACGATTTATTTTATCTTTGATGAAAACATTTCTCGCACACGCTTTTATCTTAACATTGGCCTGTTTTATCTTAACCGCTAATGCAGGCGCGTATGCTTTCTGGGAAAATGAAGAAAGCTTCATTGCCGAAAAAGAAAAAAGAATTGAACAAAAACAAAACGATAAAAATGCAAAACCGTGGGATCAAAAAGACATCGCTTTGCCAGATGAGCAAGATGTCGTCACCCTTACAAATGTCCCCTCTATTCCGCCTGTCATTGAATATCCTGACATTGGGTTTTATTTTTCTGAGCTGAATGGTTTTGAATCCACGATATGGCATGGCTATACAAAAGACACTTTAACCCAAGACTTTCAAACGATTAAAAAGATTGGAATTCTTTCCCCAGCTCAGCGTAATTTTATAAAGCGTCTTTTACTCAGTTACGCAAAACACCCCAAAGGATTTTCTTCACTTGATTTTTTAATCTATCGCTTAGAAACTCTTTTAGAATTTGGATTTAACAATGAAGCGCTCAATTTATTAACAACCTATCAAAAACAACTCCTAAAACCAGAAGAACGCCTTCATGATATTGGGGTACGTATCTTTGTTGCAAACAACGAATATGAAGCAGCTTGCCTCGAATCCTTATCTCATACACCTATTACGGATCAACAAAAACAATGGAGATCTCATTGTTCAAATCCAAGTCAACTTAACTATGAACTCAGCCAACATATTACGCTCCCAGACTTAGCAAATTCATATAAAATAGCCTTAAACCCAAATGAGCCTCTTGAAGAGAGAGTGAACCATTTTGAAACAGGCTATAAAAACCATCTATTTCATTCAGAATCTTTAGAACAGCTTTTAAATGAACAAAAAGAGTTTGTACGCATTGCACATGCAACACACTTCAAAAGCTTTTATTCAAAAAATAATGCACACCACCGCTTAAAGATTCTCGACCAAATTATACAGCAACAAAAAAACCCCGCCCTCCCTATATATGCTCACTTCTATTCATATTTAAGAAGCATAAAACCGAATGCATCCTTTGACGCTTATATTCCAAGCCTCTATTCATATTTTTCTTTATTGCTTGATTTCGATCATGCTCAAATGTGGAAAAACACACTCGCCGAGAACACTAAAAACGAAAACAACGTTGATTTTAAAGAGAAAATAAAAAAAATATGTAATTTTATTCATTTTTCTCTTGCAAATGATAAAATGATTATGCTAAAACATAATGCCGCGCTAGAGGGTGATATGGCAAATAAATCATCTTCCAAGCAAACCCTTGTTAAAGGGACGGTTTTTGAGACTTTAAAGGGCTTATGCTCTGGCCAAGACGATAAAACTGAGGGCGTTTTTTTTGAAGAGGCCGAGCAAGAAATTGATACAATGCCTCTCCTAATAAAACGTTTTAACAAGAGTGCAGCGTCACAAGACAAAGCACAAACGGGGTTGCTATCCTTTATTTTGTGGGATATTAATGCAAAAAAGACACAAAATGAGGCTGATTTGCAAAAAAATATAAAATTTATTTTGCAGAATGTAAGCAAATCAGATTTAAATAATTATGTATTCGCTTTTAGCCGTGATATTTTATATGGTGACCAAAGCGTACTCGAATAACTAAATAAGGAGAAAGAAAAACAATGGCAAGACCAGGAAGACCACCAATGAAGAAGCCTCCTCTACCAACATCGGTAGAAAGCTTTCTAGAAATGCTTGTCGCACAACGCGGAGCAGCAGCAAACACAGTAGCTGCCTATAAAAGAGATTTAGCAGATTTCTGTGAATTTTTGAAAACAGTTCCAACAGATATCTTAACTGCGACAACTGGTGATATCAAAGCTTACATTGCTACTCTTTCTGAGCGCGATTCTGCTGATAAAAAAGGAAACACATCTACACGCACAATTAACCGACGCCTTTCTGCAATGCGTCAGTTCTACCGCTTCATGATTTCTGAAGGCAAGCGTGAAGAAGATCCTACAACAGCAATCGAAAGTCCAAAACAAGAAAGAACACTTCCAAAAATTCTTACAGAAGCAGAAGTTGATACATTAATCAAAGCCTCTGTAACAATGGGTCGTGGTTCTGATGGTCTACGTCTTGCATGTTTACTTGAACTTATCTATGCAACAGGTATCCGTGTTTCTGAACTTGTTAGCTTAACATTAGACGCTATCCAAGATGGTGGTAACTATATCGTTATCAAAGGTAAAGGCGGTCGTGAGCGTATCGTTCCTTTATCACAACCTGCAAAAGATGCTTTGAACACATATTTAGAAGCGCGTCCTGGCTTTATTTCGCCACACCGCAAAGATGTTCAAGCAAAATGGTTGTTCCCATCAAGAACTTCTGAAGTTGGTCACTTGACACGCCAACGCTTTGCTCAACTGTTAAAAGATTTAGCTGAGCATGCTGGTGTTGATGCTGACCGTGTTAGTCCACATATCCTACGTCACGCGTTTGCGACACACCTTCTTAACCACGGTGCTGACTTACGCTCTGTACAAAAAATGCTTGGTCACGCAGATATTGCGACAACACAGATCTATACACAGATCTTGGACGAGCAAGCTAAGAAAGAAGTGACTGAAAAGCATCCTCTTTCTGGTACGACGACAACAAAGTAATAGAGTGATCTATTCTTTATAATTTTTCTTTCCTTTTAAGGGTGGTAGTTCTTGCTATCGCCCTTTTCTTTTGCTAATTTCAGGTACTTAAAATAACGATGAATTTTGGGAAAAAATAAAAATGAACCATTTAGAATTCGAAAAACCCATTGTTGAAATGGAAAGCAAATTAAAAGCCCTTGGTAATGTCAGTAATAACGGTGATATTAACATTGGTGCGGAAATGAAGCGTATTGAAAAAAAGCTCGAAAAGCTTTTAAAAGATACCTATGCCTCTCTTGATCCTGCACAAAAAGTCCAAGTTGCTAGACACCCAAACCGTCCTCACTTTAAAGATTATATTAAAAACCTAATCACAGACTTCACGCCCCTTGCTGGTGATCGTGTATTTGGTGAAGATGAAGCCTTAATCGGTGGTATGGGACGCTTTAACGGCCAAAGCTGCATCATTCTTGGTCAAGAAAAAGGTGATGATACAGAAAGCCGTATCCGTCATAACTTCGGTATGGCGAAACCTGAAGGCTACCGTAAGGCACAACGCTTAATGGATCTCGCAAACCGTTATGATATTCCTGTTTTAACATTTGTTGACACTGCTGGTGCTTATCCAGGTCTTGGCGCGGAAGAACGAGGTCAATCAGAAGCAATTGCTAAATCAATTGAAAGCTGCCTACGCCTTAAAGTTCCAATGGTTTCAACTATTATTGGTGAGGGTGGCTCTGGTGGCGCTATTGCCATTGCTGCCGCAAATACCGTTTTAATGCTTGAGCACTCTATTTATTCTGTTATTTCACCAGAAGGATGTGCTTCTATCTTATGGCGTAGTGGCGACTATGCAAAAGATGCTGCTAAAGCATTAAGATTAACAGCACAAGATTTAAAAAAGCTCGCTGTTATTGATGATATTATCGCTGAACCTTTAGGGGGAGCGCACCGCAACCATGCGGAAATCATGAAGAATACAGCCGCAAAAATTACAAGCACTCTAAAAACATTGAATAAAATGGATGGAGATGCGTTAAAAGAACATCGCCGTAACAGATTTTTAGAACTCGGTAGCAAAACCTTGTAAGGGAAACTGACACTCATGCCTATCAAACCTTCAAAAGCCGTTGATAGCCGTAAAAAAATTCATACACGCACCATTGAATGTAACGGCTATGAGCGTGAGGATGGCTTATGGGATATTGAAGGCTTTTTACGAGATGACAAGCATTACTCATTCCAAAATGATTGGCGTGGACATATAGAACCCGGTGATCCTTTGCATGATATGGGGCTTCGCATTACCGTTGATGACGCACTTAATATCATTGATTCAGAAGCCTTTATTGATAAATCCCCCTATCCTGTTTGCCCCGCGATCGCGATTAACTTTAAACGCCTCATTGGTTTACAGATTGCACCTGGTTTTACAAAAAAAGTAAAAGTAGCACTCGGTGGCGTTCGTGGATGTACACATCTCGTTGATCTTGTCGGACCTCTTGCAACAACAGCCTTTCAAACAATCATCCCAGCTCTTGCTAAACGCAAAGGCATGCCTCTCATGCCCTCGATCGAGGACGGCGATAAGAACAAACGCCCAGCTCTAATCAACACCTGTCATGCGCTTTCCGCGTCTGGCGATGTCGTAAAAAACCGCTGGCCTGAATGGTATGAAGAGCCGGAAGAATAAATATCAATAACTATATTTATGCTTTTCTTCACTAATAACAAGGTTATGTTTGATCTGATAACCATGTCCTGCACGCGCATGTCCTTCTTCTGTTGAGGCTGCTCTATAATAAGCCATCACAAACACACGAATAGCAGCCGTTAACGACGATTTCTCGCTTTTACGTTTGGCAACAATCGAGCAAATACGATGAATCGTGCATTTCTCTCGTTTTGAGATTTCTTGTAACGCCGCCCACATCTCTGGCTCTAAACGCATACTCGTTCTGTGTCCATCAACGGTCACGTTTTTACTAATCAGAGTTGTGTTTACTTCCTTACGTTCTTTAGCGGTTGTTTCTTCTTGTTTTGAAATAGTCATGGGCATTCTCCTTTTTCAATAACTCCTTAACCTACAAGAATAGTACATAACAAGAACACGCATTACAACTAAAAAGTGTGTTTTTTAATTTTTTATTCATCACTTGCTAGCAATTTCAAGGATAAAGCATGTATTTTATGCTTTAATTCTTCTGAAAAAACCTGATGAACAAGCCTCTGACGTTCCATACGTGAGAGGCCATCAAACGCTTTCGAGCGTATCGTCATACGAAAATGACTTTCACCACTTCCATCGTATCCAGCATGACCTTGATGCTTTTCACTGTCATTTTTAATAATATACTCTATAGCGTGTAATTCTGTTTCAATTTTTTGTTCTAAAAGTGGAATTATTGACATGATATTTTCGCTTTCTAATCCTATTAAGACATTCATACTTTAAGAAAAATCTGCTATAATATAAGCATGAAAATACCGAAACTAAAACCGAATTCGCCAGAATTTTGGAAAGAGCAAGAAGAGATCATAGAGGAAAAACGCCCCTGTGATCACCCCTATTGCCCTCATGACGGAGATTTCAAAGCCCCAAAATCAACAACAAATACTAAAGAATATTACTATTTTTGCCTTGATCATGTTCGTGAATATAATAATAGTTGGAATTACTTTGAAGGATTTAGCGAAGAAGAGCTCGAATCCTATATGAAGCGCTCATACACATGGGATAGACCAACATGGCGTGCAGGCATAAACCCTTTCATGGAAACAAAATTACGAGATCGAGTTTTTCAATTTTTTAATGAAGAGCCAGAACAAAAAACAGGTTTCGAAAAATTTTTCAACCGCGAAGAAAAAGAAGAAGGACAAGAAAATTTCAACAGCAGTAAAACAATTCCCGAGATGGAAGCCTTAGATGTCCTTGGGATCTGCCCTCCCACAGATCTTGACGCTATAAAAAAACGATATAAGTTCTTGGTAAAAAAGTACCATCCTGATACAAATAGAGAGGATGTTGAGGCCGAGCATAAAATCAAAAAAATTAATGCTGCATACACGATCCTTAAAAAAGCCTATGGCACGTATGAAAAAATGACGAGTACATCATAATAGAGAAGATATCACCATGTTTAAATCTAACACCGCCGAACATTATACACAAAAGCCCGATACAGAAGTTTCTGTTCAACAAGTCTTTGGTATTGAAACAAACATCAAAGTACCTGCTTTTAAAAAGAAAACAGAACATGTTCCCGACATTGATGAAGCCTATATTTTTGATAAAGAAACAACATTAGCGATTTTGGCGGGTTTTAACTATAATCGCCGTGTCATGATTCAAGGTTATCATGGGACTGGGAAATCATCGCATATTGAACAAGTGGCTGCACGCCTGAACTGGCCTTGTATTCGTGTCAATTTAGACAGTCACGTTAGCCGTATTGATTTACTCGGTAAAGACGCCATCTCCTTGAAAGATGGAAAGCAAGTCACAGAATTTAAAGAAGGCATTCTACCTTGGGCATTAAAAAACCCTGTAGCGCTCGTTTTTGATGAGTATGATGCTGGGCGCCCTGATGTGATGTTTGTTATCCAGCGCATTTTGGAAGCAGAAGGTCGTTTAACCCTTCTTGATCAAAATGAAGTGATAACGCCGCACCCTTATTTCCGTCTTTTTGCAACAGCCAACACCGTTGGCTTAGGGGACAGCACTGGCCTTTATCACGGAACACAGCTTTTAAACCAAGGCCAAATGGATCGTTGGAATATCGTTACGACCTTAAATTATTTACCTCATGACAAGGAAGTTGATATTATCCTCGCAAAGATGACTTCTTTTCAAACGGAGGATGGTAAGGACGTAATCAATGCCATGGTGCGTCTTGCAAAATTAACACGTGATGCGTTCTTAAATGGTGATTTAGCGATCGTGATGTCGCCTAGAAGCGTTTTAAGCTGGGCTGAAAATACAGAAATTTTTGGAGATGTTCGCACAGCCTTTAAATTGTCTTTCTTAAACAAAGCAGATGAAACCGAGCGCGGTCTTTTAGAAGAGTTCTATCAACGCTGTTTTGGTGATCTTAAAGCGTAATAAAATATTATGGTTGAATTCACAGACTTCCCAGACAAACATAATCAACCAAAAGAACGTGCCACAGAGTCACAAAATGATTATGCGATCCAAAAATACCAAGACATGATGCAGCCCCTTTATCGGGCGCTTTCATCTCAAAAAGAAGAAGATATTCAGTTTGTTTTTTCTCAAAATGAAGTTGGCCGCTTTTTCCCAGGCGAAAAAAATCTACTCTATTTAAGAAAGCCGACAACAGAAAAAGATAAGCTTTTTTTACGAGGCCAAGTCGATCATTTTGCCTTGCATGCCAAATACCACGATCAAGACTGTTTTACATCATATGCCCCTAATAAAAGTAACGAACAAGTCGCTTCTGCCTTTGATTTCTTTTATGGCCTAGAAGAAATTCGTTGCGAAGCTATTGGTTCTAAGAAAATGGTAGGTGTTGCTAAAAACCTACGCCATAGAGCAGAAACGCTTTTTTTAGAAGAAGAAGCCAAACGCCCTTTTAGAGATTTATCCCCCAGCGAAAAAAGAGAAGTTGCCTTTAACTTACTCATGATGGAGAAATTAACAGAAATTCCGCTCTCGGAAAAATTAGACTTTTATGCAAAACCTTTTAGATCATGGCTTGATAGTTTTCTCTCACCAGAGAAAGAACAACGTTTAAAAGACACATTAGAAACGCCAAAAGCTTTTTACAAAGAAAGCCTGACTTTTTTAAAAGAAATCTTCCCTGAGATTACAGTCCCTGACGATGATATAAATGCAGATAACCAAGAAACAGACCCAAATGAAACAGCTGATTCAGACGATGGATCAGAGGGAGCTGAGAACCAAGAAATCCAGCAAGATCAAGCACCTCTCCCTCCTTCTCATTCCGAAGAAGATGACAGCCAGGAAACAGCTCAATCTTCTGAAACAGAAAGCGAGACTCAACAAAGCGAAGAGCAAACATCGGATGAACAACAAGAAAGTCTTTCTGATGCCTTTGATGAAAATGATTTTTATGATAATGAAGAACAAGACCAACAAGCTGGTGGTACATACAAACATACTCAAACAAACGATGACCCTCTCTATGCTGGCTATAAAATATATACAAGCGAGTATGATGAGATCGTCCAAGCAAGCGAGCTTATTGATCCTCTTGAATTAAAACAACTCAAGAAATCATTACAGCAACTCTCGCATGACTTTAGGAGTTCCGTTCAAAAAATTGGTCTTAAATTAAAGCGCTTTTTAATGGCGCAACAAGAAAGCTCTTGGCATTTTGATTTGGAAGAAGGCTATCTAGACCCAGCACGTTTAGCGCGAATTGTTGCCACGCCAACAACGCCACTTGCCTTTAAACAAGAAAAAATAGATGACATGCTCAATACCGCTGTCACAATCCTTGTCGATAATTCAGGATCGATGCGTGGGCGCCCGATTGTAATGGCTGCAACTTGTACAGACGTACTTGCCTCTACCCTTGAACAATGCGGTGTTAAAACAGAAATACTGGGCTTTACAACTTGCGCATGGAAAGGTGGCCGCGCCCGTGAGGAATGGACGCGCTCTGGAAAACCATATAACCCAGGACGCTTAAGTGATCTGCGCCACATTATTTATAAATCATTTGATAAACAGCTACGATCTTGTCGTGATAATTTCGGATTAATGCTACGTGAGGGTATTTTGAAAGAAAATATCGATGGCGAAGCCGTAATATGGGCCTATAAACGTCTTATCAAACGCCCTGAGAAAAGAAAAATTTTAATTGTTATCTCAGATGGTGCTCCTGTTGATGACTCAACAGCAAGCGCTAATCATGCAAAAATTCTTGACCATCATTTACGTCATGTTGTTGAAAATATTAATAAGGAAGGTCGCGTGGAATTAAACGCCGTTGGTATCGGTCATGACGTAACCCGTATTTACCCAGACTCCATCTATATTAAAAGTGCAGAAGAGCTTGCCACAACACTCGCAAATCGTCTTGTTTTATTATTTGCTGATAAAAATAGCCCTGCGACAAAACGAATGATTGAAAAAGTAAAACGATCTGGGCAATAAGCTTTATCTCAAACCGAATTTATTTACATTGCATCTTTTTTGATACGGGTTTGTGCATCTTCTAAAAACTGCTTATACATGCCCAAACGGTCATATTCTAATAAGAAAGTCGCTTCTCTTAATATATATTCAAGCTCGGGTGACGCGTGCTCTTTTGCACATTGGAATTTATTATAACCAGGTTCTTTCGCTTGTTTCTCTGCTAAATAATTACCCGTGCATAAGCGTTTATATTTTAACAAAATACGTGAGTTTTGTTTTTCGTTTTGATGAACCCATTGTTCTAAAAACAAACGCTCAATACGCTTTTGATCAACGCTATATTGGTATTTTTGAACAATCATACCATAGCCAACAAGCAAGGCGATTAAGGCTAAAAATTTGGCTAATCGAAACATAAGAATCCTTATCTATAAATTAAGCAATGGAATAATGAACGCGTTTTTTACGCATCACATCTTGCCCATTAATTTCTGTTACAGCGTGTTTATTTCGGTGCGCCGTTTCTTCATAAGAAGATGATAATTGTTTTTCTAAATCCGCAAAAATATCAACAATTTGCTCTCTGCTATATTGCTCGCCTTCGTCAAAGTTTCTCATTTCAACGCCTGCTTTAGAGGAATGTAATTGCAAGATCATAAAAAAGCCATTTGGCTTTTCATGCGCTTCATACCACAAGGTTTGTGTCTTTGTATCATCTAAAAAGGCTTTTGTAATAATAACTGGACGTACAAAATGTCTGTTAAAAAATTGTTGAATTCGGTTCATAATTATCACCCTATTATGTCTATAATCTTTATCAATATCACGCCTCATCTTATAAGACAAGCGTTTGAGCCTGTAGAATATGATCTAAGTCGCGCATTTTCTTTAATGTGTCAGAGGTAATCTCTTGATCCACAGAGATCAAGGCAATTGCTTTTCCATCTCTACGCCCCAAATTAAAATGAGCGATGTTAATACCATCTTGTGCCAATAATGTTCCCAAAGATCCAATAAAACCAGGGGCATCATTATTTTCAATATAAAGCATTGATCCACCAAGCTCTGCTTCGATTTCAACGCCATTCAAAGAGAGTAAACGTGGTTTTGTATGACCAAATAAAGTCCCACATACCGCAAATGTGCGCTCTTCTGTGACAATATCAATGCGAAGCGCTGTTGTATAATCACCTGCTGTTTCACTTAATGACTCTGTAATTTTAATCGAACGATCTTTGGCAACCATTGATGCGTTGACCATATTCACATTATCTAAACGAGGTGCTAATATTTCTTTTACAATGAGCGCAGATAATGGCTTTGTATTTAATTTAGATAAAGCCCCTTCAAAGCCTATTTTGATTTCTTTTAACCCTGATTGAGATACTTGCCCGACGAGTTTTCCCAATTGCTCTGCTAATGTTAAATAAGGTTTTAAACGAACAGCGTCTTCTGCACTTAATGAAGGCATATTCAGCGCATTTGTAACCGCCCCCTTCATCAAAAAATCAGAGATTTGTTCAGCGACCTGTAAAGCAACATTTTCTTGAGCCTCAGAGGTTGATGCACCTAAATGAGGTGTACAAATAACATTCTCCATACCAAATAAAGGATTGTTTTTTGCCGGCTCAACTTCAAACACGTCTAACGCCGCGCCAGCAACTTTGCCATTCTCCAAAGCCACTTTCAAAGAAGCTTCATCAATAATACCGCCTCGCGCACAATTAATAATGCGAACACCATCTTTCATTTTTGCAAATGCATCTGCGTTAATTAAAGAACGTGTTTTATCATTTAAAGGGGTATGGATTGTAATAAAGTCAGCTTGTGACAACATATCCTCAAAAGAAACTTTAGACACACCAAGCTCAAGCGCACGTTCATCTGTTAGGAATGGATCAAAGGCTGCCACCTTCATTTTCAAACCCAAAGCTCTCGACGCAACAATAGAACCAATATTCCCACAGCCGATCAAACCAAGTGTTTTACCAGTCACTTCAACACCCATAAAACGAGATTTTTCCCATTTGCCAGCATGAGTTGAAGCATTTGCTTCTGGAATCTGGCGAGCAACGGCAAACATCATCGCTATTGCGTGCTCTGCTGTTGTTACAGAATTACCAAAAGGTGTGTTCATAACCACAATTCCTTTAGCTGTTGCAGCAGGAATATCAACATTATCAACCCCAATACCTGCACGCCCAACGACTTTTAGATTTGTTGCTTTATCTATAATATTATCCCGAACTTTTGTCGCAGACCGTATGGCAAGACCATCATAATCAGCAATAATAGCTTCTAGTTCTTCTGCGGATAAGTCTGTTTTGACATCAACATCAACACCATGCATCACAAAGATATCACGTGCTTTCGGGCTCAGTTTATCTGAAATTAAAACCTTAGGGGCCATATCATCCTCCTTATGCAGCTTTTGCTTGATTTAGCACGACTTCAACATAAGCCCATTCAATCCATGGTAAAAGGGCACGAATATCATCAGCTTCGATCGTCATACCCCCCCAAATTCTAAACCCATTAGGTGCTGTTCGGTAGGCCTTGAAATCATATCCCGCGCCTTCATCCTCGATCATTTTCACCATTTTATTAACACATGCTGTTTGCTCATCTTCAGACAAAGCTTCATATGAAGCCCCTGTAATACGAACGCATAATGATGTATTTGATTGGTTAGCAGGATCCTCACATACCATTTCAATCCATGGTGTCTGATCAACCCACTCTTGAACAACAGCTAAATTACTTTTTGATTTTTTAATCATTGCAGCAACGCCACCAGATTCTTTTACATGCTTCAAAGCAATAAGAGCATCTTCAATACACATCAAAGAAGGCGTATTGATTGTGTTTGCTTCAAAAATAGCTTCATTAATTTTTCCTTTTTTAGCAAGTTGAAAAAGAATTGGAACAGGCCAGCTTGGTGTATATTCCTCTAGACGTTTTAACGCTCTTGGGCTTAAGATAATAATCCCGTGTTGCGCTTCGCCGCCTAATACTTTTTGCCATGAATACGTCGTTACATCGAGCTTTTCCCATGGAAGCTCCATCGCAAATACAGCCGATGTCGCATCACATAATGTTAATCCTGTGCGATCATCTGCAATCCAATCTGCATTTGGGACCTTCACACCACTCGTTGTTCCATTCCATGTAAAAACAATATCACGGTCTTTTTGTGCTTGAGAAAGATCCGGTAATTGTCCATAGTCTGCCCAAAATGTACGAAGATCCTCTAATTGCAAAGCGTCAACGGCATCCGTAATCCAATTTTTACCAAATGCTTCCCATGCAAACACATCAACACCGCGCCCGCCTAACAAATTCCACATTGCGGCTTCAAAAGCCCCCGTGTCAGAGCCCGGCATAATTGCAATTTTATACCCTTCTGGCAAATTTAATAATTCTGAAGTTAGATCCATCACCTCTTTCATACGTGCTTTAGCATCCGCTGAGCGGTGAGAACGTCCAAGTAAAGCACCTGATAATTGATCAAAACTCCACCCTTTGAACTTTGTTGTAGGCCCAGCAGAAAAACGTGGGTTTTGTGGTTTAAATACTGGTTTTGTCATGTTCCAAAAACTCCTTCAAAATATAATTAGCTATTAGCTCTATCCTGCGCTCGTTCTCGATTCAAGTAAAGGGGCAATATAAAGAAAAAGGTATTTATTTTAGGAAAAAAGCTCATCTTTAAAAGAACAATACCTTTTACGCATAACAGATATGACGCAAGCGCACAAAATATGGCTTTACCAACTAGAAAATAAGAAATTTTAGGTATAAAAAAAGCCCTTAAAAAATTAAGCGGCGTTTGTTTCAGACTCGGAAAAAGACATCGGTTTCTTCAGTGTTTCATTCCAAGTAACAGGACCATAAGAAGTAACACCATAACCAGACATACGCTGCATAGAGCGTGCAGAGATCAGAGTACGCATAGCCTCAACATGGCCATATTGTGTTGCAACATGAAGAGGTGTCCAACCATCTTTGTTACGAATATTTACATCAACACCGCGCGAAACAAGCAAACGGATTCTAGACGCATCACCACTCTTAGCAGCCTGCCATAGCATATCAATTAGGTCTTGTTCAGTATCAGTTGATGTCATTATATCGTACGCCTCCAACGGTTTTCTTATATCACTACTTTTGTTATGGTATGACAATACATAATATTTACCATATCGTCAAGCGTTATTTCAAGTAATGTTAAAAAATTTGTTAAATAAACTATAACAAGACTCAACTTTCCATTTCAACAGTGTTTATTGAAATAAAATTGCTCTTTTAAGTTTGGATAGAATAGTCGGGAATCAAAAAATTTCGCATCGCACAATATAATAAATTATTAAGCACGTTTTTTATCTTTGTGCACAATGGCTTCACATAAAAGATCAACAACCTCTTCAACGAGTGTTAAATCTTTACCTTCAGCCATAACACGAACAACAGGCTCTGTTCCAGATGCACGTAAGACTATACGGCCACTACCTAATCGTTTCTCTTGCTCTGATTTAAGGGCAAGCACATCCGATGCCTCAATCAGCGTTTTATCAGTGACATGAACATTCTTCATAAGTTGCGGATATGGGTCAAAAGCATGGAAAAGCGCGCTTGATTTTCCGCCTTTTTCTTTAAATACAGCTAGAACTTGCAAAGCTGCAATCAGACCATCGCCTGTTGTTGCGAAATCATCCATAACAATATGACCTGATTGTTCTCCACCGAAATTAACGCCTTCTTCTTTCATTTTTTCAATCACATAGCGATCTCCTACTTGAGAGCGATATACATTAATTCCAGCGCCTTTCAAATAATCTTCCATGCCCATATTTGACATGATTGTTGTCACAACCCCATTGCCTTTTAAAAGACCGTTTTTCTTCAAATAGACCGCAATCAAAGCCATGATTTGATCTCCATCTGCAATCTGACCTTTTTCATCACAGAAAATAACACGATCAGCATCGCCGTCTAAAGCAAACCCAATATCAGCCTTCTCACGTAAAACAGTCGCCGCCAATGTATTTGGGTGTGTTGCGCCACATTCGTCATTAATATTTAACCCATTCGGTTTATTGCCAATTGTAATGACCTCTGCGCCTAACTCCCATAAAACTTGAGGCGCAACCTTATAAGCCGCACCATGCGCACAATCAACAACAATTTTCAAACCATCCAGACGAATATTGCGAGGGAATGTTGCTTTTGTATATTCTGCATAACGCCCAACAGCATCGTCTAAACGAGAGGCACGCCCTAGATTTTCAGAAGCTGGCAAAATAGAAACTAGATCTTCATTCATCAAGGCTTCGATATCTGCTTCAACGTCATCTGACAATTTGCATCCTTGTGAATCAAAAAACTTCACGCCATTATCTTGATATGGATTATGAGATGCAGAAATCATCACGCCTAAATCCGCACGTAAAGAACGTGTAAAATTAGACACAGCCGGCGTTGGCACAGGTCCTAGGATAACCACATCCCAGCCCATAGAAATAAAACCAGATGTTAGTGCCGGCTCAACCATATAACCAGAAAGACGCGTATCTTTACCGATCACAACCTTGTAATGTTTCTTACCATTTTTAAATTTAAGACAAACCGCCTTCGCGAGTTTAAGAAGTGTTTCAGCATCCATAGGCTGCGTATTAGCGCGCCCTCTTACACCATCAGTTCCGAAATATTGTCTTGTTTTCTTACCCATCTAAATAACACCCATCTTAGTTTATCATTATGTTCGATCATCATAGAGAAGAACAGCAACAGCCTCAATTCAATAAACCTTTCAAAAGGTTTCATTCTATTTACACGAAATTACACGGAATAACGGTGTGTCTTATAGCATGGCTTTTTCTAAACATCACCTGAAACAGACCTTCTTTTACATCTTGTACTTGGCAATGATATTGAGCAATATGAAAACCTTGATCATGTAAAAATTGCCGCGCAGCCACACCTCTAAACCAGTTCTTATAAGAAAAACTTCCTTCTGTTAAAGCTCCAAAACCACAGAACCAGCCCTTTATCGTCTCATCATTAAATAATGCTGCCAATTTAGGGCCTTCAAATGGACCAGGCCAATCACAAACTTCTGGGAATTGAATATAAAGCTTTTTAAAAATATTACTGCTCCCCATATAAGGGCCAGAATTATCTCTATTCTCCACACGCCAGACCTGCTGTATACGCTCTTGAACATCCATTTTTTTTATAATCCTACAGTTTTTAAAACGAATATGACTATACCCCCACAGCTTAATTATGTCAATTAAAGGCTGCGTAAAAAAAGCCAAGAGTATAATTTCTTGGCTCCTTTAATCGAATCTAACTATCATCCTTCTTTTTACGAGGAGTGGCTTTTTTCTTAGGCTTAGCTTTTGGTTTTTCTTCTACAGGCGTATCAGAAACACTGCCAACTGTTGGAACTGAGCCCGCATGATCATTACTTGCTTTTGGCATATCCGATTCACGATCTAACTTCTTACCTGCTAAAAGAACTTTAATATCATCACCAGATAAAGTTTCATATTCCAACAAGCCTTGAGCCAATTTCTCTAAGTCTTTTCCATGTTTCTTTAGAAGTTTCTTTGCGCGTTCATAAGATCCTTCAACAATTGAACGCACTTCGGAATCAACCATATTCGCGGTTGCTTCAGACATATTTTGCTGTTGCGCAACTGAATGTCCTAGGAAAACTTCTTCTTGGTTACTTGAGTAACGCAAAGGTCCAGCCTTATCACTCAATCCCCATTCTGTGACCATTTTACGGGCCATGTCTGTTGCCATCTGAATATCTGATGAGGCACCTGTTGTTACTTTATCATAACCAAAGATCATCTCTTCAGCCACACGTCCACCCATGGCAACACAGAGATCAGCATAAAGCTTTTCACGTGACATAGAGGTGCGATCTTGCTCTGGTAAACGCATCACCATTCCAAGAGCACGTCCACGCGGAATAATTGTCGCTTTGTGAATAGGATCTGAAGCTGGCTCGTTAATCGCACAAATAGCATGCCCAGCCTCATGATAAGCTGTTAATTTCTTTTGCTCATCTGTCATCGCCATAGAGCGGCGTTCTGCACCCATCATAACCTTATCTTTTGCTTCTTCAAAATCCTTCATAGAAACAACACGTCGATTACGACGAGCCGCCATCAAAGCAGCCTCATTCACAAGATTTGCGAGATCAGCCCCTGAAAAACCAGGTGTTCCACGAGCAATCACACGCGCATCAACATCCGATGCTAACGGTAATTTTTTCATATGGACTTCTAAAATTTTTGTACGCCCCGCGATATCTGCATTCGGTACAACAACTTGACGATCAAAACGACCTGGGCGAAGAAGTGCTGGATCTAGGACATCTGGGCGGTTTGTTGCCGCGATAATAATCACGCCTTCTGTTCCTTCAAATCCATCCATCTCAACTAAGAGTTGGTTAAGTGTTTGCTCACGCTCATCATTACCGCCACCAAGACCTGCGCCACGATGACGTCCGACCGCATCAATCTCATCAATAAAGATAATACATGGTGCACTCTTTTTACCTTGTTCAAACATATCACGGACACGGCTTGCACCAACACCGACAAACATTTCAACGAAATCAGATCCTGAAATTGTAAAGAAAGGCACACCGGCTTCACCTGCAACAGCACGAGCAATTAACGTCTTACCTGTACCTGGAGGACCTACAAGTAAAACACCTTTTGGGATTTTACCGCCTAAACGTTGGTATTTTTGAGGATCCTTTAAATAATCAACAATCTCGACAAGTTCTTCTTTAGCTTCTTCAACACCAGCGACATCATTAAATGTAACACGACCTGTTTTTTCATTCAGTAGTTTTGCTTTTGATTTACCAAAGCCCATCGCTTTGCTTCCACCACCGCCCATTTGGCGCATAAAGAAAATCCATACCGCAATTAACAAAAGCATTGGGAACCAAGACAGTAAAACACTCCAAATTGTAGGAGAGCCATCACTTTGAGGCTTAACAGAAATACGAACAGATGTTCCTTCAAGCTTAGAGACTAAGTCTGTATTAGACGGAGCTAATGTTCTAAAAACACGTCCATCTGTATAATGACCAACAACACGGTTTCCTTCCATTGTGATATCAGATACTTCTTGCTCTTGCGCGGCATTCAAGAAATCGCTAAAAGCAACTTCTTCGCTTTGATTTTGCCCTTTCATACCACCTTGAAATGAGTTAAGCATGGCCGCTAAAACTAAAACAATTACAGCCCATAAGATCAGGTTTTTACCAAAGTTATTCACGTGAAAGTCCCTTCATTTTTTACAAATACGCATACCTTGACTAATGTACTATTTTTTCCTCACAAAGCAAGCTTTTGTTCTGGTCAAATACTGGTAATCTCTATTGTTTCATGCTGTTTTAAAAGAATAGAGGCTTGTATATTTCCATGTTCATCACACACAATTGGGGTGCTTAAGCGGTAGTCTGAGGGCACTTGATCCAAATAATGATCTTTTTGCTTCTTTATCCATGTAGCATCTTCTTCTTTATAAGGGCGTACATAAAAGCCTTTTCCTCCAAGAATTTTAAAACGCGCATCCCACACAAACAGCTCGTTATCAATAATCGTAATAACTTGCTTTAACGGTTCTCGAACAACAGAAATTTCATTATCCTTTTTATCAATTAAACAACCATGTAATGTGTGTCTTTGCTCAGGTGCATAAACAATTTTTTCTAAACCTGATAAGCTCATATATTCAATATCGTTTTTTCGAATTTTTCTAATCATTTTCTCTAACAAACGGAGCTGTATTTCTGTTGGCTGAGATATCCATCTCTGATAGTCAAAAGTAATCTCTCCCCAAAATTGTACAGAGGCAAATTGATCAAACTGGTGTTGCGCAATATCATCTAATGCTGTACGAGCACGCTCTATCCGTTTACAAACCGTTGAAAAACGATCGGAAGAAAGTCCTTCTTCTTCTAAAAATTTACGAATACGTACACGTGTATAAACATCTTTTTCATTAGATGGATCCTCCAACCATGAGAGATTTCTTTCTTGAAGAAATAAAGTTAAATCCTTCTTTTTAAATGACAAAAGAGGCCTAAATATATCAATCCCTAGACGATTATTCTTAACACTCATGCCCGCCAATCCATCAATACCACTGCCAGAAACAAGACGATGTACAAATGTTTCAAGCTGGTCATCTGCATGATGTGCTAAAAATAGAGGCGCACCTCCTAGCCGTTTACAGACATCAAATAAGGCCTCAAATCGTGCCTCTCGCGCGCGTTCTTGGATCGATGTTTTTTGATTTTGGTTCAGATCTAAAGTAAGACGCTCACAGTGCATCTCAAGAGCCTCACATTGTTTTTGAACCCATAAAACTTCAGAAGCAGACTCTAAGCGTAACCCATGATCAATAGTAACAACATGGCATGTCCTATCATGGCTCTTAGACCATTGGGACATCAAATAAAGAAGCGCCATACTATCACTCCCCCCAGAAACAGCCAAAACAAGAGGCACATTCTCAGGCAAAGATAACGTCTTTAAAATATGGGAAAAAGAATCATAGAATGTATGACAAAGATCATTCTTGCTCATCACAGGAATATTTTTCTAACTGCTGATTCGCTCTTTGTAAAAGAGAAGCTGGAGCATCTGGAAAACGATTTTTAAGCTCTGTTAATGTCACACACGCTTCCGTGATTTTACTAACACTCCCGAGTGACATTCCAAGCTTCAATAAATTATCAGCTGCTTTTGCCCCTTTCGGAGACTCTTTAAAGGCTTCTGCAAAAACAACACTCGCTTTATCAAATTCACCACGTACATAATATGTTTCACCTAACCAATAACGTGCATTGTGAACAAGATCATTGTCGCCATATGTATCGATAAATTGTTTGAATGCCTTTTCTGCTTTCTCATAGTCTTTTTCTTGCACATAAGAAAAAGCAGTATCATAAGCTTCTGTTGCATTCCCTGTTGTTAATACATTTTGAGGTGCTGTAACCGTCGTATTTGTCGAGGTCGAAGCCGACGCTGATGTCGTAGCAACAGCGGTAGATGCTGTTGTCGTAACAGTTTGTTTTTGTGGCTCAGTTATCGCGTGAGGAAGCGCTTTTACCTCCTCCTGCTTTTGCAATAAAGCCCCTAAACGACTGTCAAGAAGCATATTCTTTTGCGTCAACTGCCTTACATCAAACTGTAAACGCTCTATATCCCCCGTGAATGCTCTAATTTGCTGCTCTAACTCAGACATACGCATCTCAAAAGCAGCAACAACAGCCTTGTTATCTTGAGAAGAGCCTTGCCCATTCCCAAGAGAGGCCGCAAATTCTGGATTTTGTTGATAGATATAACGGCTAAGTGTTTGCATTTGATTATCAAGTTGATTCAAACGGTTCATAAGCGTTTCTGTATCTGTATGCCCAACTTGAGATAAAGCTGGTGTCGATAGAGATAGAGAAAGCGCGAGCGCAAGACCACTTATAAATGCAAAATGCTTAGACTTAGCCATTATTAATATATCCTTATTCTACAACTGTTACCGCACGACGGTTTTGAGCCCATGATGTTGCATTAGAACCTGCGACTGCTGGACGCTCTTTACCGTATGAAATTGTACGGATACGTGTTGGATTAATACCTAAAGCGACAAGGTAATTACGGGCAGAAACCGCACGACGATCACCTAGAGCAAGGTTGTATTCACGTGTCCCACGCTCATCTGCGTGACCTTCAATCACAACATTGATTGATGGATATTGCTGTAACCAACGTGCTTGACGCTCTAATGTTTCACGACCTTCAGGTGTGATGTCTGAACGATCATATCCGTAAAATACACGGTCACCAATATTTGTTACAAGGTCTTGCTGAGTACCTGCAGGAACACCATTCGCTGCTTGGCCATACATATTTTCTGTACCATAACCTTCTAACGGCATACCTGTCACAGGATCAATGTTATCGCCACTATTTTGAGCCATAGCACTTTCTTCAACAAGAACTTCTGATGTATCCATTTGAGATGCATCAGAACAAGCCGTTAAAGCAAGCATCGCAGCAAAAGCCATTAAATGTAATTTTTTCATGTTTTCTCTCCATTCTAGTCAATAAGACTCGTTGTTAAATGTTGCACTAAGTATAAGACACAGAAGAAATCTTTCAACTGGTTTCGTTATTTTAATTCGACACAATCACTCGTGCAAAGGTGACCATGCAGGATCCGATCCATCAACAGGCGTTTTAATGACTTGTTCGTTATAGCCTGTTAAGTCAATTGTATAAACTTTTGATGTTTTTTGACCATCACGACCTGTTTTTTCTTTGAAATAAGAAATCACACGACCATTTGGTGACCAAGTTGGTCCTTCTATATGGTAGGCTTGGGCAATTAAACGCTCACCTGTCCCATCTGGTTTAATGACCCCAATATAAAACAAGCCCCCTTGCATACGTGTAAAAGCAATCAAGTCTCCTCTTGGTGACCATACAGGATTCGCATAACGCCCTTGTCCAAAGGTAATACGACGCACATTACGACCATCACCATCCATCACATATATTTGTTGCGTCCCACTTCGATCAGATTCAAAAGCAATACGCTTTCCATCTGGTGAATAGCTCGGACTGGTGTCGATTGCCGGATGTGATGTCAATTGTTGCTTGCGACCAGAATCGATATCAAGCGTATAAATATCACTACTCCCGTTTAAAGAAAGACTCATGATGATCTTTTCTCCATCAGGAGAGAAACGAGGAGCGAATGTCATCCCTCTAAAATCACCCAACACTTTTTGACGTCCTGTGCTTAACTCATAAACATAAACACGTGGCGTGTTCTTGTAATAAGACAAGTAAGTAATTGTTTGAGAATTAGGCGAAAAACGCGGTGTTAACACCAATTCACTCCCTGAGGTTAAATATTGATGGTTAGCACCATCTTGGTCCATGATTGCTAGACGTTTTACGCGCTTAATTGTTGGCCCCGTTTCTGCAACATAAACGATACGTGAATCAAAATATCCATTCTCACCCGTAATACGTTTATAAATCTCATCTGACATAATATGGGCGATACGGCGCCAATTCTTCGGCGTTGTTGTATAAGCAAGCCCCGACATTTGACGTCCACCAATCACATCCCACAAACGAAACTCAACACGTGTTTTTCCTTGTTCATTTTTAGAGATAATACCTTTTACCAACGCATCAGCCCCTACATTTTTCCACAAAGGCAATAACGGGTTATCTGCGGTTTCTCCATCTAAATCACGAGGAAATCGGCTTGGCTCAATTGTTTCAAATAGACCTGACTTTTCCAAATTAGAGCGTACAATCTCAGCAATATCTGCCCCTAATTTAATCTGGTCTATTGTTTCTCCTTCAAAATCTTGTACAGCAATCGGAAGAGCCGAAACACTCCCTCTTGTAATATCAACCTCTAAATTAGCCTGTGCAGACGTTGAGAGCGTGACAAAACATAAAAATAAGAGCACTATAATTTTTTTCATGACCGAATTGTAATCCTTTTAAAACATTTCTTGTGGGTTAAATCTAAATAAGATTATCTGCCATTGTTCATACTTACCATCTGGAAGAATAAGCGGGTTACATGCATCACTTTGAACGGCGCGTAACGCGCTATCGGCAGCTGCACGAAAGAACGGATCTGAATTATAACGATTATCATCAACGATCTCCGCTTTTCTAACCGTCTTATCTTGGTTCATTACGAGGCGAACATCAACGATTAAATTATCCGCATCACGGGCACCAATTGGCACATTCCAACATCCCTCCAATTGACGGCGCAAAGCATCCATTTCTGTAATTGTCATCCGGTCAGATAACGAGGCGACTTGTGTTACTTCTTGCACAGCTTCTTTTTCTTCTTCTTCTTTTTTAAAAGGCTCATCCGAGATTAAATTTTTCAAAACCGACTGAAACGGTTCATCATTCTCTATAGGTTTAACCATCTTCGTCTCTTTTAGTTCCGGACGTTTTAAATCAGGCTCAACTTTTTTCTCAATTTTCTTTGGTGGTTTAGGCTTTACAAGCTTATCAGCAACCTTATCGGGTAAAGGCACAGCACTATCTTCTACCTTCGGTTTGGGCGCTGATGCATTTGGTTTAGCTGTTTTTTTAGGAGGCTCTTTTTTCTTTGTCTTTTCCTCCGTTTTCTTTTTTTCAGGCTTTTTGGCTTTTTTCGGAGGTGCTATTTTTGTTGTTTGATTTTTATCGGCAATTTCAACAATCTCAATATTAATGGGTGGTGCAATATCAATATCGTGAGGATTAGAAAAATCAAACCCTCTTGATAACAGCACAATAATAAAAATGTGCAATCCAATTGATAAAATGAAAGAAAAACGCACGAGCTATCCTGCCTTTGTTTTATTTCGGTTGAGAGATCAAAGCAACTTTACGAAAACCAGAGCGATTTAATTCCGCCATAACTTTCATAACATCACCATAGGCTAATCCTCGATCTGCTCTAATATAAATACGTGTATCGCCATCGCCTTCTGTAAGGGATTGAATGAATGGCAATAATTGATTGGCTGATAATTGCTTTTCACCAACAAATATCTGAGCATCTGCATTAATACTAACCTCAACAGGGTCTTTTGACTCCTTACTCAGCGCCGATGCTTGCGAACTTGGTAAATCAACAGTTACACCCGTTGTCATCAAAGGGGCGGCAACCATAAAGATAATCAATAAAACCAACATCACATCTACAAAAGGAGTCACATTAATTTCTGACATTTGTCGTCTTGTACGGTGTCCAGATTTACGACGCCCTGATGATTGTATTCCTGCGCCCATGATTAAATCTCTGCCTTTTTCTGACGACCTTTTTCATCTAAGAAGCGTGATAAAAGCGATGTAAATTCGCTTGAAAACCCTTCTAAACGATCACAATAGCGCCCAATATCTGATGAAAATTTATTATAAGCAATCACCGCTGGAATAGCTGCGACAAGACCTAACGCTGTCGCAAAAAGAGCTTCCGCAATCCCAGGGGCAACCACGGCTAGATTTGTTGTATTTGAACCAGCAATCGCTGTGAATGAATTCATAATCCCCCAAACCGTTCCAAACAAACCAATAAACGGCGCGGTTGAACCAACTGTTGCCAAGAATGTCATATTCTTTTCCAAATTATCCATTTCGCGATTAATCGTGACTGACATCGCTTTTTCAATACGTTGTTGTAAACTAAAATGGCTTTTCTCAGAAGAAATCCCTTTTTCATGAGCCATACGCCATTCTTTCATGCCCGCATTAAAAATACGTGTCATCGGATCACGCGCGCGTTGAATTGTCTTATCATAAAGACGGTCTAAAGACTCACCTGACCAAAATGATTTTTCAAAATGGTTTGCCTTTAGCGAGAGTGATTTCAAAGAAAACATTTTATCCAAAATAATCGCCCAACACCAAATTGAGGCAAAAGCCAGCATGACAATAACCATTTTAACAATCATATCCGCTTGCCAAAATAATGACCAAATTGATAAATCATGTACAACTGATCCAGCCAATTGTGTTGCTTCTATTCCATCCATTTAACTTTTCCTCTAATTTTAACTTAGTAATTGAGCTTTCAATTCAGGATCGATACGTACTGGTTTTTTATTCCCATCAACAAGCACAATAACGACATCCATGGATACATATAGCTGATTCTCTTTATAAACACCTTGCTTTAAAGAGATAGAAGCACCCCCAATTTTTTCAACTTCATTTGTCACGATCAACTTATCATCCAATTTTGCAGGCGCGTGATAGTTAATAGAACACGATTTAACAACAAAAAAAGTTCCTTTTTCTTCTGCTAATTTTGAGCTCTCCACCCCAACTGAACGCAACCATTCACTACGGCAACGCTCTGCATAGCGCAAATAATTGGCATGATAAACAATCCCTCCAGTATCCGTATCTTCATAATAGATACGAACCGGCATTTTAAATTCTTTTGCATTTTGTGTCATTGGTACTTCTTTTTGTTTAAGCATTAAACAAATCACTTTCTGATTGTTGTGTAGTTGGTGGCGTTAGCCCTAAATGCTGATACCCTAACGCCGTTACAATACGCCCTCTTGGTGTTCTTTGAATAAATGCTTTTTGCATTAAATACGGCTCAATCACATCTTCAATCACATCTTTTTGCTCAGACAAAATTGCCGCTAAATTTTCTAAGCCAACAGGACCACCGCTAAATTTTTCAACAATCACGGATAAGAAATTCCGATCCATTTGATCCAAACCTTGATCATCGATTTCCAAACGTTGCAAGGCTTGGTTGGCAATCTCACATGTAATTACATCTTCTGACAAAACAGAAGCAAAATCACGAACACGACGCGTCAAACGGCCTGCCACGCGCGGTGTCCCACGACAACGTCTTGCAATTTCTAACGCTCCTCCCTCATCCATCTCAATCTCCATCAAGCGTGCCTGTCTTGCCACAATACGTGCTAAATCTTCATGAGAGTAAAACTCTAATCTTAGCGGAATACCAAAACGCTCCCTAAGGGGTGTTGTCAACAATCCCGAACGCGTTGTTGCTGCCACAAGTGTAAAGGGTGGTAAATCAATACGCACTGTACGCGCAGCAGGTCCTTCACCAATAATAATATCCAGCACACCGTCTTCCATAGCAGGATATAAAACTTCCTCGATAATTGGATTCAAGCGATGAATTTCATCAATAAACAAGACATCATGAGGCTGTAAATTTGTTAAAATAGCTGCCAAATCCCCTGCTTTTGAAATAACAGGACCCGATGTTGCGCGAAACCCAACGCCCATTTCCTTGGATACAATTTGTGCTAATGTCGTTTTACCTAAACCAGGAGGGCCAAATAACAAAACGTGATCAAGAGCTTCACTTCTTTTTTTAGCTGCGTGAATAAAAACTGACAAATTTTCTTTGATTTTTGCCTGACCAATAAATTCATCTAAATGTGTGGGTCTAAGCGCCTTTTCAAGGACATCTCCCTCTTGTATATCAGGAGAAATCATATCTCTTGCTTCCATCATGTTATGCTCCTGTGCTTAATTTCTTTAAACTTTGAGTGATCAAGGATGATAAATCTTGTGTTTCATCCTCACGTCTTACATCATTAATGACCTTATAAGCATCACTTTGTTGATAGCCTAAATTAACAAGCGCTGAGATCGCATCTTGTAAGACACGATCATCATCTGCGATTGGTGCGATTGGATCTGAGTTTGCAACACCTCCTGTTGCTAAGGAAACGTTTGTTGCTTCCAAGCTCATCGAGCCGACTTTATCTTTTAATTCTGTGATGATACGTGTTGCAAGCTTAGGACCTACGCCATCTGCTTGTTTAACAATATTTTTATCCCCTGAAGCAATCCCTAAAATCAAATCTTTGGGTGTTGCTACACTTAGAATCGCCAAAGCGACTTTTGTACCAACGCCTTGTACGCGACATAAAATTTGAAACCATTCTTTTTCTTGTGCATCAGCAAACCCATATAGATTAATATGATCTTCTCGCACATGCGTTTCAATAAGGAGTGAAACAGCATCTCCTACACGCCCTATTTTGC
This sequence comes from uncultured Rickettsiales bacterium, assembly GCA_950054255.1. Taxonomy (GTDB): domain Bacteria; phylum Pseudomonadota; class Alphaproteobacteria; order Micavibrionales; genus CATLOR01. Next base: position 820,458 of record CATLOR010000001.1, on the reverse strand, counting down.
GCAATGTATGGCTAGAAGCAAATACCGCATAACCAACACCATTTACATCTAAGATCAAGTTATTTAGATCAATATGATCAATAAGTCCTTTTAATTTTGCAATCATGTCTACCCCAACACCATGTCTGTAAATTATGCTTCGATTCTCGTTTTGTTCATGGTATCAGATAATTTCTTATGTGCATAGTGATGTGCATGACAAAGTGCTGTCGCAAGGGCATCCGCCTCATGTTCAGACCCAATCTTAGAATTGGGTAAAAGCATTTTCATCATCATCTGCATTTGCTCTTTACCCGCATGCCCAGAACCGACAACCGATTTCTTAATCAAATTTGTTGAATACTCAAAAACTTCCACACCATTCAAGGCAGGTACAAGCAAAGAAACTGCTCGTGCTTGGCCAAGTTTTAATGTCGTTTTACCATTGTTATTCACGAACGTTTCTTCAACCGCTGCCGTTTCAGGTGACCATGTATCCAGTACCGCATGAAGAGCATCATGAATGTCAACAAGACGTAGCGCCAGATTTTTCTTTGAATCAGAAGACTCGATTGTTCCTGAGGCTAGGTATCTCGGTTTACCATCTTTATAGTCAATAACACCCCAGCCCGTATATCGTAATCCAGGGTCTAGGCCTAAAATGATCATGCTGATAACCGTTCAATGACATCATCAGGTAGGTCAAAATTCGCAAACACTTTTTGCACATCATCATTATCTTCTAATGTATCAATCAATTTAAACAATGTTTCAGCCTGTTCTTCATTTGGCGTACTAAACATTTTAGGTTTCCAAACGAGATATGCTTCTTGTGGTTCACCAAATTTTGCTTCTAAAGCTTGTTGAGCCGCTGCAAAATTATCAACCTCGGTATAAATTAAATGCCCGTCCTCAGAAGATTCAACATTATCAGCTCCCGCTTCAACAGCTGCTTCAAACATATCGTCTTCACTGGCCACTTCTGCTGTGTAAACAATCTCACCTAAGCGATCAAACATAAAGCCAACAGAGCCTGTTTCTCCGAGCGATCCTCCATTTTTAGAAAAAGCCGTGCGAACTTCTCCAGCCGTTCTATTTCTATTATCTGTGAGGGCTTCAACAATCACAGCAACCCCACCAGGCCCATATCCTTCATAACGAATTTCTTCATAATTATCACCGCCCGCTGTTTCACTCGCTGATTTAATTGCACGCTCGATACGATCTTTTGGCATATTTGCCGAACGCGCATTACTAATTGCCAAACGAAGACGTGGATTCATATCAGGATCCGGCGCGCCCATCTTTGCCGCTACTTCAATTTCCTTAGCAATTTTATTAAATACTTTTGCACGTTTTTTATCCTGAGCACCTTTTCTGTGCTGAATATTTTTAAATTTCGAATGACCTGCCATCTAAAAAGTCCTTTTATCAAGTTAAATTGTGTAATAAAGGTAAATTAGTACGATTTGTAAGCTTACCACAAGTTTATTTATTAAAAAGACAAATAACAGGCCTGTTTAAAGCGGAAAATTAACGCTTTTTAATAAAAATTCGTTTAAGATACATAAGGGTATGCATAAATATTCTTATTTGCGTCACCCTCTTTTGTAATATAAAAGAGATGCAACTATTGAAGACACACATATACACAGTATAGGGGATTTAATATATGGCTTACCATATGGACAAATTGAAGATATTGCTAATTGAGAAAAATTGGCACATGCGCAGTTTGACAAAATCAATCCTACAAGCTTTTGGTGTCAATTCTATCCATAGTATCGCAGATCCAATTACGGGATATGAGATGCTAAAAAAAACAGAATATGATATTGTTATTGTTGATTGGATGGTTGAGCCTATGAATGGCTTAGATTTCACAAAGAAAGTCCGAACCGATCCAGATAGCCCCTGTCCATATGTTCCTATTATTTTAATGACTGGTTACAGTGAGAGAAGTCGTGTTATTGCTGCACGAGATTCTGGTATTACTGAGTTTTTGGCAAAACCTTTCACCTCTAGATCTATGTATGGTCGCATTGAGCATATCATTGAAAAACCAAGACAATTTATCATTTCAAAAAAATATTGTGGGCCAGATCGAAGACGTATCAATAATCCTGATTATAAAGGGGTTGAAAGAAGACGGAATCAACAATACACTCCTAAATCTGTAGAAAAAGTTTATCTATAATACACACTACGATAATTAACCAAGACATAAGGAAGCTTATATAAAGAATGTCTGATGATGTTAAAATTGTTATGCCGCTCAATAAGATCAAACAAAAAGTTGGTCATGGTGGGGTATCTGAGGAACGCCTTAACAAGGCTGATGAAATTTTTACGCGCATGGCTCATGATTTCCCCGCGATCGCAAAAGATGATTTAGACACAATTGAAGAAATTGCTGAAAGATTATCTAAAACAGGTGTTTTAACAGATGAAGAACGCACAAAAATTCAAGATTCTGCAATTATGCTAAAATCAAGCGGTGCTATGTTCCATTATCCTATTGTTACTGATATGGCGCAAAGTCTTTTAAACTTTATTGAAAATGTTCCAGAAATTCGAAAAGAAGTTATTGATATTATTATCGCTCATCACAAATCACTTAAACTTGTTATTGAGACAAAAAAGACAGGTGATACAGGAGATTATGGTGACTTGCTCATGAGCGAGTTAACCAAGGTGGTTAAACGTTATTATAATACACGTAACAAATAACATCTAATCTTGCTGTTGTAATAAGCTTCCCCCTATGCGTATGGGATAAATCGTTTTTGCTAACCCTTTTTCAGCAACATCAACGACAACACCACAAATTGTTGCCTCTCCGTCAACAGGAATAAGATGAGGACGTTTTACTTGCTTTAAAAAGCGCCCAATCGCGCCTTCGGGTTGCGCCCCAATAACACCATTATATGCGCCGCACATGCCTGCATCTGTTTGAAAAGCTGTGCCTTTTGGTAAAATCATACTATCTGCTGTTGGGACATGTGTATGAGTACCAACAACAGCTGTTACACGACCATCTAAGTAATGCGCTAAGGCTCCTTTTTCCGAGGATGTTTCTGCATGAACGTCAACAAAAACGGCATCAACATTACGTCCTAACACATATGGTTTTAACACCTTATCCATTTCACGAAACGGGCAATCAAGAGGATCCATGAAAATGCGCCCCATAACATTGATCACGATGATGCGGCGCCCTTGGCGATCCTTTCCATCAAAGAGCCCCTGCCCTAACGTTCCTTCTGGATAATTAACAGGACGTAATAAACGTTCTTCTTTTTCAACAAAGGGAATAATCTCTCGTCTTGACCACGCATGGTTCCCCGTCGTTATACAATCAATGCCATGTTCAAATAATTCTTTTGCTTGATCAGGCGTAATACCGTATTGAGCGGCATTCTCACCATTTGCGATTGTAAAATCAATTTCATGCTTTTGTTTGATCGTGGCTATCTTGTCAATAACTGCATTGCGACCAATATCACCGTATATATCTCCTAAAAATAATAACTTCACAACAACACCAATTTCTGTTCTGTTAAAATATGTTTCATGGGTTCGTCATGTGGCTCTGCTGGTATACACTCTCTCATTTGTTGTGAGGCGCAAACACCGATACATTTAATATGAGAATGGCTTGATAAATAACGATCATAATGACCTTTTCCAAAACCTAAACGATTTCCTTGCTTATCAAAACTTAATCCCGGCACTAATAAAAGCTCTGGTTGTGTAATAAGCGCTTCATCTGCTTCTGGTGCATAAAAGCCAAACGCCTGTTTTTGTAATATCGTCGTTTGAGAGGTTGTTTGAAAAACCATAGTTTCATGATCTTCTAAAACGCGCGGATACGCATAAGAAATATTATAGCGATCAAAAACTTCTTTTAAGGAGGAAACATCAACCTCCCCTTTCATTGCATGATACAAACCAACAGAAGTAATACCCTGTGCCTGTATCCAATCAAGTAACATTGTTGAGGCTTCGTCTGAAATCAGCAGAGGTTCTTTTTGATTTTGGCGCCAAGCCAAAACTTCTTTTCTCAATGCTTTCTTTTCATCAGACATAAAATGATCTTTCTTAATTCTACATTTAAGGTGAAAGCCTGCCAGATTGACCGGGGTTTTATATTCTCTACGACCCGGTATAACCAGGTGGGTGCCGTAATGAGTGAAACCACGGTTTCCCTCAGGGACAGCTCCCTTCGCAAAAAGCATCGGCCCTAGGAAATTTGTAAAACCGTATCGCATCACCCAGCAAGACTTTCAGTTTTGCACAATATACATAAAGGCCTAATTATACCAGCACAAAATTGAGTGCAATGTACAAACAGCCTTAACTTTAGATAATCAATATGAACGTTTGATAGTCTTTACTTAACAGAGGCACTTAAGGTTTCAACGCGTTGAATTAAACTCTCAACCATCGCGAGTGCCTGCTCTTTTTCTGCTTCAATACGCGTTGTATCTGAATTAACAGGCAGGCCTTCTTTTAAATCAAAAATTTCATCTGCTAAAACAAGAGATGTCAGCATCAATAAATGCGCTTCGCTTTTCCCAGCTCCCGCACTTGCGATCATTGATAAACGAGAATCAACATATTGAGATAACGCATAAATACGTTCCTCTTGGCCATCATCACATGCCATATCATAATCACGTCCATTGATTTTTAATCGAATATTTGCCATCGCTCTTATTCCTTATCCATCCTTTGATAATAGAATAGTTTCTACTGTTTCTATTGTTTCATCAATGATTTTTGTTACTTTCTCTCGTTTTTGTGCCTCTTCTTGCAATTGAAGAGTCAATTGCTCACAACGTGCATCACTATCATCAGACGCATTCGGTGTCGCTGTTTCGAGTTTCTGTTCCAAATTATTCAACGCTTTTTCAAGCTGATCCAATTTTATATAAGACAATAAGTCTGCCATCAGACAGGTTCTTTCCGTTTACTTATTAGCATCATGATTAGAATCGCGATAATACGACCCTAAACCGCATTCGTCAATTGCCAAAATTACTTAATTTTCTCATGGAATTCCTGTTGACCTTATCCCTCTCCTGCTTCATTCTAAAGGCATCCAAATTTGACACAGCAGAGAAAGATAAATCGTTATGGAGAATACCGCTTTAGAAACACAAACACTCACTGACTATACACCGTTGAGAGAAATGGCCAATGCTATTAGAGCCCTTTCAATGGATGCGGTTGAAAAAGCACAATCCGGCCATCCAGGTATGCCGATGGGAATGGCTGATGTTGCGACACTTCTCTTTACAAAATATCTCAAATTTAATCCCGCAGATCCTACATGGTTTGACCGTGATCGCTTTATCCTTTCTGGTGGCCATGGATCGATGCTTTTATATAGTTTGTTATACCTAACGGGTTATGAGAAGATGACTTTGGATCAAATCAAGAATTTCCGCCAACTTCACTCCCTTGCCGCAGGTCATCCAGAAATCGAACAAAGCGCGGGGATTGAAATGACAACAGGTCCATTAGGACAAGGAATTGCAACCTCTGTCGGTTTTGCCATGGCTGAGGAAATGTTAAAAAGCCGTTTTGGTTCAGAGCTTATAGATCACAAGACTTTTGTTATGGCCGGTGACGGTGATTTAATGGAAGGGATCAGTCACGAAGCATGTTCGCTTGCTGGGCATTTAGGCTTATCAAATCTGGTTGTCCTATACGATGATAACGGCATTTCAATTGATGGAAAAACAGACCTCTCTTTCAGTGATGATACTGTTAAGCGTTTTGACTCTTATGGCTGGAAAACACTTCATGCTGACGGTCATGATTTTGAAAGCATTGACCGCGCGCTTGAAAAAGCCGTTAGCGAAACAGAAAGACCAACGCTAATTGCCTGTAAAACACGTATTGGTTACGGCGCACCAACAAAAGAAAATACATCAAGTGCGCACGGTTCACCTCTTGGTGAAAGTGAACTAAAAGGCGCGAAAGAAGCTTTAAACTGGGCTCATGATGCGTTCGAAATTCCAGAAGATTTATTATCTCAATGGCGTTCTATTGGTGATAAAAACAAGGCTGTTTACACAGCTTGGAATACACGCTTCAACGGATTAGATGCGGAGAAGAAAGAAGCCTTCAACACATATTTAAATCCATCTGTTACATCTTTAATGAAAGACCCTATCGCAACTTTTATTGAAGACTGTGTTAAAAACCCAACAAAAATAGCAACCAGAAAAGCTTCTGGCGAAGTTTTAAAAGTCCTTGCAACGGCTATTCCACAGCTCGTTGGTGGTTCTGCTGATTTAACAGGCTCTAATATCACAAAAGTTCAAGACACCCATATTCATCAAAATGACTTCTCTGGCTCTTATATTTATTACGGGGTTAGAGAACATGGTATGGCCGCGATCATGAACGGCTTCACCCTTCATGGAGGCTTAATCCCTTATGGCGGCACATTCTTGTGTTTTGCAGATTATTCGCGCCCCTCTATTCGATTAGCGGCGCTTATGAAACAACGTGTCATTCATGTTATGACACATGATTCTATCGGGCTTGGCGAAGATGGACCGACACACCAACCTGTTGAACATTTATCAGCTATGCGCGCTATCCCAAATTGCTATACGTTCCGCCCAGCTGATCTTGTTGAAACAGCTGAAAGCTGGGAAGCAGCGTTGAATTTGGAACATGCACCTTCTCTCTTATCTTTAACAAGACAAAATCTTCCTGCTGTGCGCTTAGAAAGCGCATCAGAAAACCTAACAGCAAAAGGAGGATATATTTTAAGAGAGGCTGGCAACGCACATACGATTACTCTTTTTGCAAGCGGTTCTGAGGTCGAAATCGCCCTCGAAGCAAAAGAAATGCTAGAAACAAAAGGCGACGGTGTCCGTGTTGTTTCTGTTCCATGCCTTGACTTACTCCTAGAACAAGGTAATGATTACCTGTCATCGCTTCGAGGCTCGGCACAAAAACTATGCGCCATTGAAGCAGGCTGTCGTCAAAGCTGGGACCGTCTTATCGGATTTGATGGCATCTTTATTGGCATGGAAAGCTTTGGTGAGTCCGCGCCTTACGAAGTGCTTTATTCTCATTTTGGCATCACCGCTGAAAATACAGTTTCAAAATTATCATAAACGAAAAGAAGGGATTTTTTATCATGACATTAAGAGTAGGTATTAACGGATTTGGTCGTATTGGACGTCTTGTATTGCGCGCCTTTTATGAAAGTGGCAATAAAGATATACAAATCGTTGCGATCAATGACCCAACGCCGATTGAAACAAGCGCACATCTTTTCAAATATGATTCTGTGCATGGTCGTTTTTCAAAAGACGTTTCTGTTGAAGGATCGATCATAACAATCGACGGTGACAAGCTCGCCTATTCTCAACATAGAGCACCTGCTGATATCAACTGGGGTGATATGGGTGTTGATATGGTTTTTGAATGTTCAGGTTTCTTTAGAACAAAAGAAGAAGCAAACCTTCATATCAAAGCTGGTGCTAAAAAAGTCCTAATCTCTGCGCCTGCAAGTGGTGAAGATATCACTGTTGTTTACGGTGTTAACCATGACAAGTTACAAGCTGATCATACAGTTGTTTCAAATGCATCTTGTACAACAAACTGTTTAGCCCCTGTTGCACATGTACTGCATTCTGAATTTGGAATTGAGCGTGGTTTCATGACAACAATTCACTCTTATACAGGGGATCAACGCATCGTTGATACAGGACATAGTGATTTACATCGCGCACGCGCTGGAGCGCTTTCTATGATCCCAACATCAACTGGGGCAGCAAAAGCTGTTGGTCTTGTTTTACCTGAGTTAAAAGGAAAATTAGACGGAACCTCTATCCGCGTTCCAACACCAACTGTTTCTGTTGTTGATCTAAAATTCCAACCAAGTAAATCAACTTCTGTTGAAGCAATTAATGCAGCAATGACAAAAGCAGCCTCAGAAGGCTCCTTAAAAGGCATTTTAGGTGTTTATGATGAACCACTTGTATCTGCTGATTTCATTCACGATCCACGTTCATCTATTTTTGCTTTAAACGAAACAAAAGTGATCGAAGGTGAGTTTGTTCGTATCCTTAGCTGGTATGATAATGAATGGGGTTTCTCAAACCGTATGCTTGATACAGCTCTCGCTATGGCAAACGCTTAAATTAATAAAATTAAAAGGATAAACAACCGTTTATTTACGGACACGCTCTGCGGGGAAGTGAACATGAACGGTTGTTCCTTTATCCACTTCACTTTCAACAACAATATAGCCTCCATGAAGCTCTGTGAGTTGTTTTACAAGTGTTAATCCTAGCCCTGTGCCAGACTCCTTCTTAGATAAATCCCCATCGATTTGACCAAAGGCTGATAACGCTTTTTCAATATCTTCTTCGCGCATACCAATCCCTGTATCTGTCACAGACAAGATCAATTCACCTTTTTCTGAGAATGCACTCGTTAGCTTAACCGAACCACCTTCTTTAGTGAATTTAACCGCATTTGTTAATAGATTAATCAAGATTTGCTTCACAGCTAATTGTTCTGCTAAGAGTGGGGGCAAATCAAGCGCTGCTAAATTCTCAAGTGTCACATTACGGGAATCAGCCTTTGGCTTAACCATTTTAAACGCAACCGCAGCAACATCAGAAACCTTAATCAGATCCTCACGCAACTCGCGTTTACCAGCCTCAATCTTAGACATATCAAGAATATCGTTAATGATCTGCAATAAATGCGTGCCTGAATTATAAATATCTTGAGAATATTCTTTATATTCATCTGAGCCCAGTGGGCCAAATAATTCATCTTTTAAAATTTCAGAAAAGCCAATAATCGCATTCAAAGGCGTTCTTAATTCGTGGCTCATATTTGCCAAAAATTCAGATTTCGAACGGCTGGCCATGTCTGAGTGTGATTTTGCTTTTAACAAAGCGGCTTCAATTACTTTACGTTTTGTAATATCAACAATTGTGCCTTCATAATAAAGGATTGAATCATCTTCACCAAAAACGGGTCTAAAACTTTCACTAATCCAAATCACAGAACCGTCTTTTTTATAAACACGTGACTCAATATCTTTAAGCCCTTCATCTTCCATCGTTTTAAGAATTTTCTCGCGAGCGCTCTCATCACAATAAAATTGCTTATTAATATCTGTAATTTTTTCTAATAATTCTTTTACACTATCATAGCCCAAAATCTGTGCCATAGCAGGGTTTGCATCAATAAAATACCCTTCTGGTACAGAGCGATAAATACCGCCTAATGACTTTTCAACCATATTACGATATTTTTCTTCAGCTTCACGCAGAGCCACCTCTGAGCGTACACGATGATCAATATCAGTCATGCTTCCAACTAAGCAAATATCTTGATTATCTGGGATACGCACCATATTCAAAGAAATCTCAACCGTTTTATAAGTGCCATCATTCAATGAAAGGCGAGCCTCTTCATAAGACGCATAACGGTGCCCTTCGATATAGCTTTCAATTAAAAGCTTTACAGCCATACGGTCATCGGGGTGGAATAATTCCCACAGCGGTGTTTTAATCACATCCCATACAGGAACTTCTGTTGCGCGCTCCCATGTTTCATTCATAAAGAGAACATGGCCATTCATATCTGTTTCAAAAACAATATCAGATATCGAATCCAATACATGCCTATATTCACGCGCATTCTTTCTTAAAACCGCATAATCTTTATCAAGCTTTCTAATTTCACTTTGCAGATGTTCTTGCATATTATGCTCTTGTTCTAATCTGCGCTTAACACTGAGGTCGTAACGTACAAGTAAAATCGCTTTTAAGAAGAAGATTAATGAACATAAAGCACTTGCAAAGGCCAACAACAGACTAATTAAATAAGAATGATCTGGGTATAATAAGTGTGAGATACTCAATTGCGTGTTTTTATATTTCAGCAATCGTGTATCCGACTGAGAAAGCAACTCAAGAAAAGACTCATAATCCTTTGATAATGCAGGGCTTGTATGTGCCAACAAAACACCTGAATGTTCATTTTGAACATAGGTTGCGATTAAACTGTCATCAACTAATTGCTCTGTCCATGGATCAATCACAGCATTTAAATCATAAAAAACAAGAATAATTGTCGTTGCCTTATGATGTGAAAGTGTTTTAGCCCAAATAAAACTTTTATCCGCATTTTTTCCTAAAAAAGCTTTATGTGTTTTCTCAACAACGAAAATATGATCATAATCGCGCGATAAAACACTGTGGTCTTGAATTCTTGGCAATAAATCAAGTAGTTTATCTTGCTCAACATCTCGTGTTACTTGTGATGTATAAATGCGTTTAAAATCAAGTTCATCATTTTCTTTATGACCAACAACAATTTCAACGCCTGGATGATTTCTCAAGAATCTTTTAATTTCTGTTTCTTGTGTTTTTTGTAAATCAGAGAAAAAAGTATCTATATCTCTTTCTATCGCTATTAATGATGCCTTTAAATGAATAGAAAGCATAGACGTCTTGTCATGAACTTCTTTCTTTTGAACCAAAAAAGAAACCGCAAAAATACCAATCGCTATACAAGCAAATAGAAATGCGCTGTACCAGTCACTCCGACGCGCTTTATAAGACAGTTCTTCTTTCAAACACTTACTTCCTTTTTAAATCCCCTACGACATGTGTAGATTTACACACTTCTCTATCATATAGGGTTGAATGTTAAAATTTAGCTAAAATTTTATCTATTCACCATTTAAGCGCAATTCTAGTTCAAAAAAAGCTTAACTGAGCGCCAATAAAATAGTATGTATCTATTTAAGAAAACATTCTAACAGAAGAAATGGCTTATGACTGATTATACAACGCCTCGCTGTCCATCTAAAAACCCATATTTAATGGAAGCGCCTGATGAAATCAAAAAAATGACAATCAATGGTCTTATGCTGAAAGTTGCTGAGACGGTTGATGAAATCAAAAAAGCACAAGAACTCCGCTATAAAGTTTTTTATGAAGAATATGGCGCAGACCCCATTGGCGAAATGGGTACATTAAAGCGTGACTATGACCGTTTTGATGATGTTTCAACACATTTACTTGTTATTGATATCAATGATCCTGACGATCATAAAGTGATTGGTACATATAGAATGTTCCGACAAGTCGTCAGTGATGATATGCATGAGTTCTATACAGAAAGCGAATTTGATATCACGCCCCTAAAAAAGAATGCAAAAAACCTTATGGAAGTTGGTCGTAGTTGTATCTTAGACGGCTACCGCACACGCTTTGCCCTCCAGCTTTTATGGCAAGGTATTGGTGCTTTTATTTTTCACCATGAGGTTGATTTCCTATTTGGATGCGCAAGCTTTGAAGGTTATACCGACCCTCAAGAATTAGCACTCCCTCTTTCTTATCTGTATCATTATCATTTAGCACGTGAAGAAGTGCGCCCCAAAGCACTTGATAAATATTTTCAAAGCATCAATCTAATTCCAAAGGAAGAAATCAACCCTAAAGAAGCTGTTAAACAACTTCCACCGCTTGTAAAAGGATATCTACGCCTCAATGGTATCATAGGAGATGGCGCTATGATTGATATGCAATGGAAGTCTGTTGATATTTGTATCATGGTTGAGAAAGCAACTTTGAGCGAAAAGCATGTTGAATATTACAGACGTGACCGCTCTGCCAAAGAATAACTAAACCAAATAATATTATGAGATCAATTGCCGCTTGTTTTAAAATCCTTGTCATTGCATTCATGGCTCTGAGTGTTGCCTTACTTCAACCCTTTATGTTGCTGGTCTTTTTTTGGAAAGAAAAGAAACCTGTTTGGTTTTTTCCTCATATTTTCCACCGTGTTGCCTGTCTTGTAACAGGTGTTAAACTTATAAGACATGGTCGTGACACATACCTTGATAATAAAAATGCGACTATTTTATATGCCTCAAACCATACAAGCTATTTGGACATTATCGTGATCGGCTCTTGGTTACGTGGTTTCTTTGTTGCTAAAAGCGATATTGCTGGCTGGCCTGTATTTGGTTTTCTTGCACGTTTACAAGGAACGATCTTTGTTGAACGTCGCCCAAGTGCTGCGAAAGGACAAAAAGAAATGCTCCTTAATTATGTACGCCGAGGCGAAAACTTACTGATCTTTCCAGAAGGAACAACAACAAATGGTATTGATGTCTATCCTTTCAAAAGCTCTCTTTTTGGTGCTTTTATGGATGATTCAATTAAAAAAGATGTCATCATTCAACCTGTTAGTTTGAGCTACACGCACCTGAATGGAGCTGTTATTAAGGGCGAAGAAAGAGATCTCGTCTCTTGGTATAAAGATGAGCACGAGCTTATGCCTCATCTTTGGGCATTTTTAAAACATAAACATTTAGAAGTGCATTTAACGTACCTTGATCCGATCAAAGTCAAAGCTGAACACAACCGCAAAGATCTCGCCAATCAGTGTTTTGAACAGGTTAAACTGACGCATGAGCAAACGCTAAAAGCTTGCGCGAAGAAATAAAAAGCAATAGATTAGCCTCATGGCAAATATTCTAACAGTCAATAACCTAACAAAAAACTATGGTGATTTTTGCGCTGTAGACCATATCTCATTTTCTGTTGAAGAAGGCTCAATTACAGCACTATTAGGTGGAAATGGCGCAGGTAAAACAACAACGATTTCTATGATCTTAGGATTAACCTCCCCCAGTGAAGGTACTGTAACCGTCTTCGATCATGATATGGAGGTTGATCGTTACAAAGCGATCCCTTTTATGAATTTTTCCTCACCTTATTGTGAGATGCCTTATCGTTTAACGGTTTTAGAAAACTTAAACGTAAATGCACATTTGTATAATTTAAGAAACTATCACGATCATCTTGATGAGCTTATGCATGAACTTGACCTTCATCATTTACGCCACAGACGTTCTGGAGAGCTTTCGGCAGGGCAAAGAACACGCCTCGCCTTAGCAAAATCACTTTTGAACAATCCACGCCTTCTACTCTTAGATGAGCCAACAGCCTCCATTGACCCAGATACGGGAGATAAAATCCGAAACTATCTTCAAAAATATAGTAAAAAAACTGGGGCGAGTATTTTATTTTCATCGCATAACATGTCAGAAGTGGAACGCATGAGCGATCATATTCTTATGATGCATAGTGGTTCTATTGTCGATGAAGGAAACTCTACCGATTTAATCAAAAAATACGCGCATCAAACATTAGAAGATGTTTTTCTACATATCGCACGTTCTGAAAAGAAGATACTTAAAACGGGAGGTGATATCTCATGACATTACAGTATAAAGATTCTCGTCTACAGCGCATGGGAGCGATTTTACTGCGTTTTTATTATCTCTATAAAAATTCATGGCCACGCTTAATTGAGATGTCCTATTGGCCTGTTTTTCAAATTATTACATGGGGGTTCTTAACTCTTCATCTTTCTGCTGGAAACAGTACATGGGTTGAACAAGCCTTTGGTGTTTTACTTGCTGGTGCGTTGTTGTGGGAAGTACTAATGCGTTCACAAATTGGCTATGCGCTCTCATTTTTAGAGGAAATGTGGTCAAAAAATTTAGGGCATTTATTTGTTTCTCCACTTCGTTTTTATGAATGGATTGGCGCGCTGTCTATTTTAACCTTTATTCGTACCTTCGTTGGCATCTTCCCTGCCATGTTGATTGCCTTATTCCTCTATCACTACTCCATCTTTGATATGGGGGTTCCATTAGTTTTCTTCTATAGCAGTCTTGTTTTTACAGGAATTTGGATGAGCCTGATCGCTCAAGCCATTATTTTACGTTACGGACTTGGTGCGGAATCATTTGCGTGGATGATTGCCTTTGCGATCTCTCCCATTAGTTGTGTTTTTTATCCACTAGAAGTGTTACCGACTTGGCTTCAACCCTTTGCTCTCGCTCTGCCAACAACTTATTGCTTTGAAGGTATGCGTGATATTTTGGTCGATAACTATGTTAACTGGAAAGACATCGGTCTTTCATATGCGCTTAATTTAGTTTACTTTAGTTTGTGTATATTATATCTAAACTATACATTCAAAAAAATCCGTGAAACGGGCAACTTACTACAATATGGTGAATAACAACATGAATGCTGAAAAACTTATTCCATACGAAAACATTGATCCTGACTTTGCAATTGAAGCCGCAAAAATCATTGACCGACTAAGTTCTGGGGCTGAGGCTCAAGAAAAACCCATCTTTATTCATATGTGTGGTATTCCCGGTGCTGGTAAAAGTACAGTTGCTGATAAATATTACGCCGAAAATTTAGAAAATAAAGATTACGTCTTAATCGATTTTGACCGTGTTATGGCTGAGATTGAAGGATATAAACAAGACAGAGAACTTGATCCTGCTGGTGCTTATAAAAAATGGAGTCCCCTTGCGGCGAGTATCGGTTATAAAATGCTTCAAATGATGATTGAAGGCAAACGTAATATCCTTCTTGATCATGGCGCCTCGCCTCATGCTCATAAAGATTTACTAACAATCGCACGTGATAAATATGGTTATAGCTTAAAAATGATTTATGTGGCTTGCGATCCAGACACAGCGCTTGCCCGTATCAAACTACGTGAACAAGCGACAAAAAGACATACGCCAGCTTCACTCATTTATGAGCGCCAAAAGCTTATTGATGATATTCTTCCTGATTATAAAAAACTCGTTGATAGTTTTGAATCTGTCGATAACGGTTAATTTAACCAAAGCATTTCTTTAAAAGACGCCCTACTCTCACATGTAGCTTTCGATCATGTGCTTTTTGCTGTATTTCTTTAAATTCAGCCATAGCCGATACGATATCAAACTCGCTTTTTAATTTATGTCTGGGGTTAGAGTGAGCTGTTTGATGACGCAACATCGTGTCACGTAAATATTGCGATCCGCCTGGCTTTGCGTTAAGAAAAGCAACTAAATCTGCGCCTAAAGCTTTCATAACTTTCTCCCTTATTTTAAATTATCAACATACAGTAACCGTTTTTATTATGTCTTTCAAGATTGATAAAAAAGCGTCTGCCATTGCTGTATCATTGTTATAGCGGCACTCGCGATCACAGGCTCTGAATCAGCATCAATGATCATCACCTCTAAAGATCCCAAGATTTCTTTTTCACGACATTTAACCAAGCCAGCATATAAACAATGTGTCGTCAATATAGGATCAATATTACCTAAAATACGCACAGAAATTAGCGCGAGCTCTCCACTTAAGAAAACAGGAATATTACCCATTCTTGCGGCAAGAATGCTCCCGATTAAGGCTGCTAAACGATCAGTCCCATGCATTTCTATATAAGAAAAAGCCTCATCAACTGTCTTAAACTCAGGTATTGGGAATGTTTCACCTTCATTCATAACCCCATGTAAAACCAACGCGTGCAGACCTTCTTCTACATTCATCATACCATAGGTCATAGCGAGAACCGCTTCACGCTCAGAAAGTGTCCCACTTTCATTATCTGATAACTCAAATACTCTTAAATCTGCATCAATCGCTTCAATATAAGATGTAAGAGCAGAACCGCCCTCTACAACAATTTTATAATCTGTTTGTACACGATGGCCAGACACGAACAAAGACAAGCGTGTATGATCTAATTTCGGCGGATTTAAACGTTGTGTATTTAAAAACCAGTCAATGCTGGTATCACCCGTCGTTTCAATCGCTAGATCTGGTAGCTGAGCGCTATGCTGGCAGATTTTTTCGATTGTTTCGGCCATCACCGCATATGAAAAAGTTTGATCTTGAGCTGTTTCTTGATGTTTTGTCATTTTTTGAGCCTTTTCTTGACAATTTTCTTGACTTTTATGTTTATTCCAGTATTTTCTAGCCTTCAATAGCATTTTTATAAATAGCGTTAGATAAGGATTTAACTCATGGCTAAAGCAAAAACAATTAAAATCCGCCTAAACAGCACAGAAAGCGGACATTTTTATGTAACAAAGAAAAACCCAACAAATATGCCTGAAAAAATGACAAAGCGTAAATACGATCCTTTTGTTAACAAGCATGTTGAGTATAAAGAAGGTAAAATTAAATAAGACCTTTTGATAAAGTTTTATAAAAAAGCACCATTCATAGATGGTGCTTTTTTTGTGGACGCGCTATTCTTGTCGCACTTTTTGCTCGATCAATCATGCTCTGCATTACTTTCTCGGCCTCTCTCTTCTCTACTTTCTGACGCGCATATTTAAGACGTTCAATATGTTTTTTTAACTCTTTGTACAATAAAACAATTCCATCATACCCTCTTTCTGATTGCATATCATCCTTTGATGCATTTAAGAAAATATATGATGTCAAGTCATCATGGCTTGAGAGTCTTCTATGCGCATGCAACATGCACATAATATCAACCATCTCATTTGGGTTATTAACAGATTTCAGATAAGAAATGCGCTCATTATCTTCTAATGAAACTTCTCTTTTTATTTTTTCAATATTTGAAAGGACTTGCTGATATGACACTAAGAAAACTTGTGAATGAACATAGGCAATTAATTGCTTCTCAATGTCATCAATATTATATCTGTGAAATTCCATTATTTACCTTTTTTTATTTTATTCTGTAAGACTTATAACGTGGCCTTTTTCTTTCTAGTTTCTCAATCATATCATCAAGGCGTATTGTATGCTCTATCAACTCATCCGTTATATAAGCAATAGCCGCTGGAGCATAAAGCATATGTGGTGGTACTGGTTTAACCTCAATATTTAAATAAATATCTTTACTTAATTTCGGATATTTCTGAACGCATTCTTCGTGATATTTTAACATCCATTGACACATAGCAAGATGATAGTGTGTGCCTTTTCCTTGTGCATTTATTTTTGTTATATCCGCACGAGAAAGAAAGGAGGATGTTGCCAAAGAACGTGCCTGCACACTTCTTCTATGAAATGGAATTCCTGAATAGGCTTGCATAAGATAAACCAAACGTCTTAATTCCGTTTTGATCTGTTCGGATGTATTAGGCTGGAGCATCATAATATACCTCCATATTTCAGTGTTTTCCCTTTATTTTCTAATCGAGATACAATTGTCGTTAATCGATTAGAATGACGTTCAATTTGATGTTTTAAAGAGGCAAGTAACGTCGATACAAAAACACCATCACGCAGTCTAATTTCTTCTAAACTGATATCAAAAACAATCTTATTACTGAGCTTAGAGTCATAGCGCGAGGTTAAACGTTCGTGCTGTCCAAGCATTATTAAGCTATCAATAATCATAAGTAAATCATGATCAACAACACTCATTTCTTCTCTAGAAAAATACCGTTTATTCTGAGGACAACCCCAAGCATATGTTCTACAGGTTTCATAATTTTTTTCGATTTCTTCTAAAGTGTAGCCACGCGCATCAAAAATGACCTCGTAACACCAATAGATTTCATCCTCTATTTCTTTTAAATCATATGAATACATGCTTTAACCTCAATATTCCTACGGTCTAAAAGCAGACGACACTCTGTTCTTATATTTTTTGGCTGTTGATCTATTTTCTAGCAATTTGCTCACTTGATCAAAACGGTTCATATGCTTGAGTAATTCATCCCCAAAATCATATAATAAATCATCAATATTATCGCACTCACCTTCAATCTCTTCGAAAGTACGTTCAAGCGTGAAAGCATTCACATAGCGATCATCTGACACAATAATATCATGTTGATGACATAGCCATGCGCACAAAATAAAAGCATGATGAGGATCTGCTGAAACGCATAAACTTTCAACTTGTTCAACTGTCATATCTTGGACACCTTCCATAACAGCCACATAAAACTTATCAGGGCTTCCATCAAAACCATAATCGGCAAACATTTGATGTACTAAATTTCTTAATTGAGTATGTATTTGATCTCTTGTATATGCATGCATCCCTGTTCTCTCTCTTTTATTATTATCATGGCTTGGGTGCGTCTTCCTTCTTTTCTACGTGAAAACTTTCACCACATCCGCAACGACCGGCCTCATTTGGGTTATTAAAGGTAAAATGAGCCCCAAAACGATCTGTTACATAATCCATTTCTGTACCAATTAAAAACATAATTGATTTCGGGTCAATAATTATTTTAACCCCTTTATCTTCAACCACTTCTTCATGATCTCGAATCTCTGTTGCATATTCCATCGCGTAAGACATACCAGAACACCCCGTTGTCTTCACACCGACACGAAGACCAATAACATCTTCATCGCTTTTTTCCATCAGCGCTTTTATTTGGTCGGCAGCGGCTTGTGTCAAGCTCATTGCTTGTTTACTTGGTTCAAACATTTGTGTTGCCTCCTCTTTCATTTCTTAAAACATATTCAACTGTAATTTAGCGGTTTCAGACATCATGCTCGGCTCCCATGCAGGTTCAAAGCTGAGCTCCACATGAATAGCGCCAATACCATCAACCTTTGCAATTGCACCCTCCAACATTCCAGGCATTTCGCCAGCCACAGGGCAGTTAGGCGCTGTCAAAGTCATGACTGCTTGAACATTATTATCTGCATCAATCTTAATAGAATAAACAAGCCCAAGCTCATAAATATTCACAGGGATTTCAGGATCATACACATCCATGATCTCTTTCATCATTTGAGGCCATAAAGGGTGATCAAATGGAGCTTGCAACATCGGTGGATGTGTTTCCATGTCATAAGAGTCACCAAGAGCGTTTTTAATCATTTCTGTATCTGCAACAGGAGTCATTATCATCGGTTATATCCTTATCAAAAAAATGAAATTGCTTTCTTAACAGCCTCTACAAAGCGATCTACATCTTGTTTTGTATTATATAGCCCTATTGAAGCACGAATCGTTCCAGAAGGCACGCCTAATTTTGTCATGATTGGTTCTGCGCAATGATGTCCAACACGCACGGCCACACCTTGCTTATCAAGTAATGTCGCCATATCATGAGGGTGCACCCCATCAACAACAAATGAATAAACAGATTGGCGTTCATCTGCTGCGCCAATCAAACGCACCGCAGGAATAGCGCTCATCTGCTTGCATAAATAAGCATAAAGTTCTTGTTCATGCTGCGAGATATAATCATAGCCAATATCTTCTAAATAATTGATCGCGCTCGCTAATCCAATCGCTTCAACAATCGCAGGGGTTCCCGCCTCAAAACGTCCAGGAGCTGCCTTATATGAAATTTTATCATAGGCAACTGTTTCAATCATATCGCCCCCACCTTGATAAGGAGGCATCGCGTTCAACATATCTTCACGGCCGTATAAAACGCCAATACCGCTTGGTCCATATAATTTATGCCCTGAAAAAACATAAAAATCACATCCCAAAGCACGCACATCAACTTTTTCATGCATCACAGCCTGACATCCATCAATCACAGTAACAACATCATATTGCTTTGCGACTGTAACCATTTTTTCAACAGGTAACAGTGTTCCCAACGCATTTGATAAATGCGCAAAAGAGGCCAGTTTTACACGTGTATCTTTTGCTTTAGCAACAAAATCATCTAAATCTAAATTCCCATTCTCATCAACACGTGCGAATAAAAGTTCGATGCCTTTTTTCTCGCGTAAAAAATGCCACGGCACAATATTGGCGTGATGTTCTAATTCTGTCAGTAAAATTTTATCACCAGCTTCTAAATTTTCCATCGCCCACGAGGTCGCAATCAAATTTAACGCTTCTGTTGCGTTGCGTGTAAAAACAATTTCATTAGATGTATGTGTGTTCAAAAAAGAAGCCGCCGCTTCACGTGCTTGTTCAAAGCGACGTGTTGTTTCTTGGCTCATCTGATAAAGGCCACGATGAATATTAGCATAGCATCCAGACATCACATCGCTCATCGCCTCAATAACGGCCTGAGGTTTTAACGCACTTGCTGCTGTATCTAAATACGTTAACGGACGTCCATTCACCTCTTGCGTAAGAGCTGGGAAAGCGGCGCGTATCTTTTCTTGTGCCAGACTAATTGGCGTTTCTTGTTTCATCATCTATGATCTCCTAACCATTGAGAGGCAATATTTTTCACATATCCTTGTGTTTGCTCATCTTTGATATCCAAAATGGCTTCGCCGACAAAGGCTTCAATTAATAAACTGGTTGCTTGTGCTTTTGTTAATCCACGAGAGCGTAAATAGAACAAAGAATCCATATCAACTTGTCCTGTTGTTGCACCATGAGAACATTTCACATCATCTGCGTAAATTTCTAATTCAGGTTTCGAATTCATTTGGGCTTTATCTGATAAAATCAGCGCGTTATTCAGTTGATACCCATCTGTTTTTTGCGCTTGTTGATCGACATAAATTTTCCCCTGAAACACGCCTGTCGCTTTATCTGCCAAAACGGTTTTAAAATGTTGTCTTGAATTACAGTTTTCTGCCACATGTTTATAAAATAACGTAATATCATTTAAACGTTCTTCATCAATCAAGTTGATTCCAGACACATTCACAGATCCATTTTGCCCTACTATATCTGCTTCTATCTCAATACGGGCTTTTAAAGCGCCATTATTCACAATAAAGCCATGATAATGTGCATTTTCTTGAGTTCGAATCTCGGTCTTTTGATAATGACATGACTCATGATCTTCTAATTGAAACATCGTATGATGCATCACAGAACCTTGATTAAGATCTATTGTTTTTACAAAATTTGAAAAAGCACCATTATCACCTTCATAATGTTCAACCAAAGATAGTTCAGCCCCCTCTTCCAGAGTTATCTCTAATTGCCCATTCACCAACGTAGTTTCACCGGCAAAATAAAAAATCTCCACTGGCTTTTCAAGTTTTGTATTTTTAGGGATAACAAATCTCAATTTATCTTGAGCATAGTGGGTATTGATATCAACGAGATAATCTTTCTCTACCTTATCGGCTTCTTCCATATATGTATAAGGCTCAAGTTCAGGATCAAAATAAAACGCATCAAAATCCAAAACAAATATTTTGTAAGACTCTTCAAAAACAGGCGATGGCTCATATGGCAAGGTCTCTGTCCCTAAATCATTCGACGGCATTCTAAGATCTAACTGAGCCAGATTTTCAAAAGATGTATATTTCCACGCTTCCAAACGCCTGTTTGGTAGATCAAAATCCCACAATAATTTTTCTGTTTTAGGCTGCGGCATTTTCAAATTCCCCATAGCCTTTCTCTTCCAGCTCGAGTGCGAGCTCTTTATCACCGCTTTTACAAATCCTACCTTTTGCTAAAACATGAACACGGTCTGGCACAATATAATCAAGCAAGCGCTGATAATGTGTAATAACCAACATCGATTTTCCTTCACCTCTCAACGTATTTACGCCTTGAGCCACAATGCGTAGCGCATCAATGTCTAAGCCACTATCTGTTTCATCTAAAACAGCCATCTTAGGATCAAGCATTAACATTTGTAAAACTTCCATTCGTTTTTTCTCACCACCAGAAAACCCAACATTCAAGCCGCGTTTTAACATCTCTGGATCCATATTAAGCTCTGCGCTTTTTGTTTTAACGAGGCGCAAGAAATCAACAGGTTTCATTTCCTCTTCACCGCGTAATTTACGCACAGCATTCACACAGGTTTTCAAAAATGTATTGGTCGGCACGCCTGCAATCTCTAACGGATATTGGAAAGCTAAGAACAAACCAGCTGCGGCGCGTTCTTCTGGCTCCATGTCTAAAATAGAAACACCATCAAGTAGAATATCACCACCTGTGACCTCATACCCTTCGCGCCCAGCAATCACATATGATAATGTTGATTTACCAGCACCATTAGGCCCCATAATCGCGTGCACTTCACCATCAGGGATCGTCAAATCCAATCCCTTGATGATTTCTTTATCTTCAACTTTTACATGTAAATTTTTAATTTCTAACATGTTAACCAACGCTTCCTTCTAGTGAAATTTCAATTAATTTTTGAGCCTCAACAGCAAATTCCATAGGTAAATGCTGCATCACCTCACGGCAAAACCCATTAACGATTAATCCCAATGCCTCTTCTTCGCTCAGCCCTCTTTGACGGCAATAAAACATTTGATCTTCGCTAATTTTAGAGGTTGTCGCTTCATGTTCTAAAACAGCTGAATGGCATCTATTTTCAATATAGGGAACCGTATGAGCCCCACATGTTTGACCGATGAGTAAACTATCACATTGTGTAAAATTACGCGCTTTTTCCGCTTTTGGTAACACACGCACAAGACCACGATACGTATTATTTGATTTTCCTGCCGAAATTCCTTTTGAAATAATACGCGATGTCGTGCCCTTACCAATATGGGTCATCTTTGTGCCCGTATCTGCTTGTTGATGATTATTCGTAATGGCAACAGAATAAAACTCTCCTACTGAATAATCTCCTTGTAAAATACAAGATGGATATTTCCATGTAATTGCAGAACCTGTTTCAACTTGCGTCCAAGAAATTTTAGAGCGTGTACCGCGACAAGCCCCTCTCTTTGTCACGAAATTATAAATACCGCCTTTACCGTTTTCATCTCCTGGATACCAGTTTTGAACGGTTGAGTATTTAATTTCTGCATCATCAAATGCGACAAGTTCAACAACAGCCGCGTGAAGTTGATTTTCATCACGCATCGGTGCTGTGCACCCTTCTAAATAAGATACATAAGACCCTTTTTCAGCAATAATAAGCGTTCGCTCAAATTGTCCTGTATTTTGTTCATTAATACGGAAGTAAGTTGAGAGTTCCATAGGGCAACGCACCCCTTCGGGGATATAAACGAATGACCCATCTGTAAAGACCGCACAATTAAGGGCTGCGAAATAGTTATCCGCCACGGGGACAACTGAAGCTAAATATTTTTGAACCAATTCAGGATACTCACGAATAGCATCGGAAATCGAACAAAAAATAACCCCTGCTTTTTTTAACTCATCTTTAAAAGTTGTCGCCACAGATACAGAGTCAAAAACAGCATCGACCGCCACTTTGCGCTCTTGCACACCTGCTAAAATTTCCTGCTCATGCAAAGGGATACCCAGTTTTTTATAAGTATCAAGCAATGCTGGATCAACGTCATCTAACGTTTTTGGTCCTTCTTTACTTTTAGGAGCCGCGTAATAATAAGCATCTTGATAATCAATCTTTGGATATTTTAATTTAGCCCAATCTGGCTCTTTCATACTTTTCCATGTTTCAAATGCTTTTAAGCGCCAATCAAGCATCCATTGTGGTTCTTGTTTCTTGGCAGAAATAAAACGAATAATATCCTCGTTCAAACCCTTTGGGGCTTTGTCCGTTTCGATATCTGTCGAAAAGCCATATTTATAGCTATCCAATGCTTCGACTTGTTCTACTGTTTCTTGCTCAATTGGCATTTTTTATCCTTTTAAATCATTTAATCCAAAATCAGGCACTGGGCGCACTATGCGCGCCACAGAAAACCCTTTTAATAAGTATAACATTTCTGCGTTAAATTCTTCCCAACCGCCACGTACAGGGCAGCCTTTATGCTCACATGAATCTAAAACGCTATGATCACCCGCGCATGATGCAACCGCTAAGGGACCTTCAATTGCTTCTATTAGATCCGCCATTGAGATCTGTTCTAACTCTTTTACTAACAGATACCCACCATTTGCCCCTCTTACAGAACTTACAAGGCCTGCTTTTACGAGCAATTTCAAAATTTTTGCAACAGTCGCCTCACCTAGACGCGAGTAACGCGCTAGATCTCCTGTATTACTAAGGCTATCTTGCTTTAAAAAGCCAAGCAAAATAACAGCATAATCTGTCAATTTATTCAGTTTAATCATTGCTGTTTTTTAATATAGTACTAAATTTGTACGATTAAATAGCATAGCTACTCTTATTTGTTAAGTAATTTTGATGTAAATTGAGCATCTTTTTTCTTGACTTATGGTGAGGATTTGCCTATTTTGCGGATCTAATTAGTAATTTATTTTAAAAAGTGATGGCGATATACCGCCCTTTAACACAGAAAAAAGAAGGAATTTTATCATGTCTAGACGTTGCGTAATTACAGGTAAAGGTGTTATGGCTGGAAACAATGTTTCTCACGCGAACAATAAAACACGCCGTCGTTTCCTACCAAACTTACAAGATGTTTCATTTTACAGCGAAGCATTAGGTCGCGCGATTAAACTACGCGTTTCAACACATGGTCAACGTACAGTTGAGCACAAAGGCGGTATTGATGCGCTTTTGACAAACACAGCTGTGACAAAACTTGACCCTGAGCTACGTCCTTACAAAAAGCAAGTTGAAAAAGCATTAGCGAGAAAAGCTGCTTAAGCTTTTAAGCCTTATAGCTTTTAACCGTGTCACAATCAAACTCAGATACTAAAATCACTTATACAAGCGATTCTTACCCGAATTTTGCTTTTGATATTACGCATCGTGATCCAAAATCACGTGCACGCTTAGGTGTTTTAAAGACACCGCATGGCGATATTGAAACACCCAATTTTATTTTTTGTGGCACGAAAGCCAATGTTAAAGGCGCAACAAGCGCTCAAGTCAAAGAAGCTGGCGCACAAATTATCCTAGCAAACACATATCATCTAATGCTCCAACCTGGGGCCGATATTGTTGAAAGGATAGGCGGCCTACATAAATTTATGGGCTGGGATGGTCCTATGCTAACAGACAGTGGTGGTTACCAAGTCTTTGCGATGGGGCATGGTTCTGTAGCTGAGGAGATCAAAGGAAACCGCGCTCACGCTAACACTCAAAAAAGTCTTTTGAAAATCACAGAAGAAGGCGCGGCGTTTCGCTCTTATATTGATGGCAAGAAATTTATGCTGACACCTGAAGGATCTATTGATATTCAGCGCAAATTAGGGGCTGATTTAATTGTCCAATTTGATGAATTCTCGCCCTATCATGTCACAAAAGACTATACGGCACGCTCAATGGCTCTGAGTTGTCGTTGGGGTGATCGCTCTTTAAAACAATTTTTTAAGCATCATGAAGGTCGCCAAGCTGTTTACAGCGTTGTTCAAGGTGGTGTTCATGAAGATCTACGTATCGAAAGCGCACAATGGACAGCAGATCGTGATTTCTTTGGTACCGCGATTGGTGGCTCTATGGGAAAAGGTCAAGATGAGTTTTACGCCCTCGTTGATTGGTGCATGGATCATGTCCATCCACACCGTCCTGTCCATTTACTAGGCATTGGTGACTTTGATGATATTTTCATGAATGTTCGTAAAGGGATTGATACATTTGACTGTGTTTCACCGACAAGGCTCGCACGTCACGGATCAGCCCTCGTTAAAGGTGCACCCGGTGGCAAGATCAATATTAAAAATGCCCGTTTCCGTGAATTAAATGAGCCCATTGATCCAACAGCAAACAATGCTGTTTCTCACCTTTCTTGTGCTTATATCCATCACTTGTTTAAAGCAAAAGAGATGCTCGGCATGCAGCTATTAACTCTTCATAACATGGAAACCATGACCCGCCTCATGCGTGAAATCCGTGAAGCTATCAAAAATGGAACCCTAAACGCACTCGAAAAAGAGTGGGTTGTCGCATAACGTATAATGAACACAACAGGCAAACAGACAATCTTTTTCGATGTTGATGGCGTTTTAATCAATGGATACCATTACAGACCTGAAAAACGCATATGTTGGGATCAAAATCTTGAGCGTGACCTTGGTATTCAGTCAAAAGATTTCGTTGAAAAATTTATTTTTGAAGATTTCAGTAATAAAGTCGTGCTCGGCCAAGACAGTCTATATTCAGCTTTAGAGCGTTTTTTACCTACAATCAATTTCCATGACACGCCTCAAATTGTAATTGATTATTGGCTAAGAAACGATAGTCACATCAATTATGACTTACTCGAAATTATTAAATCCCTTAAGACAAACTCAGATATAGTGCTTTATATCTCTACTCAACAAGCTCATGACCGAGCTATATATTTAATGGAAAACCTAGGCTTTTCTGAATATTTCAGTGATATATTTCATACTGCACGCATAGGCTTTAAAAAGACAGATCCACTTTATTATGAAGAAATCTCAAAACTTTTAAATATCCAAGATACAGATCCAACACCTATATTATTTGACGATACACCTAACGTAATAAAAACGGCCAAAGAGTGTGGATGGAATGCCTATGAGTATTACGACATCCTAAGCTTACAACAATGTCCTGTCATGACTAAATTCATTTAATTTCTTCTAAAGATCAAAATAAGGGATAAAATTTAATTCTTTTTCAACTCTTTGATATCATGATACAGTGTCGATGTGTCTTCTATTCATATAACCTAAGGACAGCTGCGTGAATCTATATCAAGACATTTTTCTCAGATCGCCTATCCCACGCCTCATTATCAGAGTGGCTGGTAAAGCTTCTTTTGTTGTTGAAGCGATTAATGATGCTGGCTGTGCTTTTTTTCATGCCGATCCAAAAAAAATTATCGATAAAAATTTAGATGATTGTTTTTCTTCAGAGATCCGAGATCATATGAGCCAAGCGCTTAAAACATGTGTGCGCGCAAAACAAAATTTAACGATACAATCTGTTGCAGATCTCGTTGATGATCCAGAAGTACAAGCCTTCGCTTTTAACCCTCTATTCAATGAAAATAATGAAGTCGAGCGGATTGATGTTGTCGCCCGCATGAATTTACCAGACAATGTCCAACTTAGAAAAGAACGCGATGATGCGATTTCAATGTTATCTTCTATTTTTGACACAGCAACGGTTGGTATCGTTGTCTTAGATCGTCATCACCGCATTGTACGCGTCAATGATGTCTTTGTTAAAAACTTTGAGTGGGATCGCACAGAACTTGTCGGAGAAACCTTTGATAAATTAACCTCAGAAAACGATTACAAGCTGTTCTCTACCACAAAACCACGATCATCAGAAACACACAAGGTACACGAAATACGTATCAAAAAACCAAATGGCTCTGATGTTGATGTCTATGTCACCACGGCTTTTCTGGAATTAACAAGTAAGCGCCGTTTTAAAATTGCCACGATCTTAGATATCTCAAAACAAAAAGAGATGGAACATTCATTACGTGATGCGAAAGAAGATGCAGAAAGTGCGAACCGAGCCAAATCAGCATTCCTTGCCAACATGTCCCACGAACTGCGTACACCTCTTAATGCCATTATTGGTTTTACCGAGCTTATTAAAAGTGGAACATTCGGCCTCATTGAGAATTCAAAATATGATGAATATTTAACCGATATCTTATTTTCCGCACAACATTTACTTGATATTATTAATGATGTCCTTGATATGTCTAAAATTGAGGCTGGAAAAGTTGATATTCACGATCGTGACGTTGATATTCCTGACTTATTTGATTCAGTTAAGCGCATCATGCATGATCGGGCAGCAGTGGCAGAAATCGACTTGGTGACAGAAATAGATCCTGATTTACCAGATTTGTTTGCTGACCGTCGTTGGCTTAGACAAATGCTTATGAATTTGGTGTCAAACTCAATCAAATTCTCTCCTAAAGACAGTAAAATCATTATGCGGGCTGAATTACTTAAAAACAAAAAGATGCGTCTGAGTGTTATTGACCACGGTGAAGGGATTGAAGCCGATAAAATTGCCACTGTGCTGGAGCCGTTTGGACAAGCAAAAGATGCTGAAACCAACCGAGGGCAAGGAACTGGTTTGGGGCTCCCCCTTGCAAAAGCAATGGCAGAAATGCACAACGCTGACTTTATGCTCAAATCAAAAATCAATAAAGGAACAACTGTTACTATTGATTTCCCTGAAAATCGTATCTTATCACATGACAATTCAGATCCAAAAAAATTTGATGGGCTGGTTGACTCTCCTAACCATGCCAATTGTTTAGAGAGCTTCAAAGAAAAATAAGAAAACTATTTTCTTGACTATGGAAAATAAATACTCTATAGTCTGACCATGGAAAAAATCTTGGTCAGTGCATGCTTACTCGGCGATAAAGTAAGATACGATGCCCAGTCTAAAAAGATAGAAGAAGAAATAATAGCAACATGGCTAAATGAAGGTCGCGTGATCTCCATTTGTCCTGAAGTAATCGGTGGACTTCCCGTTCCACGCCCTCCTGCTGAGATAATTATGACTGACCAAGATCTCCATATCAAAACATCACAAGGTGAAGATGTCACTGTTAATTTTATGGAGGGTGCTGCTGAAGCCCTCAATTTAGTTAGAAAACACAATATTCATATCGCTCTTTTCAAAGAAGGAAGCCCCTCTTGCGGCTCTTTTGAAATTTATGATGGTACATTTTCAAACACGCGCAAAATGGGCGAGGGCTTAACAACAGCCCTGCTTCGTAAAAATGGCGTTCAAGTTTTCTCAGAAAATGAAATAGAAGATGCAAAAAATGCGCTAGAAGCCCTTTCTAATAGACGCAAACACGCGTAAGATATCTCTCATGTTTCAAGCACGTATAAAAAGTGCTTTCTTTGTTGAAGGCCTAATCAAACACATGAATAGTCAAGGTTTCCCAAGCTTTTTGGAAAAAAAAGGTTTTGAGGATTGTGGTATTTTTTATATCAAAGTCATGCTTCCTGAGAATAAAGCGCGACTTTTCTCGCGCCGCGAGAATTTCGAAACAAATAAGCTCGAATGGTTCTCTCCCCTACATGAAATGCAAGAAACACTTGATTACAGTGAGATAAACGCCTATACAAACCGTATGAAAGAGCGTGACCGCGATTGCTGGATCATCGAAATAGAAGACCCAAAAGACAAACTCGGTACACCTAACAAGTCAGATTACTGGTTAATTTTATAAAATGAGTTTAGAAACAGAAATTAAGAAACGCCGCACTTTTGCGATTATTTCTCACCCTGATGCTGGTAAAACCACATTGACTGAGAAATTCTTGCTTTTTGGAGGTGCTATTCAAATGGCCGGTGCCGTCAAGGCAAAGGGAGATGCTAGGCGTGCGCGTTCTGATTGGATGAAGGTTGAACAAGAGCGTGGTATTTCTGTTGCCTCTTCTGTTATGACTTTTGAATATGATGATGTCATTTTCAACCTGCTTGATACCCCTGGTCACGCGGATTTTAGTGAAGATACCTATCGTACACTCACAGCAGTTGACTCAGCAATCATGGTTCTTGACGCCGCAAAAGGGATTGAGGCGCAAACATTAAAACTCTTCGAAGTTTGCCGCCTACGTAATATTCCGATTATTACTTTTGTGAATAAGATGGACCGCGAGGCACGTGATAATTTTGAAATCTTAGATGAAATTGAACAAAAACTCGCCCTTGATGTAACGCCTGCTAGTTTTCCTATTGGCATGGGACGAGATTTTAAGGGGTGTTATGATTTACTTGATGATCAACTTATTTTATTTGATCGTTCTGTGCAAAAGCTTGCTGATGAAAGCATTCAATGCAAAGGCTTAGATGATCCTAAACTCTTAGAACATTTAGAAGAATATGAAGTTGAAACATTGCGCGAGAATGTTGAAATGGTAAAAGGCCTCTGCCCAGAATTTGATCTAGAAGCTTATCGCGATGGTTCTATGACGCCTGTCTTTTTCGGGAGTGCTATTAACAGCTTTGGTGTTAGAGAACTCATAAAAGGCTTAACGCGCTTTGCCCCAACACCTCGTCCACAACCAACCGCGCAAAGAACAATCCAACCTGAAGAAGATAAATTCACCGGCTTTGTTTTTAAAATTCAAGCCAATATGGATCCTAAGCACCGTGATCGTATTGCCTTCATGCGTATTTGTTCTGGTAAGTTCAAAAAAGGCATGAAACTTAATCATTCGCGAACAAATAAAACACAAATCCTGCATAATGCACTTTTATTTATGGCTCAGGATCGTGAACTCGCCGAAGAAGCCTTCCCTGGTGATATTATTGGTATTCCAGGACATGGAACACTCCGTATTGGTGATGGCTTAACTGAGGGAGAAGACTTAACCTTCACAGGCATTCCTAGTTTCGCCCCTGAACTTCTTCAACGTGTCCGCGCGGATGACCCGATGAAAAACAAACATCTAGAAAAAGCCCTTATTCAGCTCGCCGAAGAAGGTGTTGCCCGTGTCTTTAAACCGATATTCGATTCAAGCTGGGTAGTTGGTGTTGTTGGCGTGTTACAATTTGAAGTTTTAGCCGACCGTATCCGTACAGAATATAATATCCCTGTCCATTTTGAACAAGCCGCACTTCACACGGCGCGCTGGGTCAGTGGTGGTAAAGAACATGACGCTGAATTTAAAAAATTCATGGATTTAAACAAAGCTAATATCGCTTTTGATCATGATGAAGATCCTGTTTTCTTAGCGCGTAATGCGTGGCATTTAGATGATATGGCCGATAAATATCCAAACCTCACCTTTGCGGCAATTAAAGACTGTGCCTAATAACTCTTTTTAATTTACTGGCGTTAAAGCGAAATCTCTAGAGTTCTTTTTATGTGGATGCATTTCAATTTTTTCTTTATTGTCTTGATAAAAACTAGAACAGACTGCGGCAAGCAACATGACTTGTCTTTCTTGATGTTCTACAAATGCGTTTTGACCACCCGCTGATATTTGATCTAATGATGGGTGTGAATTGTAAATGGCAATAACCTGATTCCTTAAATCATCTGTTTGATACCCATGATGTTCACCATATTCAATTGCCTCCAAAGCAAAATCCATCGCTTTGATTGCTTGCTCATGCTGATCGGATTCTTGTTTCTCTAATTGCTTTTTCGCCCATACAATTACTTGGCTCGCAGCTATAAACATAACATCAAATCTCCTCACATACTACAGGTTGTATTGTAAGATCATTTTATATGAAAAACATTAAGATAAAATTACTCTTCTGTTTCAGAAGAGCGGTCAACAATTTTAATGTGTGAAGGTGTCTTTTTTTCTTGTGAAGAAGATGCTTTTGAATAGCGCCACTCAGATGCATCTTCTCTCATACCAATATGAGAGCTTTGTTCTTGAGAAAAACTATAATCATCGTCAATCTTTTCAACTTCTTTTAAAGCTCTTTCTAAAAGACGTGATGTCATCAAATTATCATTAATAGGATAAACAAGCATAGAGGCGATCTGTGCAACAGGCCCCATATATAAACCAGAAAGATTGAATACTGTAATTTCTACCACTTGTTTTCTTAATTCCCAAAAATTAATTTACGTATTTTAACAAAAGATCATATAAAAATCAAGGTTTATAAAGGGTAGAGCGCCATGATAGCGTTAGACAACCCTTTTGAATATTGTTATGATTCTTCTCAAATTGATTCACTAACAAATTGAGTTTTTACATGTCACATATCACAAGCCTTTGCCTTCAAAAAAATGCACCCAAAGAAACAAAGACAATTCACCTTGTTCAAGAAGATAATTTTGATGTTTGGCTCAAAGGACAACCTCAGCCTGTACAAAATTGGTGTCTTACCAATGAGTTCAAAGGTAAGAAAGGTTCTTATCTTGAAATTCCTAATAAGGATGGAAAAGCAGATGATGTGATTGCCGTAATAGGAGAAGACAAAAACCTGTATGCTCTTTCTTCTCTTGCAGGAACGTTTGAAGGACATTTCGTCCTTAATCATGAGGCTGTTGATTTAAGTGAAGATGACGTTGTACATCTTTGTCTTGGATGGGCTCTCGGAAGCTATCAATTTTCTTCTTATAAATCAGAGCAAAAAACAAAAACATCTGTTCTCATTATACCTGAGAATATAGATGACACACGTGTTATCGCGCTTGCGCGTGGTGTTTATAAAACACGTGACTTAGTCAACACCCCACCGAATGACATGATGCCTCAGCATTTAGAAGCAGAGATGAAAGAACTGGCTTCTGAATTTGGTGCAGATATCAACGTTGTCTTAGATGAAGACCTCATTAAAAATGACTATCATGCTATTTACGCTGTGGGTCAAGCCAGTGTGCATCGCCCTCGCCTCCTTGATCTTACATGGGGACAAAAAAACCACCCTAAAATCACCCTTGTCGGAAAAGGTGTCTGTTTTGATAATGGCGGTTTAAATATAAAAACAGGAAGCTCTATGTCTTTAATGAAAAAAGATATGGGTGGTGCGGCACAAGTAATTGGTCTAGCGCTTATGATTATGAGTTTAAAACTCCCTATTCGCCTTCGCGTTCTTGTCGGTGCTGTTGAAAATGCGATCTCTGGGAATGCTTATCGTCCTTCAGATATTATCAAAACAAAGAAAGGTTTAAGCGTCGAAATCACGAACACGGATGCCGAAGGCCGTCTTGTTTTATCAGATTGCTTAGCTTTGGCGTGTGAAGAAAAGCCTGAGCTTATCGCGGATTTTGCAACTTTAACAGGCGCTGCGCGCGTGGCTCTTGGCCCAGATCTGCCCCCTATTTATTCTGACTACGAAAACCTCGCTTTAAATTTGGTCGAAGCTGGTGATCGTGTCCAAGACCCTGTTTGGCATATGCCTTTATGGGATAACTATAATAGTTATTTAGAAAGCCCAGTTGCCGATCTTGCCAATTCTGCAAGTACAGGCTTTGGCGGTTCTATTACAGCAGGCCTATTTTTGAAAAACTTTGTCGATTCAGACATTCCTTGGGTTCATATTGATTGCTATGCATGGACACCAAAAGCCCGTGCAGGACAGCCTTTAGGCGGTGAAATGCAAGGCCCAAGAGCATTGCTTGAAGTACTTGAGAAAACATACGCGAAAAAGAAATAATCTTAATTACGATTTAAAGATTTAAAGAGATTACGTGCCATTTCACGTAAAGAATCATCACGTGCGCCCATAACACAGACGATATCGCCTGAACGAACATTGCGTTTAATCTCATCAGAGATTTCGTCTTTTGTGTCATAAAAAAGAGCTGTTCGCCCGCTTGCTTTAACGCCGTCAATAATGTCTTTTGAAGAAATTGATTTATTCGCAGTTCCCCCTGCATAATAAATTTCAGGCATAAAAAACAAATCTTCTTCTTTCAAATTGTCAGAAAAACTTTTGATTAGTCCGTCTTTTTGTTGAATCGTTGGACCAAAACCGTGCGGTTGATACATCACGATTAATCGCTTTCCTGTTTCTTGCAATGTCTTTAAACTCGCTGAAATTTTATCGGGGTTGTGACCAAAATCATCAATCACAGTAATATCGCTCGCGGTTTTTCCTACAACTTCTAAACGGCTCACAATCCCTTGAAACCTATTCAAAGCTTTAATCGCATCTTCTTCATCAATATCATGAAGTTCAGCAACTTTTAATGCCGCAAGCGCATTTGATATATTATGACGCCCTGGCACAATTAAATCCAAACCCTCTGGAATAGTATCCATAGAATAACGCTTTGCTTCTGGGAATTTAGATGCTAGCTTTTGCACATTCGGACAATCCATATTTAAGACAAGATATTTCGCTTGTGAAAGGTAACGTCCAAAGATGTCTTCCAATTCATCCATCTCTTTATGATCTTGAGAAATATTACTTAAAACAGCGATATCTGGGTGAAAATTGGTGATAGAACCATCACTTTCATCTGTTTCCAAAACCATAATATTGCTCTCGCCCATAACAGCGCTTTGGCGCTCAAAATTCATCATCGCAGCACCATTAATCACCGTTGGTTTTTTTTCACAAGCGTGCAGCATCCAACCAATCATCCCTGTAATTGTGCTTTTCCCATTTGTTCCACCAACAGTCACAGAACGGCTCGCATTACTTAATTCAGCTAATAATTCTGCTCTTTTTATAATCGAGATATTTTTAGATTTAGCTTCACGAACATCCGCGATACTGTCTTCAACGGCGCTTGAAACGACTAAGAAATCAAGCGTTTCTATTACTCCGCTTCCATCTTGAGGAACCATTTTAACACCCTCACATGCCAACTGTTCATAAAGGGCGGGGAATAAACCACGATCGAAGCTACGATCCGATCCTAAAACACGCGCTCCTTTACGACATAAAACAGTCGCCAAAGCACGCATACCGCTCCCCCCAACACCGCAAAATAAATACGTCTTTTGTGTATAATCTATTCCCATATCACACTCATAAATAAGTTTCAAAGTATCAATAACTTAGCGAAAAAAAGACGGAAAAGAAAGCATCAAACACGAAAAAAAGAGGCTTATGCCAAGCATAAAGCCTCTTCTTTTTGTCATGATAATGCGTTGTTATGCTGCATCACTTTTTTTTGAGGGTTTCTTGCCTGTGGTTTTTATGTCCAAAGCTTCCTCTTTAACATCAATTGTGACATCGTCATTATCCAAAATATCGCCATTCAGAAGTTTTTCTGCCAACTTGTTTTGGCATTCATTTTGAATAACACGCTTTAAAGGACGTGCACCATAGGCAGGGTCATATCCTTTATCTGCTAACCAAGCCAACGCTTTATCTGTCACTGTTAGTTCAATAGAACGTGCTTTTAACAAGTTTCTCAAATGACCTAATTGAATATCAACGATTCCAGCCATATGTTCACGACCCAAACGACGGAAGAGTAAAATATCATCCATACGGTTTAAGAATTCTGGACGAAAAGCGGCACGCACATGATCCATCACTTGCTCTCTCACCTCTTCCACATCGGCGCCATCTTTTTGCTCAACAAGAGCTTGCGCACCAAGGTTTGAAGTCATGATAATAACGGTATTCGCGAAATCAACGGTACGTCCTTGACCATCTGTTAAACGTCCATCATCTAACACTTGAAGCAAAATATTAAAGACATCTGGATGTGCTTTTTCAATTTCATCAAATAAAACGACTTGATAAGGACGACGACGCACTGCTTCTGTTAGTGCTCCGCCTTCTTCATAGCCAACATAGCCTGGAGGCGCACCAAGTAAACGAGCAACAGAATGTTTCTCCATATATTCAGACATATCCATACGGATCATAGCTGTTTCATCATCAAACAAAAATTCGGCCAATGCTTTCGTCAATTCCGTTTTACCAACCCCTGTTGGTCCCAAGAATAAGAATGAGCCAATCGGACGCTTAGGATCTTGTAAACCAGCACGTGATCGACGTACTGCATTTGCAACAGAAGTCAAAGCAGCATCTTGTCCAACGACACGCTCGCTTAATTTTGTTTCCATGTCCAAAAGCTTTTCACGTTCACCTTCCAGCATTTTTTCAACAGGAATACCCGTCCATTTGCTGACCACAGAGGCAATATCTTGATCTTTCACTTCTTCCTTGATCAAGTTACGTTCTTGGTGTTGAGCTGCTGTTTCTAACTTTTCTTCTAATGCTGGAATAACACTATATTTTAACTCACCTGCACGTGTCCAATTGCCCTCACGCTCTTTACGATCTAGTTCAATACGCGCAGTATCCAGCTCTTCCGTCAGTTTTTGTACAGAGTGTAGTTTTTCTTTTTCAGCGCGCCACTGTGATGTGATCTCAGCAGACTCTTTTTCTAATACTGCCAAATCTGTTTCTAAATGAGATAAACGATCTTTACTCCCTTTATCTTTTTCTTTTTTCAATGCTTCACGCTCGATTTTAAGCTGTATAATCTTACGATCTAACTCGTCTAAGGCCTCAGGCTTGCTATCGGCTTGCATACGAAGACGAGAAGACGCCTCATCAACCAAGTCAATCGCCTTATCAGGCAAGAAACGATCAGTGATGTAACGATTAGACATTGTTGCCGCAGCCACGATGGCGCTATCTGTAATACGCACTCCATGATGAAGTTCGTATTTTTCTTTTAAGCCTCTTAAAATTGAAATTGTGTCATCAACCGTTGGCTCAGACACGAAAACAGGCTGGAAGCGGCGCGCAAGCGCTGCGTCTTTTTCAATATGTTGGCGGTATTCATTTAAAGTCGTCGCCCCCACCATATGAAGCTCCCCACGCGCAAGCGCAGGTTTCAACATATTAGACGCATCCATCGCGCCATCTGTTTTACCCGCACCGACAAGCGTATGAAGTTCATCAAGGAACACAACGATCTCGCCAGCAGCTTGACGGATTTCATCAAGAACAGCTTTTAAACGTTCTTCAAATTCACCACGATATTTAGCACCAGCAACAAGTGCGGCCAAATCAAGAGAAAGGAGTTTTTTATCACGTAAACTCTCAGGTACATCACCATTCACAATACGAAGTGCTAACCCTTCGGCGATTGCTGTTTTACCGACCCCCGGTTCACCAATTAACACGGGGTTATTTTTTGTACGGCGTGAGAGAACTTGGATCGTACGACGAATTTCTTCATCTCGCCCGATCACAGGGTCAAGCTTTCCATCACGGGCAACTTCGGTTAGATC
Source organism: uncultured Rickettsiales bacterium (assembly GCA_950054255.1). Lineage (GTDB taxonomy): Bacteria > Pseudomonadota > Alphaproteobacteria > Micavibrionales > CATLOR01. The sequence goes on along the minus strand of CATLOR010000001.1, from coordinate 784,260 downwards.
ACGCGTGTATTTCTTTAAGGCCTCATATTGATCCTCAGCTGTTGCGCTATCAGCAGTACGGCCTTTACGCATATCATTAATACTTTGATTTAATTTTTTAGGGTCTAAACCACCATTTAAAAGTGCTTTAACTGCTTCATTCTCTTTTGAGAGTGAAAGAGCTTGAAGCACACGTTCAGTCGTTACAAATTTATCGCCTGCTTTTTCAGATAATTGTAGAGCTTCATCCAAGATACGTGATGTGTTTGCATCGACATAAAACTGTCCTGATCCAGATCCTTCAACAGACGGAATCTTAGCAATGGCTGCATCTATTGCTTGTTCAACAAGTTCTGGTGTTGCACCGGCATTACGAAGCAAGCGTTTAGCCAGCCCATCCTCATCATCAAGGATAGCTTTCAGCAAATGTTCTGGTTTCAGTTGTTGGTGATTTCGTCTTAGGGCAAGTGTTTGCGCGGCTTGAATTACCGAACGTACACGCTCTGTCATTTTATTGAAGTCCATTATTAGGCACTCCTTTCTTTATAAACTAGCGTTAACAATATGTGACCCTCATAATAGGCATCACATGACTATTATATATGATTTCTAGTTAATATTTCAAGAAATACGGTTTATTTTAATGCAGATAATGCACGCAAACCTGGATCTGTCGGTAATAAAATAGAGGCTTTATTCTCGTCATCCATTGATACATCTATTGATACGATACGTGCTCCATTATCAGAAAACTCTTTTGATAAGCCATCATAGTCAATACGTACAGGGCGTTTTCCAGTCACAGAACCGAATTCCACATGAAAACTTGTGCGTTCAGCATTCACAGCAACAGAAGGAAAATGATTAGGAAAAATGCCTTTCCCCGTTAAAATCATAATATTATTTGTAATATCAATCATCGGCCCACCATAAGAACGATTACTGCCCGTTGATCCCATCGCTGTTGAGAAAATAAACCCATCCCCCATCACACGTACAGGGTCTTCTGATATATCATTAAAACAGGCACTTATAAACATCAGTGCCGCTTGACCAGAACTACGCTCAATCGCTACATCATTAAAAGCGTGTCGAATATCAGAGGTCTTATCTGCAAAATTAATTTGAACTTTTAACGGTGTAATTGAAAATGCTGTTGAATTTTCAATTTGCCTTAATAAATCTTGTGAATTGCGAACACTATGGTCTGTCCAAAAACCATGGCTATTACTTCCTGCGGGTGTAATAGGATAGATGATACTTCCCTCCGCACGACGTAACCCATAAAGCGCTAAGCCATCACCACCCACAGTAACGATAATGTCTGCGTCTTCCTTAGGTGTTTGACCAATATCAGCGATAAGACTATTGGCTAATGCCTCACATTCAGCATCATTGTCTTTATGTATAAAATGTATTTTCTCATTCATTATACATATAGTAGTAGATATGTTTTTTATTCGCGTCAAGAAAAAAGGTAGCAATCTGTCTATTGCTACCTTTTATAATCTGAGAAAATATAAGCGTCTTGTTAAGCGCTAATAGAATGTCCTTCTTTTCCTGACTGCTCTGAAACAGGAATTTGTACATCTGTTTCAGTAATATCGTCAAAATTCTCCTGCATTTTACCTCTATTATTAGAGCGGTTATCACGATATTCGTCATAAACACCATTTTGCTCATTCATAACGCGCAGGTAATGTTCTGCATGTTGGAAATAGTTTTCAGCAATAATTTTATCGCCAGAGCTCAGGGCGTCTTGCGCTAACGCACAATATTTATCATAGACTTGAGAAGCTGTTCCGCGGATACGTACCTCTGGGCCATTACTATCAAATGCTTGATTGCGGTTATTTCCGTTACGACGATTGTTTCTAGACCTTCTTCTTGAACTCTGTTGTTTCATTTTTCTTTTTTCCTCAGTGTGTGCCATAACGGCTTTTTTTAGTTTGAATGGGCGGCTGCACGACTCTTGTAAGACTCCCTAACGCGTCTGATTGGATATTTTGAATTTTACGTCAATCAAGGGTTAAACGAATCACTTTGCTCTATGCATATTTAGAGTGTAGTAAATTCGTTTGAATCGCGCCAACCCCTTTTTTTAAAAAATTGCCATGTGAGTCAAAAAAGCAACACTATTACAAAAATGAGAATCAATAATACCAATAAGACTCAGCGATGATTCTGTCCAATGATGCATCTTTCTCTATTCTCGATATCTCGATTCACCTCTAGAATAGCCAAGTCCGACTCTTTTAAAATCGCGCAAACATCTTCTGCTTGACCTATCCCAAATTCTAAAACAAACAAACCTTTATTTTTAAGATTTTTACCAAGACTTTTCGCCAGAATCCGATACGGATCCAATCCATCGATTCCACCATCTAATGCAAACATCGGATCAAACAAACGTACTTCCGTTTGCAGACCGTCAATATCGCGTGTTGGAATATAGGGTGGGTTGGAAATCACAAGATCAAAGGGGTCGTCAAAAACATCTGAAAAATCCCCCTCTATAAAATCAACACGCTCTTCTACCCCATGAAGAGCGGCATTCTTCTGTGCGATTTCCAATGCATCGGTTGAAATATCAAGCCCTACCGCTTGCGCATTCGGAAACTCTAATAAAAGTGTCAGAGCAAGGCACCCCGTCCCTGTTCCCATATCCAATATACGAAGAGGTATTTCTTTGTCTTTCACATGACTTAAGGCTGACTCGATTAAAACTTCACTATCTGGGCGCGGATCAAGCGTTTTAGACGAGGTATAAAAACGATGTGACCAAAATTCTTTCTCACCAATAATTTTAGACAGAGGCTCACCCGCCACTCTTCTTTTTATAAAAATCTCTATTTTTTCTTCATCGATAGAGCGATCACTTTCTAAAATAAATGCTTCTGGCGTTAAATCATAGACAAAACAAGCCAAAAGCCGTGACTCTAATGTTGGGTTAGGAATGCCATGATCTTTTAAAATTTGAATTGTTTTTATATGAACATCGCGAAGTGGTTGCATAGTCACCAATTCATCTCCGCTAATTTCGAAGCTTGATCTTCGGCCATTAAAGGCTCTATCACATCATTTAACATTTCACCTGTAATAACGCGGTCTAATGTATAAAGAGTTAAATTAATGCGATGATCTGAAACGCGTCCTTGTGGGAAGTTATAGGTACGAATACGTTCTGAGCGATCTCCACTTCCGACTTGGTTCTTACGATCCGCTGAACGTTCTTCACTTAAACGACGACGCTCTTCTTCATAAATACGCGAGCGTAAAATCTTTAGCGCCTTTGCTTTATTTTTATGCTGAGAACTTTCATCTTGTTGCGTTACAACAGTCCCCGTTGGAATATGTGTAATACGCACGGCACTATCCGTTGTATTGACATGCTGTCCACCAGACCCACTTGAACGATATGTATCAATCCGTAAATCGCTTTCATTAATTTCAATATCAACATCTTCTGCCTCAGGTAAAACAGCAACCGTTGCCGCAGAAGTATGAACACGCCCTTGTGTTTCTGTTTTAGGAACACGTTGTACACGGTGAACCCCTGATTCATATTTCATTTTTTCAAAGACATTTGTACCAGAAATCGTTGCAATGACTTCCTTATAACCACCAATATCAGTTTCTGATAATTCCATCACTTCAACACGCCAGCCATTTTTACTCGCATAGCCTTGATACATGCGAAATAAATCTTCTGCAAATAATGCCGCCTCTTGACCGCCTGTTCCTGCTCGTATTTCTAAAATAACGTTCTTTTTATCCGCTGTGTCTTTGGGGATCAGGGCAATCTGTATTTTCTTCTCTAGATCAGGCAACTTTTTCTTTAATTCACGCTGTTCTTCTTCTGCCATCGCACGCATATCAGGATCCGTGTCAGTATCCTCTAATAATTCATCTAACCCTTTAAGCTCGTCTTGTGCGCCTTTAAAATCTTGGATCGCCTCAACAATTGGCCCTAGCTCAGAATATTCAATCGACATTTCTTGAAATTTTTGGCTATCATCAACGCCCTCAGACATAAGCTGAGCCAGTTCCTCATGACGAGAAACAACCAAATCAAGTTTTCGTGTAAAAGCTTCTTGTGACATGTGGACGACTATGAGTCAAATATGGCTTAAATTCAAGTAAATAATCTAATTTTCCTGTGAAAGATCTTATTGTTTAATAAGACCTTTAGGAGTGATTTTATAATTTTTCAATACTTCGCCAGGATCACCTGCAATGCCCGCATAAGTTTGATCAACGTAAATTTCAATACCACCAGCATTACCTGTTGTTAAATAGGCGCCGCCTGTATTCGGTACATAAAAAATATCGTCTGATTTTAAAACACGGCTAAGAAGAACACGTTCTTCATCATTTCGTATTTCAACCCAGCTATTTGTGATCGCCTTCAACACAACACGTGCGTCCACATTTGCTGCCCCATATATAGTTGCTCGACTACTTGGTTGTAACTTGCTTTTGTTATTTGCTTCAACAATTTGATCATTAACTGTTTTATCAGCAGATAGGTCTGGTTCGGACATTTCCGATATTTTTTCTTCCACATACATCGTGTTAGGAACTGTGACTTGTTCTATTTCCGACAATGGCTCCATTTTCAAGTCAGTGACATTTAATTCCGTTTCTATATCTGGCGTCATATTGGCTTGTTCTTGTTTATCATCGCCAAAGAAAAGAGAAATAACCATAATTAAAACAAAGACAGCAATAACAACTGCAATAATAATACGGCGATCTGGCAAATGAGAAGCTTGAGGCGTAACAGGGACATCAAGACGTACTTTCTTTTGTGTCAGACCTGTTTCTAGCTTGTATTGCTTAACAATTTTATCAACTTCTAAATTTAGATATGTCGCATAGCTTTTTAAAAAACCTATCGCATAGACTTGTTCGGGGAGTTCGTCTTTATTCCCTTCTTCAATCGCTCGTAGAATGCCTTGGCGAATATTTAAATAATCAGAAACATCTTGCAAAGAAAGCCCATAGCTTTCTCTTGTTTTCTTTAAATATAGGCCAACATGGGACTGTTTCTTTACAGATCCTGTGTTTGGCTGTTCATATAGCTCATCTGGTAATAATGACATGTCACATCACATATCAAATATCTTGTATTTTCTCAAGTAAAAACCTAAGATGACCACATGAAACAAACAACAATTGACCAAAAAGAAGTTAATAATTTTAGCGCCCTTTCCGAACAATGGTGGGATGCCCGTGGCCCTTTTAAGCCTTTACATGACCTAACACCGGCTCGCATCACCTATTTGAAAGAACAAATCTGCGCTCATAGCAGCAAAGATATAAACTCTGCAACAGCGTTAAAAGGATTATCCATTTTAGATATTGGCTGTGGTGGTGGTCTTGTATGTGAGCCTTTAGCACGCCTTGGCGCGGATGTTACTGGCATTGACGCGTCTGCTGAAAATATTGGGATCGCAACAGAACATGCAAAACAATCTGGGCTTAAAATTTCATATAAAAACACAACATCAGAAGAAGAAGCGCAAAAACGCAAGAAATATGATGTTGTCTTAGCCCTAGAAATTATCGAACATGTCGCAGATATAGATCTATTTGTAAAAACAGCGCTTGAATGCCTAAAAAAAGACGGGCTGATTATTTTCTCAACCTTAAACAGAACACCAAAATCCTATGCTCTAGGCATTGTTGCGGCTGAGTATATTCTGCGTTGGGTACCTAAAGGAACCCATTCTTGGAAAAAATTTGTAAAACCTTCTGAGCTTACGCATCTGCTTGAAAAGCATGGCGCGCACTTGCACGATGTAAGAGGCTTAACATACCGCCCGCTTGCTCAATCTTTTGATTTAAGCAAAGACGATCTATCCGTCAATTATTTCCTAACTGCCAAAAAATAAAAATTATTGATATTTTGGCACAGAGGCTAATGCTTTCGGTAAAACGCGTTCCAAAGAAGCACACCCTTCCATTAAGACTTTTTTACTTACAAAGTCATCTTTTTGATGATAACAGATAAAAAAGGCTGAGATTCGATGATCTATATCTTGCGATTGATGTGCAGGAAACAAACCTTTATTCCCTAAGATGGTCATAATCTCTCCAATTTCATTGACAGAAAAGCCTATCATATATTGCCCAACATTTCTTAAAGCCGCTACATGGTCAAATGTTTTAGAGGTCATTGGAGAACGAGGTAAACCAAATAAAGCGGCATGCCATGCCTCCGCTAAAATGTCGTGATCCTCTTCATGGTAATCATATAAACGATATTCTTTTAAAATTTCTTTATATGCAGGATCATTACCATCAATAAAAGCGATATGATACGACGCTGCAACCTCAAAAAAACGCTTAAGCTTCTTTTTTCCTATAGGATCATTTAAATACGGTAATTCTTTACTTACAACATCAGATAAAAGCGCAATAGAGTGTGTTGTCATACAATGCCCATCCTTTTTTAAGCAAGTAATGCGTCCAATTTATTTTGCTGTTCTAACGCATATAAATCGTCACATCCACCATAACCTATGTCATCGATAAATATCTGAGGCACTGTTGTGCGCCCTTCTGCACGTTCAACCATTGGTTTTTTTAAAGTTGGATCATCTGTTAATGAATACTCCGTATAAGAAACACCCTTATGATCCAATAATTCTTTTGCACGCGTACAATAAGGACAATAATCTTTTGTATAAATTTCAACCGTTGCCATGTTGATACCTTTCTCTTTTTAAATAGATACATTAACAATACTCATTTTTGAGCACGTGCCAAGCATAAAACAGATACTTTTGCAGCCCCTGCTTTTTTCAAAATGCGTGCACATTCATTCATCGTTGCTCCAGACGTTAAAACATCATCTATTAAAATGATATGCTTATCTTTTAATAGTAATCCTTTCTTTTCATCAATATAAAAAGCATTTGCCACATTTCTATGCCGCTCTTTTGTCGATTTTTTTCCTTGAGGATCGGTGTTTTTAGCTCTTTTAAGAATATGATTTTCTAATTTTATTGCTGTTTCTTTACTTATATAATTTGCCAGTAAAGTTGCCTGATTATAACGCCGATGGAATAAGCGCCACCGATGTAAAGGAACAGGAATCAACAAATCTGCATCTGTAAACAAATCACGCCCTGCAGCGACCATCCATCTACTTAATGTTTTAGCGCTATGTATTTGATCGGCATATTTAAATCGTAAAATAATCTTCTTACTAAACGCATCATAACGCACTGCCGCTCTTGCTTGGTCAAACGCAGGCGGTGTTTGCGTACATGTCATACATATCTCACGCCCCTCTATCTCATAATCAAAAATATGCGCACAGTGTTTACAATAAGGGTCTGTTATAAAATGCAAGTCTTTCCAGATTGAAGGAGAAAGTGTTCCAATTTCATCAACAAAATCACCACTCACAAAACAACGTGGCGGTAATAAAATATCAAGAACTTGCTTCGTTACGTAATTAAACACTCTAATCTATCCCGACAGTCAAAAAACATTTGTTTTAGATGTCTTTTTCCTTGATTTTTTTTCATAAATAAGCCATAAACCATAAAGATATTTATATCACGAACAGTTTGCTTTACTATTTTAAATAGTCTAAAAAAGCGACTTACTTCAAATAAGGTATAGACTTTTATATCTTGTTTGAAGTAACTATTATAGAGTTATATGTGATATATACATAAAAAACGGTGAATTAGGTGATAAAAAGAGATAATAACCACCCCTTTTCCACAGCCTCTAAACAGGCACCGTCTACGCCTGCCTCTCGCCAAAATCCGAGTTTAAGTAATAACGCGCAAAAACAGAACACACCTTCAGATCAATCAATTGCCCACGCAGTAAGTCATTTCTTACTTCACCCTGGCAGTCGTGTTGCCATTGCTCAAAGTGATGATGGTCTAAAAGCAGCTGAGTTTGCTGGTTTCACTCCACGCCTCCAAATTGTAGGATTAACAGCTGATACCGTTACAAGCGAATCAGCATCAGAAACATATCGCTTAGCGAATTTATCTTTTTTACCTGAACCAACTGAAAAAGATACAAACAACGCTCATATTTATGATGGGGTTCTAAACGCTTTTAATTTACATGAAATCTATTCAAAATCGAATTACAACAAAGCCTATTTAAAATATTATCTTGGCCTACAGCTAGATCAATTAAAGTCTGGCGGGACAATGGTTATCCAAGGCTATATAAGCCCTAGCAATGACGAAAACCAATGTATTCTTATCGAATTATCTGATTATAAAAGTAATTCAAATAGAATTGATAAAATATCTGAAGCAGATCTCCTCATTCGCTTCTCTCAGACAGCGCGTCCCCTTAACAAAAATGGTTGCAAAGGGTTCTACCTAGAAGAATTAAAGCCACGCACAGATCATACACGTCTGTTTAGACTCCCTCTTAAATGGGCGCAAGAGTTCCTACTTAGAAAAGATGACCGTGAGAACTGGAACAACACGATCAATCTTGAATATACGCCCTTTACCTTTAATTCACTTCAACAAGAAGTCACACGTCAAGGGGCTCGCCTCGTTTTCTTTTCGCCTCACTGGAACAGAAAGATCATAGAAGATAATTATGTCCCAAGAGCGCGTCTATTTGATGAAGATTATCAATTGATGGACTATCCTGCGACAAGCTATACAGCTGTTGTCCAAAAGATCGAGCAACCAGAAAGTATTTCAATTCGCGAATATAGAAACAGCGAAGAAAAACCACGTTATTTAAATATTGATCATGTGAGAGATGAAAATAGTGGACGTATTTATGATCTCGTCTATCGCCCCAATAAATTGATTTCAATTATCCCCTATCGTCGCACCGTCGATGGTCGTTTAACCGTTTATGCCCGTGATAATTATGCTCGCCCGATTGTAAATACCATTCCAAGAGCAAGTACAGGTTTAGATGGAAAATTCTGGTCTGGTCATTTAGTTGACCCAATCACATATGAAATTGGCTTAGATGAAAGTTTTACTGCCTCAGATCCGCGCTTAAAAAGCGTTATTAAAGAAACAACAGGTCTTGATGTAAAAGAAAATGGCCACCATTTTGATGGCGTTGGTCATTATGCCTCACCTGCAATGATTAATGAACGTGTTGAAACACTCTTTGTTGAAGTTTCAAACCCTGGAAAAAATCAAATCGAAGTAAAACATTTCGAAGATGGTTTTCATGAAACAGGGCGCATAAAAGCACTTGATGCCCAAAGCATTTTAAAAGCAGCTCATGTTGGACTTCTCGCTGATGGTAAACTTGAACTGGCTATTTATGAGCTCATGAATAACAAGGGCGTTACACCTGAAACATGGTTAGCAGATACAGTCCCTGTCGGTGACTATCAGCCAAAACGTATCGCGCAAGTCGATGATCTAATTACCGATAAAAAAGCAGATAAAAAACGTTTCAAACAAACAATGAGAAGCGGCAGCACCTTAAGCTTACAACGCTCCCTCTTTATTGAAGAAGGTCAAGTTGACGGTGAAACGACAGGCATTAAAGCCAAAAGCATGGAATTTGCCTTGCCAAAAGATGAAACGCTCAATATTGCCGTGGTAATGCCTTTAACAAGCGATAAATCAGGTGAAATTCTAGCGGGTTTCCAAATGATTGATTATCCTGCCCCTGGTCGTATGGGAGACTCTCCTGCTCAAATGGATATCCCTGCTTTTGTTTTACCTAAGGAAGTTAAAACCTTATTTGATGCAAAGAAATTTGTGGCGAAACAATTTGGTGTTAAGCCTGAGCGCGTTGGTCAAATGGGCTCCAGTTATTTTTGTGACGCGGGTCTTATGCCTCAAAGAATATATCCCTTTGTAATTGCCTCTCCAGCAAAAGGACAGCCTTATTTATCTGACTTTATTTATGCCCCTATTAAAAAAATTGATAAAATCACATTCAGATGGTGTAAACCACAAAGTTTTATGAAGATGGTTGCTGAAACGATGCATACATTTGGTGTTATGCATAGCTTGTCCGCTAGTCCTGGGCGTGATGCTATTATGAAGAATACACAGCGTAAGCCTAAATTCTCTTCTTTATCAGAACAAAATACAACATCTGTAAAACAAACTAAATCTGTCGATGTCAAAAAGGGCAATCGTCCTTCCAATGAACCTTCGTAAAGCGATCATTTTTTATGCAGATTTTCGATCTCACACTCTATAATCGCCACCTTGAACGCGCTCAAGCAACACTCCATGAAAAGCATGATTTCTTATTAAAGCATGCCGCAGACGCTATTTTAGAACACTTACGTGATATTAATCGTGATTTTAAAACCGTTATTGAACTCGGTTATCGCACCCCTCATATCTATAACGCATTATCCCAGAATTCGGACACACATTATATCAGGGCAACAACACTTGAATCTCTTTATAAAGATAAACAAGCTGACGTCTTATATGAAGCAGAGCGATTACCATTAGAACACTATACAAATAGCTGTGACTTAGTCATTTGTAACTTACACGCCCATCACTTAAATGATGTGCCTGGCTTTCTTATTCAAGCCAAGCAACTGTTAAAGAATGATGGCTTATTTATCATGTCTTTATTTGGCGTTGAAAGCCTTCAAGAACTCAGACAAACACTTCAATTCGTCCAAGCCAATATTTATGGTGAGATGCGCCCTCGATTATCGCCGCTTGTCGATATTCGAGATGCTGGCGCCCTTCTCCAAAGAGCGGGGTTTGCCTTGCCTGTCATTGATAAAGAGCGCCTGACCCTCGCTTATAAAGACCTCTCGCATTTAATGCATGAATTAAGAGGGATGGGCGAAACAAACATTATGAATGGTTTGTGCAAACATATGACACCAAAGCAATTCTTTACACATGCTCAAACTCATTATAAAGAGCATTTCTCTGGAGCCGATGGGTTGATTGATGCCACTGTTGAAATCTTATATTTAACCGGCTGGAAGCCAGATAGCTCACAACAACAGCCACTAAAACCAGGAAGCGCCGAAAAAAGCCTGATTGAGGCCTTGACCAAGGAATAACTCTCACTCATAGTAAAGACTATGAGCTCTTTAACCGTTTCCCTTTTACCTGCCTTTGATGACAATTACATTTTTATCATTGAAAATGAACAAGAGGGTTTAACAGCCGTTGTTGACCCTGGTGACCCAAAACCTGTTTTAAAGTATCTAAAGAATAACAATAAAACACTCGATTTTATTTTCAATACACACCATCATCCAGATCATATCGGCGGCAATGAGCATTTAAAACAAGAAACGAATTGCCAAATTATTGGCTACCAGAATGATAAAAACCGTATCCCTTCCTTAGATGTACTTGTTGCTCAAGACGATATTATTCAATTTGGCTCACATCAATTTCAAGTTATTGAGACCTTTGGTCACACAATGGGACATATCAGCTATTTTTGCGAAAATGAGGATGCCCCTCTCCTTTTTTGCGGGGACACACTGTTTGCTATGGGTTGTGGACGCTTGTTTGAGGGCACGCCAGAAGATCTGTATAATAGTTTCGAAAAACTAAGAGCCCTTCCCAGCAAAACACGTATTTATTGCGCTCATGAATATACGCTTGTGAATGGCCGTTTTGCGCTTTCCGTCACCCCAGATAACGAAGCAATCAAAACACGCATGACTATAGAAGAGAATAAAAGAAAGAAAAACATACCAACTGTTCCAACAACGTTAAAAGATGAACTGGAAACCAATCTCTTTCTACAAGCAAAAAACCCGCAAGAGCTAGGTCATTTGCGGGCTTTAAAAGATCAATTTTAAAAAGAAGAAATATTAATCTTCTTTCTTTTTATTATTACGTGAACCACTACCGCGTGGATTTCTTTGTGAAGAACGTGGCTTTCTAGGCTTTGGCTTATTATTATCATCACCGCCACCATTTTCTTGTGTCAAAAACTCTGGTAAATCATCTTTCTCGTTAAAATCTTTTTCTTCTGCTTCTGCCTCAGCTTTCTTACGCGCTTTAATACGTGTTTTAACCTCATCAGAAACTTCTAACGGCTTACCAGCTTTCTTTTTATTTTGTGTTCGATGTGTTGGAATAGGCATTGGGTTTTTTGCGCGCTCTTTTGACTCACTTAACGCCATCTCAATTTCAACACGTGCAAGAACTTTACGCATAGAATGAAGGGCTTTTCTTAAGTCATCGCGTTTTTCAGAACATAATTGTTCCTTTTCCCATGCCTCATATGCTTTGAAAAAATTCTCCGAACGATTAGCAAAACGCTCAGCTGTTTTTTCTTCGTCATTTTGTAATTCTCTTTCACCCATCGTGTCATGCTCCTTACATCGGATTATTATTTTCTCTTATTAAAATGACCTCATTTCTATCATTTCGCAAGAATAACTTTGATTTTTTTTAATTACTGCGTTGTCCAACCACCATCTATTGTATAATTCCCACCTGTCATTTGACGGGCTTCATCGCTACACAGATAACCAATCAAACTTCCTATCTCTTCTGGCAAGACGAAACCGCTTGATGGTTGCTTTTCCTCTACTAAACGTACTTTAGCATCCTCAAAGCTGAGCCCTTCTCGCTCCGCCAAGATCTCAACTTGCTTCTTGATAAGGTCTGTCCATACCCAACCAGGGCAAATTGTATTGGCTGTAATGTTCTCTTTCGCTGTTTCAAGGGCAACGACTTTGGTCATTCCAACAAGACCATGCTTAGCCGCGACATAGCCAGCCTTATTAACAGAAGCCACAAGACCGTGCACAGACGCAATATTCACAATACGGCCCCATTTTTGTTTTTTCATCTGAGGAACAGCATGACGCATTGTATGAAAAGAAGATGATAAATTAACCGCAATAATTTTATCCCACATGTCAGGATCAAAGTCTTCGATTGGGTTCACATATTGAATACCCGCATTATTGACTAAGATATCAAGACGCCCTGCTTGCTCTACAGTTGTTTCGATCAAGTTTTGGATTTGATCAGCAGAAGTCATATCTGCGCCATGATAAAAAATTTTCTGTCCTGTTTCTTCTTGGAGAGATTGGCGCAATGCTTCAATTTTATCAAGTTCTCCCAACCCATTGAGCATAACATCACAGCCCTGTTGTGCAAGAAAACGAGCACTCGCATAGCCAATACCACTTGTCGATCCTGTAACTAATGCAACTTTACCTTTCAAAGACATATCCCCTCCTAAAATCTTAAAAACAAAACCGATTTCATCCTAACAAACTTCACCGCGCATCCAAAGCAGATAATCTTTTTCATCTAAAATGCGTTTAATTATTGACAAAGCCCCACAAAACAAGGTAATTTCTGGCCATATTGTGAAATTTTTCCATCATTTTTAACAAGATTTAAGGAGATTACAATGGCTCAACAATATCCATTGATGCCCAAATCAACAGCTGTATGGCTTGTAGAAAACACGACATTAACATTTGACCAAATCGGTGCTTTTTGTGGATTGCACCCTCTTGAAATTCAAGCTCTTGCTGATGGCGAAGTTGGCATGAATATCGTTGGCCAAGACCCTGTTTTAGGCGGCGAACTAACAAAAGAAGAAATTCAAAAAGCACAAGATGATGTAACGTATCGTATGCAGATGCTGAAATCTTCTCTTCCCCAACCTAAGAAGCGTTCTGGTGGCCCTCGTTATACACCAATTGCAAAACGCGGAGATAAGCCAGATGGTATTTCTTACCTTTTGAAAAACCACCCAGAGCTTACAGATTCACAGATCGTTCGTTTAATTGGTACAACTAAAGGGACAATTGAAAAAATCCGTGAGCGCACACATATTAATATTTCAAATATTAAACCGCGTAATCCAATTGAGCTTGGGCTATGTTCATCTGCAGAGCTTGAAAAAGCATCTGCACGTTCTAAAAAAGCACAAGAAAAAGCCGCGGCTCCCGCGCCTGAAACAGAGGCGCAAGAAGCTCAAGCATAAGATATGCTCCTTCTTTCATAATTATAAAGAAAGCCAACCCTCAAAAGTTGGCTTTTTTCTTGACTTTTATATTTGTCATATTGTACATTCCTATGAAATATTTATATGAAAGGCTCCTTTGATGGCAAAGAAAATTACACAAGATCAAATCGATATGCTAACAGCGCAAACCGAGCATAACCGTTTCTTACACACCCTCCTATCAGAAGCCATCATGAATAATGACTCAGATGTTGTCTATGCCGTGATGCTTGATGAAAACCTTAGAATGACGGAAAAGCAATTAGAGACTTATTTTATATTAGGAAAAGAATACGCGCACACACATACAGACTATATGATTTTAAATGCCTTGCTCTTAACCCCTAATTTTGAAGAAGAGCAGATCTTAAAAATTATGAAGAGCGTCTCTTTAACTTCTACTCTCGAAAGAATGCGTGACACCCGTGAAACTCCTGAAGCTAAGGACATGCTCGAACGCGTTATGATGCGCACACCAGATGAACAAACAGATATTCAAATTGCCTTTAAAGAAACATTAGACTTAAATGAATCTCTCATTTCTGCTACTGAAGATAAAGATTGGGATCAAGTCAATGAAATCTTAGACATTGACGGGTTTTCATTATTATCCTCGCAATTTACAAAAGCATTCCCTGCAATTGCAACTTCTGGAGAGGCTGACCTTTTAATTAAATTATCACAGCGCCCCGATTTTAAGCTCAACCTTCACACATTACCGATAACATATAATCTGTTCGAAAGAGAGATCCCTTGTATCGAACATCTTTTAGTACAGTCTATAGACTCAAGCTTAAATAGAGGGCGTACAGAGGTCTTAAAACGTATTTCACAAGATCCCTGCTATAATACTATTGTAGAAACGCTATTTAAAAGACAGCCTCATAAACTTCTTCGTTTTGATCCCGATCATTTAAAAGCCTTAACCATTCCAACATGCTATATTAATGCCACTTTTGCCCATGGGAACGTTCCTGTTTATAAACCTGTTCTTAATAATGCACGAAATTACGAAACACCTCTTACCAAAGCCATTAAAGATGAGAAATGGGATCATGTAAGATATTTTATATCTATAAAGCCTCCAGCCATTAATGGAAAATACATTCATCTCAATCGTGCGCCTCAATTTGTTGATTTTCACAAAAAAGCGTCAACTGGTGGCAGTGCTTATAGTTTACTAAAAAAAGCAGCAAAAAAATCTGCTTACGCTGAATATCTTTTAGATCAAATGCAAGATCGGATTGCTGAACAAAAAGCGTATAAAGCAGAAAATGCGCAGAAAAAATCGCTATTACACAAAATGAGGCTTAAATAACACTATGTCACTTTCTTCCTCAGGTCATGTTCACACATCAAATGATCCCATTTTAGCAGAAAATGAGAAAGAAAATGCGCATACACAAAAAAAGCTCGAGTACCTTTTAAGACTTGCGATAGAAAATCGACAATTTGGTATTGTTTGTTCCATTACAACAGATGAACGTTTCCAACTTCCCTTAAATGAATGTCATGCTTTCTTAGATTGCTGGAGAGACATGAATGATGATAGTGAAAAATCTTATTTAATTTTACAAGCCATACTTAGTACACCTCATTTAAGTAAAGACAATTTTGAACGTGTTATTCATTCTGGTGTTATCCCTAAAAACACCTTAGAAGAGAGCGCACAACGTCTTTTAGATCAAAAAAACAAAGTGGAATGGTACTTTAATCGTACTCAAAAAGATAAAGAAGAAATACAAAGGCAGTTTGCACATAATATAGGGCTCCATATGTATCTTTATAGACTTATTAAAGAGCCTTCCCCCTTACAAACAATTGATAGAAACAATGCAGAACGCGCTAAAGGAGATCCCGACTTCAGACCTCTCCCCGCACTCTTCACGCAGCATTTTCGAGATTACCTTAAACATCCAGACCTCCTTTCTAGTATCATGCATTATTATGATATATCATTATGTGCTACAACGCTCAACAGTATGGAAAAGAGGAGCGCTGGCATCATAACAGATTTAATGTTGAATCAATCATCTGAAACTGAAAATGAGTTTTTAACCTCTGTTTTAAAGCAAATAACCAAAAACCCTTCTGTCAAAAATGTCTTAAGCCATGCCTGTGCCAATTCATCTACACAGTTCATTTTAGAAGCAAACCAAGAAAGAATTGCTTTATTAGATCCACATTGGTTCTCTCCTCATACTCTGTTTCGTTATGGTGATGTTCCCTTTTTAAAACCAACACTTTCTTTTAATTCTCGCAATTATGAAACGCTGTTATCTCTCGCTATTAAACAAAAGAAATGGGGTCATGTTGCTTTTTTCATGCAGACGAGAAAACGTAATTTCTTCACCCCCATAACACAAGGCAAAAACGCCTATAGGTTATTAGAAAAAGCCGCAAAAAAAGATGAGCAAGCAAAAGCTTTATTCAAAACTATGCAGGAGAAAATAACTTCTCGTGTCAAAGCTAAACGACGTTTAACAGACGACCCCGGACCAGGATAAAACGATGACAGACAAACCAAATTTAAAAGACGATTTCGAGCGTCGTGAAACGATCTTGGCTTTTCAAGATTCATTGAAGCTGAATGAAACGCTACAAGACGCCGTCCTTGCCGAGCAAGGTGATGTTGTCAAAGCGATCCTTGCTGAGGAAGGGTTTGTTTTATCGTCTAAAAACTGTACCAACTTATTTAATCGTGCCTATGTTTTAAATAATCATGACATCTTACTTGATCTTGTTTCTCACCCTTCTTTCCATTTTATAAATGGTGTTAGAACCAATAAAGAAAGTTTAAGAGATCTCAATTGTTTATTAGAAAAAGACTGGAGCGATGTCTTAGCCGTCGTTAAAAAACAGCTTTCTACTGAACTCTTAAATGATATTTATAGCCACTTGAGCAATTGCAATGTGTGGAATGATTATGATTTTTCAAGGAATTGTAATTGGAACAGTTTGCAACTTATTGCGACACCTTTTTTAATCAATAGGCGCTTCACCGATAATCTAAGCATTAATGGTGATGTTTGCCCTCATACACTTCTAAGCCATGCCATTGAACAAGAGGCATGGGATCAAGTTGATTTCTATCTTGATATTGAAGACGTTGATCCTTTAATACATAAACAGATTGCCTATAAAGCACTTAAAAAAGCAGCTAAAAAGTCTGAGCGTGCACAAGAATCATTGGTAAAAATGGAAACATTGATTCAACAACAAAATCCAAAATACTTTGGTCGTTTTAAAAAGCCTCATGCTTTAAAGCTTTAATGCCTAATTGAAACGCAAACGATTAATCTCACGCGCGATTAATTTTTTCTTCTCACGCAGAGATCCTACAACTAAATGAAAAGGATCTTGAGCCGATTCCTCTTTAGCTATCTCAGCCTCTAAATGTTGTTGTCGTTCTTCTAAAATTTCAATTGTTGTCGCCGCCATGACTTTTTACTCCTTGATCAAAGAAAATAAAAGCTTCCCTACCTTATAAGTCTAAGCCTATTTTCTTAATAAAAAGTTCACATAAAAAATAAAGATTAATCACCTAAGCAAATCCCCAAAGAGCGTGCAGTATGAACAAGCGATGAATCTGGGTCAACCGCGCAATAACTGGCAATCGCATCACCAATAGGAACATCAACAACACCGCGCTTTGACCAACCAACCATACGCCCAAACTTGCCTTCTTTAACGAGCTCCACTGCATGCACACCAAAAGCTGAGGCAACAATGCGATCATTCGCCGTTGGTTGCCCGCCTCTTTGTACATGTCCTAATACAGTAACACGTGTTTCTGCACCGGTTCTTTCCTCAATCAAATGCCCAATATATTGACCAACACCACCAAAGCGTTTTTGCCCACCAGCATATTCCATCATAATATTTTCACCGTCCGCGCTTTTAACAGCTTCAGAGACAACGACAAGGGCGAAATTACGCCCAGATGCTTTCACAGATTTAATTTTCTCTGCGACTTTATCAATTGAATATTTAACCTCAGGAATCAAAATAACATCCGCGCCACCAGCAATTCCTGCATTCAAAGCAATATGCCCCGCATCACGTCCCATAACTTCGAGCACCATAACACGTGAATGGCTTGATGCGGTTGGTTGAAGACGGTCAAGCGCTTCTGTCGCAACACTTACTGCTGTATCAAAACCGATTGATACTTCGGTTTCTCCGACATCATTATCAATTGTTTTAGGAATGGTAATTAAATTAATCCCCCCTTGCTCGGCCAAGCGTTTTAAAATCGCAAAAGAGCCATCACCACCAATTCCAATGAGCGCATCAACGCCCAATTTTTGAATACCTGCAACAATTTGATCAGAGAGATCTTTAAAGCTCCCATCAGATTGTTTCATACGGAAAGGGTCACCTTTATTCGTAGTCCCTAAAACAGTTCCCCCCATACGCATGACAGTACCATCAAAATCACTGGGCTTTAACACTTCTGCAATTGGATCATCAAACAACAAACCGTGTGTCCCTTGGCGTATGCCGACAACTTCCCATCCCAAGTTATACGATCTGTGCACCACAGCTCTAATCGCTGCATTCAAGCCTGCACAGTCACCACCACTGGTTAGAATTGCTATTCTTTTGCTCATGTTACGTAAAAATCCCTTCCGCGTTATTTTTAAGTTTCAAGAAAACCTTATTATCTGTTATAGTAAAGCCGTTTGTAAGAACAACAATCATTTTTTTACACTTTTTTTAAAAGGGAATGATATAATTATGGCCATGGATGAAGAAAGACTGCGTGAGCAACTGCATTTGCTAAAGATCGAGCACAGTGATCTTGACGATGCTATTGCACGCCTACTGGATCAACCCATCGTTGATGAAATGTCTATGCGTCGCATGAAAAAGCGTAAACTCTATTTAAAAGATATCATCGCAAAAATAGAAGATATGCTGATCCCTGATATTATTGCTTAACCTCCCTTGACAGCCTTCATAAACTATGTAAAGTTACTCTTAAATAAATAATTTAGGGAGAGCAATTAACATGGCTCAAGTCACATTTGATGATAAGCGTGCAAAAGAACAAATCACGATGGTGATTATGTTTAACCGTGAATCTTTCTTTTTAAGTAATTTCTACCCTTGCGAGATCATTCTCCCTGAAGAGCCTGGCTTCCATAAAGGACGAGAAGTTATGCTTCCTGAAATGCGTTTTGAAACAACAGAAAATGCATATATGGCATGGAAAACACTCCATCTGGAAACGCGTGAACGCATCCAGCATATGACTGCTCCAGAATGCAAACAATTCTCTCTAGAAGGTCATATTATGCATCGCCCTTATTATTCTAATAAATGGCGCCTACGCGCTATGAAGGAAGTCACTCGCCAAAAATTTAGCGCGTCAAATCCTGTTTTGATGCAACGATTAATTGACACAGGAGATACAACTTTAATTGAAGGGACAACTTGGAATGATAAATTCTTTGGCTTTTGTGTAAAGACAGGCAAAGGCAAGAATTATCTCGGCCGCATTCTCATGAAAAGACGCGCAGAACTACAACTCTAACAGGAATAAAAAATGTCATATCATAGAAAATGGGAAATCACCCCAAACATCATGCGCATTAACCCCGATATTGTTGCACAACATGTTTTTGACACCATGAAAAAAGAATTCAACGACGCGGCTTCAACCGCAGAGAATCTTCTCATCAACAACTTACAAAGCAATGCCACTCAAACATCTGCGGATGCGACACTCAGTTTTTATGGCGCAAAAGCAAAAGCGTACCAATTCTTATTTAACGGGAGTAATGGCTTATACGATATAGACATCTGGGAAGAATATTTACAAGAAACCAGCCAATTGCGTGATGAACCCTATCAAAATGGTAACACAATACGTATGGCCTTTGAACTTCACGGTATTCCAGCCATAGAACGCTTATTAAAAGCACAAATACGCAAGCGTATTCGCAATGCTATCGCCACGATTTCAACGAACCCCACTAACAGAGAAACAAAAACACTTTCTCAGTACCCAAACAACATCATTTCATAAAAAGGAGAAAAACTATGAAACCTTGGAGTTCACTTGATTTAACAGAGCCTGAGTTAAAGCAAATCATTGATATTAGAGAAAAAGCTTTAAAATCATTAAAAGACGAATTTCATAAGGCTGCAATTACAAGCTCTTCTAATTTCATGACTTGGATTGAAGCAAGCGCAGAAAACCCCATTCACAGAAATGATGGCTCATATAATCGTAAATTGAACACACTTCAATTCTTATTTAATGGTTCTAACGGTCGCTACCAAGCTGCAAGTAGTTTTTCAAGTGATCCTTATGATTTATGGGGCGATTATTTACAATCCATTGGACG
Organism: uncultured Rickettsiales bacterium; assembly: GCA_950054255.1. GTDB lineage: Bacteria > Pseudomonadota > Alphaproteobacteria > Micavibrionales > CATLOR01. The sequence continues at coordinate 763,969 of CATLOR010000001.1, read as the reverse complement.
CTTAACACATGGTTTTGCTTCTTACCCTAGAAATAGCAAAATTATTAAATCCCTAATAAAGCAAAATGGTCCTAAAAAGATGGAACAGCGTTTAACGGCTTATTTAAGACGTCGCATCAAAGATGCCAAAAAATCCTGCGCCGATCCAAACCCATAGAGATAATTACAGATAAGAATTGCGAAAAGAAACGAAGTTGATATCATAGCGAGTGACATTATAACTCGCTAAACAAGGATATCATGATGGCTCATTCTCACGCAATTTTATCAGACACAAACACACGCATTGAAAAAGATACAATGGGTGATATGCAGGTTCCTGCCAGTGCTTATTGGGGAGCGCAGACACAACGCTCTATACAAAATTTCAAAATTGGCGGTGAAACAATGCCTGCCCCTCTTGTGCGCGCACTTGGTATCCAAAAACAAGCTGCCGCTATGGCCAATCTTGATCTAGGTGAACTCGAGCTTGAAATTGGAAATGCCATTATAAAAGCGGCTGATGAAGTTATTGATGGCACATTATCAGACCATTTCCCGCTTGTTGTTTGGCAAACAGGCTCTGGCACACAAAGTAATATGAATGCGAATGAGGTGATTTCAAACCGTGCGATTGAACTCTTAGGTGGAACCATTGGATCAAAAAGCCCCGTTCATCCAAACGATCATTGTAACCGTGGACAATCATCTAACGATACATTCCCAACGGCTATGCATATCGCTGCCGTTGAACAAGTACATCACGAACTCATCCCTGCACTTGAATATCTACACACAGCTTTGGACAAAAAAGCAAAAGCCTTTGCTAAAATCACAAAAATTGGTCGTACACATTTACAAGATGCAACACCCTTAACATTAGGGCAAGAATTCTCAGGCTATGTCACACAAGTCCAATATGGTCTTGATCGTATCAAATCATGCCTACCGCGCCTTTCTCAGTTAGCACAAGGCGGAACAGCTGTAGGTACAGGCATTAACTCTAAAAAAGGCTTTGCTGAGCTTTTCGCGAAGAAAGTTTCTGAGATTACAAAGCTTTCTTTTACAACGGCTGAGAACAAATTTGAATCCTTGGCCGCCCATGACGCTATTGTTGAAGCCTCAGGTCATTTAAATACAATCGCTTGCTCATTAATGAAGATCGCCAATGATATCCGCCTTCTTGGCTCTGGTCCACGTTGTGGGATTGGTGAATTATCTCTACCTGCTAATGAACCTGGATCGTCAATCATGCCAGGCAAAGTGAACCCGACACAATCAGAAGCCTTAACAATGGTTTGCGCACAAGTTATGGGCAACCACACAGCGATTTCGGTTGCAGGTAGTAACGGACATTTTGAACTCAATGTTTTCAAACCTGTTATGATTTATAATCTACTCCAATCAATCAAATTGATTGCTGATGGAGCAAGAAGCTTTACTGATAATTGTGTAGAAGGCATTATCGCGAATGAAGATCGCATCAGCCAGCTCCTCAATGAAAGCTTAATGCTGGTCACAGCTCTTAACCCTCATATCGGTTATGATAATGCGGCTAAGATTGCTAAAAATGCTCACGAAAAGGGCTTAACACTCTTGCAATCTGCACTTGAGCTTGATCTGTTAACAGAAGAACAGTTTGAGGAATTTGTAAAACCAGAAGATATGGTTAAACCGCTCGACTAAGCATGATAAAAAAACGCTCTATTTCAATTGCTGGACATCCCACAAGTATTTCTTTAGAAGATGCTTTTTGGGAAGCTCTTAATCTAATTGCAACAGAGCGCCATCAAAGCCTTGCAAGGCTCGTCACAGAGATAGATGAAACACGCGAGGGTAATTTATCAAGCGCCCTCAGATTACATGCCCTAAGCTATTACAAACAGAAAGCCGACCAAAAATGAGCGATGATATTGTCAATTTAAAGCAATTTAAAAAGAAGAAACAACGCGACGAGAAAGAAAAGAAAGCTTCAGAAAATCGTCGAAAGTTTGGACGCACAAAGGCTGAGAAAGAATTCGATAAAAAAACAAAAGAGCTCGAAACCAAAAAATTAGATCGCCACAAACGCGATCAAGACGATGAAACCCAAGACACATAAAAAAAAGCCGCATTCAATAATGCGGCTTTTTCTTTGAATACATTTATATGATCTTACGTCATATATTGACCACCATTAATGTGTAATGTAGAGCCATTCACATAAGAGGCAGAATCCGATACAAGATAAGAAACAATTTCACCAATCTCATTTGGTTTAGCCATACGACCTGTTGGAATTGTTGAAATAATTCCTTCAAGGATTTTACCATCAATCAATTTTGTCATTTCTGTTTCCACATAACCAGGGCACACGACATTCACTGTGATCCCTTTACGTGCATTTTCTTGAGCTAAAGATTTAGAAAAACCAATTATACCAGCCTTCGCAGCAGCATAGTTTGCTTGACCTAACTGACCTTTAACACCGTTAATAGAACTAATATTAACAACACGGCCAAAACCACGGTTACGCATATTAGGGACTAGAATACGGCACATATTGAAACAAGACCCTAAGTTTGTTGCAATGACATCACCCCAATCTTGTTCTGACATTTTATGCAAGAACGCGTCACGTGTGATCCCCGCATTATTAATTAAAACATCAATCTCACCTAAATCTGATAAGATATCTTCACATCCTTTTTGACAGTCTGAAAAATTTGCGACATCAAACTTATAAACATCAATTCCTGTTTCTTGCTTGAAATCATTTGCGGCTTTATCATTACCCGCATAAGTTGCGGCAACTTTATAACCTTCTTCTTTTAGGGCAGTACTGATCGCGGCACCAATACCTCTCGTCCCACCAGTAACAACAGCAACACGTGGCATAACGTTTCTCTCCTCTCGGTAAAAATAAATATGTTTGGGCTTTACACCAAAAACAATAGCACTCACCTTGCATTTTGCAAGTGCAAAAGAATAGATTTTTTTAATATTTTCAAATTTAGTTATGATCTTTCTACACAAAGAGCAACACCCATACCACCACCGATACATAATGTTGCTAGACCGCGTTTAACATCACGCTTTTTCATTTCGTGAAGCAATGTCACCAACACACGTGCTCCAGACGCACCAATTGGGTGTCCTAGAGCAATCGCCCCGCCATTCACATTGACGATATCTTGTGGAAGACCAAGCTCTCTTATCACTGCAAGTGATTGAGCCGCAAAAGCTTCATTCGCTTCAATCAAATCAAGATCGCCTAATGTCCAGCCCGCGCGCTCCAATGCTTTACGCGTTGCAGGAACAGGTCCAATCCCCATAAGCGATGGATCAACACCGGCTGTAGCCCAAGACACGATACGGCCAAAGCTTTCAACGCCTAAGGCATCTGCTTTTTCTTCACTCAACAAAGTCACAGCCGCTGCACCATCATTAATAGAAGAGGCATTCCCTGCTGTCACAGTTCCATCCTTTTTAAAAGCAGGGCGCAATTTACCTAAACTTTCAGCTGTTGTCCCTGCACGTGGGTTTTCATCACGAGCAACCGTTACTGTTTCTTTGCGTGATTGAACCTCAACCCCTACGATCTCATCATCAAAGCGACCTTCATTCATCGCTTTTTCAGCTAATTGTTGAGAATTAGCTGCGAATGCATCTTGATCATCACGGCTCAATTGATATTTCTCTGCTAAGTTTTCAGCTGTAATACCCATATGGTAGTCATTAAATGCGTCCCATAAGCCATCATTAACCATACTATCAATCATAGAAGCATTGCCCATTTTTGTACCAGAACGCATATGCATTACATGCGGTGATAGGCTCATATTTTCCATCCCACCAGCAACTACAATGTCTGCATCATCATTGGCAATTGCCTGCATTCCAAGTGCAACAGAACGAAGACCTGATCCACATACTTGGTTAATTGTCAAAGCCGTACGCTCAGCAGAAATACCCGCATTAATCGCAGCTTGACGTGCTGTGTTTTGCCCAAGACCTGCTGTTAACACATGCCCCATAACAACATCATCAACTTGTTCTGGTGTTATATTAGAACGTGTCAATGTTTCTTTAATAACGTGAGCTCCCAGTTCTGTTGCAGGAACCGTTGATAATCCTCCTGAAAAAGCACCAATGGCGGTACGAACAGGACTTGCTATTACTATTTTTTTAGACATGAAAATCTCCTTGATTTGCAGGTAATGAATACATAAAGCTTTTAAAAAAATTCTTGTTATTATTACAGCGAGAGTAACCAATTTTTATAGTCTTGCCAAACATTTTTAATAGCAACATCCCCAGCAACAAGACTTGTATGACCACATGGATAATGGAAAACATCAGCTTTGGGTAATTGATCTGCTAGTTTTTGACTAGACCCCATAGGAACAATACGGTCATTATCAGCGATAAAAACAGCTTGCGGTACCTTAACAGAAGATGGATCAAGAACATCATCTCCCCATGTCATTCGTTTTTGAGGTAATAAATTATTCTCATACCATCCTAGAATAATCATGTCCGCAACATCTCTAACTAACGGTACACCATCATTCACCCAATCCTCCATTGCTATGAAATAGGCTGCTTTCTCTGATGTTTGATCATAACTTGCAAATTTTAAAAACTTATTATAAACATGCCAAGGATCAAGCCCCAAAAACATCATCTGAATTTGATCAACCTCAAGCATTGACGTCATATTTTTAATTGATTTATAATAGCTTACTAAGTTTTTTGAATCTTTCTCATCAATAACAGAAAAATCCCACGGCGGCGCAAAAAAAGCAATCGAAGCGATTTGATTTTCGTCAACAAGGTCATCCTCTAGTCCAAGACCGAGCGCAAAAACACCCCCCATGCAAAACCCCATCACATGAATAGGTTTTTGATATTTCTCATAAACTTTCCTGAATAAAGGCTGTAATCGTTTTTGGTGATAATCATATAGATCGAACTCAAGGCTTTCTGCTTGCGGCCGCCCCCATTCCAGCAAATAAACATCAAATCCTTGACGTGCAAAATATCGACACATACTCCTATCACTCGTCAAATCCAGAACCGTAGCACGATTAATTAAAGAAGGTATAATGAATAAGGTCTGATCTTTTTTTTGAGCTTGATGAGCTTCAAAAATATAAAGAGAACTTTCAACCTCTTGCTCAAAGATGCGTGCTGTTATATCCGTATAGTCACATTCATTTTTTTGATATAGATCAACGGATTGCAAAAATTTACTTAAGTCAGAATTTAATATAGACCCTTGCCCAACTGCTTGCTGCAAAAGAGAATGGTGCGCCACCAAAGGACGAGGACCTATGCGTTTTTTAACCATAGATAAATCATATTAAAAATTTGCTATAATAGAAAGAAGAATTCTTAATAAGAGCGTCACTTATCTTCTTTATCTTGAGATGAATTTTCACTTTCCGAAGCATTATCTTTAGGGACAGAGCTTGTTGTTGAACGGCGCATACGCCCTCTTCCTCCACCACCCATACCTGGCCCAGCCGGAGCATGAGCCACTTTTGGAGCCGCCTTCAACGCAGGTGTTTGAGGTGCAGGCCCTTCTGGTTTTTGCTCGAGCGCATTCGTCAATTCAATCTTTTCTTGGAATTCACCAGACTTCGTTGTTTTCTCAACGGATTTAGCAACCCCTTCCATATCATTATCATTTGCGATCTGGATCAACATATTATGCGTAACAACGCGCCCTTCTTTAAGTTGGTCAACAACATCATCGCTGACCGCTTTTAAACGACCCCAATCACAATCATCTGCGCCAACCTCTTCCATGAAATTATCACGCATTTTTTGTTTAATTTCTTCATCACTATCCTCACCTGAATGACGAAGCTTATCAAATAAATCAGCCGTTGATTGTAAGGCCTTCGCACACCAGCCAACAAACTTACCTTGGAGTAAATCTTGGTTTTGTGCGTTTGCTTTTTCATAGAAAATATGCGCATCTCCAGATTCAAAAGACATATCCAATGCGTCCCCTAATGTTTCGCGTATTTCTTTTTCATGTCTCTTCGCATTTTCATCTTCTGAAGCAAAAGAATTGTAATCATAATGGTTTTCTTCTCTTTTTGGTGGCGTAACACCAATATATTTTGCCAACACCTTTCCAATTGATTGAAAATAAGGGGAACCATTCCCAACGACAGAGGCTGCTAACACATCTTTGGGTGCATAACCACGCCACACCATATCTTGAGCACATTCACAAAAACTGCGCCAACGCACAATCTGCTTTGTATCATTAAAAGACGTGATTTTAGATATATCCTGCACCAAACGATCCAACATCCTAGGTGAACTAACAACACGTGAATTATTCTTAGAAAGATAACGCATAAGACGATCTGCAAATAATGGAAAAGCATCATAACGAGGATCATGCCCTAAAACACGCTGAAAAACGCGTTTTGATCTTTCCCTAACCAATGTGTAGATAACTTGGTTACCATTCTCAAATGCAAAATTCGCCGCCGCAAAGAAATTAGCAAATAATTGAAAAACAACCATATTAATAACTGGGTTACTAGAGATAGAGAGCTTTTTCTTAATCTCAGGATAACATTCTAAGATCGCACGACCATAACATTCATCAATAAATAGAATTTTTTCCATCTTTTGACGGAAAGAATGTTCATTATACGCAATAACGAGAATTTTCTTTTCTTTTTTACTCCATGGGAATAAACCTTTTACTTTCGCAGAAGCAGAGCCAATAAAGCCTTCTCTTGGATTATCTCTTAAATCATTTAAAACAAATCGTAATTCTTCTGAGGCAGGATGTGCTTTATATTTATTCTCGACATTGTTCATATAAGTGAAAAGATCGCTTGAATCCAAGCAAAACAAAACAACTTCAACGCCTCTTTTTCTAAAGACTTTTTTTAACTTTTCAATTCTATCCATTCGCAACCTCAAACAACATGACTAGACAAAGCCCTGTTTTGCTTATACTGACACAAAATAGTTAAATTTATACAAAGACCCAGAATAGAAATAGCCCTTGGCTTTCCTTATTTTTTACAGTATTAAATAGAATACGTTTTTTAATATAAACAAGGATAAAAAATCATGACTGTGAATATTGGATTAATGAATGGCAAAAAAGGCGTTATTATGGGCGTAGCGAACGATCGCTCAATCGCTTGGGGAATTGCAAAAGCCCTTGCAGATCAAGGCGCTGAGATCGCGTTCACATACCAAGGTGAAGCCTTAGAAAAGCGCGTACGTCCGCTGGCTGAAAGCATTGGCGCCGATACATTAATCCCTTGCGATGTAACAGATCAAGCTTCGATTGATACAACATTTGCAACTTTAAAAGATAAATGGGGTGGCATTGATTTCGTTGTACACGCCATTGCTTTTTCTGACAAAAGCGAATTAGATGGTCTATACCTCAACACAACACGCGATAACTTCTTACGTACGATGGATATCTCTGTTTTCTCATTTACCGCGGTTGCTAAAGCTGCTAATGAGATCATGAATGACGGTGGATCTATGGTTACTTTAACGTATTACGGGGCAGAAAAAGTAATGCCGCATTACAATGTTATGGGCGTTGCAAAAGCCGCTCTTGAGGCTTCTGTGCGCTATCTTGCAAATGATCTAGGTACACGCGGTATTCGTGTGAACTCTATTTCTGCAGGCCCTATCAAAACACTTGCCGCATCTGGTATTGGCGATTTTCGTTATATCCTAAAATGGAATGAGCTTAACTCTCCTTTAAGACGTAATGTAACTATTGAAGAAGTGGGTAACTTAGGTCTATTCCTTCTCTCCGATATGGGGTCAGGGATTACGGGTGAATTAATTCATGCAGACTCTGGTTATCATACTGTAGGTATGGTTTCTGTTGATACAGCCAATCAAACGGCTGAGTTACTTGCTAATTTGAAAAAATCTTCATAATTTAGCGAGGGTCCTTTTGTCTGGTAACCATTTCGGAACACTTTTCCAATATACAAGCTGGGGTGAAAGCCATGGCAAAGCGATTGGATGTATTGTTGATGGCGTACCACCGCGTATTCCTCTTAGTGAGTCTGATATCCAACCTTTTATGGATCAAAGAAAGCCTGGGCAATCACGACATACAACACAGAGAAAAGAATCTGACACGGTTGAAATCCTCTCTGGTGTTTTTGAAGGACAAACCACAGGAACCCCTATTAGCCTCATTATTTATAATGAAGATGCGCGTTCTAAAGATTATAGCGAGATAAAAGACAAATTTCGTCCTGGCCATGCAGATCTCACCTATCATCAAAAATACGGTATTCGAGATTACAGAGGTGGTGGTCGCTCTTCTGCGCGCGAAACAGCTTGCCGTGTAGCCGCTGGTGCCATAGCACGCAAAGTCTTATCACATCAAATCAGTAGTAATATTGCTTTTCATACCGCTGTTATTCAAATTGGCGATGTCAAAATTGAAACACCAGAATGGGATTTAGACTATATTCACCAAAACCCATTTTTTTCACCTTGTAAAGCTGTCGCACCGAAATGGGAGGCCTTACTTGATAAAACCCGCAAAGACGGATCAAGCATTGGCGCAATCATAGAGGTCAGGGCGAAAAACATCCCCGCAGGTCTTGGTGCTCCCGTCTATGACAAACTTGACGCCGATCTTGCAAAAGCCATGATGAGCATTAACGCCGTTAAAGGCGTTGAAATTGGTGCTGGTTTTGGCGCTGCTTCTCTTTCAGGTATTGAAAATGCCGATGAAATTACAACAAAAAATGGAAGCCCTCACTTCAGCTCAAATAATGCGGGCGGTATTTTAGGGGGTATCTCAAACGGAGATGATCTCATTGTCCGTTTTGCTGTAAAACCAACAAGTTCAATCCTCACACCAAAAAACACCATTGATTTAGAGGGGAATGATACGACTATCATAACAAAAGGACGCCATGACCCTTGCGTTGGGATTAGAGCTGTTCCTATTGGTGAGGCTATGATGGCTCTTGTACTGGCCGATCATTGGTTGCGCCATAAAGCTCAATGCTTATAATTCTTTACTCGATAAAAGGAGCACCCGTTAAATGAAAAAAATTATTCGTAATTTCTTTATTGGATTAGGCATCATGACGTTTTTTTCAATGCTCATGGGGGCTTACACGCTTTATAAACTTACCTCCCCCTCAATTGAGCCCCTCCCTGAGAAATTTATTGTCACAACAACATTAGACAACCCTTTCAGCGATGAAAGCCATTTCAGTTTTGAAACAGGTGATTACACAGCCACATTACAAGATTACACAAATATTTTCTCACGCATTGCTCAAGATAATCGCATTGACAGCCTCTACATTCGATTAAAAAGCCCTCTCACAAGCATCTCTTATATGCAGGAAATAACAACCGCTCTCAGTAAGATTAAAACATCTGGTAAAAAAACATACCTCTATACAGAAACAATTCCAAACCTAACAACCGCTGCGTTTGCTTCTTCTTTTGATCATGTCACACTCATGCCGACAGGAACAGGTACTTTATCGGGCGTCAATATGGATGTTCCTTATTTTAAAAAAGCACTTGATCTAATTGGTATTACGCCTGAATTTTCAAGACGCGAAGCATATAAAAGCGCCCCTGAAAGCTTTACCCTAGAAACGCCAACGCCTGAAAGCACAAAAGCTCTAACACATTTAAGCAATGAGTTATATGCGCAGCTTACAAACCATATAAAAGAAAATCGCCCAAATGCCGTTATTAAACCAGATGCACAACTCACAGATGAAGAACTTTTACAATCAGGTCTTGTTGACCAGCTTGCCTATTTAGATGAATTCGTAAGCGCTATAGACACAAAATCAACTGAACAAGATTTACCTCAAATTTCTGTTGGTACATATATCAATGTCTATAATCATGAACAACAAGACATCCTTGAAACAGCCCCTCAAATCGCCCAATTAACACTCAATGGTATGATTATTGATCCGACTATGCATAACAGCTCTCAAGCATCGATCAGGAAAGAAGCTATTATTGATCCTTACACAATCCAAGAAGCAATGAGCGACATTTCTAAAGCCCCTAATATCACAGCGGTTCTCATTCGCTTAAACAGCCCTGGGGGATCACCAACGGGTGCTGAAATTATTCGCAGAAGTATTCTTGACGTTCAAAAGTCAGGCAAGAAAGTCTATATTTCTATGAGCCAGATGGCTGCGAGTGGTGGATATTGGATGAGCGTTAATGCCGACCATATTGTTGCTAACCCTGCATCTCTAACTGGATCAATCGGTGTTTATGGTGGTAAATTTACCCTTGATAAGCTTTGGGAAAAGATAGGTGTGAATTGGCAAAGCTTTCATGCGGGTCCTCTCAATACAATGTTGAGCCATCACCACACTCTATCCACACAAGATCGCGTCTCCTTAGAAAAAATGATGGATGATATCTATCAAAAGTTTCTAACGCGGGTTTCTGAGGGACGTAATATCCCCGTAGAAGACCTTAAAGCCAACCTTGCCGGCGGTCATATCTGGACTGGGAAAGCAGCCAAAGACGTAGGGCTTGTCGATCATATTGGCGGTGTTCAAGAAACCGTAACACAAATAAAGATAGATATGGGCTTAACAGAAAAAGACACAGTCGCTGTCACTCATTACCCAAAAGCACGTACACCGATCGAAGAAATTCTGTCTATGCTTGATGGTTTCTTCGCACAAGCTTTTGCAATTCATACAAATTTTACAAAAGTAAAAAGCCTCATGACGCAGCAAGAGGCTTCTACACTTGATCCTAATTTATTATATCATTAATCAACATAACGGTCAGAGTAATCAACTTGTTCGTCGCCATACACTTGATTATGTTGTTCCATCACACGGATGAATGTCGTACGTTTTGAAAGTTCACGCAGACGTCTTGCGCCAACATAGGTACAAGTTGAACGAACCCCGCCTAATATGTCTTGCAAGGTATCTTTAATAGAGCCTTTATAGGGAACATGAACTGTCTTTCCTTCGCTTGCTCTGTATTGCGCAACACCGCCACTATGCTTATTCATCGCGCTTTTTGATGACATACCGTAATATTTAACAAATTTCTTACCGTTTTGTTCAATAATTTCGCCGCCGCTTTCTTGGTGACCAGCCATCATACCGCCCATCATTACAAAATCAGCACCAGCACCAAAAGCTTTCGACACATCACCAGGTGCCGTACAGCCGCCATCGGAGATAATTAATCCACTTAAGCCATGGGCATAATCAGCACATTCAATCACAGCAGATACCTGAGGATATCCAACCCCAGTTTTCACGCGTGTTGTACATACAGAACCTGGACCGATACCAACTTTGACAATGTCAGCACCACTAATGAGGAGTTCTTCGGTCATCTCACCCGTTACAACATTACCTGCAATAATCACTTTATCTTTGAATGTTTGACGCATTTTACGAACAAATTCCACAAGATGCTCTGAATAACCATTAGCGATATCAATACAAATAAAGCGCATCTTTGGATTTGCTTTAAAAACAGCTTGCACTTTCTCGTAATCAGCCTCAGAAGTCCCCGTACTAATCGCAATATAATCAAAATCTTCATCATCTAGCGTTGCTAAAAACTCATTCCATTCCTCAACAGAATAATGCTTATGCATAGGGGTTAATATTTTTTCTTTAACCAGCGCTTTCGCCATACCGAATGTAGCAACTGTATCCATATTTGCAGGCATAACAGGAACACCCGTCCATTCCGTGCCTGAGTGAAGAAATTTAAATGTGCGCTCTAGCGATACTTCTGAACGACTCTTTAATGTTGATCTTTTCGGACGAAACATGACATCTTTGAAGCCAAGCTTTACTTCAGGTTCAATTCTCATTTGATTGCTCCTTTTATTTTTAATTTATTTATGAATTACAAAAAATTATACCGTGTTTACGCCTTAAAAGCGACTATAAATCTTACTTTTTAAGAATTACGTCTTAACACATAATATGCTGCATCGCGCAATGTATCGGCACGGCGTTCAAAGATTGTTAAATGTGCAATCGCTTGCTTTGATAACAATTCAGCTTTTGCTTTCGCCTCATCTAAACCAAGGGTTGATACGAATGTTGCCTTCCCAGCATCATCATCTTGAGTCGTTGGTTTTCCGAGCTCTTCTTCATCTCCTTCAACATCCAAGACATCATCTGTCACTTGGAACGCTAGACCTAAATCATGCGCATAGTTACGAAGCGCCATACGGTGTGCAGGGCTTGCTTTTCCTAAAATAGCGCCCGCCTCACAACAAAAAGCCATCAAGCGACCTGTTTTTAAACGTTGCAAACGACTAATCTCACCCAAATCGAATTCTTCATCTTCTGCAATCATATCCAACATTTGTCCTGCAACCATACCATGTGAACCAGAGGCAGATGCTAATAAAGACACAAGTTCAATACGAACACGCGGATCTTCATGTGTTTTTGGATTTGCCAACACTTCAAAAGCTAGACATTGCAGTGCATCACCAGCTAAGATCGCTGTTGCTTCATCATATTCTTTATGAAGAGATGGTTTCCCACGACGTAAAGGCGAATCATCCATTGCTGGTAAATCATCATGAATGAGAGAATAGCAGTGCATAAATTCAATTGCTGCAGCTACGCGTGCCGCGCATTCTTTATCAACACCAAAAAGCTTAGAACTTGCCAGAACAAGAAAAGGACGAAAACGCTTACCACCGCTTGCACATGAATAGCGCATCGCATCAAATAAACGTTTTTCTGGTAAATTTGTTTCGGGAAGAAGTGCATGAATAACATCATCAATCACATCTGAGGCCTCATTCAATGCTGCCATAAGTTCAGGGGTTGCGTGTTTCAGTGATGGTGCCATATGTCTTTGTTTCCTATGAGCTTTGTTGCCCGGCGAATTCTTCTAAAGAAACCTCACCGTCTTTGTTAACACTAATCTTATCAATACGTAATTTTGCCTGAGAGAGCTTTTCTTCGCAATGTTTTTTCAAAGCAACACCGCGCTCATACGCCTCAACAGAATGTTCTAAACTAGTTTGCCCTGATTCAAGGCTTTTCACAACAGTTTCTAATTCTTGCAAGGCTTCCTCAAAACTTAGAGCAGAAATATCTTTTTGTGTTTTTGTCATGACAAGAACTTTAGTTTTTATCCACGCAACACACAAGCCTTTTTTAATAAAGTCTATATTTTATATTTCTTTCTATTATCACCTTGTTTTCATCAATAAAGTATGCACAATGTAATTAGGTACCATATTGCCTATCAAAAAACTAACCTTATGAAAACCATCATGGGCGTATTTACAAAAATACAAAGCGACGATCTTGCAGCATTTTTATCCGAAGCTTATGCTTTGGGTGATTTCTTTCGCATGGCCGGCATTCAAACTGGATCTCAAAACACAAATTACTGGCTTAGAACATCTGAAGGCGAATTTGTTTTCACCTTGTTTGAGCGGAATTACAATTTAAAAACAATTGATCAAATCTGTAATTTATCGGGCCATTTGAAAGAACAAGGCGTTAAAATTCCCTCTCTTGTGAAAACAAAGGAAGATGAATTCATTGGTTATTTTAATGGAAAGCCTTCTGTTATTACGCGCTTTATTCATGGGTATACATTAAGCCCACGTAACATTACCGAAAAACATTGTACGCTCGCTGGAAAAGAACTCGCAACACTTCACAACGCTTCTCAATCTTTTAAAATGCCGATTACTGGTTTTTATAATAAAAAACAATGGCCCCACATTTTAGAAATAATAGATGCTAATATCGATAATTTAGAAGCCCCACATAAACAACAATATCAAGAACTCAAAAATGATTTCCTAACCATTCATAATGAATGGCCAAAAGACAAAGAACATTTTAATATCCATGGCGACCTTTTTCCAGACAATGTTCTTTTCATTGATGACCTTCTTACAGGCGTTATTGATTTTAACTTTGCGGATTTTGAAAACCCAACCTACGATCTTGCAATCTTACTCTTAAGCTGGTCTTTTGATGATAATAATGATTTTAACATTGAGCGTTTTATTAGCGCTGCTAAATCATATGCACAGCATAGTCCCTTCTGGCAATTAGACTATTATAAAGACATTCGCTTTTATCTTAAAGCTGCCGCCCTACGATTTGTCCTAAGTCGCTTTTATGATATGGCACTCAACAATGTGGCAGAAGGAAAAACAGCCCTAGATCCAACAATTATGATTAACCGCTATATTTTCATGAAGAAAAATAGTGATTCAATCGTTTCTCGCCTCCTCCAAGAACTTTCACTTTAAGAATATAGCATGAGCAAACATATCGAAATTTATACAGACGGTGCATGCAGTGGCAACCCTGGCCCTGGTGGATGGGGCGCTCTCCTGCGATATGGTGAGCATGAAAAAGAACTCTCTGGTTACGCAGAAGAAACCACAAATAACCGGATGGAAATGATGGCTGTCATCGAGGCGTTAAAAGCCGTTAAACACCATTGCACCATTGATCTCTACACGGACAGCACCTATGTGAAAGACGGTGTTGAAAAATGGCTTGAAGGTTGGAAAGCAAAGAACTGGAAAACAGCAGCTAAAAAACCTGTTAAAAACCAAGATCTATGGCAAATTCTTGATTCTCTATTAACAGAACACAGTATTTCATGGCATTGGGTAAAGGGACATTCTGGGCACGCAGAAAATGAACGTGTCGACACACTTGCCCGAAATGCAATCGCCAATAATCACACATATATATAAATCTTAATCATTTTTTAACCTGAATCTAAAATGATGGTCTTATCACACAAAAAGAAGGAGATAAGACTATGAGCATTATTACATATCCATCACTCCCATTAGAAGAAACTCAAGATTCACGTTGCTGCTATAGCTTTCATCGCTTTATGAAACTCGTTGATCAGCGCAATGAAAATCTAGCGATTTATCAAGCGATCCAACTCACAGCTCAAGAAACAGGTTACTCTGATATGTATGTCGCTAAAACACTTGTTGAGCATGGATTGAAAGCACCGAAAGAAGCTTTTCCTGAGAGTTTTTTAAGCTTTTTAAAAGAGAAAACAGAATTAAATCCATGGGCGGCAGGCTCTATGAGTTACGCTCAAAATAAGCTCGCCAAATTTTGGCAACTCAGTATGCATTTCGACATGCTTAAAAAACACGATCTCGTTATGAATTAAAGAACAAATACCCAACCAAACCAAAGAGCTGATCTCTTAGATCAGCTCTTTTTACATGCTCAAGACTAATCATGTTGGAAAATTATTATGCGACACCAATTCCAGATGCAGCTCTTGGTGAAACGCTCTTATAACCCATTTTCTGTTTATTAAGCTTCATATGATCTTTTACGCCGCTTGGTATTTGAATGCCCTTTTCATCTACGGAAAGTGTCTTTATACCCATATTAGAGGCTGTATTAACTTCCTCTAGACGCTCTTTTAAAGCTGTCATTCCTTCACTTATTCCCGCAGCACTATCCATATGAATACCTGCTTGATGCAATTCCGCTCTAATATGTGGCTTCATTTGCGCTGTACGCTTCGTATTCTGATCTCTCATTTCAGCCATAATGGTCACTAAATCATCAGCATCCAAACCAACTGTACCGCCTAAATTATCAACCATTGCTAATCCTGCTTCAAATAATCCACCTGAACCACCTGTAATATCTGCAATATCCAAATGTTGGATCGTCATATCTTCAACAACACTAAATTTTGATGCTTTAAATCTTTCACGCAAGCTTTGTGCTTGTGATAATTTTTGCTCTTTTTCTGCTTGTTCTTGTTGTCTGATATTCAAGACAATCAGGGCTTCAACCAAATCTCTTTTTAAAGTTTTCGTTTCTAAATGCTTAACTTTAAATGAGCTGTTACGAACAGTATCAAAATCTTTTCTATATGTTGTTTTCTCGACCATGCCCTTAGTATAGCGACGTCACTTTAATAATATATGAAAAATAGATCGAATTTTATCTAATAAGGATAAAGATAAGGCTTTCCTTGACTTAAAAGAGTGTCTATAGTTGTGAGATAGTTTCGATGAGTCGTAAAAAACTAAGCAAAAAGGAACAAATATTAATGGTTTACCAAACACCTTTTACAAATAAAGACGAAAAAAATGACGAAGAAAAGAAAGACGGACAGCCTCCTGTTGTTCAACAACTTCTTTTTGATTCACGTACCATTTTCATCACAGGCGGTATTGATGACAAAATCGCTTATTCAACCTGCGCACAACTTGTTGCGATGGCACAAGCAAGCGATGATCCAATTAATGTAATGGTTTCATCACCTGGAGGTCATGTTGAATCAGGTGATATGATTCATGACATGATTAAATTTATTAAGCCTAAAGTCCGTATTATTGGTACTGGTTGGGTTGCAAGCGCTGGCGCTCTTATCTTTGTCGCCGCTGATAAAAAAGATCGCTATTGTTTACCAAACACACGCTTCCTTCTTCATCAACCAAGTGGCGGAACACAAGGTCAAGCATCTGATATTGCTATTCAAGCTGAGGAAATTTTAAAAATGCGTGAGCGTTTAAACAAAATATTCGTTGATGCAACAGGTCAAAAGAAAGAACGTATCGAAGAAGACACAGACCGTGATTTCTGGCTTTCTGCTGAAGATGCTGTTCAATATGGTCTTGTAAATAAGATTATTAGTTCTGTAAAAGAATTGAAATAAACACTTCTAGTGTTACAAAAAAAACCTCTTCGTAATTGAAGAGGTTTTTTTTATGCTTAGTTAAAATAGAAGTCTCTCATTTTTCTTGAGCGTCTAATCTGCGGACGCCCTGACCCTATCTTCAAATAGGTTATAAAAATATTATTACCAATATGCTCAGAATCAATAACTTCAAGGCCATTCGCCCCTCTATATATGATACTGCCTTTTTTAACAACTCTTACATCTTCAGAATTTTCAAATTGAAGCATCATATCTTGCTCAACCAATAAACACGCATGAGGGCCTGAATTTGGCTTCGCATCAAAAGAAGAGGGGCTATAATCATCTTTCAAAGCGCTATAAGGTAATTTTTCTTTTTCCTGTTCTAACAGGTAACAAAAAGAAAAAACGCCTACTTTATTTTTATTCTGTTCAAAATAATCTGTTGCAAACATAGTATATCTCCCTACGTTAATTTCACATAAGTTAAGTTAAGTAAAAAGAAATGTCAAATTTAAATGAAGGTATTATTCGCCGCGGATATTCACATCAAAGTCACGCGCAACATCACCTAATGCTTTCTCATAGCCTTGCCCGCCTGCTTTGAAGACCCACTCTGGACCGATACGATAAAATTCAGCTACTGTTGCAGCATTAAAATCGCTATAATCAGACAGATCAACCGCATATCGAATAATCTCACTTTGGCTGTCTATTTCTTTTACAGCTATATAAACGTTTTTAACACGAGAAAAGTTCTGTAATCGATCAATTGCGTTATGAATACTAAGTGAAAAGACCAAATGAGAAACATCATAGGCGATATCAGAAAGCCTTAAGTTCAGAATTTCTTTTTTATCCACACCTTCAGGGCGATCACGTAAACTTACGCTTACATCTTCATTTTCTTTGTGATTATAAAAAACAAAATCATCTTCGCTGCGAATACGGCGAAAGCTATTGAGTAAGAAAACGCTTCCGTCTAATTCATAAGGGTCTTCCTCTTTGCGGTTTCCGCCAAATTCATTATCAACGGCCTCAATTTCCCAACCAATCTCAACATCAACAGATTTAAGTGTTGGGTGGCTTTTTGTTATATTATGTTCTTGGTCTTTAATTAACTCTATCGTCATTGTACGTCCTTAGAAAAAAATCTCTTATATCATAAAAGAATAATATTGCTCGAAAGTAAAGATGATATAACCAACGAGCATAATAAATCCGATCAAGCGTGATAATCGTGTCATACATAAAAGTCCTAAACAGAACAGCGCTGTAATCATCATCATAACATATGCATCTGTTGTCACTAATTTTTCCGACACATTTCCTAACATTATTGGCGATACAATCGCTGTAACACCAATAATAGAGAGAATATTAAACACACCAGAGCCAACAATATTACCAACCACAATTCCAAATTGCATGCGTTTTGCGGCAATTAAACAGGTGACCAATTCAGGCAAGCTTGTGCCAACAGCAACAATTGTCATACCAATCACAGATTCTGGCACACCAAATAAACGTGCGCCAATAACAGCACTGCGCACCATTAATTCAGCCCCAAGTGCAATACCAACCAGCCCAAAAATAGTCATAACAAGTGATAACTTAATTGTTTCATAAGCAATATCTGTCTCGGCTGTATCATTCTCTTTTGGGGTCTTATTACGTGCGGCTTGGTGGTATTGCCAAGATACGTATAAAATCAACAAAGAAACCATCACAATCCCATGCGTGAGAGAAATCAACTCAAAAGAAAGAAAGACAACCAGTAACGCTGTGCTCGCAAACAACATCAGCACATCCATCTTTTCAGACTTTTCCAAATGAAGATGAAACGGAATTAAGAAAATAGACATTCCGCAAACAAGTAAAATATTGGAAATATTTGAGCCAACAACATTACCAATTGCTAGTCCAGGAAATCCTTTTAAGTTGGCATTCACTGAAACGATCAACTCTGGCAAGCTTGTGCCAAAAGCAATAATCGTAAAACCAATCACCAAAGGAGAGATATTCAAGTGTCGCGCCAAAGACACAGACCCATCAATCGCAAAATTCCCCGCTTTGACTAAAACATAGATACCAGCAAGCAATGCGCCAAAAACAAGCATCATAACATCTAAAAAAGGTAAAGTTTGTGCTGTAATGTCCATAATTTAATAACTCACTCCTTTTATTTTTTCTCAAAATACGCTAAAACACTCCTCAAGACTATTATTTTTTAGAAAAAAGGAGCAAAGATATCATGTCTAAGGAATATACCTACGTGATGAAAGATCTAAGTAAAACTTATGCTGGTGGGAAAACTGTCCTCAAAAACATTTGGTTGAGTTTCTACCCAGGCGCAAAAATTGGTGTCTTAGGTCACAACGGTGCAGGTAAATCAACCTTGCTTAAAATCATGGCTGGTATTGATACTGATTTTACTGGTGAGGCTTGGGCTGCTAAAGGCACAAAAGTTGGCTATCTCGCTCAAGAACCAAAACTAGACGAAACAAAAACTGTTGGTGATAACGTCCTTGATGCGTTAGGTGAGCAAAAGCAACTCCTTGACCGTTTCACAGAAGTCAGCATGAAACTTGGCGAAGTAACAGACATGGACGAGATGAATACCTTAATCGAGGAACAAGCAGATCTTCAAGAAAAGATTGACGCCGCTGATGCGTGGGATATTGAACGTACGGCTGAAATTGCAATGGACGCTCTTAGGTGTCCTCCTTCTGACTGGCCTGTTGAAAAACTTTCAGGGGGTGAGAAACGCCGTGTTGCGCTTTGTAAACTTCTTCTTGAAAAGCCAGATATGCTTCTCCTTGACGAGCCAACAAACCACTTAGACGCGGAATCAGTTGCATGGCTTCAGCGTTTCTTAGCAGATTACACAGGAACCGTTGTCATGGTAACGCACGATCGTTACTTCCTTGATAATGTCACAGGCTGGATCTTAGAACTTGATCGTGGCACAGGTATTCCTTATGAAGGCAATTACACGAGCTGGCTTGAACAGAAGCAAAAACGCTTACAACAAGAAAGCAAACAAGAAGATAGCCGTCAAAAAACATTGGCACGTGAACTTGAATGGGTACGCCAATCACCAAAGGCACGTCAGGCGAAAAACAAAGCCCGTATCCAAGCCTATGAAGATATGTTGGCACAAGATCAGGATAAAGCCTATGAAGCTACCGCTATTCAAATCCCTGCTGGCCCTCGCCTCGGATCGACTGTGATTGAAGCTAAGCATGTGAAAAAAGCGTATGGTGAAAAACTCTTATTTGATGATTTGAACTTCTCACTTCCTGCTGGGGGGATTGTCGGAGTTATTGGTGCTAACGGTGCAGGTAAAACAACCCTATTCCGCATGATCACAAGTACAGAAACACCTGATGAAGGTGAGTTTAACATTGGTGACACTGTAAAACTTGGCTATGTCGATCAAAGCCGTGACTCTTTAGATGATAATAAAACTGTTTGGGAAGAAATTTCTGGCGGTACAGACATGATGGAAGTTGGCACAAAGACAGTCAACAGCCGTGCCTATGTTGGAACATTTAATTTTAAAGGACAAGATCAACAGAAAAAAGTTGGCCTTCTCTCTGGGGGGGAACGTAACCGTGTTCATTTGGCGAAAATGCTTAAAAGCGGTGCGAATGTCCTGCTCCTTGACGAACCAACAAACGACTTAGACGTTGATACATTGCGTGCCCTTGAAGAAGGCTTACAAGACTTTGCAGGTTGCGCGGTTATCATCTCGCACGATCGCTGGTTCCTTGATCGTTTGGCAACACATATTCTTGCTTATGAAGGTGACAGCCAAGTTGTTTGGTTTGAAGGAAACTATGAAGACTACGAAAAAGACAAAAAACGTCGCCTTGGTGTTGATAGCGACCAACCAACGCGCATCAAATACAAGCCTGTAACAAGAAAATCAGCATAAAAAAATTGATAAATATCAGAAATAAAAAAAGCCCCGCTTATAGTCGGGGCTTTTTTTTAATCGAAAATAATTTTTAATATCTTTTACGCATCTCAGCAAGAAGAGCTTCAACCTCGCCATTGCGTTGAATAATTGACGAGAAGTCAGAACGCTGTGTGACACTCATGCTCACACCTTCTACAGATAAGTCAATAATACGTGCCTGTCCTTTTTTATCACGAACACGCCACTCAAGTAATAAAGGAGGTCTGTCGTTCCCAAAAACAACCTGAGATTTAACAATCGTATCACGGTCATTAATTTTCTCAGCTTTTAAAACTTCTAACTTTTCATTTGTATAATCTGAAAAACGTTTTGTATATACATCTAAAATCATTTGTTTAAATAATTTCAAATATTCATCTTTTTGTGTATCGGATGCATCGCGCCAATGACGCCCCATTGCGAAACGACCAATTGTGTTCACATCAAAATACGTATCCAAAAGCGAAGAAAATTTTGCGCGTCTACCATCATCAGATAAATCTTTATTTGAAATAATAGCAATCGCTTCATCTCCTAATTTAGCAACAAATTGTGCTTTTGGATCCATCGTATCTGTAGCAAATACAGGTGTCGTAAAAGCCAAGACAACCAATAAGGAAACATATTTTAGAATAAACTTAGTCATTCATTTATCTCTCTTTTCAAAATTTCTTATTCATATTCAGCTAGTTCATATTCATCATAGTCAGGGATTTGAACCGAACGGCTTCCCCCTGCCATAACATCTGAATTTGCTGTATCATTAATTTGCGCACGTCTGAATTGTGTGTACACACTTCTAATGGCAGCGTAATAATCAAGTGAATTTGCTTGGATTTCATCCAAAGGATCCATTAAGCGTGCTTTCGTGTCAAGCACAGTAAGACCAGCTCTTGTGTAATTAATCCAGTCTTTATCTGTTCTATTAACATACCAGTTCAAAGGATCAGAGGCTAGGTCAGCAACAAAACCAACTGAATCACGCGCATTTGACGGGCCTAAAATAGGCCAAACAACGTAAGGTCCATCTGGCACACCCCAAACAGCAAGTGTCTGACCAAAATCTTCTTCTTCATTTTCTAGACCTAGCTGAGAAGAGGCAACATCACCTAAACCACCAACACCAAGAGTTGTATTGATAACAAAACTCAATGTTGTTTCACCAACTGCTTCAAAATCACCTTGTAATAGTTGATTAAAAGCATTTACTGGGCTTTTCAAGTTTGCAAGAAAATTACTAATACCATCACGAGCAAGTTCAGGCACGATCATACGATAGCCTTTTGCAATTGGTTTTAAAAGAACAGTATCAACAACACCATTAAATGCAAACACAGCTCTGTTAATTGGCTCTAATGGATCATTCACTTCATCATATGCAGACATATCGTTATGCATCTGTTTAGAAGACGAGCACGCCGCTAACGAGAATGTTAGAAATGCAATAAGTGTTAAATTGATAAACTGTTTCATGGTGTATCCTATATAGTCTTTTTACAATAGAGGGCAACAGAATTTGCCCAATATATTCATATCAGTAAATTCTTATATAATAGTTAAGGGAAAATGCAAGCATATAAACAACTGTGACACCAAAAAGGTGCATTATTGTGTCATATAAATCATTTCTAATATTTATATGGATATTATCGACGCTCTAAAGCATTTGATTTTCGAAGATCTCCAATACGAGAGCGAATCGCAATGCGTCTTTGTGTAAAATCAGAGTCTTGTAACATAGCTTTTGTTAAAGCCCCTTCAAAGCCGTATATCTCATCACATATTTCAACAACCAATAAATTCGGTGCTGATTTAGGAGACACTTTTTTAATATGAGTAATAGCTGCTTCTATCCCATATTCTTTAGCAAGCCAACCTAGAGCCATGCCGACGCTTCTGCATTTCCCTGCTTTACAATGAATGAGTATTTTCTCAGCCTTATGTGCCTCAATAAAATCGAGTCCTTTTTGTACAGTTTCATGGCTTGGCCCTTCTTCAATCTCAGGGTTCTCTGTATCCCAAAAGCATAAAATCTTTTGGGTTACATTCTGCATAATTGGTGCCTTCCCTTTGCCTTCTTCTGCGCCAGGATGTTCAATAGATAAGACAGCTTGAATTTTTTCATTCTGCACTGTTTCCTCAGCAACATAAACAGATGTCACGAAGATATTATTAATATTAAACTTATTTGATAATTGGGGCATATCCATCTCTCTATTATGTAATTTTTATGAGCTTACAAATAGCCCCATTAATAATCAAGAAAAATATCTATGCCCTCTTATTAAAACTGTATAATATCAACTATTATGAAACGATTTCATTTATATCTCTTGTCTGACTCCACTGGTGATACGCTAAATAGCATTGCAAAAGCCTGTGCTGCACAATTTAAGAATATTGAGCCTATTGAACATTTTTGGAGCATGATCCGTTCAGAATCAGAAATTGAGATTGCTTTAAGTGGAGCTGAGCAAAATGACGGATTGGTATTATTTACAATCGTGAATGAAAAATTACGCAACAAAGTGAAATCATATTGCCGCAAAAAAAACATTCATGCCATTCCAGTTTTAGAACCTATTTTAAATGGTTTCTCTAGCTATTTACAAATGCCGTGCCTTTCACAACCAGGGCGCCAACACCGCTTGGACCATGCTTATTTCGAGCGCATAGAGGCTATGGATTTCGTCCTTCAAAATGATGATGGTCAAAATTTAATGCATTTAAATGATGCTGATGTCTTACTTGTGGGGGTTTCTAGAACCTCCAAAACACCCACATGTGTGTATTTAGGAAACAGAGGCATCAAAGCAGCCAACATCCCTTTTATCCCAGGCATCACAGATTTAGAGGTTTTAGAACAAGTAAAGGGGCCGATCATCGTTGCCTTAACAGAATCTCCAAAAAGATTACTTGCTATTCGACAAAACCGTATGACAGAATTAAAAGACCGATCGCATCATGATTACATAGATCTAGAAGCCATAGAAGACGAAGTCAAAATTGCGAAACGCTTCTATCAAAAAATGAAATGGCCAGTTATTGATGTAACGAAGCGATCCGTTGAAGAAACTGCTGCCGAAATTATAAATTTATTAACCCGAAAAAAAGATAATATAAGGGTAGAGAAATTACAGAGAAAGGAATAAGACACCAAATGTCAGGATCTTTAAAACAAGCGTGTGTCATCGGTTATCCCGTTTCTCATTCTAAATCTCCAGACATTCATCGATATTGGATCGAAAAACATCAAATTCCCGCCAGATATGAAGCCTTAACAATTGACCCAGAAATGTTCGATCAACATATTGCTCATATGAAAAAACAATATGTTGGCTGGAATGTGACCCTTCCATACAAAACACGTATGATTGATCATTTAGATAAACTCACCCCATCGGCCGCTTCTGCTGGGGCTGTCAATACCGTCTATAAAGATCGCGAGGGTAAGTGGGTTGGTGACAACACTGACATTGCAGGTATTGAATGTTCTCTTAAAGATGGGGCTAGTAAATTTAAAAGTGCCCTTATCTTGGGAGCTGGTGGCGCAGCGCGTGCCTGTATCATTGCCTTGAAAAATATTGGCGTCAAAAAAATCTTCATAAGCAATCGATCAAATACGCGTTTAATCAAATTACAAAGCTTCTTCCCCGAAATAGAAATTGTTCCATGGAGCGATGTTGATGAAAAAATTAAAGATATTGACCTTTTAATTAATGCCACCGCTTGTGGTTTAAATAATGAAAACTTACTTCCTTTTAACCTCATGTATATCAGCTCTCAACATACTGTCCTTGATATTGTTTATATTCCTTTAAAAACAGAGTTTCTAAATATTGCAGAACAAAGAGGTGCACGTATCATCGATGGATTATGGATGTTGCTCTATCAGGCAATGCCTGGTTTTCAAAAATGGTTCGGACAAAAAGTTTCTATTGACGAAAGACTAAGAGAAAAGCTAGAAATGCTCTTATGATTATAGTTGGCTTAACAGGTTCTATAGGAATGGGTAAAAGCACCGCTGCTCGTATCCTCCGTGATGAATATAATATCCCCGTGCATGATGCTGATGCAACTGTCCATGCGTTAATGGACTTTGGCGGTGAAGCTGTTACACCTATTCTGGCTGTGTTTCCTGAAGCCTTCCAAACAAATGAGCATAATGAAAAAGCCATTGACCGCAAAAAGCTCGGACGTCTAGTTTTCCAAGACCCTGCCAAATTAAAAGCCTTAGAAAATATTTTACATCCTCTTGTCAGAGAGCATACAGATTCCTTTTTACTTGATGAATTTAACAAAGGATCTCAATTAGTCATTCTTGATATACCTTTACTTTATGAAACAAGGGGAGAAGACCGTTGTGATGCCGTTCTTGTTGTAACTGTTTCTGATAAAACGCAGCGAGAGCGCGTATTTGCACGAGATCAGCATATGACTGAAGAACGATTCCAATCCATTCTTGAAAAACAAGTTCCGAATAAAGAAAAGTGCCTGCGTGCTGATTTCATTTTATCGATGGAAGACGGCATAGAAAAAGCTCAACAAGATATAGAAGCTCTTATTCCAAAATTTAAAGCACTAAAAGCAAAACGTTTCTTTGAAATTGCAAAAAAAAGAGGATTTCATGTCTGAGCCTGAATTAAGACAAATCGTTTTTGATACAGAAACAACTGGCTTTGATCCTTTAGAAGGACACAAGATCATTGAGATTGGCGCAGTTGAAGTCATCAATTACCTCCCAACAGGAAAAACATTCCATCGTTATATTAACCCTGAACGTGATGTCCCAATTGAGGCTGTCAATGTTCATGGATTAACTGAAGAGTTTTTAAAAGACTATGATATTTTCTCAGTCGTTGTACCTGATTTCATAGAGTTTGTAGGCGATGCAACTTTAGTCGCCCATAACGCGGAATTCGATATGAACTTCATGAATTATCAGTTGAAGCATGGTGGGTTTCCTGTTTTAAAAAACAAGGTCATTGATACACTTGTGATTGCACGTCAAAAATTCCCTGGTGCACCAGCAAATCTTGATGCCCTTTGTCGTCGCTTTGAAATTGATAATTCCAACCGTGACTTTCACGGAGCCCTTCTTGACTCCGAGCTATTAGCTGATGTCTATATTGAACTTATGGGAGGACGTCAAAGAGGCTTAGAACTTGATGACGAGAAAAACGCACAAGATAAAAACCAACAAAATAAGAGTCTCTTATCTACAAAACCCGTTAGAGAAGCCCGTATTTTTGAAATCTCAGAACAAGAACTCAAAGCACATCAAGACATGCTCGACACAGAAATAAAAACCCCTATATGGTCACAATAAAAAAGCCCTTAAATAATATAAGGGCTTTTTTTATTTTATTACAATATATTAGGATGCTTCTGCTTGTTCTTGCTCAAGGCCTTTTTTATATAAAGCAAAGAAATCCACAGGATTAATCATCAATGGGGGGAAGCCACCATCTCTGGTGATATCCGCCATTATATTACGTGCAAATGGGAATAAAATGCGTGGTACTTCAACGAGAAGAACTGGGCGGATGGCATCTTCTGGTACTTCGCCTAAAACCACAACTGCTGCATAAACAAGCTCACCAATAAAAACAGCAGCGCCATCTTTTTGATTTGCTTCACCCTTGACTGTAAGACTTACTTCATATGTATTCTCAGCCAACTTTCTTGCTTCAACATTTACGTTCACATCAATTTGTGGTGCTTCTTTTAATGTATTAAAAACCTGTGGTGCGTTTGGATTCTCAAATGATAAATCCTTAATATACTGACCCGTAATTTGGATCGGTGTCATTTCTTGGTCTGCCATTATAATTTACTCCTTATTTGGCTTGTTTGGATCAACCTCATGAAATTCTGCATCAATAATCGGTGAATTCGTCTGTTTTTGATGCGTATCATCTTCATAGAATCGATCTTTAAAAAACGTATCTTTTGTATAATTCATTGCACCACTGCGTGTAAAGTGCGGGTTTAACTTTTCTCGAATAAAAGATAAAGACAGTAATAAACCAACAACATCTGTAATCAGTCCTGGTAACATCAATAAAAGCGCTCCTAATATCGACAAAATACTTTCAGGTCTTAAAAGTCCTTGTTTTAACTGGGAAAAAACTTCTCTTCCAACATAGCTACCAAAGAAAAATGTCCCAATAATTTCAAAAAACAGCACCCCACCGCCAAATGCATCCGCAAAAGCTTCAAAAGCACTTAACTCGAGATACAAAAACAAAATAAAGACAAAAAGACCAAAGAAAGGAATTCTCATTTAAACTGGCTTCTTTCATGTAAATTAACTCATTTGCCTTATAGTATATAAAGCATTTACTGAGTTTGTCGAGTTTATATGATAGATAAAAAACACACCCTGTTTTCAGCTTTTTGTGAATATAGTCTGTTATTTTGGGAAATATAGGCTATATTAACTAAAGATAATCAATTTAATGTAGAAAAGGCCATAAAATGGGATTTGCTTTCATCGATATTATTTTTTTCGCTATTATTGCTGTTGTCTTATTCGTTCGATTAAAAGACACATTGGGCACGCGTACAGGGAACGAAAAAAAACGTCCTAATATTCTTGATAACGTTGATAAAGAAAACATTCCAGAAGCGATCCAAACAATTCGTAATCATATCGAAGCCCACCAAGAGACTTCTGAAACAAAAGGCCTAGAAGCCACATTAACAAAGCTGTCTTTAAAAGACCCTAATTTTTCACCGAAAGAATTTTTACATGGCGCAAAGCTTGCTTTTGAATTTATCGTTGAAAACTTCGCAGCCGGTAACAAATTAGCCTTAGAGCCTCTTTTAAGTCCAGAACTCATGGATGCTTTTGAAACAGTTATTGATGAAAGAGCCGAAAAAGAACATATCGCAACAACAGAAATTTTAAATGTTAAAAAAGCAGAAATTACAGATGCTTTTATTAAAAAGAACACTGCCTATATAACAGCCGTCTTCACAGCCGATGAAACACGCTATATAAAAGACAAGCATGATGAACTCATCAGCGGTGATCCAGAACTTGTCACTGAAACAAAAGACGTATGGACTTTTTCTCGTCCTGTAAGTAGCCAAGATCCTAACTGGATTCTCGTGGAAACAAAAATCGAAGATGTGTAATCGAATGGCTCGCATTACTCCTTTTTTTCTTTTTTCACTCTTATTTGTGACCTTTATCTTAACAAGCTGTACGCTTGTTGATACCGATAAAAGAGCGCGCTTAACACTCGAAAAACAGTCCTATTCCGCTCTAACAGGATGGAACACAGACGCCCTAGATCAAAGCCTAAAAGCATTTGAAAAATCATGTAACACTATTTTAAAAAGAGATATGAACGCCCTTTTTAAGAAAGAGCTCCCTTATGCTGGTCTTAATAAAGATTGGCAACAAGCTTGCAGAGCTTTGTTAATTGCATACCCACAAACTATTGAAGATACACGTGCTTTTTATGAAGAATATTTCACCCCCTATGCTATCTATGCAAATGCTGATGAAGAAGGCTTATTTACGGGCTATTACGAAGCCTCTTTAAATGGCTCATTAACACAGACATCAAAATATTCTTATCCTTTATATAAACGTCCAGATGATCTTGTCATGGTTGATCTTGGTAATTTCCGAGATGAATTAAAAGGCCAACGAATTGCAGGACGTGTTATAAATGCTCATCTAAAGCCTTTTGAAGATCGCACAGAAATAGAAGCTGGCGCCCTAAAAGGGCAAGACCTAGAACTTGTTTATGTTGATGATCCTATTGCTGCTTTTTTCTTGCAAATACAAGGGTCTGGTCGCATAACACTTCCTGATGGTTCTCATATTAATGTGGGATATGATGGACAAAATGGACACCCCTATCATGCTATTGGTCGTACCTTAATTCAAAAAGGGGTCTTAACCAAAGAAACTGTTTCCTTGCAAACAATCAGACAGTGGCTCGAAGATAACCCTGATGAAGCACAAGCTGTTAAAAACACAAATCCTTCTTTTGTTTTCTTTAAAAAACTAGAGAATGAAGGCCCTCTCGGAGGCTCAGGCCTTGCCCTAACTGCAGGGCGATCTATCGCCATTGATTATACTTATATTCCTTATCATGCGCCTGTGTTTATTGATGTTGAAAACCCACTTCCTCAAGCACCGAGATTGCAACGCCTCTTAATCGCCCAAGATACAGGCGGTGCTATCAGAGGTCCTGTTAGAGGGGATGTATTTTGGGGGCATGGTGAATATGCAGAAGATATTGCCGGCATCATGAAAAGCAAAGGAAAGGCTTGGATTCTTCTTCCAAAATCTGTCATAATTCCTCCACATTATATTCAATAAATATATGAGGTAACATCATGTCTTCTACCCCTTTAAAAGATAAAATACGTCGCATTGCTTATGCTGACTCTTATTGGAAGGAAACGGATTGGCTTGAGTTATTAACATCAGCTGAGCGCGCAGAGATAAGTGATGAAGATTTAATTCATTTAAAAAATAATAT
Source organism: uncultured Rickettsiales bacterium (assembly GCA_950054255.1). GTDB lineage: Bacteria > Pseudomonadota > Alphaproteobacteria > Micavibrionales > CATLOR01. Next base: position 734,842 of record CATLOR010000001.1, on the reverse strand, counting down.
GCGAGAACATGCTGATTTTTCAAATGCACTCTCACGCATCGAAGCCATTAGAGCAAAAATGAAAGAACAAGGCTTAGATTATTACCTTGTTGAGCGCCGTGATGAATTTAATAATGAGTATGTTCCAGCTTGTAATGAACGCCTCGCTTTTGCTACAGGGTTTACAGGCTCTGCTGGTTTTGCACTGATTAGCCATGACAGAGTTATCCTATTTACAGACAGTCGCTATACACTTCAATCACGCGAAGAATGCCCTGAAAATTTCTTCATGCATGAGGCTTTAACAGGCGATGCGTTAGAAAAATGGTTAAAAGCGCATATAAAAACTGGTGATAAAATTGGCTTCGATCCGAAAATTAGTTCTTATAATACAGAACGTACATTATCCCAAGAAACAAAACAAAAAAAGGCCATGGCCATTGGATGTGATCAAAGCCCACTTGATACAGCATGGGAAAAATTGGGACGTCCACCTCTTCCTTTAAGCCCTGTTTTTATCCTTGATGAAACATATACGGGTCGTTCTTTTAAAGAAAAAAAAGCAATGGTTCACAAGGCGTTAGAAACAGAAAACTGTGACACCGCAATATGGAATGACTTAGCGGCAATTGCCTATTTCTTAAATCTACGCGGTAGAGATGTTGACTGTTCCCCCTTCTTTTTATCGTATCTTATTATGGAGCAAAACCAAGTAACCCTCTATATTGACCAACAGAAACTCTCAAACGAGGTTCAAACATATTTACGTGATAATGACGTCACTGTTAAAGATTTCGATCTTTTCTACACGGATGTCGCTGATATTAAAAATCGCAAGGTATGGCTTGACCCAAGTGCAACACCCGTTCAGGTTAAAACGCTCCTTGATAAAAATAACAATGACCTTACTTTTAAACTCAATCCTATTGATCCCATCAAAGCTTTAAAAACAAAAGCTGAGCAGCATGGTACAATTAAAGCGCATGAGATAGATGGTCTTGCTCTCATAAAGTTTTTACACTGGCTTGATACTGAGGCTCAAGATGGTTCAAAGACAGAATTAGATGCTGTCGCGCAGCTTGAGGCATTCCGCCGCGAACATCCAGATTTCAAAGATCCAAGCTTTGATACAATTTCTGGTGCAGGCAGTAATGGTGCCATTGTCCATTATCGCTCTACCCCTAAAACAAATAAGAAAATTGAACCCAACTCTTTATTCTTATGTGATAGTGGCGGCCAGTATTTTGCTGGGACAACCGATGTAACACGCACAATCGCTATTGGCACGCCGACTGAAGAAATGCGTAAAAACTATACCCTTGTTCTACAAGGTCATATCCGTGTTGCTATTGCACAACTCACGAAAGACACGACGGGCGAAGACTTAGACATTAAAGCCAGAGAAGCTTTAAAAGCAGAAGGATTAAATTTTGGGCATGGCGTTGGTCACGGTGTTGGTTCATATCTAAGTGTACATGAAGGTCCTTGTGGTATTCATCGCGGCTATAAAGGCCCTTATGAAGAAGGTATGGTTATTTCTAATGAACCTGGTTTTTACAAAAATGGTGAATATGGCATTCGTATCGAGAATCTCGTACTCGTCCAAAATAATGACCCAAAAAGCACAGGCATGCATTTCAAGACTTTAACGCTTGCCCCGATGGATCGTCGCCTAATTGTCGAAGACATGCTCACAGCGGAGGAAAAAGAGTGGCTAGATCGTTATCACGAACAAGTATACAAAACGCTTGCTCCACACTTAAATCAAACACTAAGTAATTGGTTACAAAAACAAACAAAGCCAATTTCAGGTAATCCCTCAAAAAGCCCAGCTGTAAATACATGCAAACCAAATTAAAAAAAGCCGATCATTATGATCGGCTTTTTCTTTAATTTCGTTAAAAAGAGAATTAATCGCTGCGCTTTGAACGTTTGCGTCTCATGCTCTCTTTCTTTCTGCGTTTTTTCTTTTCACTTGGCTTTTCATAGTGTTTACGGTTTCTTAATTCACCAAACACGCCTTCACGCTGAAGTTTTCTTTTTAGAACGCGTAATGCTTGTTCTACGTTGTTATCACGAACACTTACTTGTACGATGGAAATCACCACCCTTCTTGCGTACACTAAATTACTTAAATATCTTGATAGGGGTTGTAACAAATATTTTACAACAAAGCAAAGAAAATTTACTTAATCCAAGACAAATACAGCTCTCTCTCACTCATAAGTTTGTCAATCATGCGCGAAAATGGTCGCCAAGGATTAATTTTCACAGCCTCTTCAAAGCTCATCCACTGTAACCCATCAATCTCTTCTTCCTGAATTGTCGCTTGCTCTTCTTCATTAGCAACAACTAAATAACGAATATCATGATGATAATGTGCGGGTTCAACAAGGCCACCTTTTTCACGTTCTGGAATATCATGAACATCAACGTCAAAGATGCGTGGAATAAGACGTAACTCTTTTAATCCTGTTTCTTCTTCTGTTTCTCTCAATGCTGTTTGATCAACTTCTGGGTCGCCATCACAATGACCGCCTGGTTGAAGCCACATCCCCAATTTCTTATGCTTGATTAAACATGTTTTTGTTAAATCTGCATTTACAACTAAGGCTGACCCTGTAATATGGCCTGATAAATTTTCTCGAGAGAAAGGGATATCAGTTTCTTCAAAAAGAGCCAAAATACGCGCTTTATTCATCTCTTCTTCTGCATCAAAAGGGCAATATTCAGTTAAGGTTTTCTGAAAAGGGACCATCGGCTTTTCTTTCTATGTTTAACAGGTTGTTGTTCTCTTATTCTTTTGACTTTCTCTACAGCTCTTACAAAAGCTTCTTTTGAGTTATAAGTTGTAATATCTTCTAATGGAACCCATTTAATATCAGCTATCTCTTCCTCTTGTAGCTGCAACGCTTCACTCTTATCAGCAATGGCCAAATACATAACATCATAATCTGTGTGTGCCTCGGGGTCATTTTTATCCCATGGATAAACAGCAACATCAAAAATCTTATCTGCAATAGACACTTTTTTAAGCCCCGTTTCTTCCATAACCTCACGCAAAGCCCCTTCTCGCATTGTTGCTTCATCTTCACAATGACCACCTGGTTGTTGCCAACGATTTAATTTTTTGTGCTTAATTAATAAAACGTAAGAATATGTTGGGTCGACGACAAGAGCAGACACAGTGAAATGATGAGGATGAGCATCTCGAGAAAATGGATCGGCGCTTCTTTGAAATAATAAAACATGCTTGGCTCTATTAAGTTCTTCTTTTGATGTAAATGATTTATAATTAAATAAATCACGTAACAACGCTTTCTTTTTGAGCATGTTACTCATTTTTACCCCCAGTTTATTTCGACTCCATTTTTTAAATTATGAATAAAAACTATCAAAGATAAGATACGAGTTCAATTTGAATTTTGTGTCAAATTAGCGTATCTTATGACGTGCACAAAAAAAACAACAATTGCACTTTTCAACCCTTAGCAGGATATGAGGTCATACCGTGCCCAGAACCGATATTACATTAGAAGATAAGTATCTTTTCAACCAAGAAACTATTTATTTAAATGGCATCCAAGCGCTTGTCAGGCTTCCTCTCATGCAAAAAAAACTGGATGAGAAAAATGGCCTTAATACAGCTGGATTCATTTCTGGATATAGAGGGTCTCCTTTGGGTGGCTTAGATCTAAATTTAGATCGTGCTTCTAACTATTTAAAATCAAACAATATTATTTTCCAGCCAGGTCTTAATGAAGATTTAGGGGCAACGGCTGTTTGGGGATCACAGCAAACAAATTTGAATGGCAAACAAAAATATGATGGCGTCTTTGGTATGTGGTATGGGAAAGGCCCTGGCGTTGACCGTGCTGGTGATGCGTTAAAACACGCTAATGTTGCGGGCACCTCTAAACATGGTGGTGTCTTAGCCCTTATTGGTGATGACCATTCATGTAAATCATCAACATTCCCACACCAATCTGAACAAGCCCTCGTGCATCTGTTCATGCCCTTACTTAATCCGTGCAGCATCCAAGATATTCTAGATATGGGTCTTTTTGGGATTGCCATGTCGAGATATACAGGTCTATGGGTCGGTTTCAAATGTTTAGCTGATATGATGGATTCAAGTGCGACCGTTTATGCTAATCAAGACTACAACTTTAAATTACCGACCGATTTTGAAATGCCACAAGATGGCTTAAACATCCGTTGGCCAGATGTTCCCGTTGAACAAGAAAAACGTATTTTATATTACAAACTCCCTGCTGCGAAAGCATTCGCTCGCGCAAATAATATTGACCATATCACGCATAATAGCACTAAACCAAAAATTGCCCTTGTGACAACAGGGAAATCTTACGCAGAATTGTTACAGGCTTTCCGTTTATTAAAATTTACAAAGGAAGAACTCGACCGCCTTGGCATTATTATATACAAAGTAGGCATGGTCTGGCCTATAGAAGATCAAGGCATTCGATCATTAGCAAAGACTGTTGATGAGATTTTTGTTATTGAAGAAAAACGCCCTCTTATCGAAGATCAAGTTAAAACCATTCTCTTTAACGAAGAAAAGCGCCCTATTATTACAGGAAAATCGTCTTCCTCTGGTGAGGCTCTCTTACCTGAGCATTATGAAATGAGCCCTGTTATTATTGCGCGCGCGCTCATGAAACGCTTAAAAGAACATGCCGATGTTAGTGACCATATACCACATATGGAGACATTAGAACGCGCCCAAGCTTTACAAGATCGAACAAGTCCAATGCTACGTATTCCTTATTATTGTGCGGGGTGTCCTCATAATACCTCCACCCGCGTTCCAGAAGGCAGTCGTGCTTTAGCTGGAATTGGGTGTCATTATATGGCGACATGGATTGATGATAAGACACAAACTTACACGCAAATGGGCGGTGAAGGTGTGCCTTGGATCGGTCAATCTTCTTACGTGAATGAAGATCATATTTTTGCGAATTTAGGCGATGGAACTTATGAACATTCTGGTTTACTCGCTATTCGTGCCTGCGTGGCCGCTGATGTTAATATTACCTATAAAATTTTGTATAATGATGCCGTTGCTATGACGGGAGGGCAATCTCTTGAAGATGGCCTAACTGTTGATGTCATATCGCGTCAGGTTGCGGCAGAAGGAGCAACAAAAATCATTGTCATGAGCGATGATTTAGAAAAATATAAAAAAGGTGCATGGAATTTTGCACCGAATGTCGAGTTTCGACCACGAAGCGACATCATGACTGTTCAAAAAGAGCTTCGTGAAGTAAAAGGTGTTTCGATTTTAATTTACGATCAAACTTGTGCAGCTGAAAAACGTCGTCGCCGCAAACGTGGCCTCATGGAGGATCCAAAGAAACGTGTTGTCATTAATGAAGCTGTTTGTGAGGGCTGTGGTGATTGCGGAAAAGTCTCAAACTGCGTTTCTATTATGCCTGTTGAAACAGAATTTGGACGTAAAAGACAAATTGATCAATCCAGCTGTAACAAAGATTATTCTTGTCTTGATGGCTTTTGTCCTAGCTTTGTAACGGTTGAAGGTGTTGACTTAAAGAAACGTTCTAAAGGCGCTTCAAAAGTAGCCACATCCGATATGATTGCCTCTTTACCTGAACCTCAAAAGCATGATTTAGAAAAAGGCAATTGGTCTATTCTTTTGACAGGTATCGGTGGGACTGGTGTTGTTACAATCGGTGCCCTGCTTGCAATGGCTGCTCATATTGAGGGCAAAGGTGGCGCAACAATGGATCAAATCGGGCTGGCTCAAAAAGGAGGCGCCGTTAAAACCTATATGCGTTTTGCTGATAAACCAGAAAAGATTTACACCTCTAAAATTGGCGTCGCTCAAGCCGATGTTATTATTGGTGCTGATATGGTTGTTGCCTCAAACAGTGATGTACTCTCAACCATGAAAGAAGGGCAAACATTGTGTGTCTTAAATACCGATGTGACACAACCTGGACAATTTACAAAAATTCCAGATTTACAAATCCCGGAATCAGAAATGATGGACATTATTTCTGAATGTGCTGGAACGGACAAAATCAAAACAGTTGATGCAACAACGCTTGCAACCCGTTTACTAGGTGATTCCATTGCAACAAACCTCTTCATGGTTGGGTTTACATATCAACAAGGTGGTATTCCTCTCTCAGAGGAAGCCATTTTAAAAGCCATTGAATTAAATAATGTTGCTGTTGAAATGAATAAACAAGCCTTTTATTGGGGACGTTTAGCCGCTCATGATCATAATCTCGTTGAAAACCAAGTCCCTATTAAAGAAAGCAAACCTGTGACCGAGAAAAGCTTAGACGCACTCATTACACACAGAACAGCCTTTTTAACCGACTATCAAAACAAAGCCTATGCTCAAACATATCTTTCTTTTATTAAAAAAGTAAAAGCTCAAGATATCGATAAAGATCAACGCCTTACACGCGCAGTTGCTTTTTCACTAGCAAAATTAATGGCTTATAAAGATGAATATGAAGTCGCACGATTATTCACACAAACAGATTTCAAAGCGAAAATAGACACACAATTTGATGCGGGTTATAAACTAAAATTTCATATGGCTCCCCCTCTTCTTGCAAAGAAAGATAAAGAAACGGGTCATTTGAAAAAAATGGAAATCGGTGGATGGTTATTACCTGTTTTTAAATATCTTGCCAAATTAAAAAGCTTAAGAGGGACAAAGCTAGATCTCTTTGGTTATACAGATGAGCGTAAATTAGAACGTCAACTTATAAAAGACTACAAAGATACTTTGGAGAAAGCACTTCCTCATATAAGTGAAAGCACTTATGAAACACTCGTTGAAATCGCAAAGCTACCTGAAAAAATACGAGGATTCGGACATATTAAGGAAGATAATATTAAAAAGGCTAAAGCAACTGAGCGCGCACTCTTTGACACTCTATTAAGTGCAAGCAACTCATAGTAACTAAAACAAAATGAATAACAAACATGTTGAAATAACAGAACCTATAAATCCTTTATTTGTTCATAAAATATCAGCAAGTGAGAGAAGAATACTCTTTTTCTTCCTCAAACTTACAAGCATAGGGGCTGGCGCCTTGGCATTTACTTTAACCGATGAGCCTCTCTTCATACGATGTATTCTAGGCTTTTTTGCTGTTATTTTTATGATACCGTCCTTTAATAAGAAAAATTGGCAGGAACATATCTTATTTTTTGCCAATGAAAAAGGGATCATCATCAATCCTGATAATAATTATTATACTAGACCAACAACTCATTTATGGCTTTTTATCCCATGGGATAATGTGATGACTATTACATCTGAAAAAGTCTGGCATCATGGTTCAGACACTCAAAGCTTTAATAAAGCATTGGCACTCACATTACGCATCACAGATGATGACCATAAGACCTATTTTGCAGATCAACGAAATCTAGATCTTGCCAAGAAAAAAGATCTTTCGACACAATATCCAACCGTTTATTTCTTTAAAAAAATCAAAGATCCTCACATTTTTGCTAATCGCTTGAATGATCTCAAAAGAAAATACGGTTCTTAATTAAAAGCCGCATGAATAAGATCTTTCGTATAAGCTTGTTGGGCATTTTCAAAGATATCTTTTGTTGTGCCTTTTTCAACAATCTTCCCATCTTTCATAACAAGAACAGAATGTGCCATTGCTTGGACAACTTTCAAATCATGGCTAATAAAAATATAAGAGAGATTAAAATCTCTTTGTAAATCACGTAGCAAATCAATGATTTGTTTTTGTACAGACAAGTCCAAGGCCGATGTTGGTTCATCCAAGACGACAACTTTTGGCTTTAAAATCATCGCACGGGCAATTGAAATACGCTGTCTTTGTCCACCAGAAAATTCATGAGGGTAACGGTGACGTGTCGCAGGATCAATACCGACTTTCTTTAAAATAGCGATAATTTCTTTTTCTCGTTCGTGTTTTGAAAGAGCCTGCTCATGAATAAGAAGGCCTTCTTCAACAATTTGTTCAATTGTCATACGGGGTGATAAAGAACCATAAGGGTCTTGGAAAATCACTTGGAAATCAGATCTTAACTTTCGTAGTTCTTTTGTTGATAAATGTTGCAAATCAAGATTATCAAACGCAATTTCACCATCACACTCTTGTAATTTTAGCAAAGCCATTGCCGTGGTTGTTTTACCTGATCCGGACTCACCAACAATCCCTAATGTTTCACCTGAGCGTAGAAGCACATCAACATCATCAACTGCTTTTACAAAAGACGTTGCTTTTCCAAAAAAATTCTTTTCTTTTGGGAAGTACACCTTTACTCCCTGTGCATTTACAATAGGAGCTAATGCGGGATCAAAAGGCTGTGGAGTACCACTTGGCTCTGAGTCCAAAAGCATTTTTGTATAAGCATGTTGTGGCTTACTAAATACATCTTTTACTGTACCCGATTCAACAATTTCGCCGTGTTTCATCACACACACATCATGAGCAACTTTTTTTACAACACCAAAATCATGGGTAATCAATAAAATTGCCATCCCCAATTTCTCTTGAAGATCTTTTAACAAATCCAATATTTGAGCTTGTACAGTTACATCCAAAGCCGTTGTTGGTTCATCTGCTATTAGAACTTCAGGATCATTCGCTAGAGCCATAGCAATCATCACACGCTGTCTTTGCCCTCCTGATAATTCATGCGGGAAAGCACCTAGACGTGTTTTCAATATTGGCAGACCAACTAAATCTAGTAATTCCAAAACACGTTCCTTTGCTCGTATCTTAGAATAGCCTTTATGCACGATCAAAGGTTCTGCTATTTGTTTCTCAACAGAGTGAAGTGGATTGAGCGATGTCATTGGCTCTTGGAAAATCATACCTATTTTATTCCCTCGAATTGAGCGCATAACTTTTGATGTTGCACCAACAACATTTGTACCATCAATTAAAACTTCACCTGTGGGATAATGCGCCGTGTTTGCCAAAAGCTGTAAAATAGAAAGTGCCGTTACAGATTTACCAGAGCCAGACTCACCAATTAAAGCTAAAGTCCGCCCCTTTTTCAAAGAAAATGAAACATCCTTAACAGCTTCAAATGTCTTTTCTTGAGAGGTGAAATGAATGGATAGATTTTTAATTTCAACACTCATTATCAAGCCTTTCTTGGGTCAAAGGCATCTCGAACGGCCTCACCAATAAAAGTCAACAAACTCAGCATAACAGCAAGCGAGAAAAAGGCTGTCAAGCCAAGCCAAGGCGCTTGAAGGTTATTCTTTCCTTGAGCAACCATTTCACCAAGAGAGGGGGATCCAGGAGGCAAACCAAACCCTAAAAAGTCTAAACTTGTCAAAGTCCCAATAGCGCCTGTAATAATAAAAGGCATAAACGTGATTGTGGCCACCATTGCATTGGGTAGAACATGACGCATCATAATCGTTCCATCACCGACACCGAGTGCTTTTGCTGCCTTCACATAGTCAAAATTACGTGCTCGTAGAAATTCAGCGCGAACAACGCCAACTAACGCCATCCATGAAAAAAGCAACATAATCGTCAATAACGTCCAAAAACCTGGGGTAATCACACTCGCCATAATGATTAAAAGATATAAAACAGGGAGGCCTGACCAGATCTCAATAAAGCGTTGAAAATATAAATCAACACGTCCCCCAAAATAACCTTGAACGGCTCCTGCCGCGACTCCTACGAGCGAGCTTAACACGGTAAGAACCAAGGCAAATAAAATAGAAATACGAAACCCATAAATCAAACGCGCTAAAACATCACGCCCTTGATCATCTGTCCCCAGCCAATTCACAGCCGTAGGCTTTGATGGGGCTGGCTCTGTTAAGGCATAATTGATTGTTTGATGATGAAACGGAATTAAAGGCCAAATCATAAAACCACCCTTATCTTGAATAAGGTCTTTTACAAATGGATCACGATAATCGGCCTCAGTTTCAAAATCACCACCAAATTCTGTTTCTGCATAAAACTTAAAAACAGGCGTGTAGATCTCATTTTCGTAATAGATAATAAGCGGTTTATCATTCGCTATAAATTCTGCTCCTAATGAGAAAAGAAACAAAACCATAAACAACCAAAAAGAGTAATAACCGCGTCTATTATTTTTAAAATTATAAAGTCTTTTTTCTGTTAAAGGAGAGAGCTTGAACATCATGCAGATCTCCCCTCAAAATCAATACGTGGATCAACAAACATATATGTCAGGTCACTTATCAAATTAAGCAACAACCCAATCAATGTAAAAATATAAAGTGTGCCAAACATAACAGGATAATCGCGATTAATAGCTGCTTCAAAGCCCAACAATCCAAGCCCATCAAGTGAGAAAATAACTTCAATCAAAACAGATCCTGTGAATAAAATGCCAATAAAAGCTGACGGGAACCCCGCGATCACAATCAACATTGCATTTCTAAAAACATGACGATACAAAACAGCCTTTTCTTTTAAGCCTTTGGCACGCGCCGTTAAAACATATTGTTTATTAATCTCGTCTAAAAATGAATTTTTCGTCAACATCGTCAAAGAGGCAAACCCAGAAATAACCATAGCCAGAACAGGAAGCGTAATATGCCAAAAATAATCTAATATCTTGGCGCCAAAACTTAGATGATCCCAATCATCACTATAAAGACCGCGCAGAGGAAAGAAATCAAAATACTGTCCACCTGCAAATAAAATAATCAATAAAATAGCAAAGAGAAAACTTGGGATAGCATAACCGACAATGATCATTCCACTTGTCCAAATATCAAACCGAGATCCATCTGTAACCGCTTTTTTAATCCCCAAAGGAATAGAGATAAGATACACCAATAACGTTGTCCACAGTCCCAAAGATATAGAAACAGGAAGTTTATCTAAGATCAAATCAATTACACTTTGATCTCTGAAATAGCTCGTTCCAAAATCAAAGACGAGATAATCTCCCATCATTTTGAAAAAGCGCTCATGAACCGGTTTATCAAACCCATATTGACGCTCTAATTCTGCAATAAATTCAGGATCAAGACCTTGTGCGCCTCTATATTTTGATTCTGTATTTGAACTTTGTTTATTAATATCTGAAAATTCGCGCGCTTGTTGTAAATCACCAGAGCTCCCACCCCCAATACGAGCTGTTGCAGCAACATCTACACCTTGTAATTTTGCCAATGTTTGTTCGATTGGGCCACCCGGCGCAGCTTGTATGATCGCGAAATTAACAATCATAATCCCTATCAAAGTAGGAATAATTAGAAGCAAGCGTTTGAGAATATAATTAAACATGGCTGTAGTTTTACCAAGAAACGATAGGGTTATTCAACTGTTTCTTGTTTTGACCACCAACGATCGCTGATCCCTAACGAATAAGGTGCGATTACCTCTGGCATATCTAATCGCGTATCCCAATAAGCAACACGCCACACGCTTATATACCAATTAGGGACAACATAACGCCCAGATAATAAAACGCGGTCTAAGGCTCTTGTCCGTGCAACAAGCTCGTCCCGATCTGGCGCGGCAATCACCATCTCAACCAATTCATCAATAACAGGATCGCTTATACCAATTTTATTACGGCTTCCAACCTGATCAACTTTGCTTGAATGCCAATAATCCTTTTGCTCATTTCCTGGTGAATTTGATTGGCCGAAGACATGAACGGTCATATCATAATCAAAATTATCCATACGGGCAGTATATTGCGCCGTATCAAGTACACGTAATGTTGCCTCAATACCAACTCTTTTTAAATTTTGCACAAATGGAGAGAACCAACGTTCAAATGCCGGGTTATTGACAATAACTTCGAAAGATAGACGGACACCGTCTTTTTGTCGAATTTTATCATCGCCTAACGCCCATCCTGCATCATCTAAAATCTTCATTGCTGTGCGCAATTGAATTCTATTATTACCAGAACCATCAGTACTAGGTGGTATATATTCTTGTTCAAAAACCTCATCTGGGACTTGACCTCTAAATTGCTCCAAAATCTCTAACTCGCGTCCTTGCGGCGTTCCATAGCTTGCCAGTTCTGAGTTAGAAAAATAGCTAATTGTCCGTGCATAAGCCCCATAAGCAAATTGTTTATTAGACCATTCAAAATCAAATGCGTAATTGATCGCATCTCTCACAGCACGATCTTGGAAAATAGGTCGGCGAATATTAAAGATAAAGGCTTGCATACCTGTTGGAAGTGAGTTGTCAATTTCCTCTAAAACAATACGCCCATCTTTAACGGCTTCACCGACATAAGATGTTGCCCAGCTTTTAGCCGTATTTTCTTGGCGGGCATCAATGTCCCCTGACAAAAACGCTTGCAAGGCAACAGATGCATCACGGAAATAGCTATATCTAATCTCATCAAAATTATAACGCCCAACATTAATAGGTAGATCAGCTGCCCACCAATCCTTCACTCGTTCATAGGTAATATGGGCACCCGCTTCTAAAGACTTAATACGGTAAGGCCCACTCCCCAATGGTTTCTCTAATGTTGTTTTTGAGAAATCTTTTCCATCCCAATAATGCTTAGGCAAGATAGGAAGCTGACCAACAATAAGGGGTAATTCGCGGTTTGTTTCATCACTAAAAGTAAAACGAACAACATAATCGCTTTTGGCTTCAACTGATTTTACTGCAGCATAATAGGCGCCATAAAAAGGGTTTCCTTTTTCTTTTAAAATATGAAAGCTCCAAACAACATCATGAGCCGTCAACGGTTCACCATCATCCCATTTTGCTTCTTCACGCATGATAAATTCAACAAATGAGCGATCCTTTGCCAAATGAACTTCACGCGCAAGCGATGCATATTCTGAGAATTCTTCATCTGCGCTGCTTTCTAATAATGTTTGATAGATCATCGTGCTTCCAGCTGCAGGAACACCTTTTAAAATAAAAGGGTTTGTTGAGTCAAATGTCCCAATCGCCGATAATTTCAAAGTTCCACCTTTTGGTGCATCCGGATTCACATAATCAAAATGTGTAAAATCAGGTCCATATTTTAAATCTCCGTACAAAGAGAGCGCGTGACTTTTTACATACGGAATTGATTGTTCTTCGGCATGAAGTAAAAAAGAGCTCCCTAAAAAAGCCATAAAAACCAAGGCAAAAACCCCAAAACGCTGCATCATAAAAAACCTCATCTTAAAATAAAAATTGATGCCTTACTCTACCCCGTCCCCAAACAAATATCCACTCAAAACCACAATAAAAAAAAGGCCTCAGATCTGAGGCCTTTTTTGTTTAAATTATTATATCAGCTTTATTTAGGAGTCCCATCCGTTGCGGCATCTTTAGGTTTTTTATCTCTAGCGTGTTGTTCTGCTGTACCAAAGCTTGGTGCACCAACACCACTAGCAAATACAGCAGAGGCAAGAACAGCACGATTTAGATCACCCTCATCACGGTCTGTAATACCACCAGATGGTCCACCACCTAGATATTTTACAACCGCTTCTGGTAATATATCAACAAGCTTGAATGAAGAGTTAATCAATCCGTACATCAACACGCCGTACATGACGCCAAAACCAACAAAGCGAATTAAGCTACTTAAGAATAATCCATGACCTTGGCCAATCGGCAATGTATCTAACATTGCAAAGAAAAGATAGTTCACATAATTAACAGTCACTTCAACTAAGAACATTGATAAAATCAAGCCTATAACAATCAATACTGGACGTAACAATAATTGTAACATCATTACATATGACCCTTGAACCATTGGCCCCATAATTCCCTCACCATCGGTACGTAAGTGACCTAATGCTACAATTGGAACCATTACAACAGCTTCAATAATCGCAATCATCCAACCAGAAATCGCAAAGACAAAACGAATAAATGGTGTCATAGGTAAAATAATTGACAGAATAACACCACCTATAACCAATGGACCAACAATCACGAAAATCATTCCAACAACACCAGACGCTAAAGCACCTAAGAAACCAGCGCTAAAGACAGCCACAACACCTGCTATTGCTAAGGCCGATAAAATAATCAACTCGGCAAAAGCAATCATTTTCTGACCAATTTCAGCCATCAAAACAATTGGATGCACTTGATCATTGCCCTCTAAACCCGCTTTACGAACATCATCAACAAATAAGTCAATAATTGTGCCAACTTCCAGCTTATCAAATATTTTTGATGCAAAACCTTTTTCTGCAGACTGTCCTGAATCTGATGTATCTTCTAATTCTCCTGATGAAGACCCTCCTGCACGCTCTATTCTTGCGGCTCTACGGATTTGTCCAGCTAATCTTTTACTACTTGCAGAAACAATAGAAGGATCCGCTGTTTCAACTGCAATTTGCATTTTTTCAACTTCAGTATCCCACCACTCATCAAAAGTCGCCATAATGCTCGTGATTTTTTCATATTCAGGTGACTTCTTTTTAACACGATTGCGACCAGACCTTCCACCAGTACTAGCACTTGGTTTATACCCTTTCGCTATATCACCAACCTCAACTTTGGCAGATGCCTGCATAGCTTCGCTCACACGCTGATTTGTACTACTAATAATATAATACCATAAAGCAGACGCTGGCCACCCGTATGTCTTAGCCTCACCAACGACTGTTTTAATTTCATTATTAGCTGTACTTGCCACGGCAGCTATCTGGGCTTCCATACTTGTGAAATAATTATTATAGGTATCATAAATATCCGTTAGATTAACACTCGATAAATTTGTTGTAGAGAACTCGTTACTACTTGCTGAATAAGCTTTCACAAAACCATTCGCAATCACTTCAGCATCCAGCTGTGTCTGTTCATAAGCTGCTTCAAAAATCGTCTGAAAATCAGCTGGTATTGTTGTATTATTTACGATTTTATTCGCTAAAGAAATGAAAGACCAATCAACATCACCAGGATCTTCATTAAAAGCTCTTGGAACTTCATTTGCAGGCTTATATGTTGTAATACTTCCACATAAATCCTTATCTTGGAAAAACCCTGAGCCAAGCATCCCAGACTGTTCACCGTAAGAAACCACCTTTTTCAAACCATCAGAGGAATTATTTAAATGCCTCACAATCGTGCGACGGGAGCCCAATTTATTTTTTTCTTCTAAAATATTATTACGAACCGCCTGACATAGTCTTATTTGTGTAATTTTATGAGCATCAGAAAATAAGTTTGCCACAGGGTACTGCTCAGCAACAAAGCTCTTGGTGCCTTCATTTACAACAGCATCAACATAAACATACCAAGCATTTGATGCTAAATTTGATCCCCATTTGGCAACTTGAATTACCATATATTGCCCCGCATTAAAACCATAACCTAAAGGAACGAGTAATGCTAAACCTAAAACCAAGCGAATTGGCCACCATACAGGATTGTGACGCCCACCAAAAAACTTACCTGTTGCTGCTGTATCTACTACAATTGAAATAACAGACCATGCAATCATAAAAGATGCAATGACAAGCACTCCATAGCTATAAATTGAAAAGAGTTGCCCCAATGCCGCAACATGGGCATTCCCTTCTCCTACAGATGCTGCGCCTATTAAATTTTTAATTAAAGTCAATCCAATATCCGTATCTGGAGCGGGGGAGCTGAAGAGGCCGCCGGGGATTTGGGCGCTGGCTGTTGAGACAAAGAGTTGTCCCGCAAAAGTAACAACCATCATAATCGCCATAGAAAGTAATAAAAATACCGCGAAGAAAAGTCCGTATTGATGAAAATCGTTCTTACCGCTATTGCGTAAATTATACCATGCATCCCCCATAATAGAACGGAATGTGGTATGACCAATTGTTTCCATTGAACGTGCTGGGTGATTATAAGGGAGCAATCCAGCTTGAATAAACATGGTTGCTATAATGCTTAGGAAAGCGCGGTGCGTCATGCCCGTTGTGCCAAAACTCAGCTTAATTTCCGGCATAAAGAGCGTACGGAAAATACTACGTGTCATGCCTGATTTTTTTGGTTCTACTGGAGAATGCGCGCTATTCATCATGTTTTGTCCCTCAAAGCTTTTTTAAAATCCCCTTAAACTCTCTATATAAAAGAGTTCACTATAAAAATAGCAGAAAATACTTAACGTTTCTTTATTTTTGTTGAAAAAGTCTTTTGTTAATTTATATCCCCGTTGCAAAAAAGACATCACATAGCTCTCTCGCATTTTTATCTTAATCTTTTATAACAAAAGTTTTTACTATTTCCCCTTTAAAAACATATAGTTCGACTATTATCCCTTAAGTTTACCATAAAATGTATTAAAAGGCTCTTAAATTTTGCCTTAATTTTGACATTTTTTGCCTTATTTCGTTTTTTATTTTTATAATCAATAAGATAAAAAGAAAAAAGGCCCCACATAATGGAGGCCTTTTCAATATTAAAAAAAGAAGCAGAGCTTGTTTATTCGTCATTTGAGGGCGTTTCACCGACCATCATTTGCTCGCTCACAAGACCTGCATTCTCACGAATTTTATGCACTAACTCTGCCATAATTTCAGGATTATCCATCAAGAATTTCTTAGCATTCTCACGTCCTTGACCGATCTTTTGATCATTATATGAGAACCAAGCACCCGCTTTATCAACAAGATTTGCCTGCACACCCAGATCCAGAATTTCACCCGTTTTTGAAACCCCTTCCCCATACATGATATCAAATTCAACTTGGCGGAATGGAGGTGCCATTTTGTTTTTAACGACCTTCACACGTGTTTGGTTACCAACGATTTCATCCTTGTCTTTAATCGCGCCAATACGACGAATATCTAAACGAACAGACGCATAGAATTTCAACGCATTCCCGCCTGTTGTTGTTTCAGGATTTCCAAAC
This sequence comes from uncultured Rickettsiales bacterium, assembly GCA_950054255.1. Classification (GTDB taxonomy): domain Bacteria; phylum Pseudomonadota; class Alphaproteobacteria; order Micavibrionales; genus CATLOR01. The sequence continues at coordinate 718,045 of CATLOR010000001.1, read as the reverse complement.
ATCACCCCAATTTTTTGACGAATTTGGTTAATAAAGATCACAATTGTTTTAGAACGTGAAATTGATGATGTTAGTTTTCTTAAAGCTTGGCTCATCAAACGTGCTTGAAGCCCCATATGGCTATCACCCATTTCACCTTCAAGTTCTGCGCGTGGGACAAGAGCCGCAACCGAATCGACAACCAAAACATCCAATGCACCAGAGCGCACAAGTGTATCTGTAATCTCTAATGCTTGCTCACCCGCATCAGGTTGTGAGATCAAAAGATTATCAATATCACATCCTAATTTCTTTGCGTAAGAAGGGTCCAAAGCATGTTCCGCATCAATAAAAGCACAGGTACCACCTTGTTTTTGCGCTTCAGCAATGACATGTAAAGCCAATGTTGTTTTACCAGAACTCTCAGGACCATAAACCTCAATAATACGGCCGCGTGGTAATCCGCCTATTCCCAAAGCTAAGTCAAGAGAAAGAGAGCCCGTTGGAATCGACTCAATATCAATATTTTGATCTTCACCACCCAATTTCATGATGGAGCCTTTACCAAAGGCGCGTTCAATTTGACTAAGTGCTGAATCGAGTGCTTTTTGCTTATCCATGTTATAACCTCTTCTCTTATTATGAATTAAGTACTATCGTATTTCTATCATTACACCACTCTTTTAAGAGATGCAAATAGTTTTGTTCTTTTTTTGTTCTTTTTTATTTTTGTGGCTCATCAGCAAGGACATCTTTTACTTTCGCGGCTAAGTCTTTCAGACTGAAAGGCTTGGCGAGGAAATAGATGTTATCTCCTGCATGATCACTAATGCGGTCTTCGCTAAAACCAGAAACAAACATGATCTTTTGATTAGCATTAATTTTTTGGATTTCTTTGACCATCGTTGGGCCGTCCATTTCAGGCATCATCACATCTGTTATAATTAAATCAACAGTACTGCCTGCTTGCTCATAAACCTCTAACGCTTCAACGCCGTGCTCGGCTTCCAAGACTTCATAGCCTTTATTCGTCAATGTACGCGCACTAAACTTACGAACAGATTCTTCATCTTCAACAAGTAATATGACTTCAGAGCCTGTTAAGTCCTTTGTTTTTGTTTCTTCCTCTTGTTGTTCAACAAGATCTTTTTCAGATGGTATATGACGTGGTAAGAAAATAACAAAACTCGTCCCTTTACCCTCAACGGAAACAACATCTAAGAAACCACCTGTCTGGCTAATAATACCGTAAACAGTTGATAGGCCAAGCCCTGTCCCTTCACCAAGTTTCTTCGTTGTGAAGAAAGGATCAAAAATACGGCGTAGATTTTCCTCTGAAATACCACATCCCTGATCTTTTACCTCTACACGCACCCATTCTCCTGATGGAAGTGTATCTGAGAGAAGTTCTATTTCTTTTTCTGTCTTATAATTTGAGGTTTCAATAATAATTTTTCCGACATTATTCATCGCGTCACGTGCATTCACGACCAGGTTAATAAAGACTTGCTCCATTTGTCCTTTATCAGCCTTTAACGCCCATAAATCGCGCCCATGATTTAATTCTAAATCAATTTTAACACCGATCAAGCGACGCAATAAATTTGATAAATCACTTAAGACATCTGACATATTAAGCGCTTTTGGTCTTAATGTTTGCTGACGAGAGAATGCCAATAGCTGCCCAACAAGATCTGCCGCACGATTCGCATTTTGCTTTATCTGCATTAAATCTTGAAATGATGGGTCGCCGGCTCTGTGACGTTCAAGCAGTAAATCACAAAACCCAATCATCGCTGTAAGTAAGTTATTAAAGTCATGCGCAACTCCACCTGCTAACAAACCAACCGCCTGCATTTTCTGAGATTGTGTAAATTGTGTTTCCAATTGCTTTTGTTTTGATAAATCAGCCACGTGAACGAGTAAGCTTTTTGTCCCCATTAAAGGGCTAACAGAAAGCTGTACAGATAATCCATCTTCGTGGCGCAGACTTGTTTCAATCGTTCTAACAAAACGACCATCCTCTGGGAGTTCTGTTAATAATGTTTGAATTTTTGATTTATCCGCCTCACTCATCACATCATAAAGAGAAGAACCGATAATCTTTTGATCTTGAGCAACCATTGCTTTGAAGGCATTATTCGCTTCTTCGATTTTAGCCTCAGCCCCGAGAACGAGAATACCGGTTGGGGCATCATCAAAGAAACGATGAAAACGATCCTCAGAAGCACGAAGTGCCGCACGCATCTCTTTTTCAGGCATTAAGTTCCTGACAACAGACTGTGTATATAAATGTGTTTCACTCTCATATACAATTGTGTGTGACATCGCGACCATAAATTCTCGACCATGAATATCTTTAAATAGAAAATCTCCTGATTGGCTCGCACCACCGCCGGACACTAAATCATACGCTGCTGCATTTTCTGGGATATCCACCAAGAAGTCATGTAATTTATAGTTTGTAAAAGCGTCTTCACTATCTAAACCAAATAAACGCGCCAATGTCGCATTTGCAAATAAAAACTCGCCTCTTTGATTAACCGAGAAAAAGCCAACCAACGCATTATCCATGAAATCAAGTAATCTTTGGCGTTCCATATGAACAGCTTGATCCAACTGTTTTTTCTCTGTGATATCATCAAAACGGAAATGAACGTGATTTTCTAATCCTTTAATACGATGCGCATGCACACAAAACCACTGTCTTTTATCTTGCGTTTTAACACTTAGTTCTTCTATATCTTCGCCTGTTTCAACTGTGCGCTGATACATACGGTTAAATAACCCTTGTGCGTTAAAAAACGTTTCAACAGTTTCTAATGGCGCTTCACAGCCATTAATCTCATGTAAAAAAGCATCGAATTTTTCATTACTATAAACAAGCCTACCATTTTCTCCGCATACAACACGCTTCCCCAAAGAACCATCCAAGACGCTCTTCATTACAGCACGATCATAATTTCTTTTCTTGCGCAGTGCAGACAACCGCATAAAAGACAAACAAGAAACGCCGAAAATAATAATTAATGCAATCGTAATTGCCGTACTTAAAAAGCCACTCTGCTGAATATCATTTGCGTAAAAAGCAACCAAAATAAGACCCACAACCCCAAGAACGACAAAAAAGCGTCCCCATAAACGCAAAGATCGATCATCATCTTCGTGCAACATATAAAGATCTGGCTCAGACGAAGATGATAAACGCTCTCCATCTGTCACATCTTCAGAATGTGGCATGCGAAAAAATTCGTGGTCGTTTCTATCTAAGGCCATAAAAATACACTTGAAAGTGAGTAAGTCAATAATCTGTATAGATCATAAGTCATGCGCCCCTATCAGGACAAGTGATTTTAACCTAATTTCTTGCCCTTCTTAGCAAAAACATACTTAATCACACCCGCAACAGCCTTATAATGTTCTGGTGGAATTTCATCATCAATATCCATTGCTGCATATAAGGCACGTGCAAGTGGTGGATTTTCCATGATTTCAATATCAAGCTCTTTAGCCATTTCTCTAATTTTCAAGGCTAGGAAATCTTGTCCTTTCGCAATTAAACGCGGTGCATTCATTTCATCTGGTTCATATTGAAGTGCGACAGCAAAGTGTGTCGGGTTGGTAATAATCACATCCGCTTTTGGAACAGCATCCATCATTCGGGTGCGAGCGCGCTCTTGACGTAAGCTCCGTAATTTTGCTTTTACATGCGGATCCCCTTCTGTTTGCTTATATTCATCTTTAATGTCTTTTAAGCTCATTTTTGCTTTTTCCATGAACTCATGACGCTGATATAAATAATCAAGCACTGCTAAAACAAAAAGAACCGCCAAAACACCAATCAAAACTTTAGCGAGTAAATCACTTATATAGTGCATCATATAAGGCATTGATTGCCCCACATGAGCCGTAAGTGTTCCCATAAAAGGCCAAACAATTAAGGCAATCACAATACCGACAATTAAAATTTTGACTAACCCTTTAAAAAATTCAAATAATGCGCGCATTCCAAATAAGCGCTTAAATCCAGCGATGGGACTAATTTTATCCAACTTGGGTTTTAACGGTTCCGCGCTAAATAAAGCTCCTATTTGCGCAAAAGGGGCTCCAATTGAAGCGATAAGCAATAATAAAATAGGAAGCGCCATATAAAGTGCGATCTCTTTAAATGTGTCTACCATCAAATGCATCAAACCAACACCATCAACTGACAAGCTATGAGGACGTTCAATAAAACTGCGCATCATAACGGCAAGTCCTTCAAACATCCATGGTCCAATCGCGAGCAATATCAATGCTCCAGTAAAGAGCATAACCCAGCTATTGACTTCACGGCTCATAACCACCTGACCTTTATCCCGCATCTCTTTTAAGCGTTTTGGGGTGGGGTCTTCGGTTTTTTGAGAGTCATCTTGAGAAGAATCGTCGCTCACATCTATCCTTTCTGATTACGCCTTCTGGATCTCACATAAAAGCTCCTCAACTTTTACTGAGCCAGCATGCCTATTAACGTTGTTTCAAACGCACCTAACCAATAACTCATTGCTACTCCTAATGTTATAAACAAGATCAAAATCCCTAAAAAGATTTGCAAAGGAAGAGCAATGAAGAAAACCTGTAACTGAGGCATTAAACGCGCCAAAATTCCCAAGGCAGCATAAAGCATCAGCGACACAATAATAAAGGGGACAGAAAACTGCACCCCAATACGAAAGCTATCTGAGAGCAATCTTGCAACGGCATCTGCCATAGAACCAATATTTGTTAAATCTCCGAAACTAAAAAGTGTATAAGATTCAAACACTGTTAAAATAAGCAAGTGATGAAGATCTGTTGCAAAAATAAGTGTTACCCCTGCGACCGATAAAAAAGCGCCAATCAGCGAACCCTGCGAACTCGTTGATGGGTTAAAGACAAGGGCACTGGCAAGACCTGATTGCATTGAAATCATCATCCCCCCGATACTTAATGCTGAAATCATAATCCGACCAACAAGACCAATGAAAAACCCTATCAATGCCTCTTTAATAATATAGAGAGATAATAAAAACGTGCTTGATGGTGGTGCTGGGATATGAGCTTGCAACGCCGGGGTTACAACCAAAGATAAGGCTAGGGCAAATAATAGTCTAATTTGAGATGACACAAACGTATCACCAATACCAGGCATAATAACCAGTGCTGTGCCAAATCGAACAAAAACGATAAAGTAGGTAAATACAAATGATGTTAAAAATTCACTTAACAAGCTTTGCATCGATCAACTCGCTCCAAATCCTGCAACAATCCCCATTAAATCTTGCATATATGGAACAAGGACAGAGCTTAAAGCTGGCATAAAGATGAAAAGCGCGATAAAGATCGCAATAATTTTAGGCACAAAAGACAACGTCATTTCTTGAATTTGCGTCAAAGCTTGTAATAAAGAAATCAAAACCCCAACAACAAGACCTACCAACATGATTGGCGTCCCAATTTTGATACATAACCACATAGCTTGTTTTGCAATTTCGATGACTTCTGCTTCGGTCATATTCTTTTACCACCTTGTTTTAATCGGCTCTCAATTGTATGGTCTTCTCTTGTTTCATTATAAACCATTTTTTCAACTAACGCACCTGGGATATCTAATCCTAAACCGCCAGCCGTATCTAGCAAACGAATAACAGCATCTGCGAGCTCAACTTCCAGCATTTTTCTATGCGGTAATTTTTCATCCATACAATCTTTTTTATAGCCTTCTAAAGCTTCGCTAATTTCACTATGGATCAAACAGAGTAATTCAGGGATTGGTCTTTCTCGCGGTTCCCCTGTTTCAGCGTCATGCCACCAGCCCGCATTATAAGCACGACCATAACATGCCTCAACTAAGGTTGTCGCAGCCGCCTGTGTTTCTTCGATGGATGGAATTTTTTTCATCTCGTTATCCTTCAAAATCATAGCTAGAATCTCTATTAAAAAGAATCTAACCATGTTTAAACGACAAACAAAAGCTTTATTTCAAGCAAAACGCTCTTAGATCGGCATACGCATAATTTCTTGGATTGAATTAACAACACGATCACGAATTGCTGTGATTGTTGTAATCGAAGCTTCTGCATCACGAACCGCCATAACAACATCTGTGATATCTGCATTACCAAGCATATATTGCGCTGTTACACCTTCACTCTGTTTTGCTGTTTGAACAGCATCTTGCAAACCACCTTTTACCAAGTCGGCAAATGTGCCTACAGAATTATCTGTGGAAGCCGTTGGTTGAGCTTCACCACTACCTTGTAATTTCCCTGCATTTTTATATGCTGAAATCGCACCCGATATTTCTCCAACCATTTTTTAACTCCTTATCTCAATCCTTTAATTGTTTTTATTCACGCAATAAATCAAGTGTTCTCATCGCCATTGTACGTGACATCTCTATCATATTTAAATTTGCTTCGTACGAACGCTGCGCCTCTCTCATATCCATTGTTTCAACAACAATATTTACATTTGGCAAGGCAACATAGCCATTTTCATCCGCACCAGGATGTCCTGGCATTAATTTCATACGAAAATCAGATTGATCTTTCACGATTTCATTCACAGCCACTTTTGGAGCGCCAGATGCACGATCCAGTTCTTCTTCAAATGTAACAACTTGGCGTTGGTAGGGTTGTTCATTTGGAGTGTTACGCGCCGTATCAGCATTCGCAATATTCTCAGCGATAATACGCATTCTTGTCCCTTGAGCTCTCATTGCGCTTGCTGATATCTGCATTGAAGTTTCTAAATCCATCATCTCACCTCTTTATATTCTTTATCTCGTTACATTCATAATGAGATCAAAATGTTTTTTATAAAGCCCCATCAATGTTTGATATTCCATTGCATTTTGGCTGGCTTGTAACATTTGTTCTTCAAGAATGATGCCATTCCCATCAGGCGCTGTTTCATATATGGTGCGAACACCAACTTCTTTTGCACGTGCCGTCCCCTCTGACTTAAAAGCAATATGCGCATCATTTGTTCTAGATGGAGAAACAGACCCTCTTGTCGAGTTATTACCCTTTAAGGCATCTGCGAAAGAAAAAGGCTTTAAATCCTTAGGTTTAGCATCAGGCATATCTGCCTTAGCTACGTTTTCAGCTAATACATTTTGGCGTTGCGATAGCCAATTCATACGTTCATTCATCACTCGGAATAATCCGACATTGTCTAAACTCATCTCGTCACCTCAATTTTAGTTCTTTTTTGAACTTTTAGTCGGGATTTTAAAACAATTGGCGCTTTATATAGGTTCTTAAAGCTGTTTCATAGGTAAATTCTGCCTATATCCTAGCACATATTTCCTACTAATTATACCCTTTGTTTCTTCCCTTTCTTTTAATTTTTGTTACAATTTGATCTAAATCGGCAAAATGTAACCCTTTGAAAAAAATATTTGCAAAAAATGAGCCAAAAAGACGACGACACCTCAAAACCACCAAAAAAAGAAGCGATTGCAGTTGCGCTTGAGTACAAGCCTGACACCGCAACAGACTTGCCAAAGATAACAGCATCTGCTCATGGAAAGCTGGCCGAACACCTGTTACAACTAGCCTTTGACAAAGGCGTTAAAGTACGGGAAGATGCAGACCTCGCAACACTTCTCTCTACCGTTGAATTAGATGACGATATTCCGAGTGAAGCTATTGTTGCTGTTGCAGAAGTCCTTCTCCATGTTTACAAAGCCAATGGAGAGCTTTCACAACAACAAAAAGAAAAATTAGAGGGAGATAAACCATTCTCATGACATTACAAAACCGTCTAGAACAAAAAATAAACTTTATCAATGATGCTACAACAAAAACATTACGTGGCGACACAGTCACTCTTGGTGCTTTAGATAAAGATGTTGAAACACTCTGTAAAGAAGTCACAACATTACCTCGTGAAGAAGCCCTTTCCTATGAAACATCTCTAGCTAAACTTGTTGAGGCTTTAGATCATTTAACAACCGCAATTAAAACACGTAATAATCCTTAAATCATGGCTGAAATTTCATATCTTAAATTTATCTTTGCACTCCTAATCGTCCTTGGGCTTCTCTATGGGTGCTTGTGGGTTTTAAAACGATTTGGCATAGGACAAGCGATTGTCACACAAAAAAAACGCGAGAAACAACTCTCGCTTCTAGAAGTTTTACCGCTTGATGGTCGCCGCAAACTGATGCGTATTCGCGAAGGTGACAATGAACATTTAATTCTCAATGGCCCCAATAACGATCTTCACATTTCAACAAAACCACATCAAAAGAATGATGGAGAGGCAGAAGAAAACGGGCTAAACTAATTCTCATGATGATTCGCAAACCAACGCTGTTATTTTTAAGTTTCATTCTAGCTTTACTCGCTGGATTATTCTGCTATAGCCCAGAAGCAGTCGCGCAAAGCCTAACACTTGATCTCGGTGATAGTGGCGGCGGCGATGAGCCTGGCACAGTTACAGGACGCATTATTCAACTCATTTTGATGCTGACTGTTTTATCACTCGCTCCCTCTATTCTTATTATGATGACGTCTTTCACACGTATTGTCGTTGTGTTTTCATTTCTTAGAACAGCGATGGGGCTTCAACAAACGCCCCCTAACACCGTTTTAATCAGTCTTGCAATGTTTATGACGCTTTTCATCATGCAACCTGTTTTTGAAAAAGCCTATAACACAGCCTTTGTCCCTCTGATGGAGCAAGACATCACAGAAGTCGAAGCCTTTGAAATCGGTGTCCGTCCTTTTAAAGAATTCATGCTTAATAATACACGCGAAACGGATTTATCTCTGTTTTTTGACCTCAGCAAAGAAGGCGTTGTCCCAGAAGTCAAAGACACCCCCCTACATATCGTTATTCCTGCTTTTATGATCTCAGAACTGAAACGCGCCTTTGAAATTGGGTTTTTAATTTTCATGCCCTTCCTTATCATTGATCTTGTAACAGCATCCATCCTGATGTCTATGGGTATGATGATGCTCCCACCCGTTATGATATCCCTTCCATTCAAGATTATTTTCTTTGTCTTAGTTGATGGCTGGTATCTCTTAACAGGAAGCTTAATACAAAGCTTTGTATAACTATGAATAAAAAATATATTTTACTAAGCACGCTTATTTTAGCCTTACTGATCCCTATTACACTTTTTGTAATAGAGGCGACAACAAACCCACCAAAAGAAAAAGAAGTCCCTCCTTATGAAACATGTGAAACGCTTGATCAAGACCTGTTCTATACAGGCGTTTGTGTCTTTGGTTTAAAAAATAGTCACGTCTGTGAGTTTTATACGATTATTCCAAATACATGGCGCATCCCCGTCAATGCACCACGTATGACCTATCAACCCTTCTTTGTAAAGACACCTGATATGGCGTTCTCTGAAATTGTCGATTGCGCTCATTTTAGAGCTTATAATGCATCAACATGGGGACAAAAAAATCAAGACGGACCTAAACTAGATCTTGCTTTTGAAATCACATATACATCATCAGAAAAACCAGAAAATGAATTCTCCCTTACCAATCCTGTCTTTTTCAAACAAGGTGGCGAGCTTACAATCACAAAAACATCTCATACCCACATGGATGCGATTCAGTATGACGTCAATAACTTTGAGTTAGGGGATTTTATCTTAATTGGAACTGATCCAGAAAAAGAAATAGCGAGCTTTTCTATACAAAATATCAGTCTTTCTGATAGCCTCTTCTTAAGACAATTTCATGATTTTGATAAAGCTGAAACCGTGACATTCACAACACCAGATTGGGTGTTAACATTTAAGAAAACACCTTTTTTCTTTTAAGACCCTTCAGCAGCCTGAGGTGTTAAATTCGCTCTGTATGTATCTAGGAAATTTCTAAACATATCAACTTCTGCGACATGATCATTTAATGTCTGTAAATCCGCTAACTGTCCAGCTTTTGGTTCTCGTGTAATTAAACGGAACAAGGTTGAATTTTTCGTATCATCCATGACGCTTGAATATTTTTGAAACAGTTTTTTAACAGCGCCAAGATCACCTGATAAAATATAAGCGACCGACTGATTTAATATGAGATCGGATGTTTCATCATCTAGATATTTAACAACACCCTGCTCATTCACAAGCTTATTTTTCTTGAGTAAATAATCAAGTAATGGCGTAATCGCTTTTGCTGCATCTTCCCATCTCTCAGCTTGCCAATTCACATCCACATTTAATCGGTGTGCCATTTCTGTATTAAGACCTGCCAAGGTTTTAATAGCATCATCTGGCTTGTTCAGTTGAGAATAGGCGCGTGCTTTCAATAAGCGACGCTCTTCTTCTAATTGTGCGGGTAAATCTCTTGCACTTGTTTCATCCAGAGCGCGTAATGCAAAAGAAGGCGTTTGATCAAGGAGACGAATAGAGGCAAGCCTTGCTCCAACACGCGCAGCAGCCTCACCCTTCAATCTGAATTTGATTTGGTGCTCTAATAAATTAGAGGCACGACCGAGTAAATCAACTGAAACCATGCGTTCTGCCAATTTTTGAATGGCCACGTCACCATCAGGCCCAACAGGTGTTAGATCACTAAATTCATCATATAAAGCCAATGCCGACAAAGGCTTTAATTCTTTATCCGTTTCTTTAATAAAGAGGTTTTTGAAAATCACAGACAAACGCTCATTAATTGAATTTGTCTTATCTTGATCATCTGAAATTAATGGCAAAATACGGCGCAACATTTTTAAAGATTCTGCGTAATTTCTTTGTAAATAATAAACTTCGCTCAAATATTCCATCACGGATACTTCCAATTCATCGCCGCGCCAAATAAAACGAATGCGCTCTAAAACATCGACGGCTTTTTCATCGGAAATTTCACCTTGGGAGCGTTGTAATTTTAAGAGTTCAAAAGCCGCACGCGCTCTAAAATAACGGTCTGCGCCATTTGCCGCTAATCGCAAGTTGTCAGACGCTTCATCAAAATGCCCCTCTAACATATCTAAACGCCCCTTGAAATAACTTAATACCGATAACTCTTTACGGTGTAAATCTTTGGATTCTTCTAATAATTGCATCAAAACGTGACTATTCACTTTATCACCCGCTTGTAAACACGCTTCAATCAATGTCGGCACAAGCTTAGCTTGTAAAAAACGAGGATACTGAGAAACAAGCTCGCCCGTTTTCTTAAATTCTTGATATGCTTCACTCCAGTTTCCCTTACGTGAATGAGCATAGCCACGCCATAACGCCATCTCTGCGTAATCCGCAATGCGTGGGTCATATAATCTTGCAAACGCTTCTGAATGACGATCTGCTAAACTTAAAGACGCCCCTTCTAAAGCCAAAAAATTATGATTATCTGTTAATCGTTTATCCATGAGTTTAGCTGTATGTAAGACACCTAGAGCTTCATGGCCAAATCCATTAGCAAAATATAACTTTGCTAAATTCAATATATTATTCAATCGAACATCATCTGCCTCAGCTTCAACAATTTGTCGTTCCATCGCACGACGATCTTCACCAAAATTATGCTCATTTGTCACAAACCAGCTTTGGACATTAAAAAAGCTATCTTCTTTACGGGGCGCATTCTTTGCAAAAGCAATTGGATTAGATTGCAGGGCAACAACGGGCGAAGACACCATCAACTCTTGATCACTTGTAAAATGCAAACTCCCTCCACGATAAAAATAATCAATGGCTGGAGAATAAATTTTCGCCACGATACCTGACTTAGCCGCTAAAAACTCAAATTGTGGAAATTTTTGAGATTTATTAAGTTGATATTTATTATCATTCACAGGAAACGCTATAAAACTATCTCCAATAAAAGGATCATCGAATTGATACCCTTTGGTTATTTGATCAAAGTCCAAAATAATCGCATTTTTTTCTTTCCCACGATGCAAGACTTTATCATAAATAATTGGGATCGACTCTTTTGGAATTAAACTTGTATCCGTAACGCGTATTTTCCAAGAAAACTCCGTACTTGTGACTTCATAATCTGCATTACGATCCATGGGCAGAACCCACGCTTCAACTTTATTTTCAACATCATTTATCAGTTGTGGTTTTATTGAAACTGGCCCATCTACTAAAGGCGGCAATCCTTGTCGTTTACTCGACTGTATAATCCAAAGATGATCGTCACGCTTAAAAATAGCCAATTCTATGGGGGTCAAAGATGAAATAGAAACAATTGAGCCTTCACGCAAGACATCTGTAAGATTATCTTGTACGGACTTTTTACTTTTCTTTTGGATTTGCTCAAGACGCTTCATGCGCTTAGAACGTTCTTTTAAAATAATTTCTTTTTGTTCTGGCAACACATTTTCTTCAAATGTTGGGATATATGCTAATTCAACATTCTCTTGTATCATCTCTTCAATAGGCTGAGAGACCACTTCAGGTACTTTAGTTGAAATTTCCTCTTCTTGCTTTGTCACATTTTGAGCAATTTCTTGCTCAATAGGGTCTGGCACAGATTTAAATTTCTGATCCTTATTTGAAAATGTCTTAATTTGTATCTTAGGTCTTTTAGAACGCGCACTTTTAGAAGAGCTGGCAACTCTATCTGTTTCTTCGGCCTTATCTTTGGTCGCGGAAAAATCCAAAATAATTTTATCGGTTCCTTTACTCGTCTTTACAACCGCATCTTTAGTCGTAATTTCTATTTCCAACGGATCTTCTTGTAACTGTTTAATAGAAACAACATTTTTGAGGTTTTTAAAAGCGACTTGCTCTGAAGATAAACGTCCTTTTGACTGAAAACGAATGATTGTTTTATCATCACGTGTATCAATCGTATATTTTTCCTTTGATAAAGCAGGTGCTTCAATCACTAAGCGGTCATAATTTTCATGCGCACCTGAGCGAAAAGAAACAGTCCAACCAGCCCTTTTTTCTTGTGCTGTTCCTGATTTCTTAGTCATATCAATAATTACCAAGCCATCATTTGCACGCGCCGATTTTAAAGGAGTCACATCAGGCGTAACATGCACCAAAGCAATCGCTATTGCGATCGCAGATGCCGTAGAGGCAAATTTGGTAAATTTAGTATGTTGGCGTTTCATATAGACCTAATTATAACGAGTTTTATATAAAAGAATATAAACATATCTATGATAAGCCATAGATATCTTTTAAAGCAACTCAATAAAGGGAAATACTAGTCGAAACTTGCCAATAAAGCATCAATATCATCTTGAGATATTGCATTTTCAGGTAACTGCGGGCCATTTTCAAGGGTTTCTTCTTCTATATGAATACCATGCTCAGAAAAAGTGCTTTCCATTGTTCCTAAAATCGAATCAACTTGTGTCTCAATATGTTTTAATGTTTTGACAACTTTTGTTATACGCTGTCCTGTAATATCTTGGAACCCACAGGCTTCATAAATGCTTGTGATCTCTGAAAACATTGTTTCTTGAATTGCTGCGTCTTCGATTTTTGAGGCTATTTCCTCAAAACGTTCACATGAATCCATGATAGTACCTGTCGCAGACTCTGTTGCTTTAACAACAGCATCCAATTCATCTGTTGCATTTGAAATTTGTTCTTGATCAATTTCTAATGAAGAGACAGTCTGCATATCAGATATCTCTTGCTTTGCATCCGCAATATAGCCTGAGAGTGCTTTTAATTCTTTATATAATTGAGCATCTTGCTGTGTATGATCGATTTTATCAATAACAGAGTTAATAATATCAACAACTTCAACACGAGAGAAAGGCCTACCCGTCTCTTTCATCTTTGCTGTTGCTTCTTTCTCAATAAGACTCGTGTTGCTGTCATTCATACCCGACACTCCTCATTATTTAACTGTTAAAAGGGACCAATAACACTCGTCATTTTTTGCTTGAGTGTTTCTGCGTTAAACGGTTTCACAATGTAATTATTAACACCAGCTTTTTTTGCCTCAATCACATTTTCCGTTTTACTTTCAGCCGTCACCATAATGAATGGAATACCTTTTGTATTATCATTTGCTCTTACATTTTTCAGTAATTCAATGCCTGTCATCGGTTCCATATTCCAATCTGAAATAATTAAACCGAATTTCTGACCACCTTTAATCACTTCTAAAGCATGCTGACCATTCTCAGCTTCTTCAATATTACTAAATCCTAATTGTTTTAACAGGTTCTTGATGATACGTCTCATGGTTGCGTAATCATCAACAACTAAAATATTCATTCCCTTATCAACCACTTTGGATATCCCCCTTTAGAAATAAAGATAAAGACCATAACTCTATGGCATTGATTATTGACATGAAAAACTTAAAAGGAGGTTAACCCCTTTTGAAGAAAAGACTTTTATTTTATAGCATAGATCAAAAACACAGACCACGAAAAAAACGTATTCGACATACAATAAGCATCAAAAATTTAATTTTGCATATCCGGAAGCTTTTTTTGATCGACTAACTTAAGTGTTACTTCTCTTGCAATCTTAGATTCCATACTCGCTAAAATAGGAGCCGCTCTACGCTCACTCATTTGACCGATAATATTGACCAGAACATCCATATCAAGCGTGTTTAAAATATCTGCGGCATCTTTTGGTTTCATTGTTTCATACATCTTAACAAGGCTTTTGATACGTTCTTGTTGTTCTGTTTGCTGTGTCTGAAGCAGGTTTTGGATTTCTGCTTTTAAAGCACTTAATTCTTCCATTTTATTTTCAAGCTGTTTTGTCGCAGCCTCTAGCAAAGCTTCTTTTTGTTTTAGCTTCACTTCTTGCTGACGTAACTCTTCTCTTCTTTTTGCCAAAGATTGTAATACACCTAATTCACTTGAAGAAAATTCTCCGCCTCCAATAAAACTCCTATCTGGAACATCAACAGGCGCAAAAACATCATCGCTACGGCTATGCGCTAATGGCTCTAAATTTTGCTGTTCTTCATTCTTGTCTTCTTCTTTCGCCTCCGCAGGCTTAAAAGACGTTACAGTCAGTTTATTATATATTTCGGGGCTTTTTTCAACGACATCAACAATGCGAAACACAAAGACAAATGCCAAAAATATAATAAAAACAGGCATAACAGGCATTTTTCTTTGCCTTCCAGATTGATGCATTTGATGTTCCTTACTCTCCATTATTACTTATCCATATCTTTACGCGCAGAGGTTTTTGATTTTATCGCTTTCATCAATTCCTCTTCTGCACGGCTCCCATGTGCCGTTTTTTGAGTATCTTTCTTTATTATACCAGATTTTTGATCTGATTTCGACTTATCTTGAGGCTCTGCTCCTTTTTCCGTACTTTTATTTGCTTGAGAAGCGAGCCGCTCAAGACGCGTTGCTAAGTTATTACCCGCATCATTCATAAAATGAAGCTCATCAAAAAGAGCTTGAGCTTCTTTAATTTCTTTTTGTAATTTCATGCCAACTTCATCCGCATTATGATGTAAACCAGCAATCGCTTTATCGGCTTGCATGATCGATCGATCTAAATCATTCACGGCCGCCAAAAATTCATCTTTGTTTTTCTTAAATGTTTCAAGCTGATGACGCAGTTTATTGGCTATATAGATCGCATAGGCTAAGAGTGCGACAATTAAGATATCTATTAAGAAGGATGCAATCATAATATTCTTTCTTTACAGGTGATCATCTGGATGTTTCTTTTTCTTTGATACGTCTTCTTTAATGCGCACAGCCACTTTACCTTTTTTCTGACCAGGAGTTCCTAAAAACATCGGAACGGCACCACATCTAAACTCGATAGGGTCTTCAGGAAAAGAATCTAAAACAACTTTCGAGCCCGGCTCCCAATGGAGTACATCTAATAAAGAAACCGTTGCTTCCCCTAAAACAGCATCCATTTCAACAGATGTTTTATAAAGTTCTTTTGTTAAGTGAGTTTCCCAAATAGAGTCACGTCCAAACTTCTCCCCCATAAACATTTGAAGTAGGATTTCACGAATTGGCTCTAAGGTCGCATAAGGGATGATCATCTCGACACGACCGCCACGATCTCCCATATCAACACGGAAATTTGCTAGAACACAGGCATTATTCCCTTGCGTAATGGCTGCAAACCTTGGGTTTGTTTCAATACGTTCTTGCCTAAAAGTAACTGGTGAAAGAGGATCAAAAGCAGAAGACAAGTCCCCAAGCATGACTGTCACCATACGTTCAACAAGGCGTAATTCAATTGTTGTATAAGGACGCCCCTCAACACGCATCGCAGATGTACCACGACGCCCACCAAGTAAAACATCCACAATCGAGTAAATCAACGAGCTATCAACAACCATAAGGCCATAGTTATCCCACTCCTCTGCCTTAAAGACCGAGAGCATTGCAGGTAAAGGAATAGAATTTAAATAATCACCAAAACGAACCGAGGTAATCTGGTCAATACTAATTTCTACGTTGTCAGATGTCAGGTTACGAATACTGGTTGACATCAAACGGACCAGACGATCGAAAACGATATCCAGCATCGGAAGACGTTCATAATTAACCAAGGCGCTTGAAACGAGAGCTTTCAACCCTTGACTATATTCGCCTTCGTCTTCGTCCTCTTCAAACCCTAAAAGACTGTCAATTTCATCTTGGTTTAGAATACGCGCTTCACCACCAGAATCATCGCCCCCTCCATCTTCAGAGGGCTCTTCATCAGACATTTGTCCCCATTCTTCGAGCATTTTACGCTCTTCTTCGGACATATTCTCTAGTTCTTCTGGATCTAAATCTGTCATTAATTTTTTTAAGTTAGTTAAAGCACCTTATAATTTATCGAAGCAATTATTGTACCAAAATCTCTCGGAACAACACATCACGAACTTTTTCTGGATAGGCTGCGGCATTCACACGCGCCAATAATTCAATTCTTAATCGATAAATACCAGCAGACCCTTTTAAATCTTCTGCACGCAACTCTCTTAAATAGGTTTGAAAATGATCTAAGACACGTGGCAATATACGGTCAATGAGAGCTATATCTTCTTGTTTCGCTAACTCAAGACTAATACTAATTTGAAGAAGTCTTGGCTTACGTCCAACTGAATTTAAATTCACAATAATATCTGGAATATCATAGAAAATACCAGTTGTTTGGTCATCGATAAGCATTTGTTCTGCAGCATCTTCTGGATTTGCTTCCTCGCTTGAGCCGCCTAAAACACCACTAAAATAAAGACCTGCCCCAACTCCTATTAAGACAAGAAGAGGTAAAACAATAAACAAAACTATCTTTTTAGGTGAGAGCTTCTTCTCATCTTGAATGCCTAATTCTTCTTCGAGAGCCTCAATATCCTCATCTAAGCCATCTTCGTTTTCATTTACGTCCGTCATGTTAAAAGCCTATAGATTAATGTATCATTTAAGAGAAAATAAGACTAAGGACAGTCTTATCTGACTTTATACTATAGCGAATAATCATCACATATACCAAGACAAAATGTAAGTTCTTGCCCAATAATAGGCAAATTTTTCCACATATCTTCTCTTTTGCCCTCTCTAATAATAATAATCACTAGGTAAATAGCACCCAACCACATTACTAACGTGCTGATTTTATTACTTAAAATTAATTGGCACACTCTCTGCACATGTAAAAACAACACAACGAGCCAAAAGGCCGAAAATAAAAGAGATATATAATTAAGGGTAAGAGATAATGGAAAATACAGGTTATATAGCACTGTCGCGTCAAATCGCCTTAGGGCAAGAAATGAATACGATTGCCAACAACATCGCCAATATGAATACAACTGGTTATAAAAGCCAACATACGCTATTCACTCAAGAACTATTAGGCGATGGCGATGACACACAAAAATTAAAAGCCGTTATGGATTACGGCCAATTTGCAAATCTAGAACAAGGTCCCGTTAAACAAACCGGTAATACATTTGACTTTGCGATACAAGGTCACGCCTATTTCACTGTAGAGCATTCAAAAACTGGGGCAACTTATTACACACGCGCAGGAAATCTAACATTAAATAATGATAAAGAGATCACAACCGCTGCAGGCCACTTAATCATTGGTGAAGGCGGCCCGATCCGCGTCCCAGATGATGCGACAAATATTAAAGTGGGCACTGATGGAACAATTACAAGTGATCAAGGACAAATCGGTAAATTCAAACTTGCAGAATTCAATAATGAATTTGAACTTAAGCTTTCAGGTGACGGGCTTTTAAGTACTGTACAGCGCCCCCTTCCTCCAGAAACAAGTACCATCCACCAAGGTATGGTTGAAGATTCAAATGTACAAGCCGTCGTGGAAATGACCCGCATGATTGAAGTTTCAAGAAACTACCAAATGAATCAGAAAATTCTACAAAACGAACATGAGCGCATTAGAAATGCCGTAAACAAGATCGCACAATCGGTCAAATAATTAAATGTAAGGAGATAAAATAATGAGATCACTCGATATCGCAGCAACAGGTATGTTAGCCCAACAATTAAATGTGGATGTTATTTCAAACAACATTGCCAACATGACAACAAGTGGCTTTAAAAGACAACGCCCAGAATTCCACGATCTTTTATATCAAAACATTGTAAGACCTGGATCTAACTCATCTGATGTAGGTACTATTATTCCTGCAGGTATTCAACTAGGCGCTGGTGTGAAGGCCGGTTCTGTGTACCGTATCAATGAACAAGGAACATTACAAATCACAAGTAATGAGCTCGATTTAGCAATT
Organism: uncultured Rickettsiales bacterium; assembly: GCA_950054255.1. Taxonomy (GTDB): domain Bacteria; phylum Pseudomonadota; class Alphaproteobacteria; order Micavibrionales; genus CATLOR01. Next base: position 699,407 of record CATLOR010000001.1, on the reverse strand, counting down.
GATGGCAACGGTTGGTTTCAAGTGGAGCTACCAAGCGGCGATACAGGATATACACGCTCTGGATCATTTCAATTAAATGAAAATGGTGAAATCGTTACCTCGCAAGGCTACCGAGTTTTACCTGGCATCACCCTACCTGATGACACAGTAAATATTACAATCAACGCAAATGGTGAAGTATTTGCCGATATCCAAGGTCAGATCGACCCAACAAATGTCGGACAAATAACAACCGCTATTTTCGCCAATGATGCAGGATTAGAAGCCATCGGCAATAATTTATTCCTAGAAACAACAGCCTCTGGCGCAGCCACAGAAGGTACACCAGGCAGTGACGGCTATGGCGGTATTAACCAAGGCGCACTTGAAAACTCGAATGTGAATGTCGTTGAAGAGATTACAACAATGATCACAGCGCAACGTGCCTATGAAATGAACTCAAAAGTTATCCAAGCAAGTGACGAAATGCTAAGCGTTGCGGCACAGATTAAATAATCACGCGGACGGATAACTTAAACAGGAACAGGAGATAAAATCATGAAGAATTCATACAAGATAGCTCTCGCAACATTGCTCAGCCTTGGCTTTTTGTCAGGCGCCGCTGATGCAGCCCTCCTAAAAGGCGACCATGCCATTAAAGATGAATTCTTAAGATTAGAACATGTCTTTGATGGATTGGAAGCACATCATGACTATGTTCTCTCTCCTGCGCCTCGACCTGGTGATGAGATCACACTTAATGCTTATACCCTCAATCAAATTGCAACTTCCTTTGGCTTGGATTGGCGCACAAATAACCCTTATGAGGATATAACATTAACACGTGATGCAACCGTGATTAATGCCCCAGTAATTGAACAAACATTAGTTGACCATGTACTTAAGAATACACATCTGACAGACTTCAAACTTAAATTAGCAAATAGTCGTGAAATCTTTGTTCTTGATAGTGACTATTCTGATGAATTAGAAATCACAGAGTTCGATTATGATCAAAGACGTCAACGTTTTTCTGCACGTATTATTGCCCAAGATGGTCAAGAAAAAATGATAAATGGCCTAATTGAAAAAATTGCACAAATCCCTGTTTTAAAAAATAAAACACGTAATGGTGACGTAATTTCAAGACATGATATCGCATGGATTGAAGTCCCTGAAACAATGCTCACAAGCGATAGCGTTACGAGCGAAGCTGAACTTATTGGTTTAACACCTCGTCGCTACATCTATGAAGATAAGATCATTCAAAAGAGTGATTTACAAGCACCCCTTATCGTTCACAAAGGCGATCAAGTAACGATGACCTTGTCAACAGGACGTCTGAATGTGACAGCCAAAGGTCGCGCCCTTGACCACGGTGCAAAAGGTGACACAATTCGTGTTTTAAACAAATCAAGCAACCGCGTTATTGAAGCGCATGTGACAGACCCAATGAGTGTTTCTGTAACAGCTAATACAAATGATATTTTTTAAAGAAGAATGATCAACATTCTCTTAAATGAAAGGTGGAAACTGAGATGAAAAAAGAACTTTTAAATAGCCTTGCTATCATCGCTCTAACATGCGGCTTAACAGCCTGTTCAAATACAATGGATCGCTTATCCTCTGTTGGACAAGAACCTGAATTTAAACCAGTTCAGTTAAAAGAAGACTCTGATAAATTGAAATATGTCAGCGTTCCAATGCCTGAACCCCGTGTTCAAGAACCTAAAGTGGCAAACTCTTTATGGGAGTCACACAGAAAAGGATTTTTCAAAGATCAACGCGCACGTGCTATCGGTGATATTTTAACCGTTGTCATCGAGATCAAGGACGAAGCGGAAATCACAAATGAAACAGAACGCACAAGAAGCAACAGTGAAACAGATAACTTTAACTCGCTACTTGGAGCAGAAAACTATCTCTCGCAAGTCTTAAATGACAACTTAACACCTGGTGAATTGGTTAATTTTGGTGGCTCAACCAACAATTCTGGTACAGGTGAAATCAAACGCGAAGAAGATATTGAAACACGTATCGCTGCGATCGTTACACAAATCCTTCCTAATGGAAATCTTGTGATCAATGGGCGCCAAGAAGTACGTGTTAATTTCGAAGTCAGAGAATTACAAATAGCTGGTGTCATTCGCCCCGAAGATGTGTCACCAAGCAACACAATTAATGCTGACCAAATTGCCGAGGCACGCATTGCTTATGGCGGACGCGGTCAGATCACAGATGTTCAACAACCACGATACGGAACACAAGTATTTGATATTTTGTACCCCTTCTAAGACCTAGAAGAAAATCGGGTCTTGTGAAAGAATTCCACAAGACCCATTTCCCAATATACTTTAGAAAGTACACCACTTTATTATTATAGTTTTATCTCACCCACCCAAACTCGGTCAGCGATCTTTTTTAAAAAGAGAGCTGGCCACTTTTTTTTAGACGATAGTTTTAGTATAACGCGAAACATTTAATAGATTTTTAAGATTATATAAAACTAGAGATAATCTTTTACGGTTTCAATAAGGCTTTAGCAGAAACCGTCAGACTTAATGTCGTATCCCCCGCTGCTGCAACTGGTGCAGGCATAGGCGCAGATTCCATTGCCATCATATTCATACGCCCCATAGAACGAACCATAGGCATAACATCGTGACCACCTTGGACATTAATTTCAATGAGTGAAGCCGATGTTTTTCCCAAAGCTTTAGCTGCACGATCAGCACGTGTTGAGAGTTTCATCAAAGCATCTTCCATCATTTTATCTTTAATATCTGCGATCTCCATTGCTGTTAACACATAATCAACACCTTGAGAAACAAAACCACGTTCTTGAAGTTGTCCTGCCACAGCCAAAAGAGCTTCATCTTCTTTTGACTTCAATTGCAAGCCTTGAGAACCATGCCAAATTTGCTCTTTAGTACGCGGCAATGTTTTTTGATAGACATTATAAGATGTTGTTTCAACTTTGATTTTCTCATGTGATCCAAGCATTTCAAGAGCTTGCGTCATCATGCTGTTAATCTCTCTTTGAACAGCTTCTGCGCTTTTATCTTCTGATTGATATTCAAGTCGCACCAATAATGTATCTTGCTTAACCTCTTTTTGCTCGGTTGCCGAGATATGTAAGAGAGCCTGACCTTGAGGCAAAGCTAAAACAGAGTCGTCTGCTTTTACCGAGGGTGAAGCAAATAAACCTGCCACGACAATACTTGTTGTAAGCGCTGTTGTTAAAAATTTCATCACATATTTCTCCTTTTCGTGATTAACGGTCTTTTTTCTTATCATACATACTGCCATCTGCACATTTTAAGAGCGCTTCTGGGCTATTACCATCTTCAGGATAAACAGATATACCAACAGAAGCACCAATTGTAATTTCTTGGTCATTAAATAAAAACGGTGTTGTAAGTGTATCCTTAATAAAATCAATTTTCTCCTCTGCTTTTTTACGGTCACAATCAAGGAGCAACAAACAGAATTCATCTCCTCCCAGACGCGTAATTTCTGCATTCTTTGGAAATAGCATCCGCAAACGCTCCGCGACCCCTCGTAAAACAGCATCCCCAGCATCGTGGCCATATGTATCATTAACGGGTTTAAATTTATCCAAATCGATAAATAACACACTAAACTCATCACTGACATGTGGGGCTTGTTTGAGCGCAGACATAAAACCAGAGCGATTTACAAGGCCTGTTAATGCATCAGATAAAGCCACTTTGTGACGATAATGACGCGCCGCTTCTCTTAGTTTCTCTTGCGTGAAAGAACATACCTTATCTTTATCAGCCAAAATAACTTCTATTGCCTTTTTATGAACAGATAGGGTATTCGCTGTTTTCACGATATCCCCTTCAAAATGCTCTAACGTATTCGCAACAATTTCTCTTGTATCAGACACCATCTCAGGATCTTGGGTCGAGAATGAGATATCATCCCGCCACTCTTCTTCTTTTTCTGACTTTTTCTTGATTTTACTGATGGCTGCTATCAAAGACCCAATCGTAATAATCACAAGCGCAATCACATCCGCCTGACTAATGGTCGCCATATTCATGCCAGTTAAGGGTTGCAATAACCACTCCCAAAAATAAGTTGCCGCACAAGAAAGCGCTGCTATGGCCAAGAAATTTTCTGTCTTGATAATATTTGCACTCGAAAATTCAATCATTCGAAGAGGTACAAGCAAGAAAACACCCGCGATCAATCCTGCAAAAATACTCTCAGGATGTCTAAAACTTGCCAATGTCGGTAAAATATCACCGCTTACTGGCAAAGGCATCGTCGTTTGCAATAAGGCTAGAAAAAAGGTCATAAGCAAGAAAAATGTACTGATGATAAACATCACAAAACCAACAACACGTGCTTTTGCTTTAGGGTCTTTGTCCATTGCCATCGCTTGTTTGTGGGGACGATGAATTTCTGCTACAAACATACGCCCAGTTAGGGCCAAACCTTCCAAAAACATCAATAAATAAATGATACCTTTATTTTCCTCGGGGAGATCCTTACAGATAAAAACAATTCCGACAAGCACAAAGAAAACGCCTATTAACTGACCTTTGGCAGGCCTCCTACTTAGAAATAACCAACTACAAATAATACTGAACAATAAACTAATACGTTGAAGCAAACTCCCCTCAGTTGAGGATACATAAGAGAATAGGCTCAAGGTCAACAAGTAACCAATCAACATAATAAAACCAAATGCCCATGTATCAATCGAGCGCAAAGTTTCCTTTACCAAGGGCCCTTTTCCACCAATCAAAAGGAGAAAAAAAGCACAGCTCACAAAGCTTGAGCATGTATAAATTAAATAGTTAGCATGTAAAATCTGGGCAGAATACCCAATGTAAACATTATTCACACCCCATAAAACCAAGACACTGAAAAAGGCTTGAACCCAGCCACGGATAAGTGTTTTTTGATCCATCATGGCCAGATAACTCCTGAAATAGCTAATAAAATCAAAATAAGGTTTAAGATCCCACAAAAAATCATAACACGACGCCATGTCGTTTTTTGTTCCAAGACATCACGCAAGCGATCAAGCTCATCCTCACGGCGCTCTTGATCTATTAAATCTTCAAGATTTCTTTCTTTATAAAGTTCAGATTCAGCTTTCGCTTTTTGAATGCGACGCTCTTTTTCTTCATCCGTTTCTTTTGAAAACAACGACATAACTGTCCCTAGATATTTTTTGTAATTTTTCTTAGACTATAACGAATAACGTTATGAGATAACATTAAACCACTATGAGGACCGTTTTGAAACAATTTTTATCACTTTTAGTTATAGTTTTTACTTTAGTATTTTCATATCATTTATATGCACAAGAGGGAGAAACAATGTCTGAGAAACACACACTGACTAAGCTTCAAAAATATGTCATCTATGAAAATGGCACCGAACCCGCTTTTGAAAATGAATACTGGGATAATAAAGAACCAGGCATTTATGTCGATCGTATTTCTGGTGTTCCACTTTTCTCATCTATTGATAAATATAAAAGTGGTACAGGCTGGCCAAGCTTTACAAAGCCAATCACACAATCCGTTGTTAAGGAAGTCGAGGATCGTAAATTTTTCATGGTTAGGACAGAAGTAAGATCTGCCCAATCCGATGCACATCTAGGGCATGTCTTTACTGATGGCCCACAAGACAAAGGTGGACTTCGTTATTGCATGAATTCCGCAGCGATGAAATTTATCCATAAGGATGATCTAGCGAAAGAAGGATATGGTAACTATTTATATCTTTTTGAAAATAAATAAACCTTATTAATCAAAAATTTAAGATATTTGCTTAGACTCCATATATAGAGAAGTTTAAATCTAAAAGGGGTCTTATCATGAATATTTTCGCGCGTTCTTTATGCATCGTGGCACTTGCTTTCACAACAACAGCTTGTACAACAGCAACAGTTAAGCCTGTTGATAATAATCAGCATCTGGTTTCACATCAGGAAGAAGGACTTAGAACTTCTGAAAGAGCTGTACGCCACCTTGAGATTGCCGCCAATAACACATGTGAGAATGGCTATAGTGTCGTTAATAAACAACGTGAATTTAAAGGCGTGGCTACAGAATATTGGCTTATTGAATGTATGCCGGCAAGACCAAATACCAAAAGCTAATTCTGCAACCAGACCTTATTTCGCTTAGCCGAATGTAAAGCCATAACGAAGTTGAAATTTATTTTTCTCTGCGACTGTGCCGTCTTCTATTTTTAATGTTTGGGCACCGATCTGCATATTCGCAAATTGTCCCACTTTCATAGAAACACCATAGAAAGTGTCATCAACATATTGATCATCTGCGCGTAAATTAAAGTAACGTGTATGAGATCCCACAACACCTATACCTAAACTTTCATAAACAGACTGATTAAATTCGAGGCGCACTGTTTGATATTCTGCATCAACGCCAAACCCTTCTAAAATCGTATCATAATGATATCCCAGCCCAGCGGTTAGTGTCGCACCGGTCCAAAGATCTTGAGTTTCATTTAAATGTACACCAAACGCTGTATTCCCTGTATGTGTAACACTTGTATTAATACCAACAGACAATCCCCAAGGTAGATCAACTGGCTTATTTGTAACACCAACGAAAAATTCACTCCCATCAGCTCCAGCACTTGTTCCAAAATACAAACCTGAACGCTCTTTCACACGGTCAAAGAATGTTTTTTCTTGTGTATCAACCTCTGTGCTCTCTTCTTTATTGGGTTTTTCTGGTAATTTCACTACTGTTTTTGAACGGTTAATACCTTGATTGCTATTACTTCCTACCTTTATAAGGCCATCAGCAAATGAGCCCGAACCATAAGCATCATATCTAGAAAGATCGACTTTTTGAGTATTTAAAGATGTATAAGCACTACCTGCATCCTCTTGCTCTATATGTGTCGTATCTGAAAAAGCGGGCGTTGCCATCGCACTTGCAAGCGCTAATAATCCGTACTTTATATGAGTATTGAATCTATTCCCTATTTTCTGTCCCATATTTCCTCCTGTTCATTAGAAATATTTTACTATTTATTCATAAATAGTAACATTATTATAAATTATGTCAATATTTTTAACACAAAAAAGACATATTTTTGACATATTTTGCAAAAACAGATTAAAAATCAAAGGAATAGATAGCTCATTTTCTAGAAAAATTATCTAAAAATAGATAAGAAACTTATTATGCTGACTTAAGCTTCATCTCGACGAGGCGCACCCAAAAACTGGCTCCTGTTGCCAAAGTATTATCGTTAAAATCATACAATGTATTATGAAGCTGAGGATGCTTTTCCCCCTGCCCCATTGCAATATATGCTGCCTTCTTTACTTGAGAGAAATAAGCAAAATCTTCAGATGCTGTTGTTTTTGTAAATGTTGTATCGGCCCTATCACCCCCAACAACATCAGCTGCAACTTCTGCCATAAAAATAGCCTCATCAGGATCATTATATACAGAAGGAGTTACATGGTGAACATCAACTGAGCCCTCAACACCGTGAGCCGCACATAGTGAACTGACAATATTCTCAATACCATCAAGAAGGATTTTACGTACTTCTTCACTATAACAACGCACTGTACCACCAATTTCGGCAGTCGAAGGCATCGCTGTTTTACCTGTGCCCGCATTAAATGTACAAAGACTAAGAACAGCAGCTTCATTCGGACTAACTTTACGACTAATCAATGTTTGTAACGCCATAATAATCTCTGCGCCAGTGGTCACAATATCTGTATTACGATGAGGCATAGAGCCGTGACCGCCTTGCCCTGTTAATGTAATTGTAATCGTGTCAGATGACGCTGTCATAGGACCAGGACAAATTGAAAAATGTCCCTCTGGCAAACCTGGCCAATTATGAAGTCCATAAATAGAGTCACAAGGAAAACGATCAAATAACCCATCATCAATCATCGCCTTCGCCCCAGCTTGGCCTTCTTCTGCTGGTTGAAAAACAAAATAAACTGTGCCATCAAAATCACGAGTTCGTGCTAAATACTGAGCAGCACCTAACAACATGGTTGTATGGCCATCATGACCGCAAGCATGCATCTTACCATCATTTTTTGATTTATGATCAAATGTATTCTTTTCACATAAAGGCAGGGCATCCATATCAGCGCGCAGCGCAATAGAGCGCCCAGATGTATCTGTCTTTCCTTTTAAAACACCAACAACGCCTGTCTTTCCAATACCTGTTTGAGTTTCAATGCCCCACTCTTTTAAACAGGAGGCAACAAATGAAGCCGTATCATGCTCTTCATAAGCAAGTTCAGGATTTTGGTGAATATCACGACGCCACTGTGTCAGTGTGTCTTGTTCTTGTTTGATTTCTTGTATAATAGCCATGTCGGTATGAAAGACGATTTAGGTGCGTTTGTCAACGCAAAGCTCGTTTCCAAATCTTGTGCATATATCCAAGATGCTGTTCCGCATATTCATCATGATCCGTTTGCTTATGTCCGAGCTGAATAAGAGATTCTAGATGTGGCTTATAGGCCATAATTAAAGGGCTACGTTCATAACTAATACGGATTTTCTCTCCATTTTCTGCGAATTTATGATGTTTTAAAATAGGATCATTCAATACCTTATTTAAACGTTCCAACATAACAAAAACGCCATCACGGCCACAATAATACCAATGATCTTTTGGCCTCATTCCATCAGTTCCTTGTCTTCCAACAGATCCTGCTAGTGCAGATGCCATTTCATCACTCACATCACTGTCATCCAAAGGCTTCCACCCTAGATCTTCTGCAAGCATTTGAACAGGACGATTAAGCATACGCCCCACGAAATAATCTTTTGGTTCATCAACTATCAAAGCTCTAAAGACTTGAGCCCCCGCCATTGCGCCAAATAAACCTTTATACCCATTTTTCTTTGTAATGCGAATTGAACCCACTTCTTGCCAGCATGTTTGTTCAATATCTTTTTCTTTAATAATTCCTGGATAGCTGACCGTTGAAGCAATAATTTCGCCACTTTCTGCTTCAACAACCGTAACCGCTCCTGAAGAGATAAGATCTTCTAAAATTTTTCTGTCACGAGGCTTAATACTTTGGTGTTCATTTAAGTTATAATAATCAAATATTTTATCAATATCCTCTTCTCCAGAGAAACGAACATAAAATGTTTCAATCGGCTTTTCTTTTGATTTCCACGAAAATAATTTTGAAATACTGCGCATTACAACACCTCCCAAATCAATGTTACTTCTTAACGCTTAAGACCTTGTTGTTCTAACAAGAGTTTTTTAGATAACTTCCCTACAGCTGTTTTTGGTAATGGCTCACGACCAACAAAGAACTTTCTAGGCATTTCAATAGTCGATAATTTCGTTTTTAAAAATGCTCTTAAATCGCTATCAGACAGCGTTTCATCCGTATCTGTTTGCTTAACCCAAGCCCAGACAACCTCGCCTCTTTTATCATCAAGAACGCCTGCAACAATACATTCTTCGACCAGCTCATGTTCATAGATTTTATTCTCTATTTGAGTGGGGTACACATTATACCCATTTACAAGAACCATATCTTTTAAGCGATCAACAATATAAATATAGCCATCATCGTCTTTATAAGCGATATCCCCTGTATGAAGACGTCCATTTTTAATTACTTTTTCAGTCGCTTCAGGCTTTTTATAATACCCCATCATAACCTGCGGCCCACGCACACAAAGTTCGCCTTTTTCATGTGGAGCAAGGACTGTTTCACCATCTTCTATGCTAATAATATCAACTTCTGTTAGCGATATTGCTGGACCAATCGATCCTAATTGAATAACACCTGCTGGTGGGTTACTTGCAACAACAGGAGAAGCCTCTGTTAAGCCATAAGCTTCTGCAACTTTTGTATTTAAACGTTCTTCAAATAACCGTTTCACTTCCGCTGGAATGGGTGCACCACCGGCTACTGCAAATTTTGTGTTCGATAAATCAATTGATGATGTCGCTGGATGTGTCGCAAGTGCATTATAGATTGCAGGGACTGCCGCCAAAAATGTCGGGGGCGTCTCCTCAAGCAAAGGAGCAATTTGCTTAGGATCAAATTTTGATAAAAGCTGTATTTCCATCCCCATCCGGAAAGAGTAATTCATCACAACAGTCAACGCAAAAACATGGAATAAAGGGAGCACACCAAGCTGTCTTTCAACACCTTCTGTTAACACAGGTGACAACCATTGATAAAATTGTTCAACATTCATACTTAAATTAGTATGAGAAAGCATCGCCCCTTTCGGAACACCCGTCGTTCCACCTGTGTATTGTAAAATAGCAATATCCGTATCTGGATTAATTGTTGGCAGTGTTTCAATTGGTTTTGTGTTCTCAGTTGCCGCTGCCAGCACGTCGGTCACAAGCTCATTTGAGATTGCATCACAAACGCCATAAGTAAAGATCTTTTGTAATGAAACTTGATCCGTTAAACCTAATAGCTTTTCAATCAAAGGCTCTACGCCTAACGTCATCATAAATTCAGTATCACTATCATTAATTTGATAGATCAATTCTTCAGCAGCATAGAGAGGGTTATAATTAACAACAGTTGCTCCAGTTTTTAAAATTGCATAGTGACATGCAACCATGCCTGTATGGTTTGGCATGAATAAGCCAACTTTTGTACCTTTGGTAATGCCATAGCCTTGTAAAATAACAACAAGATCATCCACATGGTCTTTGAGCTCAGAATATGTAAGCGTTTGTCCTTCAAAATTGACAGCAACATTATCTGGAAATTTCTCGCACGCACGATCTAATAATTCATGCATAGCGTAACCATTTAAATGCGAATCACAATCACGCACATCTGCTTTCAGCGCGCCTTGAGCTTGTCCTGTCATGTTTCCTCCAATACTTCTTCTATACTAGGGCTTCAATTTTTTTATTCTTATTTTTGAAAGTATTTTTGAAATTATAGAAATAAAAAGACCTTGTAAATCGTTTTTTTTAAATATATGAAAATACGACATTTTTGCCTCTTATAGTACTCACTTCATAAAAAAGCCACGTTGTAAAAAGTGATGAACGTGCCTCATTGCTTTTTTATTTGTTGGAAGCCACGCATGCGTTGTCCTAAGCGTCACATGGTCTTTCATGCCGTCGAGCTTTGTACTTTCAACAGAAACACGCCCATCATCTTTCCCTTTTATAAAAAGCGAAGAAATGGGCTCTAAAGACAGATCACCTGCGATAACACCACATTCATAAGCAACAGAATCAAAAAGATGCTTAATACTTTCTTGATCTGTGACGAGCTGCTGCCCTGCAGGGCCTGCCAGTTTTTTATAAATCCATTTACTTTTTAGAAAATCTGCAAGTTCGCTTCCCTTATTTGGTGTTGCTATCAAAACAACGCGCCCTAAATGAGGTGGGTTATATTTTGTCAATAATGCCCTAATAATTAACCCGCCCATCGAATGACCAACAAAGTGAAGCGTTGCAGATTTAGAATCTCTTTCCTCTATCTGATGCCAAATCATATCCCGCAATGCCGCAATATCATGACGCCTTGATGAATAACCAATATTTAAAACTGAATAACCTTGCTGTTCCAAATAATGAGCCATCTTTCGCATATGAAATTTCGTACGGAACATGCCATGTAGTAAAACAACATACTCTTTCTGCGCCATCATCACATCTTTCTAATTCTTGTGTAATAAAATTATAACAATCACGATACCTTATTTTGCACAGCATTACAAAAACAACAAAATGGGGCAAATACCCCCTCAATCAATAAACACAGGGGCGTTTATATCAATCAAAGTTTCTGCTTTTAATGCATCCCAAAAAGAGGCTGGTATTGCTTGTTTAAAAGCGGCTGTATTTTGAATGATTTCTTTTGCCCGGCATGCACCAGGAATAATTGACACAACGGCTGGATGCGCCATCGGAAATTGTAGTGCGGCAGCAGATAATGAAACATCATAGCGTTTACAAATACGCTCTATATGATCAACTTTTTCTATCATAGCCTTATCCGCCTCTGCGTAATTATATTTGGCATGAGCCTTTACACCAGTTGCCAATATACCACTACAAAAAGGAGAACCGATAATGACATGTGTACCAGTATCCACACAGGCTTGCATCGTTGTCATTAAACTCGACTGATCAAGTAGTGTGTATGGCATAGCGACCAGTAAAAGATCTAAATCAAAAAGACGCATCGCATCTTCAAAGGCCTCATGACTATTAATCCCCATACCATAGGCCTTAATGTCACCAGCCTTTTTCAATGCTTCAAGAGCTTTAAACCCTGTTTTTGTTAGGTCATTTTGATGATGTTTCCAATGCACGCCATGATATCCACGATCGAGATCATGGATGAAAAGCGCATCAATTTGATCTAGCCCAAGTCGCTTTTTCGATTGTTCATATGATCTCATAATACCATCATAGCTATAATCAAACACAACCTCTTGCTTAAGACCACCAAACCATGGATCCGTTTTAAAAGTGGCACCATCTTGTTTCGGATCAATCAAATAACGCCCCACTTTTGTCGTTACATAAAACTCATTCCGCGGTTGCTGAGATAAAAAACGCCCAACCCTTTGCTCTGACAACCCTCGCCCATACCACGGAGCTGTATCATAATATCGAACACCCCTATCCCACGCCGTTTGTAAAACGTCTGTGGCCACTTGTTCAGAAACAGCATTATACAGCTCCCCTAAAGGCGCGCTCCCAAAACCAAATGATGGCGGTAAGAAATCTTTCATGACGTTTCATTGAATCCGTAAGAATTAAACTGGCAGAGAGGAAGGGATTCGAACCCTCGAGAGCTTGCACTCAACACGCGTTCCAGGCGTGCGCCTTAAACCACTCGGCCACCTCTCTATCCAATGACTTTATTGAATACCTTTTTTAGGTGAAAAGGACAAGCCTGTTTTACGAGAATCTTTAGGAACTGATGACTGTTCTCGATTTAAAGCGTCATAGACAGGGCTCACAATTTTCGACCAAAGATACGATCTTTGGGTATCTGAGGCATGTGTTTCACGAATAACTTTCAAAACAGTGCCATGAATAGCGTGATTTCTTGGTGTTAATTTCCTTAAAATTGTAGGTGTTAATTCAGGATGGATCGAAGATAATGTCACTGTCCCAGCGCCTTCTTGCTTTCTTATAACGCAAGGCGATTTTAAACGCCCTTCATTAAAAGACACCAAGACATCAAAATTTTTATAGTGATCATAAGAAATAAATTCTGGTCCACCCCAATAAATTGATTTAAAACGCCCTAAAACAGGATCATCAGAACGCACATGAATAGCGCGCATTCTATGCCAGTCATCATGTGGTGTAATCGATGAAATAGGCCCGCGCGCTAAACCATTAAAAAACCTTAAAGAAGGCGTTTTTGTTTGCTTATGAGGTTTATGTTCATGGCTCCATTCAAGCTTACTACTTGCATAATAAGCACCAGCGCAAATACCTATAAAATGCCCGCCACCGCGAACATAATTACGGATTGCATCAAAGCCATCACGCCCTAGACGCACGTCATATTCACCATTTTGCGCCGCTCCTGGTAAGAAAAAAGCCACTACGTGGTCTGAGTTGAATTTTTGAAGATCAAGTAAGTCTTTTTTTGATACTGTTTTGACACAAACATCTTGTCCTTGAAAACTTTCTTTCAAGCGATAAAAAACAGGCAAGTAATTTGATCCTCGCTCACTATATACATATATATATTTTTGTTGATGTGTTTGTGCCATTTATTATTTCTTCTTATTAAGACACGCATATATAATGCATATGGTAAATAAAAGTCAAGAAGATTGTGCTGGAATAACACCAATTTGGTCAAAGACAACGACATTACGGCCTGTTTCTTTGGCTTTATACAAAGCATCATCCGCGCGCTTTAGAGCCTCTTCAACACTCGCATCACCTGCTTTGATAATCGCAGCCCCAATAGATGTTGTGACTTTTAACAATCCCTCCTCTGTTGAGACTGGGAATAAATCTTTTTCGACTTCATAACGCAAACGATCTGCAATTTGAATAGCTAGCTCTTGTGTAATATTCGGCAAGATCGCAATAAATTCTTCACCGCCCATACGTGCAAATAAATCAAAACTTCTCACCTTATCTGATACGCGGTCTGCAAAAGTTTTTAAAACTTCATCTCCCACATTATGCCCATAAGTATCATTGACCGATTTAAACTTATCCAAATCAAACATCAAAACGCATAAATCTTTTTCATTATCACGTGCATTTTGTAATAAACGCGTAAAGTGTGTCATCAAATAACGACGGTTAAATAAACCTGTGAGTGTGTCTTTGACCGCTAAATTCAAATTCTCTTCATAATTTGAGCGAAGCTGTTCTTGATAACGCTTACGACGAATTTGACTTCGTACGCGTGCAATTACCTCATTCCGGTCTAGAGGGCGCATCACATAATCATGAGCTCCCATCTCTAACCCTTGAGCGACTTTATCAATATCACTTTCTTCTGTGATCATCATTAACGGTGTTGAGCGTGTTTTTTCATTCGACTTAAAATAAGAACATAAGCGTAGACCGTCTTCTGACGTCAAATTAAGAGAAACAATGATCATATCAAAGTCGCGTTCTTTGACTAAGTCAATCGCCTGCATCCCTTCTGTAACAGCCTCTACAGTATGAGCATCTTGTTTTAAACTATCTAAAATCTTGTCTGTTTCAAAATCAACATCATTCACAAGTAAAATATTGCCATGAGAATGTGGGATCTCTGTTACTTTTGATTTTTCACTCACACCAAATTGATTCGCTGTGTTCTCTCTCACACGCCATTCATCAATTGTCATTTTCAATCGAACAAGTGAGCGTACGCGCGAAAACAACGCAACATCATTCACAGGCTTACTTAAAAAATCATCTGCACCTAAATCCAAGCCTTTTACACGATCTTCATTTTCTGTTAACGCTGTCACCATCACAACAGGAATATGCGCTGTTTCAGGATCACTCTTAAGACGGCGGCAAACTTCATAGCCATCCATCTCAGGCATCATCACATCCAACAAGATAATATCAGGCGTTTCTGTTTTTACTTTTTCTAAAGCCTCTTGACCACTACCTGCTGTAATCACATCAAAATATTCTCTTTTTAATTTTGCTTCCAAAAGTTTTACATTTGGGAAAATATCATCAACTACTAAAACGCGTGCGGACATATAAAGGAGCTCCTTATTTTAATTTAACGGTCCAAATACTTTTTTATTGTTGCCAAGAAATCCATCACAGAAATAGGCTTAGCGATATAATCTTCACATCCACCTTCTCTAATTTTCTCCTCATCACCCTTCATAGCGAAAGCTGTAACAGCAATAACGGGAATATGTTTCAACTCCTCATCATCTTTTAACCATGACGTTACTTCCAACCCGGACACTTCAGGGAGTTGAATATCCATGATTATCAGGTCAGGCTTTTCTGCGCGCGCCAGATCTAACACTTCGTGTCCATTACTTGTCTGTGCTGTTTCATACCCATTTGCTTCGATCAAATCTCGAAACAATTTCAAATTCAGCAAGTTATCTTCAACAATTAATACTTTTTTTGTCATTCCATTACTCTTTCACAAGAGGAGTATACCCTCTCTCTTGTATTTATATAAGCTATTATTTAAGCAGTCATTAATTTTCACACAATACGCCCCACAATTTAAAAATATGAAAAACATTTTGCTTTCGCTATTGACATATTACGTAAAAACAATTATACATAAACACAATCATCAGAGTTAATAAAAGGTTAACGCCTATTTTTACAAAACAAAGGAGACGTAATAATGGCAAACAATGAACAACTACAAGACCTCGTAAACAGCTTACAAAAAAGTGTTAAACAACAACAAGAAGATCGCAAAGAGCGCACGAACTTCAACAGTCTAAGCGAAGCTTTACAGGGTATTGGTCAACAAACCACTCAGGAAGAAGCTGAACCAACAGAAGGTCTTGTGTTTGAAGAAAACATCCAAGATTCTGAAGTCTTCAAAATTATTACAGACGTAGAACTGACAAAACAGGAACGTACACAAAACCTAATTGAACATCTTAAATCACAATTAGAATCTGGTGATGATTTACAAGATAGTCTTGCTGTCTTACAAAAGATTACATCTGTATTCCAAAAGAAAATTAGTGTTTACAGTAACAAGCAAACAGATCTACAAGTTGCTGCCGCGAAAGCAAAACAAAGCACAGATTCACTTAATGTTCATGATGCGTTAAGAGAACTTACATCAGAGCGCCAAAGCATTCTTGATCAATTAGATGTGATTGATGATTTCAGAGTACAAGAAGACGGCGTTGCTAAAATGATTGAAATCTTCTTAACAGCAGATGCACAAAAAGCAGCTAAGAGAAAGCATGATGAAACGCTCGGTAAAATCAAAAAAGACATTAGCAAAACATCATCTAAAGTCAGTGAGTTAAAAGATAAAATTGAACGCATTGAAGGCGTATCAGAAGATGGTGAAGTTGTTGTTACTGGTGAATTACAACTTGCTAAGAATGAGTTAGCTACGCAGCAAGGTAAATGGCTAAAACGTCAATCAGCAATTCAAGCTGCACAATCACGTGTCACAAGCCTTGAATCAGAGCTTTTAAAAGCAAAAACGGAACTAAAAACCACAGCAACGAAAGAAACATCTCTACGTTCTGAGCTTGCTGAACAACAATCTGTTTATGAATCTTTCATGAAAGAATATAACCAAATGCGTCATATTCGTAGCCTACTTGAGAATGATGGTGACTATGAAGAAGAACTTGCATCAATCAGAACAAAAGGCCGTGAGATTTCAGGTTCCATTCAAAAGCGTTACGATCGCATTTGTGATAGCAACTCACATCTCTTAGAAGAAGCAAAATTAATGCATGAATCAAATGAGATGATGATGGAATATGTTGAAATCATAGTAGGTACATTGAATGAATTACCTGACTTTATTAAGGAAAAAGTAGATGCTTTACACATTGATCCAAATGGTGCCGATGCTGCTAATGATAATGTTTTACAAGGTATTGCAGAAATTCGTAACGAAGAAGCACGCAATGTTTATAATGCACATTTGGCACATATTGAGATCTTACAAGAAATGTTTACTAACCATTTCCGTGCCGTTGTTGAAATGCACACAATGATCCAACAACACCGTACATCTGTTAACCGTGAGAACCAACGCTTAATGAGTATGCAACATGATGTAACAACAACAATCGACCAAGGTGTTCGTTTCCTAGTAAGTCGCTTAAGTTCAAAAGCACTAGCTGCTGAAATGATGTCCCTTCTTGCTCATACGAAACAAGTAAAAGATATGAACAAAGAAGATATGGAAGACGCATTAAAGGGTGAAATCTTATTAGAATTACAACAAACACAACAATATCAAGCTGCGATTGAAGCGATTGAAAATCAACGTGAAGCGTTACAAGAATTCGCAAAACTTGATAAGCAAATTGGTGGCGTTAAGAAAACACTTCAAAAAGGTGTTAGAGAAAGCGCTCATGGGTTGGCTAAAGATGCTCAGATCGCTTTTGGTTACAAAGGTGACGAGAGTGATGAAGAAGTAAGTGATGCTCCTAAAGAAGCAACACCAGCTACGCCATCAAAGCCAAAAGCACCAAAAGTTAAGCCTGCTTAACACAAGATTATAAAGAGAGATATAGGCGATAGCATTTTTTGCTTCAGAACTTAAAACTGTTATCGCCTCTTTCTTTAAAACAGGGATATAGAAATAAAGAATGAGGACACAAGAATGACACCGCAATCAACAGCTTCCACATCTGTAAAAACTTATTTGGATAAATATGATCGCCATTTCAACAAATTACATGGCTTTACCGCACAAGCTTCTCAAATCATCAGCGCGTTAGGGCAACAAAACGCCAACAGTATTTTCCTAACTGGACGCAAAGGAAGCGGTAAATCAGCGCTCGTAGCAGCCATTGCACAAAGCTCTAAAACAGATGCTTTATCAACTGATTTTACAGTCCCTGCAACATTAAAAAGCAAAGACTTTATTTTTATTAGTGCTAAAGAACTCTTTAAAAAAGCTGATAAGACCAAAATTGAAGAAGAGTTAAATATCGTTCTAGAAAAAGCAGAAAATGAGTCTGACTCAATTCTTGTAGTTGAAGACATTGCCGTTTTAATGACGAATTTATATAATAATCAAATGGCTCATATTGCAAACCGCCTAGCGGTTGGCTTGCGTACAAGCTCTTTCCAAATGATTGCTATGGGGAATGACCAAGACCCAAAAGAATTAGAATCTTTAAAGAAAAGCATTCCTAATTTTGAACGTATCTTCACTCATATTACTCATGAAGAAGCGGATAAAGAAACAACGCTTAACGTTCTAGCAGAAACGCGCGCACGCTATGAAGCGGCATATCATGGCTTAATTGAAATCACTGATGAAGCTGATGAAGAAATCAGTCGCCTCACTCATAAATATGAAGCCAATACATATACACATCTGGCACAACCAGAACGCTCACTTCGTATCAGGGATATGATTTTAAGTACGCTTTACGCACAACAAACCCCACAAGAATCACAAGAAATTGTGACGGAATATGATGAAAAATCACAAGAGCTTGAAACCTTGATCTCCACACAAGAAGAAAAACTGAGAGATTCTAATAAACGTAAAAACGGTGAAACCCCTGATACCATCCGAGCAACACTTAGAAAATTAAGGGAATTAGTTTCACAAAACAAGACTGAATACAAAGATGAATTCCAAGAAAAGGCTAAAAAAGACGGTGTCATTTCTTTAACTGTGGACAATGTCCAAGAGGTTTTCACGACAATTACAGGATTAAAAGTATCGCGCTCTGATAAGGAGGAGCTTGAAAGAATTAGAAATGCAGAAGATATCTTAGAAGGGCGTGTTATGGGTCAATCTCATGCTGTCTCAAAGATTGCTGCTTCCTATAAGAAAGCACAAATCCTGAAGAAAAAGAAACGCACAAAACCAGTGGCCTCTTATTTATTCATTGGACCTTCTGGTGTTGGTAAAACTGAACTTACGCTCGCTTTAGCTGATCTTGTCGGCGATTTAGTAACACTCGATATGGGTGAATATGATTCAGAAAGCGCCTCTAAGAAAATGACCGGTGCCGATCCTGGGCTTGTTGGTTATGAAGAAGGCGGTAAATTAACAAATGAAGTCCGCCAAAAACCAAATAGTGTTGTTCTTTTTGATGAATTAGAAAAAGCACATGCTAAAGTTTTTGATGTTTTGCTTGCCGTCCTTGATAAAGGGTGCTTGACAGATAACAAAGGAAAGACTGTTGATTTTACCGATACAACTGTTATTATGACATCAAATTTCGGCGCTAAAGAGTTTGACGTAGAAGGACAAAGCTTTGAAGAAAGCTGTGAGATCATCAAAAACAAGATGAGAGCAAAAAACAGCCCCTTTAAACCAGAATTCTTAAACCGTTTTACTGATGTTATTTTCTTTAATCATCTAGATAATGAGATTATGTACAAAATTATCGAGATGAATTATCGAAAAACGAAAAAAGAGTTAGAACAAGAAGGTGTTGAGCTCACAATAGATGCAGACACGATCAAAGAAATCGTTGATGCAAAATATAATAAAGAGAATGGTGTGCGTGTGGCAAAATTATTTGTTACCGACAAATTAGAAGAATGTGTCGCTGTAAAACTGATCGAACATCAATTATCAACATTAGACACAAATGAAACACCAGAAACACTTAAACTTCATGTTGTTTTCAACCAACAATCTGGTGAAGTAGAAGTGATTGAGAAAAAGAATGACGAACCAAGCGTAACGGTTGCCAACACACAGGGATCAAAACCAAAAATCCCGGCACCAAAAGCTGCACAATTATAAGATACCGATTTTAAAAGGAGAAAGAAAATGGCTAAGAAAAAAACACTAGATGAGATCGCTCAAGACTATATTGATAGTGATGGTGATCCTCAAGTTATTGAAAATAGCGATTATACCGCTGAAGAAGTGATTGAAGCGTTACAAGATATTTTAGCGAAACAAAATGAAAGCGCTGATGACGATGCCGACACACTCGATCAAGACGAAGAAGAAGTGGCAGAAGAGCAACCAAAAGCATCTACTGGTGGCTACCGCGCGCCAGAAGAATCAGCTTCCGCAAGTGCAACATTCAACAAGAATGCTGATTTTGGTTCTGTGGTTGGGAAATTGATTTATACAGCTGGATCAACAGCTGTGTGGGCTTTAACAGGTCTTGCTAAAGTAGCTTCAACAGTTTTACCACAAGTCGTCAAAAAAGGAGCACCGATCGTTGGTCAAACAGCTGGTGTTGCTTCTGGTATTTTTAGCAATGTTGTATTCCAACATGATGCGAATGGTAAAGTTGAAAAGAAATTTGGCTTGCCTGTGCCTCAAACTTGGGCGAAATGGGTTGGTGGCGCAGCAATCGCATTTTATGCCGTACCTGTTGCATGGTACGCGACAACGACTGAAAATATTGTTGTCTACACAGGAAGTAGCGATACAAAAATCGAAGTAGAACCTGGTGAAACATACCGTTTCTCTGGCTGTATCTTAAGAGGTGTTGAAAGCTTGAATGTAAACGATCGTGAAAACCTTGTACGTCTACAAGATGCAATTGATAACGCAGAAGATCACAAGCGTGGCTGTAACTCAAAAACGCAAAGAGAATTCGAAATCAACAAATCTTGGCTCTTTCCAATTGTCATCGATCCTGAAGATGAGCAATTTAAATCCGTTCAAGGAACCGCTGTATGTTCTATGAAAGGCTATTCATGGAGTATTCGTATCCCTTATGTGAACCGTTATATTTCAAGAACGCAAGTTCATGGTATTATTACGTGTAAGCAACCTAGTGCGATCATGACAAAGTCGATTTCATCTGATGCTGCAGTCTTAACAGATCAGTATAATAATTTCGCCAATTTAGAGAACGCAGACACACCTTCTTCTGTTGATGTTAGTTTCAATGGAAAAAGAGTTTCAAATGCATTGAATCTTGGCTAATAGTTTTAACTCTGAAGCAAAGAAACACCCCTATGGTCCTCATCATAGGGGTGTTTTTTATAATTCTTTTATAACCGTTTACTGTGATGCACTCTCTAGCATCGCTGTCTTAGACCCAGTATCTTTATGTAGCCACCAAGCATTTGATGAGATAGAGTAATAAGGCTTGTAATGCGCTACACGTGTTGTGTCTACAACATCTTGGATCTGGTTATCTAACATATAAGAGCGTCCTTGATCGACAACAACTAAGACCGCATGAGCAATATTCTTTTGTGTATCTTGAACAACTGCAATACGCATTTTACTTTCTGAAACACCTAATGCTTTTAAAGCCATGAATTTTGTAATCG
The DNA here is from genome assembly GCA_950054255.1 of uncultured Rickettsiales bacterium. Lineage (GTDB taxonomy): Bacteria > Pseudomonadota > Alphaproteobacteria > Micavibrionales > CATLOR01. Next base: position 678,017 of record CATLOR010000001.1, on the reverse strand, counting down.
CAAAATCTTCGCAATCACCGTAACGCTTTTCCAAAAACTCCAAAGGTGTCGCCCAATGATCGCTTTTGCCATAGCCTCTATCATCCGGTACATACCTATTTAAATTAACGATATTATTAATTTGGCGTAACTTTACAGAAAGTGGCTTATCTTTCAAATAAGCAAAACGGCTAAACCACCCGCGAAATGTCGCTGCTTTGACAGTCGTCATCTGATCTTGATAACGCTTTAACATGCTTGTCCATTTTGTAAAAGCTGATAAATCTGTCGATTTGGTTTCTTTTGTACCAAATAAATGAGTTTGAGATTGAGGATTAACAAGAACTGATAATTTCAACGTCTTCTCCCCTTTTGCTGCAAAAGCAGAAGATGAGATCGCAAGCGCTAAAAAAGTCAAAAGGATCAAAAGCATGATCTTTTGCATCATTTTGTAAGATATGACACCGGCTTTAACACGGTTTACTTTTTTTGGACACATCATTTAACAGTAACCCCTATCACTATTCCATAATAATAGCAGTAAGTTATTACCATAAAGTAAACACTATTGAAAATGCCGTGTGATAAGGATTCTTTACTTTATCATGTGCAGATAAAGACAAAAAACAGAGTAAATATATAAGAGAAAAAAATAAGGGGCTTAAAAAAACTTAAGGGGCTGCAAAAATACATCCCCCCAAGCCATTCCCATTCAACTTAGCCATCTTAAAAGTACTATAAAAATACTTGACGAGTCAATCAAACGAATCACTTTTTTAAACGAAAAATGCAAAAAGTAATAATATTTCTCAATATAAAAATATTAATATCAATTATGATTTATTTTTTACAAAAAAAGATCACAAACAAGAAGAAAGATACAAAAACCGATTCTTTTATAAACAATAGTGATTCGCTAAAGACATATTATTTTTCAATGGGCAAGTGTTGAAAATAAAGGCTTTGCCTCACCTTCTTTTTCCAAGAGTGGATAAGCTGTCGCGGCAATGTGACTATTAATCCGCTTAAAATCACGTACAATATCCATATGCATAGAACTTGTCGATAATGTCTTGGTTAAACCTTTGCGCATACGTTGCATATGGCTTTTGGTTGTCTTCAATTCAGCTTCTCTAAACTTCTTTTTCTCTTTAACAAGACGTCTTGCCATCTTCACATCGTTTGAAATAAAGAGATTACACGCATCTTTAAGATTTTTAATAACAACTTTGTGCATGTCTTGAATTTCTTCGAAACCTTCTTCAGAAAACTCTCTACTTTTATCAGCTTTTTTCTCAGCCAACTCGAGTAAATTCTTCTCAATAATATCCCCAATATGCTCCATATTTACAGCAAAGGTAAAGGTTTGCGAAAACCTAAAAGCTTCATCATCACTTAATTCATCACGAGATAACAAAACTAAATATCTTTTTATATGACCATATAGACGGTCAACGGCATCATCTTCTTTTCGCAATTTATTAATTAAAACACGATCATGATGCCTGAAAGCTTCCATTGTCCCTTCTAACATTTGCAACACCATATCACCAAGGCGCAAGACTTCTCGTCCTGCTGTTGAAAGCGCTGCAGAGGGGTTTTCTAGTAGTTTTTCATCCAGATACAAAGGATCGCCAGGATCCGCTAATTTCTGTGTTTCAGGAACAATTGTTTTCGTGACGCGCGCTACAATACTCAATATAGGTAAAAAGAAAAGTGCCATACAAACGTTAAATGCCGTATGGAAATTCACAATCCCGCGAGGGTCAGCAAAAAATGCTTCTATTTGTGGTCCGATCTGTGTCTCCATAAGAATCAAAATAAGCGCCGCAAAAACAAGACGCATAAAGAAATTACCAAAAGTCACACGAAAAATAGACGTTCCCATATTAGCTGTTAAGACAAGAGGTGCGATCGCGCTTCCGATATTTGCGCCCAACACCATAACCAACCCTAATTGCTCAGACACAATACCTGCCGTCACGAAAGAAAGAGCCAATAACACAAAAGCCAAACTCGAATGAAAAATCCATGTAATAACGGCGGCTAAAATAAGCGCGAAAACGGGATCTTGTTCTAAAGGCATAAAAATTGACCGAATAATATCAGAGTGCTTTAAAGCTTCTGGCGCAGACACAATCATATTCAATCCAATAAAGAGAAGAGCAAGACCTAAAAAAATACGCGCAATATATTTTCCTTTTGTCGATTTCCCACCATATAAGGCTTTAATTGTTGCACCAGCAATCAACAAAATGGGCATAAGCCAATGAAGGTCTAGACTTAAAAATTGAACAACTAGTGTCGTCCCAATATTAGCGCCCAACATAACAGCAAGCGCCATTGATAAGGTAATCATTCCATGCCCAGAAAACGATGACACAATCAAAGCTGTCGCATTAGCACTTTGCAATAAAGTTGTAACACCTATTCCCGAAAATAAAGCGGCAACTCTATTCGTGGTTCCTTTCTCTAAAGCTTGATTAAGGCGCATTCCAAATGCTTTTGTCATGCCTTTTTTAACAAACTCCACCGCCCACAAAAGCAAACAAATGCCGGCAATCATAATCAATAATAGGGTCGTTGCAGAAATAGCGATTTCCTCCGAAATAGTCTTATTTTTTTATTATTAGGAACTAACTGTAAGAGTGACTTACATATTTCGATTGAAAAATGATATCTGAATCAGTAGCGTAAAGCAAAGTTATTTTAGTTTTACAGAAAAGACCGTTTATATCGTGAGTTTACTATATATTACTCTTATAGCCCTTATCCAAGGGATCACAGAATTTCTACCCGTGAGCTCTAGTGGGCATCTTGTTTTATTACCTCATCTTTTAAATGAGCAAGATCAAGGATTGATGATTGATATCGCGGTTCATTTTGGGACATTATTAGCCGTGATCGCCTATTTTTTCCGTGATACTTTCGCTTTAGCGATCGGTGGTATTGATTTTTTACGCGGTAAAAAAAGCGCAGATAGACACCTCTTTATACTTATTCTGATTGCAACTTGTCCCGTTATTTTCGCTGGATTTATCATGCATGAATATTTACCAAATGGGCTTAGAGCCATCGAAATCATTGGTTGGAGCACACTTATCTTTGGCCTTTTACTAGGGTGGAGTGACTCTGCTTATGAAACATCAAAAACGACGAAAGACTTAACACTAAAATCAGCTCTCTTTATTGGCTTGATGCAAATTTTAGCGCTTATTCCTGGTACAAGCCGTTCTGGGATAACAATTACAGCCGCGCGTTTTTTAAAATTGAACAGAGTTGAAGCAAGTCGTTTCGCTTTATTATTAGGAATCCCGACTATTTTAGGAGCCTCTATCCTTGGCTTTTACGATCTATACAAAACAGATAATTTAATTTTCCAACAAGATGCCTTCATCGCCATCGGCCTCTCTTTTGTAGCTGCTTATATCTCCATTTGGGCGCTCATGCGTTTTGCCAAACAATTTACCTTCTTTGGCTTTATGGTCTATCGCATTTTATTAGGAGGCGGGATACTCGCCTATGTCTATCTTTGGTAACGGCATAATTTAAGAGAAATACGCCCATATTGTTTTACGGATAGTTCATGAATATAGTCTGGTAACACTTCCTCTTGGCCTGCATCCATTTCTATAACAACCAATGCATCCTGTTGGAGAACATGTGCCTCATGCAAATGATCAAGTGTTTTTACAACTAAGCCTTGACCATAGGGAGGATCTAAGAATACAAGCCCAAACGAACCGTCTGCCTTTGAGAAGTCATAGCGTGTAATATCATTTTTTTTAAAACGACATCTTTCTGTACATTTCAAAAGCGCTGCATTCTCTTTTATCGTCGTTAAGGCTTGATAATCTTTATCAAAGAAAACAACATGATGAGCTCCATTTGATAAAGCTTCAAACCCTAAGGCTCCAGAACCCGCAAATGCGTCCAAGACAACAACATTATCAAAATCGCTATCTAAGCGCGCACGCATCATATTAAAGAGCGCTTGGCGCACTTTATCTGTGGTTGGTCTAGTATTTGACCCTTCGGGAGCTTTTAAAACGCGCCCTCTTAGATCACCGCTCGTTATTCTCATTTATTTTGTTCTTTAAAAAAACTTGCTAATTGTTCCTTTAACACTTTTCCAGTAATCTCATCTACCTCGCCTTTTTTCATGTTTCCTAATTGGAAAGGACCATAAGAAACGCGGATCAATCTATTCACTTTTAAGTTAAGATGCTCCATGACACGACGGATCTCTCTGTTTTTTCCTTCTTTCAAAGAAACAGAAAGCCATGAATTACTACCCTGTTGGCGTTCAAAAACCACATCAATTTCTCCATAGCGAACGCCATCAACCGTAATACCGTCTTTTAACGCTTGTAAGGCTTGTTCATTAATGTCCCCAAAGACACGAACACGATAACGACGTTTCCATCCTGTTGAAGGAAGTTCTAAATAACGCGACAAAGCGCCATCATTGGTCAGAAGAAGTAATCCTTCTGTTGTTAAATCCAAACGCCCAACTGAGATCACACGAGGCATCTCTTCAGGCAAAGCGTCAAAAACCGTTTCCCGCCCCTTCTCATCTTTATGAGTTGTAACCAACCCATCTGGCTTATAATAACGCCATAAACGTGTTTCTTCTTGACGAGAACCATGGGCAATCACTTTATCATCAACAACAATTCTATCTTCATTTGTCACTAATGTTGCAGGAGTTTCTAATATCTTGCCATTTAAACGCACACGCCCATCAGCGATCCAACGCTCTGCTTCACGTCTGGAACAGACACCTGCACGTGCCATTACTTTGGCAATTCTTTGACCTTTTTCATTTTTTTTATTGCTTTTATCCATCAGACGTTTTTACTCTTCTTGTAAGATGATTGACACACAGCACAATAGCTTTATGGAACGCGCGATGCAAGAGGCAAGACTCGCTTACTCAAAAGGGGAGGTCCCTATTGGTGCGGTCTTGGTTTATGAAGGCGAACTTATCGCCACAACCCACAATTTAGTGGAAACCAATAAAAACGCAACACAGCATGCTGAAATCTTAGCCTTAGAAAAAGCCTTTGCACATATCCAAAATAAACGCTTATCTCAGTGTGATTTATATGTAACGCTTGAACCTTGTACAATGTGCGCGGGGGCAATTGCTCATGCTCGTATTCAAAATTTATATATCGCAGCCCTTGACCCAAAAGGAGGCGCAGTGTTTAATGGCGTCACTTTTTTCGAACAACCAACCTGTCATCACAAAATAAATGTGGTTCACATGAATACATTCGAACAAGAGTCTGCAAATTTACTAAAACAATTTTTTAAGGAAAGAAGATAAGACACAATGAGCCCAAATGATCTTTTTTCCAATCCTGAACCCGCTCCGAACAATGTGCCTGAATTTTCTGTGAGTGAAATTAGCCATGCTCTAAAACGGAGTGTCGAAGACCGCTTTTCTCATGTCCGTGTTCGTGGCGAGCTCTCACGCGTGACGATTGCAAAATCAGGGCATTTATATACAGACCTCAAAGATGATCAATCTGTCTTAAATATGATCTTGTGGAAGACGACCGTATCAAAGCTCAGCTTTAGACCAGAAGAAGGTGTCGAAGTAATCGCCACAGGACGATTGACAACCTATCCGGGACGTTCAAATTATCAGCTTATAGCAGAAGACCTTCAAATTGCAGGGCAAGGTGCTATCATGAAAATGATTGAAGACCGCAGAAAGCGCCTCGCTGAGGAAGGGTTATTTGCAACAGAGCGCAAAAAAGCTATTCCTTTTCTTCCCCGTAAAATCGGCGTTATCACATCTCCTACTGGTGCCGTCATACGTGATATTTTACACCGCCTTGAAGAACGCTTTCCTGTAGAAGTCCTCCTTTGGCCTGTTATGGTCCAAGGGCAAGGTGCTTCAGATCAAATTACAAACGCTATTAATGGTTTTGATGCTCTTGATGAAGATCATCGCCCTGATGTCTTAATTGTGGCACGTGGGGGCGGTTCTTTCGAAGATTTAATGCCCTTCCAAGAAGAAAACGTCGTGCGCGCTGTTGCGAATTGCTCTACTCCCATTATCAGCGCTGTTGGTCATGAAACAGATACAACTTTAATTGATTACGCGGCTGATTTACGCGCGCCGACACCAACAGGCGCCGCAGAAAAAGCTGTCCCTGTCCGGCAAGAGCTTTTAACAGAGCTTTTAAATAAAGAGGCACGCTTAAACAGCAGCTTAACAACGCAGATCACACATAAATCACAGCATGTTGCAACCATAGCTAGAGCTTTACCGCACCCTCAGCGCCTTTATGATATGCAAGCGCAAAAACTAGATCACCTTGATCACAAACTCTCAACAGGACTTAAATCTGCATATCAATTAAGGTCTCAACAACTCGATTCTTGGTCGTCGCGTCTTCCTCATCCTAGGCATTCTATGTCCATAGCTCAGACACGGTTAAGCCCTATTGCTTTACGTCTTGATACAAGCTATTCAACCTTTGTTGAGCGCCAAGATAAAAGATTAGAAGGACTATCACAACTTTTAGAAACACTGTCTTTCAAATCTATTTTAAAAAGAGGCTATTCTGTTATCAAAGATGAGAATGGGGCTGTTATCACCCATAAAAAAGACTTGCCGCAGAATTTCATCCTCGAACTTCAAGATGGTGAACAAGCAGCACAAAAACAAGAAAACACTTGATATATAAGTTAAAATTGCCCATTCTATAAGCAGTAAGTATATTTCGCTTTTAACGTCTTGTTAAAACAATTGCTTTACCATTTCTAGCGGGTTCATATCAGAACCACTTTTCGTGATTTAAAATAGAGGAGCATGATCATGGCATCAAAGAAAGATCAAAAATCAGACGACAAACAACCATCAAATCCAATTTTTTATCAAAACCCAGTGTTTTTAGATAAATCAATTCATGGTGAAATGTCAGTTGATCCAAAATTAAACTTTGGATTTGCTAAAGAACAGATCGCGCTTCCTGTTAATGCGATTGAGTTCACATTCTTAATGAAGCATTACCCTATTATTTTCATTGGTGAAGAAAAAACAACACCTGCGGTATTTTTGGGCTTACAGCCTAATCAAAACCTTTTTGTGAATAAAAAAGGTGAATGGGAAGAAAAAGTATATGTTCCTGCTTACGCACGTCGCTATCCTTTCATCATGAGTGAAGACAAAGAAAATGATCGTCTTATTCTGTGTGTTGATGATAACAAAGATGTGTTAGTTAAAAACAACAAAAAGCCACTCTTTGATGGCGAAGAAATGAGTGAAACAACAAAAGAAGCACTTGAATTTTGTAAGTCTTACCACCAAGCAAGCCTTCAAACAAATAGCTTTTGTGAAAAATTAAAAGAGCTTGACCTTTTATCACCATTTAATCACGCACTTTTAAGAAATCTTGGTTTCAATCAATTATATACAATTGATGAAAAGAAAATGAATGAGCTCTCTGATGAGAAATTCTTAGAATTAAAGAAAACAGGCACTCTTGCACTTGTTTATGCTCAACTTTTCTCTATGAACAATTGGCAGACACTTTTTGATGAAACACAAAAAGATGCAAAAAAATAAATTTAAATCAGCCTTAATGGCAACAGCATTCTTGGGCGGTCTTTTGACCGCCCCTGCTTATGCGACAAAACCTCAGGGCAAAGATGTCGATGGTTATCGTTCAGCGCAATTTGGCATGACACAAAAGCAAGTACGTGATGCGATTAAAAAAGATTTTAATTTGAATAATGATCAAATTGAATCTGGCAAAAACCTTATCACACGTACCCAAAGCTTATCCGTCAAGGTCAATGACTTACTCCCTGATACAGGCGAAGGTCATGTATCTTATATTTTTGGCTATAATTCTGAGGCATTGATCCAAGTCAATGTCACATGGCAAGAAAGCCAAGAAACTGATTTAACAGCTGAAAAAATATTAGGTATTGGTGGTAGTTTACAAAACTATTTCCTCAGCCAACCTTACGATTTTAAAAATGTTGTAACAGGCGTTAAAACAGCTCCTGATACATTAATCTTATTTAGAGCTGAAGATGCAGACAATGATCTCTTATTGCTTCTCGTCGAAGGATTAAAAGAGCAAGGCAAAGAAACAGAGGCAAAAACAAAACCTCTTACGCTAAAACTCTCTTATCAACACAGTTCAGATAAACCTGATATTTACCAAATTCCATCAGGCGCCTTTTAAAAAATAAGTATAAAAAAAGCCCCGCTAAAAAATGCGGGGCTTTTTTTTAATGGATTTTCTTAAAGAGAAACGCGCGGAGCATTTCTAACAGCGACTTCAAGAGATGGGATTACTTTATCCATCACATCTAATTGATTTTCTGCATTCTTCACAACCATTTCCACCATACGAATCGCTGTATCAATTGGCATGTCTGGCTCTAATGATAAATATTCAGGATCTGCTTCAACACTTGAATACACTTCTGCAAGACGAGAAGAGACATCAGCATCTAACGAGCTCATATTAACAAGGTTACTATCATATACTGTACGGCTTAGAGCAGGTGTTTTGTGAATAAAGTCACCTGTTTGTTGATATGCAGGCTTTCTTGTTTCATCGCGTAAGCTTTTCAGCATCTCAGAATAAATCGTAATAAAAGCCTGACATTTATTTTTATTGTCATTCAACTCACCAATAACAGAAGCAGCCAAAACGGCGCGCTCACGCCCGACTAATATACGATGACGACGGCGTTCAAATAACGCTTGGCGATCAACTGATTTACGAACAGTTGAAAACCCCCAAACCATGATGACTGCTAACACAGCAATCCCAACGCCAAAAACAATAACTAATGTACTAGACTCCATAAATCTCTCTCTAACTTATACTTAGTTTGTGATATGCATGCATGAATGCGATTTGTTCTATGAGTACTATACTATCCTCTTTGTGGTTTAGGCAAGAAAGATAATATCCAATTTCTAAAATCTTTTATATTGCGTGACTGAACCCACACACGCCCTGGTCCTTTAAAATGAAGAACAAGGACTTCTCCAGAAGTAAGTGATGAAAACCAACCACGTCCACTTCCTTTTTTTATTTCATAGTTTAAATGATCGTCCCAAGCGACAAGATGTCCATTATCAACAATCAAATCTTCGCCCTCAGATAAGGTAAACTCTTCTATACCGCCATAACTTGATAAAAAAACATTTCCTATTCCTGATAACTTGACCGAGAAAATTCCCTCTCCACCAAAAATCATTTTACTCAAAGATTGTACTTTCGCAGAAACATCAATCTCTGTATCCGCAGCTAAAAAGCTTCCTTGCTGAACTTGTAATGTTGATCCTTTTAATTCTACATTCTTAATGGATCCAGGCAAAAAAGTGCCTAAATGAACAACCCCAGCTCCTTTTTCTGCTGAAATTTTTTGCAAAAAAGCACTTTCACCGGCAAGTTTACGGGCAATCGCTTTTCCTAAACCGCCATCAAACTTACCCTCAATTTCAAGATTACCAGACATTGTAACCATAGAATTTGATTCTGCCTTGAGTGCTTCTCCTTGGCTTAAACTAACTTTTAACAAAGGAAAAGCATCGCCTCCTTTTATCTCGTAATTCATTTTTAACCTCTTTATAGTATAACTTTAACTAGCACATGCATTAAAACATATTAAACCAATAAAATCATTGAATAAAATTGGTTTTTAAGCGATGCTAATAGAGAGAATAATATCAACAAGGAACGAATATGAGATTAGAGCTAGCAGAGCTGTTATCAAAGCTATATGTCTTTAGAAATCTAACGACATATGACACAGAGCAATGGTCTGTCTATAGCGAAGAAATGGGCGCAAATTGTTCCGCAGAAGTTCGCCTAGATGGCTATGCCGATGACATTGAAGCCATTGAAGCTCAAATCATTATTTCCTACGACCAACCACGCGCCAATATGCCTATGATTAATCAAGTTGGTTATATTAAGGCTGTTAAGCAACAACAAGGTGATTTTTCGATCCAACGCGCCGTTGTAAACCAAGAAGATAAAGCTGGTAGTTCCATTTATGACTGGGGCAATAAATCTTTGCGCTTTTTTACACTTGTTGCACAAGAACTTGAGAAAGACTTACTTCCTGATTTTGAAGAATTAGAACAAATCGCCTTTGAAGAAAGAGGTCGTTTTGCTGATCGTGTTGGTGACGGTGGACGTTCTCCTAAAATTAATAGCGAACAGCTTTTAAAAGCAACAAGAGGCTTTTAATTAAGCGCTCCCCATAAATCCCCTTCATAAAGCCAGCCTTCCATTTCCGTTCCGGAAAAGCTTAGATAGCACCATTTATTCGAACATTCCTCAACAAATGCAACGACACCTTTTTCAGTTTCAGCCAACGGCTCAGAGTCAAGCGTTGCTCTCTTACGTAGAATTGCTTTATCACGAATAACGATCGCTGTTTTACGGGTTGAAAGTAATTTCTTATGAAACCACCCGATTGTCCCTTTGTAATCTTTGACCTGACGCCAATGATCAAAAGAATCGATTACGAGAAAAGGCATGTGCTGTCTTGTATATAACCATTCAATTGGATAGCGATATCCTGGCCCCGTTCTCATATGAGATTCATCTGAGATCAGTGACACATAGTATGTCTTAAAGGGAGGCTCCGCCTGTGCATTTCGCCCCATAAGGCAAAAAAACACTGGAAAAATAAGACAAAATACGATACAAAGATTTTTTTTCATATTGTTTAACGCATATTAAAATTAAAACATATTTAGGTTTAATGACAGACAAACAAAAAAGCAAGCAAGACTTATCGCGTATTTTTAGTGTCGCCCCTATGATGGCGTGGACAGATCGCCATTGCCGCTATTTCCATCGTTTAATATCTCCTAGCACTTTACTCTATACAGTCATGATCACATCAGGTGCTTTAAAGTTCGGTGATGTTCCTTTTCATCTAAATTATAACGACCCACAAGAACATCCCCTTGCCTTACAATTAGGAGGCAGCGATCCGAAAGAAATGGCTGAGGCTGCAAAATTAGGAGAAGAGTGGGGCTATGATGAAATCAATATCAATTGCGGTTGTCCAAGTCCTCGTGTTCAAAAAGGAGCTTTTGGTGCGTGCTTAATGGGTACGCCTGATCTTGTTGCAAACTGTGTAAAAGCAATGCAACAAGAGATAGAAACAGAAGTTACCGTTAAAACACGTATAGGCATTGATGAACAGGATTCTTATCAGTTCTTAACAGATTTTGTTGGCAAAAGTTATGAAGCGGGTTGTAAAAGTTTTACAATTCATGCCAGAAAAGCATGGTTAAACGGCTTAAGCCCAAAAGAGAACAGAGATATCCCCCCTCTGGATTATGAACGTGTCTATCAATTAAAACGGGATTTCCCTGCCCTTGAAATCATTATTAATGGTGGCATCAAAACTTTACCCGAAATTCAAACACATCTTAATCACTGTGATGGTGTTATGGTTGGACGTGAAGCCTATCACAACCCATGGCTTTTGTATGAAGTTGAAAAAACAATCTTTAACAATCAGCAACATATAAAAACCAAGAGAGAAATTGCAGAGGAAATGATGCATTATGCTCAAACACAAATCGACCTCGGTCTTAAATTAACCGATATAACAAAACATATGCTTGGACTATATCAAAATTGTCCTGGAGCAAAAATCTGGCGCCAAATGCTCAGTGTAGATGCACAAAAAAACCCAAAAGACTATACCCTCATTGCCAAGGCCGCCGATATTGTTGAAGACATGATCGAAAAAAAGCGTCTCGCTGCTTAAAAATTCTCGCTTTTCCATCTGCAAATCATATATACTCTTAGACGATTATTTAAACTTACTCGATAAATTATATGTATCTAGACTGGAAAATAGTACCAAAAGAAAATGTGAGTGACATTTTATCGAAGGTACAATCAAAAAGCTTTGACTCGCTTTTTAAGCGTGACTCTGCTGTTGAAATTTCTTGTGCGCGTCTTCCTTTTTACAATAATTTCCGCCTTTATAAATTTACAACCTATGCGACAATGCCCTCTCTATCGTTGGAATTCTTAAGTGATGGGCAGATTTTCTACTTTCTTGATGGCGCACCAGACCCTATCTATCGCGCTAATTTAGATGACCCAATTAAATTAACACAGCGCAATGCACTCGAATATTTAGAATTCTTCTTTGATCGTGTTGAAGGAACAGACGGTGATATTTTTCTAATACTTGATCCAGAAAACTCCCCCTATCTTGATGCTGTAACAGATCAAACTCGTGTACAAATCGCCAAAAAATATGATGGTATGCGCGTCAGCTACCAAGTCAGCCCTGAACAATTCACGATTACGACTCCTTGCTATTTTGAAGGCTCTTTAGTTGAAGCGACAATCGCAGTTCACCCAAATGGTAGCCTTCACTTAGTTGATAGTAAGCTCTTAATCGGCTTTGGCGGGTTCGATTTTGACATCGATAATGATTATGACCCTCATAGACCTATATACTAACCCCTTAAAAATAAAAGAAAAATAAAAAAAATTACTGATTTACATAAAATTTTATTGATTTCCATATTATATAAGCGTATACTAGCAGAATAATTGATAAATTAATAACTTGACGATTATGGGATTCTTTTATAGAAATAAAATAATCAGACACTTTATAGAGGATTAAAAATTATGAAAGCATTTGCACAAGCACTAGAGGCTATGACAGCTCCAAGACACGAAGGTACAAACCCACGTGATGTTCTAGATCGCGCGATCAATGGTCGCTTTAACCCTGCAAATGACAAACGATCTCCAAAATTGACCATAAAATAAGAATTATATACAGAAATTATAGCAAAGCCCCGATACTTCTGTATTGGGGCTTTTTCGTTGAGAAGGAAAATAACCATGAATATTCACTCCGATATTCCAGACAGAATTGAAACAGAACGCTTAATCATTCGTGCCCCAAAAGAAGACGATATAAAAATTATTCACAAAGCCAAAATTGAGAATAGAGATATCCTACAACCTTGGTTTTTTTGGGCACAAACAGAACAGGACTTTAGCCTTGATGAAGCAAAACGCTTTATTCGCACTCAAATCGCTGAATGGGCTATTCGTAAAAACTTCCAAATGATGGTTTTCGAAAAAGAAACAGAAAACTTCGTAGGAAGCACAGGTATTCACCCAAAAAACACAGCGATTGGGCGATACGAAATTGGCTATTGGCAAGATAAAACGCACCATGGAAAAGGCTATATGACAGAGAGTAGCCAAGCGCTTTTGAAATTTGCTTTTGATCACTTTAATGCTCAGAGCGTTTTAATTCGCGCCGATGTAAGAAATGCAAAAAGTCGTGCCATACCAGAACGCTTAGGCTTTACGCTTGAAGGAGTCTTACATGCAAGTGAGCCTTGCTACAATGGCGGAAAGCCACGTGATATGGCTCAATATATATGCTTAGACCCAACAGCTGTTCCTGACATTGAGTATACGGCTTCATTTTCTTCTGGCGTAAAGCTTTAATCTCTTATACTCTTAGAGGCAGTGAAGATGAACCTCTAATTTAAAGGAGAATTTTACAATGGCACGCCCTAAGGAACATAATGCTGAAAAAGAAGGCAAAGTCGTTATCAAGAAATATGCGAACCGTCGCCTCTATGACACTCAAAGAAGTAGCTATGTGACATTAGATGACCTAAGTGTCATGGTAAAAGAAGATCGTGATTTTATTGTTGTTGATGCAAAAACAAATGAAGATATTACACGCTCTGTCTTAACTCAAATCATTATAGAAGAAGAAAACAAAGGTGAGAACTTGCTTCCCATTGATTTCTTACGTCAGCTTATCTCTTTATATGGCGAGAATATGAACACTGTTCTGCCCCGCTATCTAGAACAATCAATGAATACATTTGTTGAAAACCAAGAGCAGATCCAATCCTATTTCGCAAATGCCTTCTCTGGTCTTATGCCCTTTGGCAACATTGAAGAACTGAATAAAACGAATAAAAATATCCTAGAAAAAACAATGGATCAAACCGTTGATATGATGAATGCATTCGCACCAACAGATATGCCAGAAACGCTTAATCCTGTTGAACAAATGAAAAAAATGCAAAAACAAATGCAAAAAATGCAATCAGACCTTGCTGAGATGATGACAACATCTAAAAAATAATCTTTATAGATTAGGCACGTGTTGCAATAGCTACTTCTTTTAAAAGATGGCGATCTTTATGATCTTCTGGTAACCATAGTCGTTCTAAACTTGGCATACTATAAGCAAAGCCTTGAAAATTATTTAATCCTTCTTTTTGCAAGACTTCTGCTATTTCCATTGTTTCAACACCTTCGATAATTAATGGCAAGTCAAAGCTGTCCGCTAACATATGCATTGCTTTTAAGAAGGCTTTGTTTTCTTTTTTATGCGACATAGATTGCACAAACTCGCTATCCACCTTAATAAGATCAATATCTAAAATATTCAGTTGGCTAAATGATGTTTGCCCTGCGCCAAAATCATCCAAAGCAACGCGGCACCCAAGCTTATGTAACTCATCAATCAAATGGCTGATATGTTCAACATCTTTCATAGCAACTGTTTCTGTAATCTCTACAATTAATCTTTCAGCAACAGTACGGCGGTCTTTAAGCAACTCTGTTGCCACATCCATCCATTCATCACTCATTAAACTGAGCGCTGATACATTAATTGATAAAGAAATATCTGGATAATATGTAAGTTCTTCGATTGATTTTCTAAGCGCCAAGCCATCAGCAAAACGACAAAGTCCCATCTTTTCAATAGCAGGCATAAACATACCCGCGGGGATAACCTCACCAGATTGATCAATCATACGGATAAGAGCTTCATAAAATAAGGTCTTACCTGAACTTGTATCAATAACCTCTTGGAAAGCTAAATTAATACGCTCATCCTCCATCGCATTAATGAAATCATCACTTGTTACAACCCAATGCTTAAAAGCGTCCCTTTTTTCATTCGAATAATCATAGGCATAATATGAGCTTTGACCAAAGTGGCGTGCGCTATCAAGAGCTGTTCGTGCTCTTTGAATAAGGCTATGAGCAGAGAAATTTTCGCGTGGATATTCGATGCTTCCTACCGAAATTGTTACACGAACCTCCCCTTCACTTGTTTTAATAGGCTTATTTGAGAAGGCTTTAATCAGATCAAAGGCTTTATAACGTCTATTCTCAATATCTAATTTCGGTATAAGAACACCAAAACTATCACCTGATAAAACACCAATCTTAGCCTCTCGCCCTACTAATGTTTCTAATCTTAGGGCAACTTGCTTAAAAACCTCTTCCGTAATTTTGGAATCATAAGCTTCTTCAATCGCACATAAACTATCTATTCCAACACAAAAGAAAGTCCCTGATTGATTTGTTTGATAAGCATATTTAATTTCATCTTCCATCAATTGGCTAAAACCTTCCAAGTTAGGCATATTCACGCCAAGATTTAGATAAGCAATAGCTTGTAAATCTTGGACTTCTTCTTTTTCACGGGTAATGTCACGAACAATCCCGTAATAAAGTGGAGCATCCATATTTGCCAGCTTCTCGATAAAACCAATCTCTCTTAACCAGACAGTTTCCCCTTGGGCTGTTCTAATGCGATAATCGCATTCATAGTTTTTTTGATATGATATAAGAGCATGTACATGCTGTAATCTTTTTGGTAAATCTTGTGGATTGATATGTTTATTAATATAAGAAAAATTAATTACTTCTTCGCGATTATCCTCATGTAGAATCTTATGAATATCTCCAATCCATTCCACAGCTTCACCTTGAACATCCCAGATAAATCCAATATCACCTGACATTTCAAGCATCTTATACAATATATCGCTATTTTTTTTGATCTCTTCTAAAGACATAAAATCAGCTCGCTAATCTTTGTGTGTGTGTGTGTTTTGGCAGCGTCTTCTGACGTTCTACCAACGTTCATTATGCTCTTTAAATATTAAAAAAAGATTAGCTTTAGATAGAATGAAAAATGCTTTTTATTTTTATGGCTGAGAGTCCGCAATCTTTTGGAATGCTTTCAATAAATCATTACGCACAGCAATCACTTCTGTTGCCTGTTGCATACGCCCTTCTTGTAAGAAAGCAATAGCATTTTTCTCTTTCTTTACAAATAAAACAGAAAGCAGATGATCGCTTTTATCACGTGCACATGCTATATCAGAGCGAATAAAGGTTAATGAACCTTGAGTCTCATTTTGTCCAATATCATTCACAAAGCCATTCGGGCAGATTTTTCTAAATTCATTTAAGTATGTCTCAGCAGCTGCTCTAAACCCATTTTCATGAGAAAAAGGAAGCAAACGAACAGCGCCTAATAAATATTTAGATTTCCAAGTAATAACCCCTGAGCGACGTAATAAGACATCCTCAATTCTTTTATCTTCGATCTCACGATATGGGATATTAGCATAATCTAAAACCTGCTGAACCGCATTCACATATAAGCGATCACGTTCCATTTGTGCTTCTTTTTGAGCAATCTCATCATCTACTTTTGCCTTATATTTAGAGTATTCAAGCTGTATCGCCTCCATACAAGCTTCAAGATCTGTTACACCTTGCTCTAACTCAGCAGGCACAAAATCAATCGTGACCGTATCACCAAACCCGATAATATTCATACGCTGATAACTTAAAAGTGTATCAATGTCTAACCCTGCCTCAAGTAACGATAATTCCAACAAATCCTTATCCAAAGCACTTGTGACGGCTTTAACAAGTTTGGGTTGCTGTCCTTTTGTTTCCAAAGAAAGCGTAATCTTATAGTTTTTATCTTCTTTTAAAAGCCCTTGGCGAAAACCAATAAGCATTTTCTCTTTCTCACCAATTGATTTAGCGATAAAGAGGGTTAGCCCCATTTCTTCATATCTATTCTCAATTGCACAAAATGGAAATGTATGCGTATCTTCATAATTTGAATCATATTTCTTAATTTGCCACGCATGTGCAGAAGATGACAAAAATCCGAGTAAAGCAACGGCTACAACTGTCGCATTTATAAATATTTTGTGAAAATTATTTCTTCTAAACCTCATTAAATGCCACCTTTATTTTGTGTAACACCAATTAATGTGTCCAAAACTTTATCTCTCTTTTGTGTAACATCGGCTACTTGCGAGAACGCCCCTTCAATCGCAACAACAGTGAAAGCCCCCTGTCCTGCATAAAAAGCCAAAGATGTATAACGATCTTTCAAACCACCGCCCAAACAATAGATCTTACCTTCGGCGACATAAAAAGGATTCGCTTCCTTAATATCACCAATCTCAGCTGAAAAGCCTGTCGGACAAACCTGCTCACTTCTATCTACAAAATCTTGCGCTAATTCTTTAAAATCTTTTCCTGCAACCCATTTAATTTGCTCGAATAACACATGAACATTTTGAGAGCTCATCCACTCATAACGTAAAAAGTTTTTATCTTGAACTTCCTTAACAGAATCTTTTACAGGCTTTACACCCGCATTTTCACTCATCACATTTAAAACATAAGGAAGCTTGGGATTTGCTTCATATATAGGATCAATCTTCACCTCTTCAATCGCCGTTGCAGCAACATCTGGAACCAATGATTTAGCAACATTCATTTCTGGCTCAACATAATTATCTGGCATTTCAGGAATATCTGGTGACATCCATATATCAGGCGTATATTCAGACCCCTCTAATGTTAGGAACAAGCGATCTAAAATATCTGTCTTTTCCAATACAAGTGTTTCAGTTTCTTGAACTAATGGTTTAAGAGGCGCCTCTTCAGAACGATCACCATAATTCTTAGAGAAAAGACTAGAATCTGTTTCTTTAACTTCTTCAGCAATCTTAGATGTTTCATTACGCTTAAATAAATCGATCTGAGATAAATCAAAGTGATTATCAAGCGCGAGTTCTGTTTGCTCAAAAGCGTCTGGATTTTCAGCAATCTTTTTCATACGCTCAATACAGAGTTCAAGATTACGTTCGATAAACTTAAAATATTCAAGAGAGAATAAAGCCGTATGATTAGCCACATCATAGCTAAACAAATCATGTTTGGCTATTTGCCCCCATAAAACATCATCACCATCGCCTTGTATGATTAAGCTTGTCTTATTTCTTGAAAAAGCCGACAAAGATCCATTCACACCTGATGGGAATGTAATATGTACATTATAGCTTTTACTTTCTTCAAATAGATCTTTTTGAAAATCAACAACCATCGAACGACGTCCATTTGGCATCATCCCAAATGTCATGATCGCTCTATTATCGTAAATTGCTGTAGCAGAACAATATGCTTTCTCTATCCCCTTTAACCCTGGCACGAGCTCAACGCGCCACTCATCTTCAGGATAAGATATAGACAAATCTGCCTGAGCTTGACCACCATAAGATAACAACCCAATCGTCATCAGGCTCGTCATCAACAAAGATTTAAAATATGTGGCTCTCATGAATATAAAGGCCTTAGAAAGTGAACATGTTTATTATAAATAAATCAGAATCATGCCCAAAATTGAGCATATACCCCGATTCTAGTCACTTTTATTACCTTTGTCAAAACATTAACACGGAAGTTTTATATGTGAATTCTTAAGGTGTGATACGAACAGAAATCGGCTTCCTCGAGCGTTTCTTCACAACAATAGGCTTCACCATGTCATTTGCAGGTGTTTGTGAGCGAATATCCGCCGCAAACCCCATGCTATTCACATGTTTTTTCTCATCTAGAGCCGTCAAATCCACATTCGCAACATCTTCTGCGATGATGCTTCGTGCCTCAGCTCTAGCCGCCTTAATGAATTCTTCTGTTAATTCCCCAGAATCATCAACGTCCAAAATTTCTTTAAATAAGCCATCTCTCGTATGTCTTAGATTTTGTGCTTCAACAAGGGATGCCACAAGCTTACGCATCAAGCGGCCATTTGAAAAAGTGTCGTCTTTTTTAGCAACAGCATCGCTAATTTTTGCACGCACCATATCTTTGGCTTTTGGTGAAACCGTATAACGTTTTGGCACTAAATATTCAAAAATCTCATATAATTCATCTGCATTATAATCATCGAGCTTGTAAATCATTGATAAACGATCTTTCAAACCAGGATCAATTTGCTTAATCGCCGCTTCAACAGGTTTTGGATATCCAGCTAAAACAACTGTAAAATCATCGCGGTTTGTTTCCATCGCACCAATTAACATACGAACTGCATTCGCGCCGAATTCAGCGCCTTTATTGCTAAGACCTACATCATTAAGAGCATGAAATTCATCAATAATAAGCATCCCTTTTTGAGCAATCACTTCATCAATAATGCTTTTCATCTTCGTTTCAGTTTGACCAACATACCCCTTAACGATATCACGGCCATTTACCCATTTTAATGGACCTTCAACTTTTCCGCTTGCTTTGCCGGCTTCATAGAGAACTTCACCCATAACAGTCTTTAATGTTCCAGGATTACCCAATAAAGCCATATGCCCAAATCCAGAGGTAACAGAACCTAATAGAGGATCCTTATCCTCAAGTTCTTCTGCATCATAAATTTTTGACAAGGCGTAACTTGCATGAGCTTTCGCTTGGATTTGCTCCAAAATTTGCATACGATCACCAAGAGCTGGCAACTGACGCACTTCTTCAATCAAATTATCTAATTTTGAAATCGCTTCTAATTGCTTATCTTCTGCACTCACACCTTCATCAGCGGTAGCTGACTTTTGTTTGTTAAGGCTTTTCATTAACGCTTTTAATGTAACGCCTTTTTTATGATCAGAGAACTTCACACGCCCATTCAAGCCATTTTCACCAAGACTCATCTTAAGCATCTCTTGTTTAGCCTGATTATAAACAGTAAATGTTCTATTTACGAAGTGACTATTATTCACCTCATAATCACCCTCTTTTGTTTTTGTCAGAGGTTTATCTTCGCCTTCACTACCAATGAATGGTTCATCTGCTCTAAAGCCAACACGCCTTGGCACGCCATCAACACCAAATGTAATCTCGAACAACATACCAGAATAGATATCTCTAAATTGAACATTTCGTTCTTGTGCTAATTTTTGCTCTTCCAGTTTACCCGTTACGTGATTTCCTTTATCTGAAAAAGTCAGCGTATAGACCGTCGCTTGAGCATGATCTAGAATATGAATTTCTTTCCCCATTAAGAAAGACGCATCTTCGCCTAAATGCTCGCTATTGCTTGTCACACGACATTCTTCTAATTGGAAATCTCCGCTCATTTCATCAACAATAAGCGTAAGCGACAAATAGCATTGTAACTCTTCTGAATAACCTTCAATTTGTCTTACAAAATCATCATAACCTGTTTCTGACATATAATTCTTCCTTGTCCTTTTATTTTTATTTATCATGTTCTTTTTAGGGATAAGATTGACACTACGTTATTTTTTCATAAAAAGTCAATTATTTATTTCACCTTGCAATAAAATTATGGAAAAAGAAGAGAAAAATGCCTGAGCTGCCAGAAGTAGAAACCGTTAAATGCGCTATAGAAACAAGCTTACTGAATAAAAAAGTATCTTCATCTATATTAAACAGACAAAAAATTCGTTTTGATATCCCTTCGCATTTCAATGAAAAGATCAAAAACACAACCTTCAGATCAGTCACCAGACGCAGCAAATATATCCTCATACATTTAGATAACGGATATTCAATCTTAATCCATTTAGGAATGTCAGGGCGTGTTTATATCCACAATGAAAAGCCACCTACTCAAAAACACGACCACTGGTTATGCCAATTTGAAACAGGCGAAATGCTTATTTTTAATGACCCTAGACGTTTTGGCGTTCTTGATATTTTAGAAACGGACACATGCGATACACACCCGCTTCTCAAAAAAATTGGGCCCGAGCCTTTCTCACCCTCATTTGATGACACTTATTTTTATGAAGCGTTAAAAATGAAAAACACTCCGATCAAAACAGCGATCCTGGATCAATCTCTTGTCGCTGGTGTTGGCAATATTTATGCGTGCGAGGCTCTTTTTCGGAGTAACATTTCACCTTTTAGAAAAAGTAACAGCCTAAAACAGGCAGAAACAAAAAAATTACGCCACGAAATAATAGAAACCCTTCAAGAAGCAATACAGGCTGGTGGCAGCAGTTTAAAAGACTTTCATCACACAGATGGATCTCTTGGCTATTTCCAGCATCGCTTCAAAGTCTATGATCAAGAAAATAACCCCTGCCCGAATTGTACTTGTAATGGGGAACACACGATTGTACGAGAAACACAATCTGGAAGATCCACTTATTACTGCCCCGTAAAACAAAAATAACTGCCCCCTTTCCTTATTTTATATTTTTGCTAGACTTAACATTATGGAACGATTCTTTTTTAACTTTTTTATAGTCTTCTTTTTAATCACAGCCCCTCTTGCACACGCTGAAACACACTTCATTGACGAGCTTGGCGATGTTCCTTTAATGGACGGTATCCAGATCTTAGATGAAGCAGGCTATGTCTTTGAACAAGAAAATGGCCGCCTTGTTGAACGCCTTGCTGCCACAAACCATTCTGTAGAAAAAGCCGCTGAATATTATTCAAAAAGCCTACCAGCGCTGGGATGGGTTAAAAAGGACGGAACAGAACTTTGGGGACTTTATCAACGTGATAAAGAACAACTCAAAATCACCTTTAAAAAAGAAGGCAACTTAACTTTAATTTTCTTTAAATTAAACCCACGTTAAACATGACAGATTACGCAACAATAAAAACAGAGATAAAAGGCAAGGTCGGACTTATTACACTGAACCGTCCTCAAGCCCTTAACGCTTTATGTGATGAACTTGCAACAGAACTCACACAGGCAATTGAAACATTTGATAACGATCCCAAAATCCATGTCTTAATCCTAACAGGTAGTGAGAAAGCATTTGCCGCTGGAGCGGACATTAAAGAGATTGCCCCCAAAACATTTAGTGATGTTTACAGCGAAAACTTTATCACGAAATGGGAATGCGCAGCGCGCTGTCGTAAACCTATTATAGCTGCCATTTCAGGCTATGCCCTTGGTGGAGGGTGTGAACTTGCGATGATGTGTGACATGATTATCGCCACGACAACAGCCAAGTTCTCTCAACCTGAGATTACGATTGGTATTTTACCAGGAGCGGGAGGCACACAACGCCTTACACGCGCCGTTGGGAAAGCAAAAGCCATGGAGCTATGCTTAACAGGACGTATGTTTTCTGCTGAAGAAGCTGAAAAAATGGGACTTGTTACTAAAGTTGTTGAGCCAGAGGCTCTTATTGAAGAGACCTTTTCGCTCGCTGAAAAAATCGCCTCTTTTTCACTCCCTGTTACAATGATAATCAAAGAAGCGATTAATCAAAGCTTTGAAACAGGATTAAAAGACGGTATTCATTTCGAAAGACGCTTATTTCACGGGGCTTTTAGCCTTGAAGATCGGAATGAGGGCATGCAAGCTTTCATCGAGAAGAGAGAAGCACAATATAAAAATAAATAATAAAAACAACCACTTGTGGATAAGTGAAAAAATAATGTGAAAAAAATGTTATTTTTTGTTTGCTTTATGTGCTCTAGTTTTGTATAAACCCAAAGAATTTAGAGAATTATAAGGTCTTTAGAAGGGTGACAAACCCTTAACTTAAAGACGCTGAAAGTAGAATAAAGAAAGGTTTAACCACAATGGCTAATATAGCTTCTGCAAAAAGTAGAATTCGTCGTAATGAGGCGCGTCGCGTTATCAACCGTAACCGTGTTTCTAAAATTCGTACATTTGCGAAGAAAGTTGAATTAGCGATCCAATCTGGTGACCAAAAAGCAGCTCAGGAAGCTCTTCGCGAAGCACAGCCTGAAATTCAACGTGGTGTTACAAAAGGCATCATGCACAAAAACACTGCTGCTCGTAAGATTTCTCGCCTTGCACAACGCATCAAGGCAATGTCTGAGACAAAGTAATATATCTCAATAAAACATCATAAATATGTGCTTTTTCCCTTTGCTATTTTTTAACAAGGGGCGAAATCCTATGGAGTTTTAAGTTTTTTGTACGAAAATTTCTTTTTCAAATGTTCACGATTCATTCTATTGAAACCCACATTTTTTTTGTGTAGGTTCTTTTTATCAACAGAGAAATAAACACATAAGTGCAAGACCTCTGTAAAAGGACTAGACCTTGTATTTCAAGGCTTCTAGACACTTGAGGAAACAGGAAGTATAAAGCTTCGAGATAAATAAAACGACACCGCTAAAGAATTAGCATCAAAAAATAAGAATAATAATTACGTCGTTTATTTTATCAACAAGATGCTTTGCAACAATACATTGCTGAAGAAAAACATTCGTAAACACGTTTTACGAAACAGGGATTTTTTGTCTTTTAAAAAGCAAAAACATCTCTTAGGAAGCTAAAATTAACTAGTTAAAATTGCATGAGCAATTTAATGAGGAACACATCAAATGACGCATAACGATGACGCATCAGGACAAACAAATACACCCAACTCAACTTCCGTCTCTGATCGCTACTCAACAGAATGGGACCGTGTCAAAGATTTCCTCAAAAAAGACATCGGCGATACCGCTTTTAGAAGCTGGATACGCCCCCTCTCTCTCCTAGGTGTCGACGGATTAACACTCCAAATTGGAACACCAACACGTTTTATGAAAGATTGGGTTCAAAGTCACTACGCTGATCAAATCGTCAATATCTGGGATCATAATGTACAAAAAATTCACACCATCGATTTCATTATCCAAGATGTAAAAACACCTGCTCCAATTACGCCAGCTTCTTCTGATGACGCTGAGATTGACACCCTAAAAAATGATGCCTCAAACCCTCTTATTGCTAATCAAAACCTTTATAATACACAATTAACCGATACAGACATCGAAGGCCTTTCTTCTCCTTTAGATCCACGTTTTACATTTGATCGCTTTGTCTTAGGAAAATCAAATGAACTTGCATGTGCTGCTGCGCGCCGTGTTACCGAAACAGAAACTGTTTCTTTTAACCCACTCTATTTATACGGAGGCGTTGGCCTTGGTAAAACACACCTTATGCACGCAATTGCGTGGCGCTTAAAAGAAACGCAACCTCACCGCAAAGTCTTGTATTTATCTGCAGAAAAATTCATGTATCAATTCATCCGAGCACTCCGTTTCCGTGACTCCGTAACATTTAAAGAGCAATTCCGTTCTGTTGATGTCTTAATGATTGATGACATTCAATTCATTAGCGGCAAAGACTCAACACAGGAAGAGTTCTTCCATACATTTAATGCCCTTATCGATCAAAACAAACAGATCATAATCAGTGCAGATAAAAGCCCGAACGAGCTTGACGGTATCCAAGAACGTCTTAAATCACGCCTAGGATGGGGACTTGTTGCAGACATTCACCCAACAAATTACGAACTCCGCCTTGGTATTTTACGTGCGAAAGCCGATCAATTGGGAGCAAATATCCCACCTAAAGTATTAGAATTTTTAGCACATAAAATTGCATCAAATGTCCGCGAGCTTGAAGGTGCACTCAACCGTGTTGTTGCTCACTCTGAACTCGTTGGGCGTCCGATCACACTCGATTACGCTCAAGAAGTTTTACAAGACCTCTTGCGCGCTAATAATCGCAAAATCTCAATTGATGAAATTCAACGCAAAGTGTGTGACAATTACGGCCTCCGCATGAGTGACATGCAATCCGCACGTCGTGCGCGCACAATCGCTCGTCCGCGTCAAGTTGCTATGTATCTTGCCAAACAAATGACGGCGCGTTCTTTACCTGAGATTGGTCGTAAATTTGGTGGACGTGATCACACAACTGTGATGCATGCTATTCGTAAAATCGAAGAGCTAATGAACCAAGATTCAATGTTTAATGACGAAGTTTCACTGATCCGCCGCGCTATCACAGAAGCACGCGATTAATAAAACGCCAGAGCATTATATCTATTTGACGATATCATTTCTTTCTAATATGCTTTTTTTATAAAAATAAAAAAAAAGGGAGAAACAAATATGTCTGAACAAAAACAACGTACATTTAAAGACCTTGGTGACAGCCTATCCTATCGTCACGATGCGCGCTTTATCGTTAAAAAAGCAAAAGAGGACGGGCTTGATCAAGACGCCACAGAAAAACGCTTAACACAAGAATTCAATAAAAATGCCAATATCTCAGCCGGATATAACGCCTATATAGGGCTTGGGGGCGCCTTTTTTACAGCCGCATTATTCACAGTTGTACCAGCCCCTGGAGTTATAGGTTTGGCCGTCTTAACAACTATTCTTTTTTCTGCTGTAAAAGGAACACTCGGCACCTTCCGCCTTATGGAACAAGCCTATGATGAAAAATTTGGCAACAATGAAAGCCGATACAAGCGCATCACCAATCACAGAGCCGAAAAGAACGCAAAAAAAGCGCTCAAAACCTATTTTTAAGCACTTCTAGACACAAAAAACAGAAATACGGAAATAAAACCGCAAATTTCAGTGGATAAACACGGGTTTTTCCTTTTCTTTCTCTTGATTTGTGCTAGATTTAGCGTACTTAAAAAGCTTTAGAAATCGAATCATGTCAGGATATGGCGCTTATGCCTCCTGCTATTTTTTTCTTTTATAAGCTTTATAGACAACGATTTAACAGAGAGTATAGATTAAGATGAAATTTTCAATAGACCGTTCTGCCCTTCTTCGTTCTTTAAGCCATGTACAAAGCGCTGTTGAGCGTCGCAATACTATTCCCATTCTGGCAAATGTATTACTAAAAGCAGAAGGTAATAGCTTGTCTTTAAGCACGACTGACATGGATCTTGAAATCGATGAAACAGTTGCAGCAACTGTTGCGAATGCGGGCGAAACAACTGCTCCAGCGACAACACTTTATGATATTGTTCGTAAGCTTCCAGATGATAGCGTGATAGAAGTAGAAACATCTGAAAGCAATGCACTTATGACAGTGCGCGCTGGTAAATCTCAATTTAAACTGGGTTGTTTACCAACAGCTGATTTCCCTCAATTATCTGCCGATGACATGGAAACAAGCTTTGAACTTCCTGCGCAAGAACTACGCGACCTAATTGATAAGACACGTTTCGCAATCTCAACTGAGGAAACACGTTATTACCTGAATGGAATTTATATCCATGCACATCAAATTGATAATATGCAACTCCTTCGCGCTGTTGCAACAGATGGTCACCGTTTAGCACGTTTTGAAATGCCTTTACCTGAAGGGGCTGCGACAATGCCTAGTGTTATCATTCCGCGTAAAACAGTTCTTGAACTCCGCAAACTGATTGATGAAGCAGCAGATACAATTCGTATTTCTATTTCAGAAACAAAAGTCCGTTTCGCATTTGATCATATTACACTAACATCGAAACTAATCGATGGGACATTCCCTGATTACGAACGTGTTATCCCTGCAAACAATGACAAAGTTTTAGAATTAGATCCAAAAGTCCTCGCATCTGCTGTAGATCGTGTCTCAACAATCTCGACAGAAAAAACACGTGCGATCAAACTCGAAATCAATGGAAAAACACTTGTTTTATCGGCTCATTCTCCTGATAGCGGTAGCGCTAGCGAAGAATTAGAAATCAAATTTGACGCAGATCCAATTGAAATTGGTTTTAACTCTCGTTATTTGATGGATATTGCACAACAAATTGAAGGCGAAGGCGCTCGCATAAGCTTAAATGACGGTTCAACAGCAACAATCATTCAAGATTTAGGCGATGAATCATCCCTTTATGTTTTGATGCCAATGCGCGTTTAATTTTTATGAAAGGCATACTTAACACTATGTCTGCTCCCTCCGAACAAAAGGCTGAGCTTTCTTTGCAAAGACTCAGCCTTTCGTCCTTTAGATCTTATGATGATTTTCGTATTGAAAGCTCTGATCGATTTGTGCTTTTAACGGGTGATAACGGTGTTGGGAAGACAAATATATTAGAAGCCATCAGCCTACTCAGCCCTGGGCGAGGCTTGAGAAATGCCAAAATATCTGAAATACAAAATATTCATATAGATGACAAAACATGGGCGGTTTCAGCCGACTTACTACACCATGATGAACATCATAAAATCGGGACTGCACTTGATTACAGTTTAAACGCAGATCACATCCGTAAAGAGAAACGAATTGTCCGTATTGATGGAGAAACTCAATCCAGCCAAACATCTCTATCCGATTATTTATCTGTTTTATGGCTGACTCCACAAATGGAGAAACTCTTTTTAGAAGGATCTTACGAGCGACGTCGCTTTTTCGATCGCTTCGTATTCTCATTTGACCCAAGCCATTCTGGCCGCTTAAGCCGCTATGAAAATGCCCTGCGTGAACGCTCAAAACTTTTAAAACAAGATCGACCTGACCCTAAATGGTTAGATCTTCTTGAACAAAATATGGCTGAAAGCGCCATGGCGATTACGGCTGCACGGAAAATATTGTGTGAGAAACTAAGTCAAGCTATGGAAGAACTCGATGATGTTCGCACGGTTTTTCCTGCTGCCTCCATCCGTGTATCTGGCACATTAGAAGAATTCTTAAATACACATTCCGCCCTTGAATGTGAGGATTATTTCAGACAAGAACTTAAATATTCACGTAATCATGATGCGATCTATGGGGGTGCTAAAACAGGCCCTCACAAAAGTGACATTGACGTGATGCATTTGGGCAAGAAAATGCCCGCACACCAATGCTCAACAGGGGAACAAAAATCCCTTCTAATCACTTTAATCCTAAGTCAAAGCACACTCGTTCAAGAAGAACGTGGCGCAGCGCCCATCTTATTGTTAGATGATATTGTCTCACATCTTGATGATCACAGACGAGGTAATCTCTTTGATTATCTCTCTCATTTAAATTCACAATATTGGATTACAGGCACAGACACAAATGCTTTTACCCCCATCCTTCCCTACGCGGTACATCACCATTTAACGGTTTCATGATTGATTTTTTTTCTAACATCTTGGGTTTTTTGGGCACTTCTATCCTCATTTGGTGTTGCTTTAATGTACATTTTTCTAGAATTTACTCCTTTCACGCCTAAGCAATATATTTTTTGGCGTGGTATCGGAACAGCTATTATTTTAATGCCTTTATTCTTTATAGTGCCCCTCAATGCAACTTGGCATTTCTTTGCCCTCTTGTGCATCATAAGTTTTCTTGCCATTTATGCCGACATTCGCATGTATCATATTACAGATACCTATGGTTCTGGAATTTCAACACGCATAGTACCTATTGTTGTCTTCTTTAGTTTCATAGGGACTTTAATCATCACACCTGAAATTATCGAACGTTATTGTGCCCACCCCAAAATAGCGCTTGGTATTACCGCTTGCATACTTATCTCTGTCTATTCGGCTCTCCATATAAGGAAATGCGACGTTTCAAAGAAAGCCTATATTCATGCTATTCCTGTCTTTTTCATTTACGCGATCAATAACTTACTTGCAAAAGAAGCTCTGTCTTATGCTGATGTGAACGGCAGTTATTATTATACCCTCTTACAAGGATGGATCATTGGGCTTGGATCTTTAGTTTTTTACAAAGGTGACACCAACCATAAACTCAATTCATTAATGAGTTCTCGCAAAATTATAGGGCTAGGACTTTTGCTCGGAATATTTGTTGCTTTTAACATGATTTCACGGAATTTTAGTTTTTATTACACAGACAATATCAGTTATCCCTTAAGCATTTCTCTACTCGCTCCTTTTTGGGTTCTGCTATTCTATGCCGCGATCAAGAGAAAAGAAAATAATGCTTTAATCCCTGGAATCACAATTGTACTATCTGCTATCGCTCTCGTTTTATTAACGGGACAGCTGACACCTTAAAGAAAGACAGAAGTGTAAAATGCATTGGCTTAGTTGGGTTTTTATTGGGACTTTTTTTGGCGTTAGCTATCGCTTGTCTTATAAATTAATTTCTGGACATTTCACGCCTTTATTCAATGTTGCTTTCATTTCTTTATTCGCAAGCTTGATCTGCTTTGCTTTGTTTTTTATGCGCGATTACCAAAAAATAGAGCTCGCCAGCATAAGTCTTAAATCCTTTGCCGCTTTAATTTTTATTGGCGTTATTGTAGCCGGTTTAGAAATTTCCATCATGATGATTTATAAATCAGGTGGCCCATTAAGCGTTGCACAATCATTAGCTTCTGTTTTAATTGGTCTTTCTTGTTTCGCAATTGGGCTTTTATGGTTCAAAGAAGCTCTTAATATGGGGCAAATAATTGGTTTTTTTATCTCCATTTTAGGTGCGGGTGTTTTAACCTATTATAGTCGCTAAAAAAAATAGCAAAAAATCAAAGTTTTCTTAGGTTTTTTGCGTGTTTTCGCGTATAATCTAGAGACTCAAAAATAGATATTTTTTATGAAACAGGTAAAGAGATTACAATGGTTGAAAGTGCTGCTGCAATGACTGACAAAAAAGAAGAATATGGTGCGGATTCGATTAAAGTTTTAAAAGGACTTGATGCGGTTCGTAAACGCCCAGGTATGTATATTGGGGACACAGATGATGGTTCTGGTTTACACCACATGGTTTACGAAGTCGTTGATAACTCAATTGACGAATCTCTCGCTGGACATTGTGATCGCATTGATGTGATTTTAAACGCCGATGGCTCTGTAACTGTTCGTGATAATGGGCGTGGAATTCCTGTTTCTATCCATAAAGAAGAAGGTGTTTCAGCTGCTGAAGTGATCATGACACAACTTCACGCGGGTGGTAAATTTGACCAAAACTCTTATAAGGTTTCTGGTGGTTTACACGGTGTGGGGGTTTCTGTTGTAAACGCTCTTTCAAGTGAATTAAAAATGCGTATTTGGCGTGATGGATACTTGCACCACCTTACCTTTAATCACGGTGAAACAGTTGAGCCTTTAAAACAAATTGAGCCTTGTGGTGACCAAACAGGGACAGAAGTCACATTCTTGCCGTCAACTGAGACTTTCACACAAACTGAATTTTCATTTAAAACATTAGAACACCGTTTACGTGAGCTTGCTTTCTTAAACTCTGGCGTTTTCTTAGCACTTACAGATGCGCGCGGTGAAGAAAAGAAAACAGTTGAACTCTCATACGAAGGTGGAATTCAAGCTTTTGTTGAGTTCTTAGACCGTAATAAATCAGCCGTTCTTCCAAAACCTATTACAGTTGCTACAGAAGATGACGCTTCTGGCATCTCTGTTGAAGCGGCTGTTTGGTGGAATGATAGCTATCATGAGAACATGTTATGTTTTACAAACAACATCCCTCAAAAAGATGGTGGGACACATATGGCTGGTTTCCGTGGTGCGTTAACAAGAACGATTAATACCTATGCCAATGAAAGCGGTATTTTAAAGAAAGATAAATCATCTCTAACTGGGGATGATATGCGTGAAGGGATGACATGTGTCTTATCTGTCAAAGTCCCTGATCCAAAATTCTCATCTCAAACAAAGGATAAACTTGTCTCAAGCGAAGTCCGTCCTGTTGTTGAATCAGCTGTTGGACAAGCCTTATCAGAATGGTTTGAGGAAAACCCGAAAGAAGCACGTTTAATCGTTGGAAAGATCGCCGAAGCAGCAGCAGCCCGTGAAGCAGCGCGTAAGGCGCGTGAATTGACACGCCGTAAAGGCGCATTGGATATTGCATCACTTCCTGGTAAACTTGCCGATTGCCAAGAAAAAGACCCTGCTTTATCAGAACTTTTCATCGTGGAGGGTGATTCTGCGGGTGGTTCTGCGAAACAAGCGCGTCATCGTAAGAATCAAGCGATCCTTCCCCTAAAAGGTAAGATTTTGAACGTCGAACGCGCCCGTTTTGATCGCATGCTTGGCAGTGCCGAGATTGGGACTCTTATTTCTGCTCTGGGTACAGGTATTGGAAAAGACGAGTTTAACATCGAGAAACTCCGTTATCACAAAATCATTATCATGACGGATGCGGACGTTGATGGTAGCCATATTAGAACACTCCTCCTAACATTTTTCTATCGCCAAATGCCTGAACTCATCGAGCGTGGCTATTTATATATCGCACAGCCACCTCTTTATAAGGCAAAAAAAGGAAACTCATCTGAGCACTATGTGAAAGATGACGCAGAGCTTGAAGACTATCTCTTAGCTGGTCTTATTAAAGATGCACGCCTTGATTATGCTGGTACATCAGCATCAGGTGCTGATCTAGAATCTTTGTTAAAGCAATGTTCACAATTCACAAAAATTTGTAAACGCCTTGCCAAGAAAAAACAAATTGATTTCATTTATTCAGAAGCAGCCCTTGCTGGTTTATTTGATCCAACAACAAATGAATCTGAAACAGCCCTTAAAACCGCAGCTGAAAAAGCTATTAACGGCTTGAATGAAGATGCTGATCAATTTGAAAAGACATGGGAATATGAAATTTCTGATGATCTTTCAGTCACATTTAAACGTACTATCCGTGGTGTTACAGAAACACATCTTGTGCCCGTTGATCAATTACGCAGTGCTGAAGCTCGTAAACTTGGTAGCCTTGTTAAGGATATGAGTGATCGTTTTGCAGGTGAATGCCAGCTCGTGATCTCTGATCGTCAACCAATTGAGATTACAGGGCCTGTTAATTTGTTTGAAATTGCCTTAACGAATGCCAAAAAAGGTATGCAAATCCAACGTTACAAAGGTCTTGGGGAAATGAACCCAGATCAATTGTGGGAAACAACATTAGATCCAAATGCCCGTAGCTTATTACAAGTTAAAATCGATCAGATTGATGAAGCGGATGATGTCTTTTCAACATTAATGGGAGATGTTGTCGAACCACGCCGTAACTTTATCCAAGATAATGCACTACGTGTGTCTAATTTGGATGTTTAAATAAATCATCATACAGCCAAAGAATCCATTCATTCCCTAGGGATCGTCATCTTTAACTTAGATGTTTAGAGCTATGTGTTAGCGTTTTTTTTTGAGAGGGAACAGCGGATAATATTTTAGAAACTGCGGCATCAACATGCAATTTCGTTGTATCAAATACGGGTTTTGAAAAATCTTCTTGGCCAACAAGCATATTAACTTCTGTGCACCCTAAAATAAGACCTTGCGCACCACAATCAAACATTTGTTCTGCTTGCTCAATAAAATAAAGCTTTGAATCTGGACTAACTTCGCCTTTGCACAATTCCCCACAAATAATCTGATCAACAGCTTCCCGCTCTTCTTTCAATTTAGGAAATATAAGCTCGACACCATATTGTATAAATCGATCTTTATAAAAATCTAATTCCGCACTTTCTATTGTTGAAAGCATTGCAACTTGTGTTAACCCCTGTGCAACAACAGCTTTCGCTGTCACATCCGCAACATGCAGCAAAGGAATATTAATTGCTGCTTCAACTTGAGGTGCAACATTATGCATAGTATTGCTGGCAATTAATAAATACTCTGCACCTGCTCGCTCTAACAATTGTGCTTTAGATATAATTTTTTCTGCAATAGCATCCCAATCCCCACTTTTTTTATTCTCATAAACAAATTGCTGATTAACGGTTGCCATTACAATTTCTGGATAATTCAAACCACCGAGAGTCTTGCGCACATCATCACAAATCCATTCATAGTAATGTCTTGTTGATTCTGGGCTTAAACCACCAGTAATTCCTAATGTCTTCATATAATTTTCCTTTTAGAAAAGTTTATAGTTTTTATCTTAAAAAAAGATGAACTAGTCATATATGTTTTAGTCTTGCTTTTAAAAACACAACCGATATTGATGCGTTTCTCAAAAAACATGTCAAAGATATCTAATTTGGATTTCTAATATTTATTGACATAAAAACAAAGTGCCTTATACTGATGCGATGTATTCTAATTTTAGTGGTAGAGTTATTTCATATGTCGTGGCAAGCGATACAGGCTTGGCTCCCAATATTATGGGTGAAATATGCACACTGACAGTTTGTAAACCTGTTATTCGAAGAGTTGCTAGAACAGGTGATCTCATTGTCGGCTTTTCAACAGCTAGAGATGATCGTCATAAAGTCATATATGCCATGTATGTTGATGAAAAGATCTTATACGAAGATTACTTTAACGACCCTCGATTTCAATGTAAGAAGCCTATATATCTCAGCAATGGGGATAATTTTTTCAGCAAAAATCAAAATCAATTACAAATCGCTTTCAAAAATGCGGCTCACTACGGCAAAGAGATCGCGATACAACGAGATTTAAAAACACCTTTTTCTATTGTTGGAAAACAATTTTGGTATTTTGGTAGAAATGCGCCCATATTACCCATAGCTTTGCACGGTACAAAACTAACACTAAATGACACTTACAGAAGAGGGCATCGTATAACAACAACACCAACAAGCATTGATACATTGCAAAAATGGCTTCATCATTTTCCTTCTGGGGTTCACGGTAAACCACGAGATCTAAAACCTCTTTAAGCTCTTTGGTTTCTTTCACTATTTAGCCTACACCAAGTTTTTAATTGAATAATTTATCACAACCTATATTATTGCCTTATGTGCTTAAAAGCTTAAGCGCTGGGGCTTCAAAAACCTCTAATACAATCAGCGGTTGGCATCAACCGATATTGATGCGTTTCTCAAAAACGTGTCAAAGATGTCATGTCTCGGTTCTGACCGGGAGATGATAGCATATGTCCAGGCATCAGCTAAAAGCTGTCATGCCGTTTCCTGATTGTTACGGTTTTTTGACTCCCGGTCACCAAGAGATACGTCTTATTGGTGACCTTTTCATAACTTAGAAAGGGGTCATTTAATGAGAGGCATCATGATTCTTATCGCTCTCATACTTATGGTATGTTGTTATTATTTTTGGGATAAATGGCGTAATCCAATACTAGATGAAAGATAAAACAGATCTATGTTCTTATTTTTCTTTTTTCTCTAAAGGATTATCATTACCTGTCAATCCTTCTGAGAGCTCTTCAGCTGTTGATTTTAACAATTCCTCAACCTCATCGCTCATACCTTCTGGGCGCTCATGCGTTGGGGCTACGATCTCTTCCATAGGTTGTTCCAAATCCAAAGAAGCTTGCTCTAATGCTTCTGTTTTTTCAGGCGCTTTATAGAAATTTGTTTCTTCTAACATATCTTCAATCTCTTGAGAGTCAGACGCACCTTGTTTTAATTCGTTTGAAATTTGTGCTAATGCTTCTTCTGGTGTAAGCGTTGTAACATCCACACCAGCATCAGCTACTTCTGTCGCTGGAATTTCTTCTTGCTCCGCTATTATATTTTCCTCATCTGCACCATCATCCGATGCGCCCATCATATCTCCCCAAGAGAAACCATCATCATCATTCTCCTGTGTTCCCACATCTGATACTTCTTGGATAGATACGTGTCCTGCTGTTTCAACATTATTATTCGGTGCTTCAGGAGTAACTGACGGCACATCATCAGACATAATATCTCCCCAAGAAAAACCGCCATCATCAGAAGGTGTTTCATCAGGTTCACTCGCTTCACTTCCCATCATATCAGACCAGCTCGTATTCTCAGAAACATCCTCTGCCTCTTGTTGTGAAACAGTTGGCTGTGCTGGGGCTGAAACGGTTGGTGATGCAGCAACAGGAGAAACTGTTTTCATTTCAGGATAATCATCCATAAACATTTCACCGAGCTGAGCAATCGCCATCGCTCCACATTGTAAAGGAGAGTAATTTGCCTTTTTCGCTAATTTAAACCCTTCTAAAAGAGAGGTTAACTCTTTTTCAGTTTGAACTTCTTCCAAAGCATTTGCAGCGGTCCAGTCTTGGCGACGATAATTGTCTAAGAAAGTGATAATCGCTGGCTTTTGGCGGAGCTTTGCTTCATCTGGTTTAGGCGGTTCAAGCATTTTTTGAACACGCATTGCTTTCGCATTCCCTGGATTAGAATAAAAGACATTAATTTCTTCTAACATTCCTCCAAATGTAACAACCGCGTCCCCTTCCTTAAAACCGCGCAAACCATCATAAGATGCACGCGAGCGTGATTGTACCGATGCGTCCCCTTTACCATGAAAACCACCGGTCAAAGAGTTACTACTTGTTTGGAAACCAGACACTTCAGCGACTAAAATATCCCCGACTGTTTTTTCAAAAAATTCTTTCGTTTGTGTAGGATCTTCTAACTTACCAAAGATTTTAACATTACAGTTCGCTGTAATTGAACGCGCTTCTTCTTTCACACGTTTTTCCATTGCTGGTAAATCCTGCGCCGCATATACAAGGCAGAACCCTAAGCTACGCGCCTGTGCCGCCATCACGGCCATTCCTTGCGAAGCATAATAACCAACCTCATCAAACACAGTCATAAAAGGTGTTTTTGATTCAGATGGTTTGTTATCAATTGTTTTTTCAGCAGCCCCCTCAACATCGGCACCCAAAGTAGAGCCCATCATGCCCTTAATCGTTGCGGCAACAATTTTACCCAAATTCGCAGCCTCATCACTTGATTTTTCAAGGGCCGGAATAAGAACAACCAAAATACGACGGTTTAAGACAACATCTGTCATATCAATATCGGCACATTCCGTTTCAAAAACATACCCATAATCATCTGCTAATGATTGCAAAGAGCGCGTAAACTGCATCGATAGATAACCATGTTGTTGGTGAATCGTTGATGTATCAACCATCGGTGCATCAGGTGGCATTGGTTTTTCATTACCATCATCATCAAAGGCTTCATCAACAAAGCCAGGAAGTGTATCTAAGTATCCTCTAATCCCAGCTTTAATTTTTTCAGGTAAATCTGGATTTCTAGAAAGCGCAATAATTTTAGGTAGATTTAAATATTCACGAATGGTTCCTACATTTAAAGGGAATTCTTGTTCATCACGGCGCCATGTCAAAGCCGGTAAGACCGATCCAATCAAAGCAACCGCACGCTCTTTCCACATGGCATTATCACCACCTGCATCAGGCATCAAAGAAACCATCAACTGCGTTAAATATGAGGATGATCCACCAGAAAATGGGTTAAGTGTATTCGAAGCTCCATGACCATCTTTATTTCCCGTCATGTAATTTAAAACAAGCAAATCATCATCACGACCAAAACGACGTGCCATGGCTGATAAAGAGCTCCATAATCCAGTATCGGCCTTACCATCAACATATACGTAACCAGACCCCCAGCATAATGCATTACTGACCAACGATTTTAGCCCTTCTGTTTTACCAGCACCCGTTGTTCCTAAATACAAAATATGTGTCTTAATATCACTGCTCGAAAACCAGATTTCTTCTTTGCTATCTTTGGTATTTCCTAAATACAAAATACCTTCAGGTTGTTTATTCTTACCTGGTCCATCATTATTTGGATCTTTCATACCCATTTTAGCTGCAGAAAGAGGCAATTTTGACGGAAGTTTATGCCCTCTCGTTTTTAGTCCTAGAAAATATAAAACACCAATAATAAAAATAATATCTGTCGCATAATAAACATATGGCTCGATAAACATTGCAACAGCCATCACAATAAACGTCATATATTGTACTTTTGGCTTAATAAAATAATCACGTATCTTTTCATACGGACTACGTAGATCGCGCAACGTATTCTTATGTTTATAATGATATCTCTTATCTATTGCCATTATCTAATCTAATCTTATCTACTCAATAAATCATCAACTGATAAAGGAACACCTTTTTGGGTATCCTCAGGAATCGTTGGTTGTTTTTCATTTCGCTCCATTGTCATAGGCGTCATTTCCTTTACAACTTTAGTCGCATTTTGATCTGTGTCTGCGCTAAAAAACAAACTATCCATGATCCAATAGAGAAGAATAAAAGACACCACAAAGATCACGAAGGTTTGAAAAAAACTTGCTTGGCTTTCTTTCATCGGTTGACCAAGTAAGGCTTTTGAAATCAAATGATATGCGTGGCGAGCATGCACTTCTTCTTGGAATTCTGCGATAACGTCTTTTTTATTATTTCCTTTATCTTGCATCACAAGTTGATGCTTCTTGCCTTTTGCTTCAATCGAAAAGAAAGCAGATTTAATCTCTTGAAAATCAACACGCCAGACAATTGGTTTTTCAGACTGGGTCAAAGAAACAACTAAATTTGTACCAACAAGAGCGGCGTAAGACGGCTCTTCTTGTTCTTTAAAAAAATCAATAACAGGCTTCATGAAAGATATCATTTCTTACCTCCTTGTCTTGAAATTTCAGGAATAACAATAAGTGGATGCGTATCAAAATAGCGTTGTAAAGACTCAATTGCTGTCATAACTTGAGGGACAGGAATTGGACGTTCCATCGATTTTTCAGCTTGAAAATGAGCCATAACAGACATTGCTTCTGTATGGAATGAGCGGCGCCCTAAATTATTAAGAGGATACCACAAGCCTCTATCAAACCCTCTAAGCCAAACGAATTGAGCAGAAGCCAAAACCCCGCCTTCTTGACGTGCATATTGTAAAGCACGTAACAAAGCTGTCTTAACATAGGCATGCTGATTAGCTTTCAAATAACATTCTTTTGAAATTTTTGGATCTTTTAAAATACGATTTACTTTTTCTTTTAATGCTGGTGTTTGTTTCCAACCTTTTTTAGGGTCCCAACACAAAGCCATTTCATCTAGAAGACCATCTGCTTGTTCACGACGTCTTACTGACTTAAGTGCGCAAACAGCAAATAGAGCGCGCTCATGAGGCTTTAAATGTGACAATCCTTTCCAGCGACGTCCTAATTGTTGAACAAATGCACCATAAGTTGATTGCTCATCTAATTTTCGTTTCTCTGAGATAGGAATCATATTAAAAGACACCCATTCTTCTGGAGAGAGTGATTCCGCAAATAAAGGCAGCTTTGCAGGAACAGGTGTTCCAGGTGCGCGCACCTGTTGCTTTAAAGGGTCAAAATTCACAAAAGGGCGAATACTTGGGAAAGATTTTGAATGTTCTTCTAAAACACCATTGAGATCCATTTTTCTATGAAATTTAGTTCCCGGGCCTCTTAAGTAAGCCCACACCGAGAATGATAACAATATAACAGCAAATAATGGACGCCAAAATTCAAGGCTGGCTCTTGTAAATAAACCAATATGCTCTGGGAGCAGTTCATATGCATCCACAGTATTCATAAATTCTAAAAGCTGAGCTAAGGAAAAATCACCTAAGATCACATAATCTGAATGAACATAATCTGTTCCAAAAATCCACGCAGCAAGCTGTATTTGACCAAAACGTATCCATCGCACAAAGCTCATAAGCTCCGCACTAAAAAACCACCAAATGGCAAAACACACACCACAGGTAATTAATATGATCATTGTTAAGACAACAGGGGTGTCATCTCCATCACCTTGAGCCACACGATCTCCTTTTTATTTTCTCGTTACGCCTCATTTGCTCCTCTCTTTTTAAAGAGAAACAACTACTAGATCAATATTATAGTGAAGCAGAAACATAAAAAACATCTTAATATCATTTTTTATTAATTTTTTTCTTGATCTTATACGAAAAATATTGCAAAAAGATCCCACTCGAATAAAACTTCACCTAGTGACGTTGATATCTGAGCCGGAGTAGCACAACGGTAGTGCAGTCGATTTGTAATCGAAAGGTTGGGGGTTCAAATCCCTTCTCCGGCACCACTCTTCAAAAAATATAAAATCTTTCCAACTACTGTGCAGTTACCGCACATTGGCCTTGCAAACATCCTAAATTTTTAGGGATTGGCACATTCATGCCTTCAGGACATTTTACTCTTTCAGATAAAGCTTCGTAAAACTTCTTGCCTTCACGCTTATATTTTTTATTAATTGGTAAAAACGTTTCACAAGGCCCTTCAATAGCTGTGCAATCTTTTGCTTGCTTACACATCATCCAACTAGGGTCAAAAACAGCCCCAGGAGGCAAGAAGCTTTCTTCTAATGTTTCATCATTACGAAAATCCACCTGATTGGCGCTCACAGGTGCTATAAAAGAAAATAATATACAGATGAATAATATACGAAAGATCATATTTATACCTTTTTTTAAAGTTATAATCCCAACTTAGTATGTGGCTTTCTACGTGGTATGTCAAACAATGCTTGCACTTCAACCCCATTATCAACGAGTTCCGCTATGAATTTTTCATAGGCTTTTCCTCTTTCATTCGCACGCCCTTTAACGCTTGTTAAAGCGAGTTCGGCATCTTTAGACATTTCATCTCTATGGTAAAAATGTACCGCACTAGAATAGCGTATATACAGAGGAATCTTATCAAAAAAAGCAGCCCCTTTATTTTTTATATCTTCTTCTGGCACATAACGTTCGCCTGTTACATCATATCGTTTTTGAACGCTTTCTCTTCTGACTTGTTCTGAAGCACAAACAGCAATCGTTACTGGCTTATAACCAGCCTTTAAAACATTTTCATATTCTAAGTTCACTAAATCACTGGTTGCCGTTGTTCCATTAATAATATCATATCCCTCTTGAGCGGCTCGGTTTCTAATACTATGCCAGATATATTGAGAAGCCCAACGCCATTTTGAATAAGCATCTTCGACACCATTCTTAGAAACATCCTTTTTAAAAGCTGGCATATTACGC
The DNA here is from genome assembly GCA_950054255.1 of uncultured Rickettsiales bacterium. Taxonomy (GTDB): domain Bacteria; phylum Pseudomonadota; class Alphaproteobacteria; order Micavibrionales; genus CATLOR01. The sequence goes on along the minus strand of CATLOR010000001.1, from coordinate 638,461 downwards.
ATAATCGTTTCATCCGGATCCACATATACCGCATTCTTCATAACAGGATCTACTTCAATCAATTGTTCTACAAGTGTGCTTTTTCCAGATCCTGGTCCTCCGGCTGTAATAAAATAACGTCTCTCATTTTCTGGTCTTGGTGTTTTCCCAGCTGTAAACTCGTTGAATAGACGGTTCGCTTCTTGCTTAATATGATCTAATTCTTCGTTAGTATAATGGAAACTTTTACCATTAAGTTCAATTGGCTTTTCTAATAAAGACTCAACAATTTTTGGATCCAAAAGATAATTCATACTTCCCCCTACATTCGTATAAAAAGCAATTATCTCAAAATTATGTTAATAATTAATTGACATGAAATTTATATAGCGATATGCTCTTATCAATCACATACAATTAAAGGGAGATTGATGATTATGAGCACAGCGAATAAACACAAAAACTATGTTGCCATCTTAAAAAACAAGAATGATTTGGAAATTTGTGAAGTTCAAGATAATGGCTTTGCTCTTCCTGTTATTTTTATCAATACAAACCTCCAACATTGGAAACAAGCTGCTCACAAAAGAGCTGGCCTTAATTTTATTCGTGATATTTGCGCTATTTTAAATACACCTGATACCATTATGGAGAAACGTTTAGAGGCAACAAGCTTGACACTACATGACTTAAACAGTGCTTTTAACCATTCAAAAGTAGATATGTATGACGCTGCCCAAAATACCTCTTTTGATATTCCTGTTATTTTTTCAGACGCCACACCAGAAGATGAAGATGCTTTCTTTCATGTATTAGATTTTTATCAAGGAACAGATTATAGGCGCTATAAAGTTGCCTCACTCTTTATCCCAGATAGCTTTTATCAACAGTTACCCAATGGTATTGACGGTCTACTTAAGCGTTATATCGCCCATAAAGTGTGCACCAGTTCTGAGATCGCACAAGAATGGATTGATAATGCATTAGAGCAAAGCAAAACCTCCGTTCCAACGCAACAGAAAACGCCTAAAAATCGTTCTCCAAAAGCATCATAATAAGTGGATATTTTATTTTTCTCTTAAAGCGTTATCTTTAATTTCCCAAAAAGGTCTTAGGATTGAGCTTAAGACAGAGATTTTACCTGTTTTAATATTAATCTCTGCGATCATCCCTGGGTAGACGGGTTTATCAGGGCCAAGGCTTTGTCCTTCTAATGTGACAAACACTTGGTAATATTCATTATTCTGCTTATCAAGAAAACTATCAGCACTCACATTCGTCAATGTCCCGTCTAGCCCACCATAAATTGTGTAATCATAAGCCGTAATCTTAACCGTTACAGGAAGTGATGGCCATACCTTACCACGATCTTCCGTTGAAATTTGTCCTTCAACAATAAGTGTTTCATCAACTGGAATAACCTCAGCCATCACAGCTCCTGGCTGAACAACTCCGCCAATTGTATTAATATGAAGTTTATTCACAATTCCTTTAATAGGAGATTTAACAGATGTTCTTGTCACCTGGTCTTGGAGAGAGGCTATACGTTCGCTCACCTTTTTAATATCAAACTGCACTTCTTGAAGTTGATCTAAGACTTCTGAATAATAAGCTTGGCGATATTCTTCCAATAAATTATCCGCCTCAGCACGCTCAGCAATGACTACAGGTATTTCTTTGTCAACTCTAGAAATACGCGTATTGAAATCTTTGACCTCACTTTGTGCATCAAGAAAACGGCTACGCGACATAGCACCTGCCTCAAATAAACGCCGCTTAATCTCTAATTGCTCTTTTGCAATTTCCAATTCTTCTTTTAAGTTTTTCACGCGTGTATTTAAATCAACAAGCTTTAAGGATTTTTGACGGAATTTTTCTTCCATACTTTTGATTTTTTCTTTGAAGCTTGAACGACGCGCCTCGAATAATTGTTTTTCTGAAACAACAATTGATGGATATTTTTCAATCGATTCAGGGTCGAAATCAATCGTATTTTGTTTATTTAATTCCGCTTTCAAGCGTGTTTGCTTGATCGTATATGAGGCAAGCGTAATATCCAGTTCGTCCAAATCATTTTCTGCACGTTCATTACTAATAATAAACATAGGCTGATCAGCTTCTATTTTTTGACCTTCTTTGATGAGAATTTTATCAATAATACCACCCTCAAGATGTTGAATCATACGCGCTTTACCAGAGGGGATAACACGCCCAGTCCCACGCACTTGTTGATCAATTTCTGTTAATGATGCCCATGAAATGAAAGAAAAAAACAAACAAATCACAAGTAATAATACAGGCCTGTACGACCACATTTTATCTATGGTTTCAAACATAGTGACTTACTCTCCTTTCTTTCCTTTTCCTGCTAATTTTGCCAAAACATCATCACGCGGTCCATCAGCAACTCTACGACCATTATCCAGCAATATAATGCGATCAATAAGGGGCATCAAGCTTGTGCGGTGTGTAATCATAATCAATGTTCTATTCTTTAAGTAGGCTGATAATGTCTTTTTAATATGTTGTTCCAACATCATATCCATACCTGTTGTAGGCTCATCAAACAGTAAAATATTTGGTTTTGTAATAAGAGCACGTGCGATTGCTATTGATTGACGTTGCCCTCCTGATAAATTTTCACCATTTTCTTCAATCGCCATATCAAGACCTTCACCGCTTTGTTGCAAGATCAGATCAACACCAGAAATATGAATGATTTCTTCTAAATTCTCTTCATAAGCAATATCACGACCCATCATGATATTTTCTTTGATCGTTCCTTTAAAAAAGAAAGAATGTTGTGGCACATAGCCCATATTTCGACGCAATTCTGTCGAAGCAATTGCTTGGCTCATATAATTATCAAAGTAAACCATTCCTTTTGTTGGAGGATATATACCAAGAATAACATTTGTAAGCGTTGACTTACCCGCACCAGAACGACCAATCAAACCGACTTTCTCACCTGCTGTAATTTTGAAGGAAATATCTTCTAAGGCCATACGTTCTTGTCCTGTATATTGGAAAAATAAATTGCGCGCCTCTATATCACCATTAAATTTATCCTTCTTAATACCTAAACCACGGTTATAAATATTATCATCAGGCAATTTAAAGATCTGATCTACTGTGTCTAATACATCTTTTGTTAGTTTATAGTTTGAAATAATCGAAGACAAATTCATAACAGGCGCTAAAGCTCTTCCTGATAAAATAGAACACGCGATCAAGCCCCCAATTGTCAAATTCCCTTCACTGATCTCATAAGCACCAAAAAAGACAACCAACACATTTGATAGCTGGATCATATAACCTGAGAAATTCGCAACCACCGTCATAATGACCTGATTATAGCGACGCGCTTCAAAAGATTTCGATGTTACAAGATTCCATTTAAATAAACGCTGACCAACACCATTAAATAATTGCATTGTGCGAAGTCCTGATAATGTTTCATACATCATCGTTGACTTATCTTTCATAGCCGAGAAATAACTTTTAATTGCATGATTTAAAGGAATTTGAATAAAAATATCAACACAGAAGATAACAACAGCAATCGTGATCGGAACCCAAACCAATGTTGGTGCCAAGAAATAAATCACCCATAAGAATAATAAAAAGAATGGGAAATCCACGCATGCTGGCACAAGCTTTGTTGAATAAAAATCTCTAATACCTTGTAATTCTTTAAATAAATACGCTTTCTCACCAACCGTTAATTGCAAGCCAGGGGCACGCAATAACATAAATTTCTCCATCAATTCTCGATCATGCTTTGTCCCAATGGATGAGGCTACTTTTTCTAAAATATAGGCCCGCACATTTTTGAATAAGAAATCAAATGTCAGAGCAATTAAAACCCCCACCAACAAAACAATTAAGGTGGATTCAGCAAAATTTACAATTACACGGTCATACACATTCAATGTATAAACAGGCATGATAAGCCCAAATAAATTGATGAAAAGCGAGCAAATAAGAATTTCGGAATAATGTCCCCAATAGTCAATAATCGGTTTCCAAAACCAATCTAACTTATTACCTTTAATCATATGCTCTATATCAAGATCATTTTCAGCACTTTCTGGATATAAAAAATATACTTCGCCTTCATAATTTTGAATTTCTGCATGAAGACGTTCTTGATCTTCTGGTTGCCCACCAGGGACTAAGAATTCATTCTGCCCTCCCATACCTGGGCGGAAAACAGCATATAAATCTTTTGAAACCTTAAGAATGAGAGGCACATTCATTTGAACGATACGTTTGATCGATAGCTCTTCTTTTTTAAAGCTCATATGTGTCTTAGTTGCGATTTTTTCGAGATCTTTGCCCGTTAAATTTTCTCTATCAATATCTAATTGAGAAAGAACACCATCAAAATCCACCTCAACTCCATAAAAAGTGAGGATATAATGCGCGCATTTTAATATATTTCCGTGTTCCATGACCCGTAGATTTTCTTAATGATACTCAGACACACCTTCAAGAGATGAAGGAGACAACTTTTGTTATCCTACTCTATTTTGAAACAAGAGTCTTAAAAAAACCTCTATAGACTTGTCGTAATACAAACTTTATTTCAAGATCTTAGCTAACTTGAATATCAACTTGTGTTCCATCTGCCCAAGTAACAGTACGGAATGTTGTGTTATCTGTATTATTTGTATCAACGCTTGATGTTTGATCCAAGAATGAGAAGTCATTCAATGTGATATTTGTACCATCAATTAAGATTGTCAAGCTATCGCCACCATCTGTCATTGCACGGATCTCATCATCACCAATATCAAATGTATCTATACCTGTGATATCTGTATTTCTAAAGTCGATTGTCTCAACATTTCTAAAGACAGAAGCCATATCAACACCATCAATACCAGAGTCTGTCAGATCAGCACCACCAGAAGTATCTAACCAGATAAAGGTATCTGTACCACCTTGACCATCAAGTGTTGTTAGATCTGCTAAACCATCGGCGTCAATGTTGATGGTATCATCATTACCTGATAAATCGATGATTTCAATGTCATTTAATGTATCTGTTGCAGGACCAACATTTAAGAATGTTGATGTCGCGCCTCTGATCTCACCACCAGAAACGGCCGCAGATGAAGAATAATCAGCTGTATCAATATCATCACCACCATTTAAAATATCCGAACCAGCACCACCATCTAATGTATCATTACCTGAGCCACCGTTTAACGTATCTGCACCAACACCACCATCTAAGATATCATTACCAGCACCACCATTTAAAATATCTGTACCCGCAGCGCCATCTAACGTATCATTACCGTCACCACCATTAATGGTATTATCAAAAGCATCACCCGTTAAAGTATCGTTACCTGTACCACCAGTTAAGTTTTCAAAGTTACTAATGTTACCTGAATTCAATGTTACTGTGACACCGCTATTATCTGTAACAAGTGTATCTGTATCCGCGCCACCATCAATTGACACATCAAGTGCATCATAAGCAACTGTATCATTCCCAGCACCAGCATCAATTGTGTCTGCGCCCGCACCACCGTCAATAGTATCCGCACCAGCACCTGCATTAATCACATTTGCACTGCCATCACCAGTAATGTTATCCGCACCTGTACCACCTGTGATATTTTCAACATTTGTGATCGAACCAACACTTAGGTCAATTGTATCACCAGCATTGCTTAATTGAATTGTATCTGTGTCCGCACCACCATTAATTGATGTATCACTTGCATCAAAGATAATTGTATCATCACCAGATCCAGCATTAATGATATCTGCCCCAGCGCCACCATCAATGATATCCGCACCAGCACCTGCATTAATTGTGTTCACAGTCGCATCACCTGTTAAGGTATCAGCACCTGTGCCACCTGTAATATTTTCAACATTTGTGATCGAACCAACACTTAGGTCAATTGTATCACCTGAGTTGCTTGCAACTAAGGTATCTGTCCCACTGCCACCATTAACCGATGTATCAGCCGCGTCAAAGATGATTGTATCATTACCAGCGCCAGCATCAATTGTATCTGATCCGCCTTCACCATCAATGATATCGGCACCGCCACCAGCATTAATTGTATCATTACCATTACCGCCATTGATTGTATTTGCATTACCATCACCAGTAATATTATCAGCGCCTGTACCACCTTGAACAATTTCAATATTGCTAATTGATCCAGAACTTAAATCAACTGTATCACCAGCATTACTTAATTGAAGCGTATCAGTATCCGCGCCACCATCAATTGATGTATCCGCTGCGTCATAGATAATTGTATCATTACCAGCACCGCCGTTAAGCGTATCCGCACCGCCAGCACCATCAAGCGTATCATTCCCTGATCCACCGTTAATCACGTTTGCAGAACCATCACCAGTTAATGTATCGTTACCTGTACCACCTGTAATGTTTTCAAAATTGCTCGTGTTTCCTGTGTTAAGCGTATAAGTCACACCACCGTTACCTAATTGAAGCGTATCTGTGTCCGCGCCACCGTCAATTGAAACATCTGATGCATCATAAGAAACGGTATCATTCCCAGCCCCTGCATCAATTGTATCCGCCCCAGCGCCACCATCAATGATATCCGCACCAGCACCTGCATTAATAACGTTTGCTGCATTATCACCAGTAATGTTATCAGCGCCTGTACCACCTGTAATATTTTCAACATTTGTGATTGAACCAACACTTAAATCAATCGTATCGCCTGAGTTGCTTAATTGAATTGTGTCAGTATCTGCACCACCATCAACCGATGTATCGCTTGCGTCAAAGATGATTGTATCATTCCCTGATCCAGCATTAATGATATCTGCCCCAGCGCCACCATCGATGATATCCGCACCAGCACCTGCATTAATTGTGTTTACAGCAGCATCACCTGTTAAGGTGTCAGCACCTGTACCACCTGTAATATTTTCAACATTTGTGATTGAACCAACACTTAGATCAATTGTATCACCAGAGTTGCTTGCAACTAAGGTATCAGTACCAGCGCCACCATCAACAGATGTATCGCTTGCATCAAAGATGATTGTATCATTACCGCCACCAGCATTAATCACATCTGCACCACCAGCACCATCAATTGTATCGGTACCGCCGCCACCATTGATTGTATTAACGTTAGCATCACCTGTTAAGCTGTCAGCATTACTTGAACCTGTTAAGTTTTCAAAGTTAGAGAATGTATCACTACCATCACCTGTTGCTGTGCCTGCACCCATATCAACTGTGACACCTGATCCAGCATTCGCAAATGAAAGTGTATCTGTACCAGCGCCACCATCTAGATCATTATTACCAGAGCCACTTACAATCGTATCATTGTTATCCGAACCAATCACATTTTCAATATTTGTAACAGTATCTGTACCAAAACCAGTCACAGAACCCGTTGCAAGGTTAATCGTAACATTGCCACCAGCATTAGAATAATCAACAGTATCAACACCAGCGCCACCATCCATATCATTACTAGATGATCCTGCGATGAAAGTATCTGCGTTATCACTACCAATCGCATCTTCAATACTGATCAATGTATCTGTACCATCGCCTGTCACTTGGTTTGTGTTAAAGTTAATTGTAACACCACCCGCAGCAGATGCATAAGTCACTGTATCATTACCACTACCACCATTGATGACATTATTTCCACTATCACCACCTATTGTATCATTACCTGTACCACCTGTGACGTTTTCGAAGTTAGAAATCGTATCGGTACCATGACCTGTTGCTGTGCCTGCGTCTAAATCAACTGTAACTGCTGATCCTGTTGATGCATATGATAATGTATCTGTACCAGCGCCACCATCAAGGTTATTATCGCCTGTATCACCACCGATTGTATCATTTTGAGCAGAACCAACTACGTTCTCAACACCATTAATCGTATCAGCATCACCAAAACCATCATTACTCGCTGTACTATTTTGAAGATTAACCGTTACAGCACCTGTTGCTGCACTATAATTAATGGTATCTACACCACCACCACCATTAATGTTGTCATTACCAGCGCCAGCAAAAATTGTATCATTCCCGAGGCCCGCATTAATCGTATCGTTGCCATCGCCCGCTGTAATTGTATCATTACCTGAGTTTGAAATAATTGTATCATTATTCGCGCTACCAACGATTGTATCTGCGAAATTTGTACCTTCAACACGCTCAATATCAATTAATGTATCAGAGTTACCGTAACCATCATTACTAACAACACCTGTACCCATGTTAATATTAGCGCCTTCTGTACCATTTGTATAACTTGCTGTATCAGTACCACCAGCACCACCGTCTAGTGTATCGTTACCAGCGCCACCCTCTAAGATATCATCGCCCGCGCCACCTTGGATAGAGTTAACGCCTGTATCACCAACAAGAATGTCCGCATTGTTACCACCAATAATATTTTCAAAGTTAGAAAGTGTATCATTACCATGGCCAGTAGCTGTTCCTGCTTGTAAATCAACAGAAACTGAAGAACCGACACCTGCATAAGAAACCGTATCAGTACCAGCGCCACCATTTAAGTTGTTATTGCCAGTATCTCCTTTAATTGTATCGTCATTTGATGAACCGATAACATTTTCAAAGTTCGATACTGTATCATTACCATCACCAGTTACTGTGCCAGCTGTTAAATCAATATTAACACTCCCCGCAGCAGATGCATATGTTAATGTATCTGTACCAGCACCACCATTTAGGTCGTTATTACCAGAGTCACCACCGATTGTATCTGCATTCGCACTACCAATGACATTTTCAAAGTTAGAAATTGTGTCATTACCATCACCAGTTACTGTGCCCGCATCTAGATCAATTGTTACACCGCCAGCTGCTGCTGCGTATGTAAGTGTATCCGTACCAGTATCACCATCTAAATCGTTATCTCCAGCGTCACCAGCAATCGTATCATTATTAGTCGATCCAACGACATTTTCAATGTTAGAGAATGTATCGCTACCATCACCTGTTGCTGTGCCCGCTAATAGACTGACCACAACGCCACCTGTCGCATTCAAGAATGCGATCGTATCTGTACCAGCACCACCATCAATATCATTATTGACCGAACTTCCAATAATAATGTCATTAAAGTCAGTCGCGATAATATTTTCAATACTTACCAATGTATCTGTATTAACGCCGTCTGTGGCTGTTTGACCACCTGCTAGTAAATCAATTGTTAACGCTGAACCAAAACCAGAGAAATCAATCAAATCAAAACCAGCACCACCATCAAGTGTGCTATTTAAGATGTTAGACATAATGATCGTATCATTCCCAGCGGCTGTTGCAATAAAATCTGTACCCCCGTTGCCTGTAATTACATTGGCCTGACCATCACCAAAGATCGTATCATCACCAACGGTACCAATCACATTCTCAATACCAACCAACGTGTCTGTAGAAGCACTACCATCAATCGCAAAGTTATTTGTGAGATCCACTAAGACTGGCGCGATATCATCAGCATACGTAATTGTATCAATACCTAGACCACCTGTGAATGTGTTGTTATTTCCATCACCATCAAAGACATCATTTGCATTTGTACCAACAGCGCCTTCAATATTTGATAATGTATCACTAATACCAGTACCTGTTGCAGTCCCTGCATCTAGGTCAACTGTGACAGCATTTGCAGAGTTACTATAATCAACAATATCTAAACCGCCGCCTTGGCCATCGATATCGTTTGTTCCGCCGTAACCAGCAAAAATCGTGTCATTGCCTGCACCTGCATCAATGTCATTATTAAGGGCATTCAGTGTAATAGTATCGTTATTCGCAGTTGCAATTACATTTTCAATATTTGCAAGTGTGTCATTCCCAAATCCAGAAGCTGTACCAGCATCTAAGTTCACTGTGACTGCGCCACCAGCATTTGAATAGTCAACGATATCAGTTCCGCCTTCGCCATCAAGCGTATCATCTCCAGCTGTTGCAACAATAGTATCATTCCCAGCACCTGCCGTAATAATGTTTGCTGAGCCTGTACCTGTTAAGTTATCAGCATTTGCTGACCCTGTTAAGTTTTCAAAGCCAGAGAATGTATCAGATCCACCATCACCATCATCTGCGACATTGCCCGATGTTAAATCAACTGTGACACCAGAGGCTGCATTCGCGTATGATAATGTATCACTACCGCCACCACCAATAAGGGTATCATCACCACCGCGACCTTGAATTGTGTCATTACCAACACCACCATCAATCACGTTATCTAAGTTGTTACCAGAAATAATGTCATCACCGCTACCGCCATCAACATCTTCAAAGTTAGAAACTGTGTCAGAACCACCTTGGCCATCACTTGCAACCACACCAGATTGAAGATTGACATCAAGACCTCCAGATGTTGCAGAATAGTCAAGTAAATCCGTACCGATACCACCATTTAATGTATCATTACCAAAGCCACCAGCGATTGTGTCATCACCGTCACCACCATTAATTGTATCATTACCAATATCACCAATTAAAATGTTGTTACCGGCATCACCTGTAATATTATCATTCCCTTGAGATCCTGTTAAATGCTCAATATTACGGATTGTTTGATCACTATTACCATTCACTGTCACTGTTGCATCATTCGAGCCATCCAGTGTTACTGTAATACCTGTTAGACCTGATATTGAGTTATAAGACAATGTATCTGTACCAGCGCCACCATCAATCAAGTCAGCGCCTGTTGATGCAATAATCGTATCATCACCATTAAGAGCATAGACTTCTTCATCTGTTGTATGAAGTGTAATTGTATCTGCTTGGTTCGTTGTATAATAGATTTCAAAATTACTTAAGAATGTTGTTACACCCTCAGAAGCATTTGTAAATGTGCCAGCTGTCAGGTTTAAAATACCATTTCCTGTTGCAAGAGCATCTGCACGGAATGTATCTGTATCCGCGCCACCATTTAAAACATCCGCGCCTGATGATACACGTACGATATCATTCCCTGCGCCAGTGTTAATTGTATTTGCTGATGCGTTTCCTGTAATATCATCTGCGCCAGCAGTTGATGTAACATTCTCAATGCCATCTGCGAATTGGTTACCAACACCTGTTACGGTAATTGTTGCTGTTCCAGAATCTAACAGAGCCACTGTAATCGCTGTTGCTGTTAAGAAACCAGAGTAATCCAATGTATCTGAACCAGAACCACCATTATAAGTATCATTCCCATCAGAAGCACCAAATGTATCGTTACCTGCACCACCAATTAAGATATTTGTTACAGAGTTACCTGTAATTTGGTCAGCATAGTCACTCCCTGTGATGTTTTCAATATTTCTAATTGTTTCATCTGTCGCTGATCCGTCTAGATAATCAACTGTTGTATCTCCAGTCTCTTGAAGCGTAACAGAAATACCCGCTGTACCAGATGATTGACCATTTGTACCAGAATATTCAACTGTGTCATTCCCAGCGCCACCATCTAATGTTGCACCACCTGAAGCACGAGATCCTAATCTGTCATTTCCATCGCCAGCCTCAACAAGAACGCCGTCATCCCCTAAAAGATAATCATTCCCAGCACCACCAGCTAAATATGTCGTATCCGATGCATGGGCAATAATATAATCATTCCCTTCACCACCGATAAAGCGCTCGAAACCATAAATTATATCTGCTTCCGCGCCACTATCAACGCTTACAGTTACCGCGCCCGCCGCAACAGTGTTTAAATTCACACTGATATTGCCGGCTTCACCTGTATAATCAAGGGTATCACTCCCAGCATCACCGCGGAAATAATCGTTTCCACCGCCGTCAGCATAAATAATATCGTCGCCAGCACCCAGTTCAATATCATTATTTGAACCATTATCTGTAACAACATCATTTCCAGTATTACCGATCACACTTTCGATATTTGTTAATGTCCCTGATGTTCCTGCATCTGTAGAGAATGTACCAGCTTGTAAATCAACTGTAATACGGGTCGCACCTGTCACATCAGACAAGTCACTACCCATAATATAGTCACCATAGCTACCATTACTTAAAATGTTCGCATCACCAATATTATTACCACCTTGACTACCACCATCAATATGGTCTGTTCCATTACTTAAATAGAAACGGTCGTTATTATTTTGTCCAAACAGTTGGTCATCACCATCACCACCATATAATCTATCTCGCTCATTACCACCATAGATAATATCATCGCCAGCATCCCCATAAAGAGTATCTGTATGATTACCACCATAAATAGTATCATTATCATCCCCACCATAAATGGTATCGCTATAATTACCACCGCTTAATGTATCATTTCCTGCCCCACCGTAGATCGTATCGTTACTTGTACTATTTGTACCAGTAATCGTGTCATCGCCATCACCACCATACGCCGTTCCAGAAAAATTAATGACATCATCACCAGCGTCACCGTACATTGTACCATTCCCGGTAATTGTGTCATTACCATCACCACCATATACAGTATCATTTCCATTGCCTGTGTTGATAATATCATCCCCGGCATCCCCATAAACCGTATCATTACCTTCATAGGTAGAAATCGTATCATTACCGCCACCACCACGGACAGTATCGTTATTATTTCTATCATTTGAGGTCGTAATAATATTATCATTTGCATCCCCAGTAATATCATAGGTCGCATTTAGGTTCTCAAATGAGCGGAAGTTTTCAACATTAATGAATTGATAGCTCTCTGTACCATTTGTTGCTGTGGCGTAACCCATTGAAATAGTACTCATATCAATGGTTACATTCCCTAAAAGGCCATTGTAAATAGTATCTGTATCCGCACCACCATCGATAACATCACCATCACCAATATTATTAAATGTATCATCTCCAGCTAAACCGCGTAGGTTATTAGCTAAGAAGTCACCTTCTATTGTATCATTTCCAGCTGTCGCTATAATATTTTCAATATTACGAATAAGGTCCACATCTGGTGAGCCTGTAACAGTCACTGTTGCTGTCGCATCCGCATTTAAGATTACAGAAATTGCCGTTGCTGTTACATCTAATGAGTAATCGACCGTATCACTACCATCACCACCATCGAGTGTATCCATACCACCATTACCAATTAATGTATCATCGCCGTCATTACCTGTTAACTCGTTATCAAGGCTATCACCAATGATTGTATCATTATTCAAAGTACCGATCACATTTTCGATATTTCTGATCGTATCATTATCATCCCCAGTGACATTCACTGTAACATCATTTGATCCATTCAATGTCACAGAAATAGCACCTGTAGAGCCAAATACAGAATAATCAGCTGTATCAATACCATCACCACCATCAAGGGTATCCGCACCAGTTCCCCCTGTTAAAAAGTCATTGCCATCACGACCTTCAAGTAAGTTTTGCTGTGTATCACCAATAATAACGTCCGCGCCAGCTGTACCAATAATATTTTCAATGTTACGAATAATATCATCTTCTGCGCCATCAATTTGAACACCTGCATTACCAGAGTCATTTAACGTTACTGTAATCGCATTTGCATTTCCGTGCACAGAATAGTCAAGTGTATCGACACCCGCACCACCATCAATGTTATCCGCGCCATCATTTCCTAAAATCATATCCGCGCCAGCATCACCATTGATGAAGTCATTTCCTAAACCGCCATCAAGCGTATCATCTCCTAAGCCACCGCTTAGCGTGTTAATACCTGAGTCCCCAGTGATAACGTCATCACCTTGTGACCCTGTCACGTTTTCAATATTAACGATACTGTCTGTATCACTGCCATTAACAACAACATTTGCCGCTGTTCCACCATTTAATGTCACAGTAATGAAATTCGCTGCCGCATAAGAGGCAAAGTTAATTGTATCCGAACCACCGTTACCATCTAACGTATCTGTACCAGCTGTACCATAGAAAATATCATCGCCGCCATTACCATAGATAAGGTCAGCATTCGCAGATCCTGTTAAGAGGTCACCTTGGTTACTTCCCCAATATTCTTCAAAACCAGTAAATGTATCTGTTGATGCATCCCCATCAAAGGTTGCTGTCGCAGCACCTAGATCAAGTGTAATTCCACCACCCGCTATATCATCAAAGTATAAAATATCGTAACCAGCACCACCATCAAAGGTATCTGAACCTAGACCACCACGAGCAAAGTCATTTCCGCCCAATAAAGTAATTGTGTTATCAGCTGTATCCCCAAAGATACTATCACTACCGCTTGTTGCTGTGATGTTTTCAATATTGCGAACTTGGTCATTGTCGCCACCATTAACTGTAACTGTTGCAAGTGTTGAATTTGTTAAAGTAACAGAGATAGATGTCACAGAACCATCTTGAGAATAGTCAACAGTATCAATATCTGCGCCACCATCTAAGATATCATTCCCACCAGAATATAAGAATGTGTCATTCCCTTGGTCACCATCAACTGTATTTGTTGCGCCGTCACCTTTTAATGTATCGCCATAGATAGAACCTCTAATATTTTCAACATTAAAGATATTATCTGTTGCGCCAAGACCATCATCTGTAGCCTGATTTGTGCTTAAATCTACATTAACACCTGCGATAGAGGTTGAATAATCAACAACATCCGTACCAGCGCCACCATCAAGCGTATCTGTACCGCCACCACCAATTAAACGGTCCGCACCGCCTAAGCCAAAGAATGTATTAGCATTCCCATCACCAATTAATGTATCTGCACCAGCTGTGGCTGTAATATTTTCAACATTACGAACTGTGTCTGCTGAGCCTCCATCAACTGTGACTGTTGCATCAGAAGACCCAAGTAAAGAAACTGTAATAAAGTTTGCTCCTGCTAAGTTTTGATAATCTAATGTATCAGAGCCTGTACCACCATCAAACGTATCCGCACCAGCACTCGCAATGAAATTATCATTCCCAGCATCACCTTGAAGCAAGTCATCACCGTCGCCACCATCAAGGGTATCAACGCCCGCGCCACCAGATAATGTGTTCGCTAAGTTATCCCCTGTTAAGGTATCATCGAAGTCAGAACCAAGCACATTTTCGATGGTTGTCAATGTATCAATACCACCATCACCATCATTGACTGCTAAACCAAGAGCTAAGTCAACCGTTACCGCTGCGGCTGCCCGATCATAACTAACTGTATCATCACCGTCGCCACCAATAATCGTATCATTACCACCAGCACCGTATAAAGTATCATTATCAACACCACCATTAATCGTATTATTAGCAGCATCACCATTTAACACATCGGCAAAGTTCGATCCTTGGATATTTTCAAAACCAGATAATGTATCAATACCGCCATCACCATCATTTGATGTGTTATTAATCGCTAAATCGACAACAACACCAGAAGATGCGAGTGAATAATCAACTGTATCTGTACCAGCGCCACCGCGAAGATCATCATTACCACCACGACCACGGATTGTATCATTACCAGCACCACCAGAAATTAAGTTCGCTGAATTATCCCCTGTCAAACTATCCGCGTTACCAGAACCTGTAATATTTTCAATTGTGACAAGTGTATCAACGCCGCCAAAACCATCATTTGTTGTTGTTGAGTTAAAGAGGTCAACAGTCACACCTGCTGTAGAATTCGCATATGTTACTGTATCTGTACCAATACCACCAATAATTGTGTCATCGCCGCCAAGACCTTCGAGCAGATCATCACCGTCGCCACCATTTAACGTGTTAATGCCTGAATCCCCTGTAAGAGTATCATTATTGATAGAGCCTGTTACGTTTTCAATTTCAATTAATGTATCAACGCCACCATCACCATCATCGGTTGCTTGACCAACCGATAAGTCGACTGTGACTGCATTTGTTGCAAGAACGTAGTTTGCTGTATCGATACCACCGTCACCATCAAGTGTATCATCACCACCACGGCCACGAAGATCATCATTGCCCGCATCGCCGTTTAAAACGTTTCCTAATGCGTTACCAATTATCAAGTCATTCCCAGCAGAACCAATCACGTTCTCGATACTACTTAATGTATCAACGCCACCATCACCATCATTACTTGTTTGTGAGCTTGTTAAATCAACACTCACAGACCCTGATGCAACACGGTAATCAATTGTATCTGTACCACTACCACCAGCAAGGAAGTCATCTCCACCTTCACCGCGAAGAATATCATTACCAGCACCACCAGTAATTGTGTTCGCGCCATCATCACCAGTAATATCATCATCAAAGCCAGACCCGATCAGATCTTCAATATTCACAAGCGTATCAACGCCACCATCACCATCATCGGTTGTTTGCCCATTTAAGAGATCAATTGTAACACCTGCTGCAGCTAATGAATAATCAGCTTCATCTGTACCCACGCCACCATCAAGTGTATCATCACCACCACGGCCACGCAGTGTATCATTCCCTGTATTACCAAATAGAACGTTATTTCCAGCATCCCCAGCTAATGTATCATCAACAACAGATCCAGACACGTTTTCAATATTGTTCAGCGTATCGGTTGATCCATCACCATCACTAATAGCACGGTTAATTGATAAATCAACATTTACAGCACCAGCAGCCAATGAGTAATCGGCCGTATCTGTGCCAGCGCCACCATCTAAAACGTCATTACCACCGCGACCACGCAGTGTATCATCACCAGCATCACCATCGATCACATTCACAAAACTATCGCCTGTGATGTCATCAGCTCCTGTTGACCCAGTTACGTTTTCAATATTTCTGATTTGGTCATCATCACCGCCAGTAACTGTCACTGTTGCGTAATTTGATGTATCAAGCGTTAATGTAATAGATACGCCAGATAGACCAGAATAATCAACCTCATCCGTACCTAAACCACCATCTAATTGGTCATTACCAGCACTTGCATTAAATAAATCTTGTCCACTAACGGCATTAACAATGTCAACACCTGCTGACCCTGAAATCACATCATCAAGAGCTGTTGTTACATAGTTTTCAAAGTTTGTGAATGTATCAGTACTGTTATCAAAACTATAATTCGCTGTGCCTGCTTGTAAATCTAATGTAATACCGCTGTTCAATAGGTCATCGAAACGAAGCGTATCTGTTCCATCACCACCATCAAGGAAGTCAGAACCTTCACCACCACGCAAAATGTCATTTCCGTCTAAACCAAAGATAGAGTTCACAAAAGCATTACCGAATACGTTATCGGCAAAGTTTGATCCACGGATATTTTCAATGCTAATGAGGTTATCTCCACCGCCATCACCATCATTTGATACTGAATTCGCACCAAGGTTTGCGTTAATACCAGCAGCCGCACCAGAATAATCAGCCGTATCTGTTCCTAATCCACCATCAAGCGTATCAGAACCCGCGCCACCAATTAAAGTATCATTATCATTTCCACCACGTAAATAGTCATCGCCATCACCACCATCAAGAATGTCGGCACCGCTTAGACCTGAAAGATCATTTCCTTCGGCGTCCCCTGTGATCGTATCAGCACCGGCTGTCCCAATCACATTTTCAATATCACGAATTGTATCGACAGACGCATCACCATTAATTGTAACAGTCGCATCTGCATTCCCGTTTAAAGTAACCGTAATAAAGTTGGCTGTCGCCATACCAGAATAATCAACGGTATCTGTACCTGTGCCACCATCAAAGGTATCCGCACCTGAATCTGCATTAAAGGTATCATCACCACCCAAGCCAAAGACAGTTTCAGCGCCTGTGAAACTATTGATAATATCATCTTGGTTAGACATGTAAAAAATTTCAAAATTAGAGAATACGTCTTGAGAACTATCCCCAAAGAAGGTCGCACGATTAACATCAAAGTCAATTTGGATACCCGCACCAACAAGATCATCGAAACGAAGCGTATCTGTACCAGCACCACCATCAAGAATATCTGAGCCCGCACCACCGATAATGATATCATCACCCGCTTGACCTAAAATTCTATTCACATTTGAATCCCCAGTAATTGTATCATTACCAGTTGAACCTGTTACGTTTTCAATATTTCTAATTGTATCATCACCAGCCAAACCACTCACAGTCACTGTTGTCGTGCTTGTACCTGCTAAAGCTACACTGATTGATGTCGCACCAGATGCAGAATAATCAATTGTATCTGATCCATCACCACCATCATAAATATCATCACCAGCACTTGCGTTGATTGTATCATCACCCGCTAAAGTCTGAACATCATCAATACCCGTTGAACCAGTTACGATATCATTTTGTGCTGTTAATTCATAAAATTCAAAATTCATGAAACTGTCAACACTACTATCCGCACTATAAGTCGCAGAACCCGTGCCAATATTAATGTTAATAAAGCCATCAACAAGTTCATCAAAACGCAGTCTGTCGCCTGTGCCAGCGCCACCATCTAATGTATCCGAGCCAGAACCACCAGAAATCGTATCGTCACCAGCGCCCCCGGTTAATGTGTTAGCAAACGCATTACCAGCGATTGTATCATTAAAGTCTGTACCAATCACATTTTCAATACTATCAAAGATATCAACGCCGCCATCACCATCAGCTGAGGCAATATTACCAGTCATATCAACAATGATATTTCCAGCTGCACCAGAGTAATCAGCAGTATCCGATCCCGTACCACCAATAAGGGTATCATCACCAAGACCACCAATTAGGGTGTCATTACCAAATCCACCTTCTAAGATGTCATCATTGGCTTCACCATCAAGAATGTCATTCCCTTGACCACCAATAAGATGGTTAATCAAACCATCCCCTGAAATAACATCATCACCTTGTGATCCTGTCACATTTTCAATGTTACTGATTGTGTCAACGCTACCGCCACTTACTGTAACACTAACCGCGTTACCAGCATCAAGATCAACTGTAATCGCATTACCTGCTGCAAAGTTTGTATAACTTAATGTATCAACGCCTGTGCCACCATCAAATGTATCCGTACCAGCGCTTGCATTAATAACATCATCACCTGCCCCAGCTTGCACTGTTTCAGCAAATGCTGACGAAATAACTGTATCTGCCGCATCTGTTAAAATATATGTTTCAATCCCAACAAAATTATCAATAGATCCTGAGAATGTATCTTCCGCTGTTCCAAGAACAAGGTTCATGTTCACACCAAAACCTGTGCCACTTAAATCATCTAAACTAAAGGTATCATTTCCTGTTCCACCCAAGATTAAATCTGCACCCAAACCACCTTGGAAGAAATCGTCACCATCATCTCCAGAGAACGTGTTAGCCAATGCATCACCAATCATCGTATCATTGCCGAAAGTACCGCCAATACCTTCAACATTACGGATTGTATCAACTGTTCCTAGGCCGGCAAGAGTTACACTTGCATTATTACTGCTATCCAATGTTACGCTTAAAGACGTTGCTCCTGAGAATAGATAATCAATAAAGTCATCACCAGCGCCACCATCATAAGTGTCACTACCATCAGAACCGATCATGATATCATCACCAGTGCCTGCTCTAATATCGTTAAAGTTAACATCCGTAACAATTTGGTCATCAAACGCAGAACCAATCACATTTTCAATACTAATCAATGTATCTACAGAAGAATCAACCGTATCCAGTCCTGTACCAGCAATTAAATCAACAATAACAGCATTTGCCTGTGTTGCGTAATCAACTGTATCATTCCCTAAACCACCATCAATGATATCATTACCACCACGGCCAGCAATACGGTCATTACCCGCAAAACCACTTAATGTTTCTGCGCTACCACTTCCTAAAATCACATCATCAAAAGAAGAACCACGAATGTTTTCGATCGAAATAATTGTATCATTACCACCATCTCCATCAGCAAAGACTGTGTTTAGTGCCAAATCAACATCAATACCACTTGTCGCTAATGTATAATCAGCTGTATCAATACCTGCACCACCATCTAAGATATCATCGCCCAAACGACCAGAAAGTGTATCATCACCCTCCATCCCACGCAGATGGTTATTCGCATCATCTCCTGTGATATTGTCATTAAAGGTTGTACCGCGAATATTTTCAACACCACGAATTTGATCATCATCACCATTAATCACTGTCACAGTCACAGCATTTGTATTATCCAGTAAAACTGTAATAGCTTCAGCGCCAGGATTAATTGTCGCTAAATTATAATAATCAACCGTATCAGACCCTGTACCACCATCAATAACATCGCTACCAATACTCGCAATAATCGTATCATCACCAGCGTCACCATTAATTAAATCACTACCGATACCACCATCAATCGTGTCATCGCCATCCGCGCCACGTAGTGTATCAGACCCATCTAGTCCACGAAGAAAGTTGTCATTCGCATCACCAGAAATATTGTCATTTAAAAGAGACCCTATAATATTTTCAACATTAATAACAAGATCGTTATCAACACCAGATGAGGCTGAAATATAACCATTCCCGTTCTGAGGCCCACCTAAATCAATAGAAACAGACGTTGTTGATGTAGAGTAATCCAATGTATCAACACCAGCGCCACCATCAATTGTATCATCACCAGCACCAGCATTAATATAGTCATCACCTAAGCCTGCTTGAATAATGTTATCATTTTCATCTGTTGTAATAGAGTCATCGAAATCTGTACCAATGATATTTTCAATGCTAATCAGAGTATCAAGGTTTGTCTCAGAATCGATCACTGCAAATTTATTCTCAAGATCAACTGTCAAAGACATATCAACTGTTACAGCTTGCGCCTCTCTCGAGTAATCTGCTGTATCAGATCCTGTTCCTCCATCTAAAATATCATTACCGCCAAGACCCGCTAAAATATCATTCCCATCATTCCCTTGGAAATAGTTATCAGAAGCATTCCCTGTTAAGACGTCACTTCCTGACCCTGAGTCAATATTTTCAACTTCTCTAATAAAATCTTGTTCTGGCGCAGGGCCCAAACGGTCAATATCAATAACAGCGAAATTATCAACATTTAAATCACTTAAATCAACTTCAATAACAGCTGTTATGTCTGTGAAATCAACAACATCGACGCCATCACCACCGATATAGCTATCAGAACCTGTACCGCCAATTAAGGTGTCATTCCCAGCCTCACCATCTAATGTATCATCACCTGCACCACCACGAACAATATCATTTCCAGCCCCTGCTGTTACAAAGTCAGAAGCACTATTACCTGTGATATCATCATCTTGAGCTGAACCAACAATACGGTTGTCATTTGGCGCATTTGCAAGTACCCAAACGAAATCACCTTCAATATCTGTATAATTCAAATCATCTGGGCCAGAAACATCATTTTGCTCAACTTTTTGATCAAAAGAAAACTCAAGCTCTGTAATCGATGTTGCTCGAATACCGTTATCAGCAGCGAATTGTGTATCAAATTCAGCCAGAAAATCAAATTCTAAGACAAATGATTCATATGCGGGGATCGGGTATGTGATAATAAATCTTATATCACCTTGTCCTGTATAATCAGGGTTTTCGATCAAGAAACTACCATCTTCTTGTCTTTCTTGTCCCACAATACCATAGCCATCAGGCAATCCTGTAATCGTGATTTCAGTGACAAAGAAAGCATCTGGCGCTGTCGGTTCAATCTGTAGAACACGCGCCATTTGTACATCAGAATAATAATCTGGGTTATCAGCAATAATGTTCGTTGATAATAACGAATTAGAAGCATCAATAGCTTCTGTTGAGAATTGATGTTGGTTTTCAGGATCGAAGAAAGATGTCGCTGAACCACCACCACCATAGATAAAGCGCACATCTTGCGCACCAACAGTCAGTGTTTCTTGAGTAGCAGCAACCTGTAATAAATTCGCGTCAATAGAAAGAGATGTTACTGGCTCTTCAGGCGCCTCCCCTAATGTTGGAGAGATATTTGGATTTGTAGAAGCAGGCGGCGCACCATCAGACTGAGCAACAGCTTCAAAAGTACCATCCGATGTCCCTTCTTCATCAACCGCATTTGGCGGTGTTTTCGTTTTCGCTTTATCTTCTTCAACTTTTTTCTGAGAAGATTGAGATTGAGACTCAACAGGTGCTTCTGTTGGAGCTGAACTAGAAGATGCTACTGTTTCTTGCTGTTTTTCAGACTTAGCATCAACTTCAGCGCTTTGTAAATTTTCTTCTTCAGAATCTGATTTCTGAGGCAAAATACTCGAAATAGCGATAAAGTCTTTTACTGTTAAGTTACCAACCTCACCAACGCGAGATACAAACTTATTAACACCAACAGATTCACCACCAAAAGAAATTTCAGGCGCCAAGCTTTGCTCAAAGATCAGAAGCCCCATACCTGGGAATACAAGCTTAGATCCAGCAGCTTCGTTAAAGATCACAATGTCCGTACCAACAATATCAACACTTACTTGATCAAAAGAAACACCGACAATATTAATGTGTTCACCAGGTTGAATGACCACCATTTCTTCGGTGCCAGATTGTGGCATTTGTATGTCTTTCATTGCTTACAGCTCCTCGAAAACTATTCTTGTGTCCTTTTAAGATCGGGACGTAACTGTCCTATTATCAATAAGTATGACACACAAAAAGAAAGAAATAGTTAAGAAATACCCGAACGGATATATAGTGTATCTTATGACTTTTCTGAGGAATCGGCAACTACATTTATGATTTCATCACCTTGAGAATCCAACTTTTTACGTAGAAACTCTTTTTCAACCTCTAAAAGTTTAATTTTTTCAGTCAAAGAATCAATGATTTCAAGCTGTTCGTTTAAACTTATGTCAACGTCAGTGATACTTGATTCAACTGGAATAAAAATATTTTTTTGCATGTGGCGCTGTACTTCTTCAAAGAAAGGAACATCTTTGTCTTCCAAAACCACATCTTGCCCTTCATTTTCTTGGGTTTGTACATATTCTAACGTTTGCTCATGCGCTAATTCAGCGTCAGGCAATTCTTTTGCAGGCAACCTAGAAAAGTCATACGGAGATCTTTGCTCTTCAATCACAGCTTCCGCTACGTCATTTTCGTTAAAAAACATAGGGTTATCCAAGAACTTTTCTTTACCATGCAACCCTTCACAAGCATTAAGTGCTGCAAATGTTGCTGCAGGAATATCAAATGGAATTAATTTTTCGTACGTATCACCAACATAAAAGAACACATTCGCAATATCGCGGTAATCATTTTGTTCAAAATAACTTAACGGAACAGAAAAATTAACAATATCATCTTCGTATTGAATAAGATCAAAATAGTCTGCGAAACCGTCTTTTTTAATGAAGGCAACAAGGTCGTCTTCACCCGTTAATTTTAATGCTGTTTCAGAGGCTAAAACAAAGTTAAACCCTTTTTCCTCTGTATAAATAAAGAACTCCCCAACAGCATCTATAGACTTGTAACTAAAGCATTGCCCTTCCACTTTTTCTAAAGGGTTCCAAGATGCTCTAGAAACTGAAGAAGATAAGATCAACACAGAAAAAAGAGAAACAATCGCGCTCTTTTTAGCCCAATTAAATAATGTCTTTTTGTTTATCTTTTTCTTCATGAAATAAATCACTCACAACTTTTACAAAAATAAGTTTTATCTAATACACCGACCAGAAGTAATAATTCATATGTATTGCGATAAATATCTGTCACAAAGCCATATTTTCTAGACAATGAATCAACTAATCTCTCTTCTCCTTCGATCAATTCGATAATATCAATAGAGCCTGATTCGAAATTTTTCCTATTCAGTGCTTGCAGCACCTCATTTGTCGCAATCTCATCGGCATTAATACGCAAATTATCTTCAACTGATTCGAGTTGATTATACAACTGTTCGGCATCACGGCGCAAATCTTTTGCCAAAGTTAAATCGGTATATTCCAATTCACGCATTTGCGACATAATTTTATCTTGCGTAGCATCCAGTAAATGACCATCAAAAATCTTGTAGCTCATCTTAACACTCGCCTCAAATTCCCGATACATACCAGAAGCACCGCCATCATCTGTTGTCTGCTTACCACCAACTTGTGCGTTAAATGACGGGTAACGCGCAGCTTCTTC
Organism: uncultured Rickettsiales bacterium; assembly: GCA_950054255.1. Classification (GTDB taxonomy): domain Bacteria; phylum Pseudomonadota; class Alphaproteobacteria; order Micavibrionales; genus CATLOR01. Next base: position 614,442 of record CATLOR010000001.1, on the reverse strand, counting down.
TGTATAATATTTATGTTCTAAAGCTCTTTTTTTATACTGGTTCGCTTTGAAATCAGCATTATTCTTAAACATATAGTTCAAATAAGATTGAAGCTCCGTTTTCTGAGCATACAAAAACTCTGGTTCCAATGTCACAAATTCAGGCAAAGCACCTGTCTGAGACTCCAACTCACTAATAGAATCATTCAAAGTTGAGCGTACATTTGTTAATTGAGATTGCGCAAAAAGCAAACGAGACGATGCATAATCAAGCTCCGTCTTACTCGCCGCCCCAGCCTCGAATTGCAACTCTATCTTTGAAACCAAGTCAGAGATACGATCAACTAAGCGCTCTTGAGCACGCAGTGTTTTTTGCCCTTGTAATATATTAAGATAGGCCGTCACCACTTCTAAAATAACATCACGCGTCAAAACATCTGTTTCATAAGAAAGCGATTTATTTGTTGCGTGTTGTTGATTGATATTTTCTAACGTCCTAAACCCATCAAAAAGAATCTGCTGAATTGTAAAACTCACCTCTGTTGATGTTCTAATATTACCAGTAGACGGTGTAAACCCTGTTGCAGGATCATTATATTGCAAACCAATATCTGCTGCCATCTGAATTTGAGGATATAAATCAGCACGGATCTCTTCAATTGAGTAATAGCCTTGTTCTTCTCTTTCCTCAGAAATTTGAACATCTGGGTTATTATTCAATGCAAATAAAATTGCTGATGGAAGCGACAACTCAAAGCCTGCAGCTTGCTCAGCTTTAGCTGAATTAACACCAAACGCGCACATATAGGCAACGCACGCTATGATGCTTATATTTATAATTGGTCTTAAAAAAAACATACCACTCAACTATTTAGGTTCTATTACAACCTCAACCCAGTTAAACTCTTCTTCTATCTCTCGACCAGCATCAATTTTCACTGAAATTTCATCTTTTGGTAGATCTGTTTTCAATAATACGTTTCTAGCATTCAGCATTCTAGCAACAGCAAGTTTCTTAGAAGCTGTAGGCTGACGGGCATTATCGTCAACACCTCCATAAATAACGGCTCGAGATTCACTAAGATTATAGCGATTCGAAACCTTTTCGACAAATGATTCCAACGCTTTAAATGAATCTTCTGTTAAAGTAATCGTATCGATCCCAAAAAACACCACAAAACGTGCCTCTTCAACATTCTCTTCAAATGTCTGGTTTTCAGATTCAGAGAACTCCGCGTGAGATTGCATCAACTTTTTTAAATCTGTGATTGTTTGCTCTAACGCCTCATTACGTACCTGCAAAGTGATAACCTGTTGTACGAGATCATCTGTAGGAGGCGGCGCACCAGCAGCCTTAGGATCTTCAATCTCTAACTCAGTGACAGCCTCCATCGCAAGATTAACCGCGTCTGTCTGTACCTTAGCCTTATATGTAATAACATGGAAATAAAGAACAACGGCAATAATCAAAACGAAGAAGACGAACATGATAATAACCGCAGACAAAATATCCACGAACCCTGGCCACGCAATCGCTGATAAGTCACTTTCGCTGTCACCCGACATTAAAGACTACTTCCTTTCTTTTTAGAAAGGGCACTCTCTTTCTTTTGTTCATGAGCTGTTTTCTCTAGTGTTTTTTGAATACCATTAAGCGCATTCAAAACGGCATGACGATCACCTGATTGATCTTTCATAGCCACAGCCAAAACACCAAGCTCATCGGTTAGCGTCTTTTGTATTGTTCCAAATTTGATCCCAACTTTGCGCATCATTTGAATCTGACCTAAAAGCTCTTTCAACTGTGCTTTTTCTTTAGACGTGTCCGTCTGGAAACTTTCAAAACGTGTATCAATTTGCGATAGAAGGGATTTAGACTCAATGTTCACTTGCGTCATATCCTGAATATTACGCCCGACTTGACCAACCAGACTTTCCATATTCTTCATCGTTTCTTGACGTCCACTTAAATCTGTAGCAATTTTACCCAAAATCTCGTTAGAGCCTTGCCCAACAGCGACAACTTGGTCCGTTTTTTCAGATGCTTTTTTGGTCTGATCCGTTAAATCACTCAACGCACCAAACAAACTCCCCAATCTTTTATTTGTTTTATTCGCCAAATAAACATAGCCCAACAACCATGATTGCATATCATCTTTGCTTGGCGCTTTTTTAACTTCTTTATCCGGGACTTTTGAAGCGTCAAACTTTGGAATTCTATTATCAATCCAACGTCCAGCATCCTCAATAAATCTGTTTTGAGCACCATTTGAGAGATAATTAAAAAACCCAGACAATAAAGACCCTGACAGACCAAATAACGACGAACTAAACGCAAGACCCATCCCTTGTAACGGAGCAGAAATCGATTCAATGAAACTTTCCATACCGCCATCAGCACCAAGATTGGACATACTGCCCATCGCGACACCCACCGCATCAATCGTTTTCAATAGACCCAAGAACGTACCAAGTAGCCCCAACATAACGAGAAGGCCCGCCAAGAAGCCAACACCGCCTCTACCAAGGTTCATTCTAAATCCAAGCTTAGACTTAATAATACGCGCATCATTATCTGTGAATTGAATTACAGAGAAATTACGAATACGATCGATCGCATCATGCATATTACTAATATTAAGGATCTTACCGCGTGTTCTTAATTGCGCATGAAACTGGTCGATATCTTGATCGCTTGCATCGCCATCTACCGTTTTTTCATCAATAGACTTTAAAAAGCGTGCTGCCTTATATAGATCAATCAAATTACTAAAGACGAGACCAATGGTGAAGATCAATGTACCAATAATCAAGCCATTCAAAACAATGTTTGTTTCGTAATATTGTCTTAATGTATCAATAGAAGTCGAAACAATATAGATGACAATCAATAATACTGTAATCATTGCAGGCGTAACAAATGACAAAAGACGTGTATCTAGATCACCCAAATGTCTATTGTTTCGCTTCCCACTTCTAAGAAGTCTTACATTTTTTCTAAGATTTTTAATCATTATTTCTTGCGCATATCAGATTATAAGTAACACTTAAAGCACAAGAATCTTATCAAGGCTTTTAACAATTCTCAATTCATTATTTGCAATTGGTGCATATTTATCCTAAATAAAAATATAATTTCTAAAAAACATAAGGAATATAAGGCATGCTGCATCTGTTTGATCCTGTTGTAACTTACTCAAAACACTTGAAATCGACATATGTTGATGACTTTTCTTATAAAAACCACACGATTTTATTATCGATTCTTAGTCTTTTGATTCTTTTTACAGCTCTAAAACCCTGCCTTTTAAATTATCGCTGGAGTGAGAGTAATCACATTTTTGCAAGTCTTGTGCTCGCCCTCATAGGATATATTGCTTTCTCGATAAAGAAATCGGATCTTCCTAAAATCATGCCTCCCTTGATCTATATATCAAGCGCCATGGCCAGTTTTTACATTATCACTGCACGCAGTCCTTTTCTGTACGAAGAAATCAGCGCTCAAATTGCAGTAGAGCTTTATCTCATCCCTATAGCTACTTTGCTTTGTTTTATCGTTGGATTTTGGCGCCCTATCTTTGCTTGCTTCCCTCTTTTATTTATGAATTGGAAGAAAGCTGATCTAAGTGAAGTTTTTGGATACCGCCTTTTCTTAGAAGATTTTGGCAATATTTCAGAAATGGGACTAATTTTTATTTGTGCTTTTATTATACTCGGTCTGTGTGAGCGTTTAAAATCTAAAAAAACCATATTCTCTTTAAATATCAATACTATAGAAAAAGAACTAACATCGTATTCTGATAAAAAATTACATTTTCTGGAATATGTTGCCTTCTTTGCGATCGCGGTACATCTGTCTAATTATTTTTATTCTGGCTGGCAAAAAATCATTTTATCGCCTGATAGCTTAAATCCTTTTTACTGGGTAACGGAGAATTACACCCAATATTTACTCTTAACAAATGATCAATTAGGGCTCTTCCCGCTTAGTTTCAATGAAACATTAAGTAAACTAACATATCAATTCCTTGATAAAGGGTATGTTATTCTCAATATTCTCGTCCTAATAAGCCAGCTCATGTCTTTATTTATCCTAAGGAATGTGAGAGCAACCTTATTCATTACGCTCTTCTTTGACATCATGCATATTGTCATCTTCTTAACGACTGGGATCTTTTTTTGGAAATGGATTTTATTAAATACATCTATTGTTATTGGGCTAACAGCCTTTGGAAATAAACAGCTTTCAAACGATTTCAAAAACGGTCTATGCCTTGTAGTTTTATGTGCGCCAATGCTTTTCTTTGTCGCGCGCTTAGGCTGGTTTGATACAAAAGGATTTAATCGTTATCACATAGAAGCGATCACAAAGAACAATGAAATAGTACCTCTACCGCTCTCTTATTTTTGGTCAGCTTCAGGTCTGATCGGGCAAGGTACATTATGGGGGACACAAACAAGACGCCGTCCTTTTTACTTTGATTCTTTAACAATGGCGGCAACAAGCTCAGCAGAAAGAATGCACTCTGCAAATAACTGCAAACTTTGGATGAGCGAAGAACACGCAAAAGACCATCCCTATATGGTAGAAAATTACAATCCCTCTCAATATTACGAAGAAAATATTTTAAAAGATGAACGTGTCTATAAAAAAATAAATGCTTTTTTTCAAAGGCATCATCGTTTCATACTTGAAAAACAGCCCTCAAAACTTGAATTCTATCTCTACCCACACCATTTTTATGCATGGTGGTGGCACTATCCAGAGTTCCAAAAACTCGATTTCAATGATATTATAGGCTATCGCTTAAATACTGAAGCCGTATGTTTAGGCTTTAAAGATGGTGAATTTACAAAGGACGTACTCGCAAAGGACTCACATGACATCTTCGTCAAATAATCAAAATCACACTGAAGAGAATTGGATTCTCTATGATGGGGATTGCCCTTTTTGTAAGAATTATATGCGCTTTACACATCTCAAAGAAAGCGTTGGCGATGTGCGCCTTATTGATGCACGTGAAAAAACAGCTGAGTATGAGGAAGTCGTTGCTCTTGGGTATAATTTAGATGACGGCATGATCTTAAAATATCACGGCCAATATTTTCACGGAGATGAATGTTTAAATCGTCTGGCCCTTATGTCTTCTGAAAATGGATGCTTAAATAAAATGTGTGCGACCTTGTTTAAGTCCCCAACTATTTCCAAATTATCTTATCCTGTTTTAAAAGCAGGACGTGGCGCCGCCCTTTTTTTACTGGGACGAGAAAAAATTCACAAAAATGATTTGAAATAAAAACGCTTACTTCACAATTAAAATCATGCCCTCAACATCAACAACTTCAACCATATCATCTTTTTGAGGATTTCTTTTGTTGAGCTCACGCGCTTGCCATCTCGTATCGCCAACTTCAACAGCGCCCGTCCCCATGACAAAATCATCTTGAACGCGAACAACACGCCCTACAAGGGCCTTGTCAGGGTTATTTAACGTTGGATGGTCTGTATCTTTTCGAAAGCGTTTTGAAAAATAATAACGCCCAATAATCGTATCAATAACAGCAATGATCGTAAAAGCAATCACCTGATATTCCCACGCGCAGTCATCAAGAACAAAAGCTAATATACCAACAAAAACAGCTGCCATCGCTGGCCAAATAAAGAAAAAAGTAGGCAAAAAGACTTCTATAACAAATAAGAAAGCAGCTAATGCCCACCAACTCCAATAGCTATTATCGCCCCAAATATAGGTAATAAATTCTTCCATCTAGTTACCCTTTCTTTTGTGAGAAGGCTTCTTTTGCAAGCTCTGCCACACCGCCAATTGACCCAATCACATTTGAAGCCTCTAAAGGCATGAAGACAACTTTTGAATTTTCAGCTGATCCCATATGTTGTAAGGCCTTCACATATTGTTGAGCCACGAAATAATTAATTGCTTGAATATCACCATTTGCGACAGCAACGGATACGGCCTCTGTTGCTTTTGCCTCTGCTTCTGCTTCTCTTTCACGTGCTTCCGCATCTCTAAAGGCTGCTTCGCGGCGACCTTCCGCCTCTAATATCGCTGATTGTTTTTGTCCTTCAGCTCTTAAAATAGCGGCTTGTTTTTCACCCTCAGCTGTTAAAATCTCAGCACGTTTCTCACGATCCGCTTTTAACTGGCGGGCCATCGCCTCAGTAATGTCTCTTGGTGGCATCAAATCTTTAATTTCAATACGTGTGACCTTAATCCCCCAAGGGTTTGTCGCCTCATCAACGATTTTTAAAAGATGCGCATTAATTTCATCCCTTTTTGAGAGAACTTCGTCTAAATCCATACTCCCGATCACAGTCCTCAAATTTGTCAAAGCCAAGTTTGTAATCGCAACAAGTAAATTACGAACCTCATAAGCCGCGCGCGGCGCATCAATCACTTGGAAGAAAACAACACCATCACAACGCACTGTTGCGTTATCTTTTGTAATCACATCTTGTGACGGTACATCCAAAACTGTTTCCATCATGCTGATTTTACGACCAACACGATCTAAGAACGGAACAATCAAACCAAGACCAGGATGCAATGTATGCGTATAACGACCAAAACGTTCAACTGTCCATTGTGATCCTTGTGGTACGACTTTCACACCCGCGATAATTAACACAATACCAAAACTGAGGAATAGGAAAACAAATGTTAGAAAAGATGATGGGAAAAATTCCATGATAATACGAGCCCCTTATTTAAATGATCATTAAAAGAAATTAAGCCTCTAGAGTTTCCTTGAAAAAGGTTAATAAGACGTAATCATTCTACATGTATTTAGGATAAAATATCAAGAACAGCATCTTCTGTTTCTTGAACAGTTCGAATAACGCTGGCATTTGCTTTATATAAAGACGTTGCCTCAAGGACAGTTATCAAACTTTCATCTAAAGAAGGGCTTGCCTCCACATTTGAAAAATCTGCCAAAGGATTCGACGCAAACTCATCGGCTTTTTCTTGAGTAACAGCTGGATATGTCGCGATATCCTCAGCCGCTTTATCAATACGAGAGTGTTGTGTCGTTAAGCCTTGTAATGCTGATTGTATTGCATCAACCATTATGCTATTAATCCTTTATAAAATAAATTAAGCTAATCTATAGCGTAACAAAAAAAATTTAACATTTTCTTGATAGGTGAGCAACTTTCATGCGTTTTTTAGGATTATTATTGGTTTTTGGACTTTTTGTGGCAATTTCACCTGCACAAGCTGCTTTTTTCAACAAAAAAGTCACGCTCTACCCTGAAAATAGAAATGTAAAAAATTTCCACCCCTATCAATGGAGTAACACGGTTGAAGGGAACGATATTGCCCTGATTGATGTTGATGCCATTATCAAAAATGCGCTCACAAACGGCATCATCAGACAAATTGCGATCCAAGGCGAAATTGGATATGTTGAAGTTTATGATTTGTTCAAAGACTTATCATTTCGTGATAAAAACCTGATCGCACATTCTATCCACAGCCTCTATAAAGGCCGTAAAGGCAAGCAATATAATCTCTTTTTAATAAAAGATCGTGATGATAATGTGTTAGGGAGCTATACGCGATACGGGCTCGATCTCTACTAAATCGCCCTCATCAGATAACGCAAAATCAACCGCTGCTTCAATATGTGCTTTTGTAGAACAAATCAAAGGCAAGTCAAAATCACCTTCTTGAAGCAATAAACCAATTTCTGTACAGCCCAAAATCATCGCTTCGGCTCCTTGTTTTTGCATACCGCGCATTGCCTCAACATAAAGAGCACGGGACTCATCCTTGACTTTCCCCTGACAAAGTTCATCAAAAATAATATCATTCATCGCATCAATTTTATCATCACTAGGAATAATAACTTTCAACCCATGTTTGTGTTCTAGGCGTGTTTTGTAGAAATCTTCAAGCATTGTATAACGTGTCCCTGTTAAACCAACCGTCTCAACATTTTGTTTCTTAAGTGCCAAAGCGACCGCATCTGCGATATGAAGAAATGGAACTGAGATCGCCGATTCAATTGCATCAGCGACTTTATGCATTGTATTTGTTGCTAATAGCACAATATCCGCACCACCTTGTTCTAATAATTTTGCTTCATTAGCAAGAAACTGCCCTGAGAGATCCCAATCCCCGCTCATTTGCATTGTTTTTACTTCTGCAAAATTAACCGAAGACATTAAAAAACGCGCTGAGTTCAATCCTCCCAAGCGCGCGCGTATTAATTCATTTGCATATGTGTAGTAAACCGCTGAAGATTCACAGCTCATGCCACCGATAACACCAATTTTTTTCATTTTAACTCCCTATTGTTTTTACTGCTTTTGTTTTTATTGTTTCTTCATTCCATTCATACCATTGTTTTACTTCCCGCTCTAATATTTTTTCGCTCATTTGCGTACGAGCCCATGTCAATTGCCTTTTAGCATAACGCCTTGTGCGTTGAGCTGCTTGATTTCTAGCCTCTTCTAATGATAATTTTCCAGCTTGATAATCGCGCAACTCATCAAAACCAATTACTTTACGGCACAAATCAAAATCATCATGCCCATATTTATGAATAAAATTATCTATTTCTTCTATAGCGCCTTGCTCAATCATATAATCAAACCGTCTATTACAACGATCATAGAGCCACTCACGATCAGGAATAATTTGATGATAAACAAACTCACATGAAAAAGGCACTTGCTGATAAGGCTCTTTTTGCCATTCTAGTAAGCTTTTACTTGTTGCATGAAATACCTCATAAGCACGTATTAAGCGTTGCGTGTCACTCTCTTGTATGGCGCCTTCAATCAAGGGGTCTTCTTGTTTTAAGATCTGATAAAAAGCTGAAGCACCCATTTCATCAAATAGTATTTTAGCTTTCAAAGCTAAATGTTCATCTCGTTGCGGTGTTTGAGGTAAGCCTTTTAAAATACTTTTTAAATAAAGCCCCGTACCTCCAATGATAATCACCGTTTTATTCTGCTCAAAAGCTGTCTTCATATAGGTGACGCATTGATCCCACCATAAAGCTACTGAATTATGCGTATCAGGGTCATAGATCTCAAATAAATGATGTTCAATTCCTTGATATTCTACCTCCTCAGGACACGCTGTTAAAATGGGAAGATCTTTATATAACTGCATAGAATCAGCATTTAAAATAACTGATTTATCTGTTCCTAAAAGAGTAGCAAGTTGTGCAGAAAAGGCTGTTTTCCCGCTTGCTGTCGGGCCAAAGATCACAAAACATTTGTTTTTTTGTTCATTTTCGGTCATGGTGATATGAAACTTAACGCAAACAGAATAGGCTGTCTATGGCAAAGCGCTATGTCCTTGTGAGCAACCCTGAGAGCTTTTGCTTATCAGATTCCTTTATTGACCAATTTTCTCTTTTAGGAAAAGGTTGGCTCCATGAAGGTCGTGCTTGTGAAATCATCACAAAAGAGCCAATCAATATTCCAAGCAACCTTCCTGTCGATGTCTTTGAAATAGACCCTTTAGATGACAATCGAAAAAAACAATTTCTCTTTTGTGATATGGATTCAACCATTCTACAAGATGAAACGTTGGATAAGTTAGCAGAGCATCTACCAAAAGACATTCATGAGAAAATCGTTGCGATTACCGAACAAGCCATGGCAGGAGAGCTTGACTTCACCCAAGCGCTAACAAGACGTGTTAGCTATTTAAAAGGTCTTGATGCCACCCTCTTTAAAACATTAATTCCTAACCTTCCTTTTTCAAAGGGCGCTCAAACGCTTGTGAAAACAATGAAACGCCATGGTGCTTTTTGCGTTTTAATCTCTGGTGGCTTTACCCATGTCACGGCTCCTATCGCTGGTAGTCTTTCTTTTGATGAACATCACGGGAATAATTTAGTAACCCGAGATAATAAATTTACAGGCGAGCTTTCTGGTAAAATTCTTGATGGGCAAGAAAAAAGCTATATCGTCAAGCGTGTTTTAAATCGTTACAAAGCAACAAAAGAAAATGCTATCTCAGTAGGGGATGGCGCCAATGATGTAAATATGCTTGAACAGACTGCTTTCAATTTTGCTTTTCATGGGAAAGACATTTTAAAAGAGAAAGCCCGTTTTCAAATCAATCACACTGACTTAACCAGCATCTTATATGCACAAGGTTTCAAACAAGACGAAATTGTGTGGGCAGATTAAGAAAATAAAAACTGCCTTTTTGTAATCTTTTTCAAAGGCATGACGCTAAACCCTCTAATTGACTCTAAATCAACCTCTGCTGTAATACGCGTCTCATTGCGCACCTCAAACTTAAATAACATCCAACGTTCATCATAACAACGCACCGTAAAGCTCTCACTTAAGGCTTCTGATCTAGAAATGGCAATATCAAAACACTCAGCTGCATTTTTAACGTCATGCGTTTCAAAATAACCATTATCTGCTTTAATAGAGGCCCATGTTGCCGACAAGTTTTTATAAGCTTGTCTATCAAGAATCTTTATCTCTGTTTTTTGTGATAATGCTTGATACCCTATGACTGATGCCGCCGATAGCATCACAGCTGCGAATAATGCACATAATGTTTTCTTTTTATTGCTCATAAATAGTCCTTCCCATTACAGACTATTTATATCAAAAAAAGAAAATTTTTTATTTGATCTATATCAAGAATTAAGAGGCTATATTCAGGGCAACAAAACGAGAAACAGAACCTTGTTTTAGTAAAAGTAAAACTGTTTTTTTCTTATCTTCTTTTGCTTTTTCAAACAGCGTTTTTACCTGTTCAGGTGTTTTGACAATTTCTTGATTAAACTCAATAATTTGAACACCAGGTGCAATGCGTTTGCGCGCAGCTTCACTTCCTGGCTGAACATCTGTAATAATCACACCTTTTGCCGATGCTTCAAAATTAAAACGTTTTTTCAAATCATCTGTAAGTTGAGCAACACTCAGTCCTAACAAATCAACTTTTGAAATTTCTTGTTTTTGAGGCTCTTTATCTTCTTTCACACCGTCTATTTGGCCTTCTTTCTCTGCAACTTCAAGTTCACCAACCTTGATTTTCAAACCTGTTACTTTTCCATCACGCCAAACACGTACAGGTACTTCTGTTTCAATTTTTGTTTCCGCAACAAGACGTGGCAAATCTTTCATATGATCAATATTCACGCCATTAAAAGACAAAATAATATCGCCTGCCTTTAATCCAGCCTTCTCCGCAGGACCCTCTTTTGTAATACTCGCGATCAGAGCGCCACGTGATTTTTCAAGATCAAAGCTTTGAGCAATTTCTTCTGTCACATGTTGAATACGCACACCAATCCAGCCACGTCTGGTACGACCATATTCAATCAATTGATTAACGACTGTTTTTGCCATACTTGCAGGAATAGCAAAGCCAATACCGACAGATCCACCCGAGGGTGAAAAAATAGCTGTGTTAATCCCGATCACGTCACCGTCAGTATTAAACATCGGCCCACCAGAGTTTCCTCTATTAATAGAAGCATCTGTTTGAATAAAGTCATCATAAGGGCCTGCATTAATATCACGTTGGCGCGCAGAAATAATCCCAGCTGTTACCGTTCCACCTAAACCAAAAGGGTTTCCGATTGCTAAGATCCAATCACCCACACGCATTTTATCACTATCCCCCCAAGAAACAGCGGTTAAAGGGTGGTCCGTTGTCACTTGCAGTAAAGCAACATCTGTTTTCTCATCCTCACCAATTAAAACAGCATCCAATGTTGTATCATCTGAAAGTGTTACTTGAATACCATCCGCCCCTTCAATCACGTGGCTATTGGTTACGATATACCCTTTTTCAGCATCAATAATAAAACCAGACCCTAAAGAATTTGGGCGATCATATTCGTGTTTTGGTGTATTTTCATCCATCTCAGGAGCTTGTTCTTGAGGCGCTTGAGGCATCGGTAATTGAAAAAACTCTTCCAACATACGATTTAAAGGAGAATTTTTAGGAAGGTCAGAAAAAAAGTCGCGTCTTTGTCCATATGGGTTTTGGTTAGCCGCTTCAACAACTTTTTGAGTAGTTGAAATATTAACAACTGAAGGAAGCAGTTTTTCAGCCAAATCCGCGAAACTATCTGGTGTTTGTGCAGCCTGTGCCATAGGCGCTATCAAGACCAGAAAAAAGACACTAATCCCATATAAAACATATCTCATAACACATAAACTCCATCATAAATTAGACATTAATATCAAACAATTTATCACAGATAAGCCAATATTCAAGAGGCTGAAAAGATCGTCACTTGGATAAATTTTCTTTTGCTTGTTCCCAATTTTGGCCATCAAAAGGCTCTATATGCCACTCACTCTCATCAAAATGCTCTATACAATTTGAATTCAGACTCCAACAATCAGGGTGAGAGCGTGGTTGGTAAAAAGACTTCACACCGCAACGGCGACAAAACAGGTGGTTTGCTTGCTCCGAGCCAAAGCGATAGGTCGTGAGCTCGTCCGCTCCGGACAAAAGCGTAAAATGCTCATGACGTGCCATAACATGATTACCAAACCCACCTTTTGAACAGACAGAACAGTTACAGTTTAACACTGTCTGTTTGAGATCAACCTCAGCCTCATAAGACACCGCTTCACAATGACAACTGCCTGTGACTTTTTTCATCACCGTTTTTTCTTTTGATCCTTAAAGTAATCAAAGAATTCACTGTCAGGTGAGAGAAGGAGTGTTGTTCCATCACCTTTCAGACTTTTACGATAGGCTTCTAGGGAACGTGTAAAGCTATAAAATTCTTTATCTTTATTATATGCGTTCGCATAGATTTCAATCGCTTTCTCATCCCCTTGACCACGGATAATTTGTGCACGCTTATCCGCCTCTGCAAGCAAAATCGTACGCTCACGTTCTGCTTTCGAACGAATTTGTTGCGCCAATTCTTGACCTTGCGCACGCGCTTCAGAAGCTTCTCTTTGACGTTCTGATACCATACGTGCATAAATCGCTTGGCTTGTTTCCTCAGGTAAATCGGCACGAACAACTTGTACATCTGTTACTGTTAATCCAAGACGCTCAACGTCTTTGTTGACCTCTTGGCGAATACTCATCATCACTTGCTCACGCTCTGGTGATAAGATTTGTGGTAAAGAAGCTTTACCCAAATTACTACGAAGCGATGAGTTAACCTGTTCTTGTAGACGGCGACGCGCAGCAGATTCTGTTGTTAATGTCTTATAAAATAAGAGTGGATCAGCAATTTTATAACGCAAAAAAGTATCAACAACTAAACGTTTTTGATCGGCAAGTAAAAGCTCTTCTGGATCTGGATCCACATCTAAAATGCGCTTATCAATATATTTTAAGTTTTGAATAAACGGGATTTTGAACTGAAGCCCTGGCTTATTAATCACATTCACAGGATTACCAAATTGAAGCACAAGAACTTGCTCGGTTTCATCAACTGTAAAGACAGATTGTGATCCAATAATCAGTCCCACAGCGACCACAAAAAGCATAATCGGTTTCATAACACTCGTTTTCATGATTTTAATCCCCTCTTATTTCTTTGTCTTTACGTTGTTATTAACTGGCAAATAAGGCACAAGACCGCTCCCGCCAATTTTATCATCCACAATGTACTTATTTGACTGTTCGAAGATCTCTTCCATTGTTTCTAAATAAAGACGTTTAGCCGTTACATCTTTTGCTTTTGAATAGGCTTTATAAATAGAGAGAAAACGCTCGGCGTCCCCTTCTGCCTCACTCACGACTTTTTCACGGTAAGCCTCAGCTTGTTGAAAAAGCTCTTCGGCACGACCACGTGCTTTTGGTAGAATATCATTTCTGTATGCTTCGGCTTCGTTTCTAAGGCGTTCGCGGTCAGCACGCGCTCTTTGAACTTCGTTAAAAGCATCAACAACAGCCTCAGGTGGATCCACTTTTTGAAGTTGGATCTTTTCAATAGCAACACCGGCCATATAGCTATTTAGGCTCTTTTGCATCAGATCTTTTGTGCGATCTTCAATATTTGTACGCGCTTGTGTTAAAGCTGGTTGAATATCTGTCTGCCCAATAACCTCGCGCATCGTGCTCTCAGCAACTTTTTTAATTGTGCCTTCAGGGTCACGTACATTGAACAAAAAGTCTTTCGCATCTTTAACAGACCAAACGACAACAAAATCAATATCAATAATATTTTCATCTCCTGTCAGCATCAGACTTTCTTGAGGAATGTCTTTCACAGAAGAATAAGTCACTTGGTTCCGGCGCGCGGTTGATATATTCCCTCTAAAACCAACCTCAATACGGCGTTGAAATGTAACATTGGGTGTATAAACTGTTTCAACAGGCCATGGTAAATGATAGCCCAGACCAGGCTCTGTTTGTGTTCTACTCCATTCGCCAAAACGAAGAATAACACCATGCTCATCTGGTTGAACTCGATAAAACCCACTTGACAACCAAACGAGTAGAATACCAATCACAACAAGTGACATAAAAACACGACCGCCCCCTCCATTAGAGCTACCGCCGAAACGACCAAAAAATTTATCGAAAGCTTTTAACATCTCATCAAACTCTGAGTTTCCTTGATTGCGATTACCGCCCCCTTGTCCCCAAGGACCTTGGTTGTTATCGCCAGGACGTTTCCCCCATGGGCCAGAGCCATTTCCACCAGATTGATTATTCCAAGACATTTATTTCTTCCTTTTTTGAAACCGATTAAAAAAATCCTTTTATTTTGTAACATGGTTTTGATACAAAAAAAACCGAAACCGAAATGATTTTTTAAAAGGTATACCAAAAAGCTCCCATGACAAGCTCTCTTCAAAATGAAATTATAGATTTATTAAAAACAGTTCCTGTCGGTAAAAGCACCCTGATTGACGCAGAGCTTTTATCCGGCCTCTCTATTGAAAATGAAACCATTCTTTGCTCATTAGAATTTCCGCACCTTCTCTTAAGCGAAAGTGAAGAAACACGCCAGAAAGTCGAACAATTATTAGAGAACACATATCCTTCTTACCAAATCAGGATTATGGTCACAGCTAAAAAAGAAGCCCCAAAACTACAAACAAAACCTAAAGGAGATCCCCTTCACTTCCCTAATATCAAATCTATTATCGCGATATCGAGTGCCAAAGGAGGGGTTGGAAAATCAACGGTTGCTAGTAATTTAGCCGTCCAAGCCGCACGCTCAGGGTTAAAAGTGGGCTTACTTGATGCCGATATTTATGGCCCTTCAGTTCCTACTACAATGGGTATTTCAGGTGAGATTACTTTAAATGATCAAAAGAAAATCATCCCTCATAAAGCACACAATGTAACCGTGATGTCCATCGGCTTTATGATTGACCCTAACAAAGCCATGATTTGGCGTGGTCCTATGGCTCAAAGCGCGCTTGTACAACTGTTACGTGATGTCGATTGGGGAGAGCTTGATGTCTTATTCATTGATATGCCTCCTGGCACAGGCGATATTCAATTGACACTTGCCCAAAAAGAGGTGTTAGACGGTGCTATCCTTGTATCAACACCGCAAGATATCGCCTTGATTGACACACGCAAAGGACTTGCGATGTTCCAAAAAATGAATGTCCCTGTCCTAGGTTTGATTGAGAATATGAGCTATCACATATGTTCTAACTGTGGTCACGAAGAAGATATCTTTGGGCATGGAGGAGCAAAACAAGATGCAGAGAAATACGGCATTCCTTTTTTAGGCGCTATTCCTTTAAACAAAGACATTCGTCTTGCAACAGACCAAGGAAAGCCCGTTTGTCTCAGTAATCAAGCGATAGAACAAACATATTCAGACATTGTGAATCAATTAAAAAGATAACTTACGGTTTTCTTTGCAAAACACGATAGGTCCAACGATATGTGTCATTATTCGCAGGTTCGTTTTTGATTTCATCCCATGCATTTTCATTAAATGTAGGAAAAAACGCTTCTCCATTTTCAACTTCTAAATCAACTTCGGTGATATAAATCTTTTGAGCAAATTCGAGCCCTTGGGTATAGATTTGCTGTCCACCAATGATAAAAACCTCATCTTCTTCATCTAGGCAACGATCATGCGCGGCTTCTAAGGCGTGCTCTAAACTTTTAACAAATAACACTTTATCTGTATTTTCAAATTTCTCTGGTGTTCTGGTCACAACGATATTAAATCGTTTTGGCAAAGGATGACCAGATAATGACTCATACGTCTTGCGCCCCATGATAATGGTCTTCCCCATTGTCGTGGTTTTAAAATATTTAAATTCTTCAGGGATATGCCATGGCAAGTCATTTTTGATGCCAATGACCCCATTTTTATCACGTGCTGCAATCATCGAAATAATCATTAAACCGCAACCTTTCCTGCGATATGGGGATGTGCTTCATATCCTACAAGTTCAAAATCGTCATAAGTGAAAGCAAATAAGTCTGTCACTTCTGGGTTAATTTTCATGGTCGGGAACGCATATGGCTCTCTTGTAATTTGTTCTTTCACCTGATCCATATGATTTGAATAAATATGTGCGTCACCAAATGTATGCACAAACTCACCCACCTCTAAATCACATACCTGTGCAATCATCATCGTTAAGAGCGCATATGAAGCAATATTAAACGGCACGCCCAAGAAAATATCGGCCGAGCGTTGATATAACTGACACGATAATTTGCCATCAGCCACATAAAACTGGAACAAACAATGACATGGAGGCAGAGCCATCGTATCAACATCAGCAACATTCCAAGCATTGACAAGTAAACGGCGTGAATTTGGATTCGTTTTAATTTGCTCAACTAAATTTGTGATTTGGTCAATTGTTGTGCCATCACCCACAGACCAACTACGCCATTGTTTCCCGTAAACAGGGCCTAAATCGCCATTTTCATCAGCCCATTCATTCCAAATACGGACACCATTATCAGTTAAATATTTAATATTTGTATCCCCAGATAAAAACCAAATTAGTTCATGAATAATTGATTTTAGGTGCAGTTTCTTTGTTGTTAACATCGGAAAGCCTTGCGACAAATCAAAACGCATTTGATGTCCAAAAATAGAATATGTCCCTGTTCCTGTACGATCCCCTTTAAAAGTCCCCTCATCAAGGACTTTACGAATAAGGTCTAAATATTGGTTTTCTTGAGTTTGCATAGCAAAAGTCCTTTCAAAATCCGAATCAATGTGTGTATAGCTTAATTATAACAATATGCACCTTTAAGCAAAGCATACATTGATTTTTTATCTCTACTTATTATATAATAGATATGTCAGCAATGACTATGGCAATAAACGCTTTTCGGAATAAGCGTTATGGACCCGGGGGCGGTACCCGGCATCTCCACCATTTTAAAGGCTCACTGCTAAGGTTTATGGGGATGAAATAGGATCGACATGCGTAATAAAGGTTGAGTTTTTGCTCGAGGTGGATCTCGTAAAAAGTCTTTTAAATATAAATGCAAACGATAACTTTGCACCAGAAGTACGTCTAGCAGCTTAATTGCGTTAGAAACTTCTAAGCAAATCCCGAATTTAATGGTTTAGATCCGGTGGGGCGTGGGGCGGCCTAGCAACAGGACAGTCCCATTTTTTACTTTTTTAAACGTGTTTCGGTTTGACTTACCTTTCTATATCTGCAATGAATAGACGAAGTAAGAATCAGACTATTAAAAAGGAATAGCATGTACGACGAAGACAATTTCCTAAGATATGACAGAATGGTTGAACTCGCACTTCGTGGTGTTGTTAAACAAGCCATTGAGGAAGTTAAAGATGATGGGATGCTTGGCGACCATCGTTTCTACATTACCTTTTACACACAATATCCGGGTGTAAAGATTCCTGATTATTTAAAAGAGAGCTATCCTGAAGAAATGACAATCGTTCTTCAATATCAATTCTTTGATTTGGAAATTGATGATGAAAAACTCTCTGTATCATTAAGTTTTAACAATGTGCCAGAACATATTGTTGTACCTCTTGAGGCTGTTAGCATTTTTGCAGATCCTTCTGTGAACTTTGCACTTCAATTCCAACCACTTGGTAGTGACGATGATTTCGGCTTTGAAGAAGAGCTCTTAAACGCGCTAGATGATAATGAAGATGAAAAAACACCGTCTTCAAACAAAAAAGACGATGATGAAAAAGGCCAAGTCGTCTCCCTAGACACCTTCCGCAAGAAAAAAGATGATGACTGATTAAATAAAGTCTTTAAAAGCGCCAACCATCCTTTTAAATAAAAACCTTGACTTAATTTACATATTAAACTACTCTCAACACATTAAAATTTGAGGTATGTAAAATGTCATATACAAAAGAAAAAACACTTAGAAAACTGCGCAAAGAATTTAACGTTTTTGCCACAACATATGATGAGGTTCTGTCCCCTTACTTCGACGCTCTTAAAATTGATAGAGCGCGCGCCTTCGCACAGTATGTTGAACATTATCAACAGCAACGTGAAGACACTGAGTTGGCGGGCTATACAGGTCTATCTGTTCTTAACTTCGCACGAGAAGCTCTCAATATACAAAAATCGCATACAGACTTATCATATAAGCAAAAGATACATATGCTCTCTCTTGTACTTTTAGGAAAAGTCGTAGAGTACCACACGCAGGTTGATATTTTAGAAAAAGCAAACCAATTCAGTAAAACCCCAAGCCAATTAAAACCATTTATCAGCTAGGACTTTAAAATATGACCCAAAAACAAGATCAAAAATTACGGGATGAATTTTATCGCTTCCAAAAGGAATACCAAGAAGTCTTGATGCCTTATTTTGAGGCTTTGGAAGTTGATGGCAAAGAGGCTTTTAATCGTTATGCGGCCCTGCGCACCAACAAAGACGCCTCGGTGCCTAAAGCTCTCAAAGTGATGGGTAAAACCTTAGGTATCGTTGGGTTTATGTCCGGAATAGAATTTATAAATGCAGCCTCCCAAAACCATATGATGCGGGATTATAATCATCACCTAACATACAAACAGCGTTTAAAAATGGAATACACTCTCTATGACAATCCCCCCAGATATGCAGCCCAGGATATTATCTTAGAGAGGGCTTTTGCCTACAAAGAATCGTCTGGACGTAAAGTGTACAGTTTTTAAAATTCCTTATGATTTTGAGAAACCCCTGGGCCTTTGGCGTTTTGGTATTTCCCCTCATAAAGGGTGATATCCCCTTCAGGCACCCAAAACGTCACCTGAGCAATACGCATCCCTGCATATACTCTCACGGGTAAGGTCGCATATAGTTGAAGCGTTAATTGTCCAATTGAACCAATATTGACTAAGTCTGAAGTTACATGCACAAAAAGCCCTTGGCGTGCTGTCCCTGATTTTGCATGGAGAATTGGTGCATAAAAATCACTTCCAACAATTTCTTGTGTTGCGCCTAAATAAAAATCATGCTGATTTAAAAGTAACCCTCCCTCAGGAATTTTGACCTCTTCTGTATGTTGCTCCTTTTTAGGATCTAAGACGGCATCCGTATAACGCAACAAAGTATCTCCTAAATGTACATCATATGAATTTGTTGTTGAGGCTTCTGGTAAAAAAGGCTCAATAATAATGCGTTTATTGGCAACTTGTTTTGTAATTTCTGCACCTGTTAAGATCATTTCTCACCTCTCTCTTGGGCTATTTTATCCGCTTGACGGCTTTCTTGAGCGCCATTTAACAACGCATATGTTTTAGGGCTTACCACGACATCGCCGCAATTCTTCCAAAATGAAACTTGACCAATAATCATATTGGGATAAATACGAATAGGTTTTGTGGCTACAATTTCTAATGTCACTTGATGTTCTGATGTTGTGTGAAGCAAATCCGCTGAAACTTGTAAGAAAAGCCCTAAACGCCCAATTGAAGAACGCCCAATCAAAGACATCGCATATTTTTTACTGCCGATGACTTCTAAAGTATGACCGAGATACATTTCATGAGGCTCAAGCACGACACCTTCTTCAGGAAACTCAATATCCTTAAAATATGATTTTTTGCCATCAAAATAATCGAATTTTTTTAAAGAAGGTCCTAAACGATAATCAACACTATTGGGATTAATCATTGCCTCATCATAAGGATCAAGGACAATATTGCCCTCTTGGTATTCTTGCTTAATTTTAGAACCTGTTAAAATCATGATAGGTTCGCTCTTCCACAAAAAGGATTAAACGGAAGTGACCATACCATTTCTATAAAAAGCTGACAAATAAATTCTTATTTGTTTGGCCAACCAAGCACACCTGTCTTGCGACGCGCTTCCATTTGATCATCATATGTTTGGCGTAATTTTTTATCATCCAATCCTGTTGCTTTAAAAGCAGAAGCAAATTTTTGATAAATATCAGCATCAAATGTCATGATGAAATGCTCTTTTAATTCAAACCAAGCCACTGCTTGCGGCGCATGCTCTAAAGACGCTTTTGCTTCCGTTGAGAGTGCTTGATAAGCCAGCTGTTCATGAAACCCTAAAGATTGTGCACTTTTAAAAGCCCCTTCATTCCTTGTATTTTGGAGTGCTAAAGCATCTGCCATCTGCATAATAGCGCGGAGTTTGTCTTTTGGTGCGATGAAATAAATTGTTGTTTTAACAGCCGCAGGTATTTCAACTCCAAGTAATCTTTTATAAGATTCTCGTAACGACAAAGGTTTTTTCTCAAAATCTGTATGGCACGGAACATAACTCATATCAACGACGATCGGCATTTCAAATGCGATCATTTCGCCCGCATTTTCAACAGCCGCATCGACCATACGTGATCTAAACCCACCTGAAGACAGATCCACTGACCCCATATCAAGTGCTGTTACAATTCTATCTAATTGTTTAGAAATACGTGGATAAAGCTCGCCTTTGATCTTTTCACCATTAAAAGCTTCTTTAAAGCTACCAACAAAGCCTTTTTTCTCTGGTAAAAAATTATAGTCAATATCAGAGGCAACAATTTGAGATGATCGTGCTAAGTTTTGAAATGTCATTACAGCGCCTTCGTTAAACGCACCGCCAAAACGTGCTCTCATGCTACTATGATGTGCTTTTATTCCCGCCATATCACTCACCTTCACTCATTCTTGATTAAGATGGGACAGCTTTACCATAAAAACAAAGTCTGTGTCAACGCCTACATCAAAGCTTTAGCATCTAAACCAACTTCATTTGCCACTGTTTCAGCAATGGACTGCATAGTAATACGGGGAGATTTTTCTTTTACAGAGCGCGCACAAGCACCATCCATAATCATAATCGATTTATCTGGATTATTACGATTACGCATAAACTCAATACCTAAGTCAATAATGCGTCTTAATGCTTCATCAGGAACCTCAATATCAAAATGCTTTTCAAAACCAATTTTAATCCCTTGTAAAACTTGGAATGTTTCATCGGCATTTGGCTCTTTCAAAACAACTTTTTGGAAACGACGCTCCATCGCAGGGTCAGGCTTAATATATAAATTAAATTCATCCAACGTTGTCGCACCAACGACACGTAAGTTTCCTGTTGTCAGATAAGGTTTCATAATATCACCAACACCCGCTGCTGAGTTCCCTGAAGCACCAGCCGCCATACTCGACATAAAGCAGGAATGGATCTCATCAATACAGAAAATAATAGGTGGATAAAGTCCTGACTCAGAACGCTCAGACGCCCCCTCAATCAAAGGAAGTAAACGTCCTAAAAATTCACCTTTACTCTCACAACCAGCACTCACCATCGAAAATTCAATCTCAATAACACGCGCCCCTTTGAAAAAGGTTGGCGGTTCTTCTAAGACAATATGACGTGCGAGCGCCATAAACACAGCCGTTTTACCGACCCCAGCACCCCCAAGTAAACAGACGTTAGAGCGCCCTTTTTGGAGCAAAATAGTTGTCATTTGCTCAACTTCATCAGCACGGCCAACAACAGGAGAGGTTTTTCCATCTTCCACGCGCTTTGTAATATCCTTACAATAGGATTTAATGAGATGCTCAAATTTCTCATCCGAAACGCGAAAACCGTCATCATTTGCCATGGAGTATCCCTTCTTGAATATCTTTTTTTAAAAATGAGAAAGGGCAGAAGAAATCTGCCCTCTTTCTTTTATAGTACTACAATGCCAATAAAATCTTAAGATTTTATTGATCTGCTTAGGTTAAAAAGACAAACCATGCATAAACAGAGGCAATCGCAATTGTTACAAGCATTAATGGGAATGCGAGTTTAAAGAATTGCATGAACGCAATACGCTTACCAGCACGCTCAGCCATTCCAGCAACCATCACATTCGCACTCGCACCGATCAAGCTACCGTTACCCCCAAGGCAACCCCCTAGAGATAAACACCACCAGAACGGATCTAATGCTTCAGCACCACCCATTTGAGGTCCCATTGCTTTAATCATCGGAATCATTGTCGCAACAAATGGAATATTATCAACAATGGCTGATAAAACAGCTGAGGACCATAAGATCAACATCCCTGTCATCGCGACATTACCTTCTGTGATCGCCATTAATTCTTCTGCCATCATCTTTAACAGACCTGAAACTTCAACCCCGTAAACAATAACAAAAAGACCAAGGAAGAAGAAAATAGTTTCCCATTCAACAGTCCCAAAAGCGCTGTGGACTTTCTTTGATTGTTCTTCAGGACCATGTCCTAGACCATCTAAAATCATTAAGAAAGCAGCCCCAGTTAAAGCAACTGTTCCTGGCTCTAATCCGTGACCGTGACCAACAATAAAGCCTGCCAAAACAAGAAGTAATGTGAAAAGAGATTTAAACAATAATGTTTTATCTGTGATCGCTTCATTTTCATTCAACGCCAAAATCTTCTCACGCAATTCAGCAGGCGCAGACATTTTACGCCCCCAAAGAACATCAAAAAAGGCTGTAGTGATGATGAAAATAATAACAGAGGCAGGGCCTACATTATAAACGAAATCCATAAATGAATAACCAACAGCCGATCCAATCAAGATATTTGGCGGATCACCAATCAAAGTTGCCATACCACCAATATTTGATGCAAAAATCTGAGAGAATAAGAATGGATATGCATTCTGTTTTAATTGATCTGTTAGCAATAATGTTACAGGAACAATCAACATTACTGTTGTAACATTATCAAGCAAAGCTGATAGAACAGCCGTTACCAAACCAAGCACAACAAGTAATTGTCTGGGAGAACCTTTAACAATTTTTGCAGATTTAATCGCAACATATTGGAAAACACCCGATTTTTTCGTAACACCAACAATTGCCATCATCCCGATGAGTAGGAAAATCGTATTAAAGTCAATTCCTTGAATTGCTAGTTGTTGGTTTAAAATCCCAAAGAAAATCATCAAACCGCCACCGACAAGAGCAATTGCCGCGCGGTTAATTTTTTCTGTGATAATAAAGAAATAGGCGAACACTAAGATTGCTGTTGAAACAATCAAAGGATCCCACCCAAAAAGTACATTCTGTACAAACCCAGAAGTATCTGAACCATGAACCATTTTTATAAACCTCTTATTTTAGTTTTTCTAAATAAATTTACGTAGTTATTACATGCGTGTGCTTAAATATTCAAGCATTGATTGCGCTGTAACCAGTCCTAAAAATCCGCGTGTTGTTTTATCAATCACAGGAAGTGGGCTATCATGCACATATAAATGTCTTAGGATCTCCGTCAAATCTGTTTCATTTGTTACAAAAACAGGCGGTTCAATCACAACATCTGCTAATGAAGAATTTCCCAAATCACCTAAACGCTCAATCACATCAGCTTCATCACCATGAATAAATTCCATATCTGGAATTTCTTCTAACAATGTCAACGCTTTCGGCAATAGGTTACGAATAATGCCTTTTAATGAAAAGAAACCAACAAACTTGTCGCCATCTAAGACAACAATTTTACGAACACGATGCTCTTGAAGTATTGCTAACCCCTCTGATACTAACGCGTCCTTTTGAATGCTTACAGACGCTGATTTGCCAATAAGTACTTTTTCTATTTCCATGATATTTTCCTAATAGATTATTGAATGTAAATATGATCGAGCGCACAGCTAAATCACGACTCTTTGTTTTTAAAATACTTTCCCTCACTTGTAAAGATCCGAGTAAAACAAAAACAATAACGCGCGAATTCACTTGAATCTTTAGAATTAGCAACTATTATGGTGTCTTGTATTGAGTGCTTATGAAAGAGATAGACACTCATTTTTTAATTTAACGAGGAGAAGAAAACACAGTGAGACCCCCTTTCCAAAAACGTAGAGAAGATGAAACACGTATTAATGATAATATTCGGATTGATGAAGTCAGACTTGTTGATGAAAATGGAGAGATGGTTGGTGTTATTAAAACAGCAGAGGCAATTAGACGTGCCAAAGATGCTGGCTTAGATCTTGTTGAAGTATCTCCGAATGCTAAACCACCTGTTTGTAAGATTCTTGACTACGGCAAATACAAATATGAGCAACAAAAGAAAGCTCAAGAAGCCAAGAAAAAACAAAAAGTCGTTGAAACAAAAGAAATCAAACTCCGCCCTGGTATTGAAGAACATGATTACCAAACAAAAATGCGTAAAGTTTTTGAATTCATTGAAAAAGAAAACAAAGTTAAAGTCACAATGCGCTTTAGAGGCCGTGAAATGGCACACCAAGAATTTGGAATGCGCGTTCTAGAACGTATCAAAGAAGAAACAAAAGAAGTGGCTAAAGTTGATCTTCAGCCAAAACTTGAAGGCCGTCAAATGATGATGGTTTTATCTCCTGATACAAATAAGTAAGCTATATGGCTATCGATTTAGATATATTTTCTAAAAGAGATTCTTATAAACATTGGTCTAAAGAACATGTTCGCTATGGTGACCTTGATCCTGTTGGACATGCTAATAATGCCGCTTATGCAACTTACTTCGAAAGTGCACGCGTTGGCCTTTTAGCTGAAATAAAAGGATCTATGGATGGTAGTGATCCACGCTATGACGCCGCCGTCGTACAACTCAATATTAGTTTCTTAAAAGAATTACGCCTGAACCAAGATATTGAAATTGGAACGCTTGTAACCAAGATTGGTAATAGCTCTATGCAGCTAATAAGTGGTCTTTTTATACAAGATACATGCTGTGCTCTTTGTGAATGTGTCACGGTCTATTTTGATAAAAAAGAACGCCGCGCAGCGCCAATTCCGTCCTTTATACGTGAAAACTTATCAAAATACGCTTAAACCATCCTCCCATGATGTGATTTACCTTGCTTTTTTTTGCTTTTTTCGTCATAGTGCGCCTAAATTAAGATGCCTCTTTAACGAAGAAAGTGACCCCATCCTATGGATTTAAGAAATATTGCGATTATCGCGCACGTTGACCACGGTAAAACAACACTTGTTGATGAACTCCTCAAACAGTCTGGAACATTTAGAGCAAACCAATCCACATCAGAACGTATGATGGATAGTAACGACCTAGAACGCGAACGCGGTATTACCATTCTAGCCAAAGCCACATCAATTGTTTGGAAAGACACACGTATCAATATTGTTGATACACCAGGTCACGCAGATTTCGGCGCAGAGGTTGAGCGTATTTTACACATGGTTGACGGTGTTGCCCTTCTTGTTGATGCAGCAGAAGGTCCAATGCCACAAACAAAATTCGTATTAGCAAAGGCCCTAAAGCAAGGATTAAAGCCAATGGTTATTATCAATAAAATTGATAAGCCAGCTGCGCGTGCTGACGAAGTTTTAGATGAAATTTTTGATCTATTTGTCGCTCTGGATGCGAATGATGATCAATTAGATTTTCCTGTTTTATATGCATCTGGTATAAATGGGTGGGCTCATAGTGAACCTGAAAAACCAGCTGATGCGACACTGACACCTATGCTTGATATGATTTTAGAGCATGTCCCAAGCCCAGATGTTGAAAAAGACGCACCATTTTCTATGCTCTCTGTTTTGATTGAAAGTGACCCTTACTTAGGTCGCATCCTAACAGGCCGCATCCAAAGTGGTACATTAACACCCAATATGGCTATTAAAGCACTCAACCTTAAAGGTGAAATGGTTGAACAAGGCCGCGCTGCAAAGATCCTTGCTTTTAGAGGATTGGAGCGCATGCCTATCGAAAAAGGTGAAGCAGGTGATATCGTTGCGATCGCCGGCCTTACAAAAGCAACAGTTGCTGATACGATCTGTGCACCCGAGGTGACAACATCTATGGAAGCACAACCGATTGATCCACCAACACTCACAATGACATTCCGCATTAATGATGGACCTTTGGCGGGAACAGAAGGTGATAAAGTTACATCACGTGTAATCCGTGACCGCCTCTTCAAAGAAGCAGAAGGCAATGTGGCACTACGTATCGAAGAAACAGAAGACCGTGATAGTTTCAAAGTCTCTGGTCGTGGTGAATTACAACTTGCTGTTTTAATTGAAAATATGCGCCGTGAAGGATTTGAACTATGTATTTCAAAACCAGAAGTTGTCTTTAAGGAAGAAAACGGTCAAAAATTAGAACCTATTGAAGAAGTCGTTGTTGACGTTGATGAAGAATATAGCGGTGCTGTTGTTCAAAAAATCTCTGAGCGTAAAGGTGAGATGATTGAAATGAAATCAGCTGGCGCTGGTAAACAACGCCTTGTATTTTACGCACCAACACGCGGCCTTATTGGGTATCACGGTGAGTTCTTAACAGATACACGTGGTACAGGTGTCATGAACCGCGTTTTCCATGAATATGCGCCGTACAAAGGCCCTGTTCCTGGTCGTCGTAACGGTGTTCTTATTTCTATGAGCCCAGGCGAGGCAGTTGCTTACGCCCTTTTCAACCTTGAAGATCGTGGAAAAATGATCATTACCTCAGGTCAAAAAGTCTATGAAGGCATGATTATTGGTGAACATTCACGTGAAAATGATTTGGAAGTAAATGTTTTAAAAGGCAAAAAGCTGACAAATATGCGTGCTAGCGGTAAAGATGAAGCGGTAGCACTAACTCCACCAATGAAAATGACATTAGAAAAAGCGATCTCTTACATCAATAATGATGAAATGGTTGAGGTCACACCTGAGTCAATCCGCCTCAGAAAAGTCTATCTTGATCCAAATGAGCGTAAGAAAGCTGAGAAGAAACAAGCTTCTGCTTAAAAATAAAAAAAGCGCCTCACAGGGGCGCTTTTTTTTAAATCTATTTCTAATATCACATTACTCGTCGCGAGAGACTTTTTCTTTGCGTTCGTGACGTTCTTGCGCTTCGATTGTGTATTGTGCAATTGGACGGGCATCTAAACGAGCCACCGCAATTTCTTCACCAGTTTCTTCACAATAACCATATTCGCCTTCTTCAATTTTGCGCAAGGCTTTATTTATTTTAGAAATCAGCTTTCTTTCGCGATCACGCGCGCGTAATTCTAATCTATGGTCTGTTTCAGCAGAGGCACGATCTGTGATATCCGGCTGTTGTAAATTCTGCTCTTGGAGTTCTTTAATTGTATCACCAGATTCACGGAGTAAATCCTCACGCCACTCAATCAATTTATGACGGAAATATTCCAACATGACTGGATTCATAAATTCTTCTTCGTCAGTTGGCTTATAATCATTAGGTACTGTTACGGGCATAGTAGTCTCCTTATAAGAGGGTCGAATCACTTTTTTAATCAAAGTACGATAAATTATAGGTATATTTGGGAAAAAGACAATATTGCTTGTTGAAAAAAGTTAACGTTCTAACTTTGCAAGTTCAATCGCTGCACGTAATTCAATATCATCTAGCACATCTTGCAGATTAGGATCATCGATTGAGTCACGTTGTTCTTCTATTAATCTTTGTAAGGCTATCAAACGACTTCCCGAGATCTCTCCCATCAAAATACCCATTTGGATATCATCTAAAATCGAGAGCATATCAAAGCCTTTTTGAGCCGCACGTGCATGTGCTTGCTTGCGTGATTCATCTGCATCAATCCCTTGCAAAGAAAGAATAGCGTCAAGCGGTGCCGTTCCTGCCATTGACGATAATGAGCCTTGAGCTTCAATCTTATCATCACCGCTTTCTAAAAAAGATTGAAACGCAGCACCAGCACCTGTGCTCTTTTTAGCACCTTTACTTTTATCTGTCTTCTCTGTTTTAGAAGGACCTTTTGGGCCTTTAATTTCCATGTTACTTCCACTTTTTATTCTTTTTTCACATGATTTTAGAATCACATGTAAACATAATATAGTGTTTTTATAGAGCTTTGCACTCGGAAAATATTTCCTACATCACTATGCGCTCTATGCATATGGTGATATTTACCTAGTTAAGCCCTTATAAAATTATTTTAAATCAGTATATTAGCATTTGGCACGTTCTTTGTATCTGTAACTGGTGAGATAAAATTTAAAGCGTCATGAAGCGCTTAAAAAACAAATAAGGTGGTTTAAAATGATAATAAGAATTATACACACAGCCCTAGCAGCAATACTCACCGTCGCAGTATGCATCACACTTATTCCAACTTCTGCCGAAGCTGGTACTGTTCGTATCAAAGATATTGTCGAATTCGAAGGTGTTAGAGATAACTTACTTGTTGGATATGGTTTGGTTGTTGGCTTAAATGGCACCGGTGATAATTTATCAAACACCCCTTTCACGCAACAAAGCTTAGTTTCAATGTTAGATCGCATGGGCGTCAGTGTTCGAGATCAAAACCTTAAAACAAATAATATCGCCGCCGTTATGGTGACCGCAAAACTCCCTCCTTTCTCCAATCAAGGCTCTACAATAGATGCTTCCATCTCTGCATTAGGAGATGCTGTTAGTTTACAAGGCGGTACCTTGATTGTGACGCCTTTATTAGGTGCAGATGGTGAAGTCTACGCCGTTGCACAAGGCCCTATTTCTTCCTCTGGTTTTACGGCTGGTGGTGAAGGCGATTCAATCGTTCAAAACATTCCAACACAAGCCCGTATTGCTGGCGGTGCGATTATCGAGCGTGAAATTGATTTCTCACTAGAAGAATTACAAACAGTGCGCCTCTCTCTTCGTAATCCCGATTTTACAACAGCACGTCGTATTGAGGGTGTTGTGAATGGATATTTCAAAATTCCAATTGCTGAAGCGACAGACCCAGGAACCGTCGTCTTGAAAAGGACACCTGAGCTTGAAGGCACAATCTTTAATATGATTAGTGATCTCGAACAACTTCGCGTGACCCCAGATCAAATTGCCAAAGTGGTTATTGATCAAAGCTCTGGAATCATTGTAATGGGACAAGATGTAAAAATTAGCACGGTTGCAATTGCACAAGGAAACTTAACAATTCGCGTTACAGACACACCGCTTGTTTCTCAACCACAGCCTTTCTCTCAAACAGGTGATACTGCGATTGTTGAACAAAGCAATGTTGGTGTTGATGATGAACGCAATAAAAAACTCGCAATCTTAGAAGAAGGCATTTCTTTAGAAGAGCTTGTATCTTCTCTTAATGCCTTAGGTGTTGGCCCACGTGATATGATTAGTATCTTACAATCAATCAAAGCTGCTGGTGCTCTTCAAGCTGAAATTCAACTCTTTTAAAAGGTTTGAGCAATCATGATGGATATTACAAACACAGTAAACCACGCAACAAGCACATTACAAGCACATCAAACACGCCAAAGTTTGGATGCTTTACAAGGTGAGATCCAAGGCTCTGACCGAACAAAAGCATTAGAAGCTGCCAAGAAGTTTGAATCGATGTTCATTACACAAATGCTAGGGCAAATGTTTAATGGCATAGAATCCGATGGGTATTTTGGTGGCGGTAGCCAAGAGAAAATGTTCCAAAGCTTTATGGTTGAAGAATATGGTAACCTGATGACCGAACGTGGCGGTATTGGCTTATCTGATGAAATTCATAGACAAATGATTATGATGCAAGAAGGATCTTAAGAATGACAACACAAGCACAATTTCAATATTTTGTAAAAGAAACACTTGATGCAACCAAAGCATTTCGAACTGTTATAGAAGCTGAAACATCTGCCTTGAAAGAAGCCCGTTTCACCGAGGTCGCTGACTTATCTGATAAAAAGAAAACAGCTCTTGAGCGCTATCAATCAGCCATTCAGCAACTCATGCCCTTCCAAGAACGCCTTAAAGCGACGTCGGGATCTATAAAAGATATTTTTAAAAAAGAAAAAGCCTCTTTTGATCACGCTATAGAAGAGAACAAAAACGCCTTAGAACGCGCAGGATATACAACAAGGCGCTTGTCCGAGCGTGTGATTTCAGTTGCTAAACAAGTCTTACAAGAGAAAAGCCTAAGTTATACTCAAAATGGCTTGATGCAAAAACAAGCAACAACACGCCCTGTTTATATGAGTGTGAATGAAACACTCTAAAGAAAACCCTATTCATCCCTAAACCTCTAAAGAAGCGTTTTTTTTAAGACGCTTCTTTTTTCTTGGCCGTGATTACCACAGGGAAAAATTTACCCAATTCTTTTTTTAAAACTGTGCAAAACATACATAGGTAATTATTGCACAACCCTGAAAAATCAAAAGTTATCATTTAAAATCAATAGCTTAAAAATTGGCACGCCTTGTGCAAAGACTATCTGTGAGAATTTTTAATTCGTAAGGAAATGTAAAATGACACAATTTATAAACCAGTTAGGAACTTCTGATATCGCATCAATTGCTGCGTCTTTAAAAGCGCATGCGAATGCTGGTGCATCGATTTCTGAAAATCCTAATAATGAAATGAGCTTTGCAGGCCAATTACTTGCTATGCTAGAGCCTGGTAATAATGTGTCAGGACTACAATCGGCTCTATCAAACCCAACAGCGGTTGAAACATTAAGTGCGCGCAATCCAGAATTTAACCACTTAATTCAAAACTTACAAGATGAAGGATTTGTAACCTTTATTCCTCAAGGTCAAAATATTTCACCTGCACAAACAGCTCTAAACCCGTCTGAAAACAATGAGGCAATAATTGCCGTTGTTCCAATCACGTCACTCGATAAAATTGCCCATATTCTAAATACGCTTGATCCTGCTCTTTTAGATCAAGGCGTACAAGTAGCCATTCAACAACAAACATCTGGTTCTTTAACTCAACCAGAGATTGTCGGAAGCGCTGATATAAAAGCACAATCAAAGCAAGTCTTAGGTCTGGACTCCCTGAAAGGGAAAAATGCTTTGGGGCTTGATACCGTTGTCTTGTTTACGCAAGCTGACGGTTCAGCCGAGGCGCCGCTTTTAGAAGAAGGCAAGGTTTACCTAGCGCCTTTATCCGACGTGCTGAGCAGCTCTGACAATCTCTCTTTCCAAAAAACAGTTTCCGAAAAAGAGCTTCCTCTCTTGATCGTGAAAAAAGCAAACGCAGCACACACGTTATCACAAGCTGTTGCTCCAAACCCTAATGTTGTTATTGCTCAAAGCAACGAAACATATGGTCTAGAACTTAATAATACACCTTTATCTGGAGATCACGCTTTATTGAATGCAGAAAATACAGCGCTTGGTGCAAACTCGCATAAAAAGTTTCTAACGCTAAGCACGTCTTCTCATGCATATTCATTAGCACATGTTGCTAATGCTGCTCAAACAACACAAACAGCACAAACAGCACAAACAGCTGCTGCTTCAGTGCCAGTACCAACAACATCACCAGATGCGCCTTTAATGCCTAGCCAAGATTTCTTCGGCGGCGATGCGCAATCTGGACATGACCAAACAGCTGACCAAGATCTTTTTGTTGATCAACAAATCAACAACAATTTTGATCCCAACGCCGTAGTTAAGGAAGCTCGCCGTGAGAGATCTGGTTTTGCCCAACATATCTTGAATAATGCGAATGCTCATCATGCAGCCAAAGCCCACAATCAGGTTGCTATGATGCTCGAGAAAGGGGCAAACGGTCAGCTGGAAACTAT
This sequence comes from uncultured Rickettsiales bacterium, assembly GCA_950054255.1. Taxonomy (GTDB): domain Bacteria; phylum Pseudomonadota; class Alphaproteobacteria; order Micavibrionales; genus CATLOR01. Next base: position 582,612 of record CATLOR010000001.1, on the reverse strand, counting down.
TCGTCTACAATTAGACCCTGCATCGCTTGGTAAAGTTGAAATCGAATTCGACTTTTCTAAAGAAGGCCATGTAAAAGCGCTTATCATTGCAGACAAACAAGAAACACTTGATATCTTAAAGCAAGATTCTCGTAACCTTGAAGCTGTATTAGAAGATGCCGGTTTTGACATGGATCAAGGCGATCTCGAATTCGACCTGCGCCAAGATCAAGAATTTGGTCACAACAATTTCGGAACACCTGCACGTAATGAAAATGCTGATTTCGATCCTTTCTTACGTGGAACAGAAACATACACAAACAACCCAGACAATAGCGACAGTGCGATCCTTCTCTCTGCCGAGAGCATCATCAGTGCTGATCGTGTGAATATTGTCATATAAGGAGTAGAACATGACAGATGCTGTAACATCCGCTACTGCCACATTGGGACAAACAACAGCCCAAGTTGATCGTCAAGCTTTATCACAAGATTTTGACCAATTCTTGAGCTTGCTCACAACACAGTTACAAAACCAAGATCCATTAGATCCAATGGATTCATCAGAATTTACAAACCAACTTGTTCAATTCTCGCAAGTCGAGCAACAAATCTCAACAAACGAGCAATTAGAAACACTTGTTGGCTTACAAGATCTCTCTCTCACATCGGTTGTCTTAGGCTATATCGGTATGAATGTAGAAGTTGAAGGAGAAGAATTTAACTACAACGGTAATCAAGAACCTTACCAAGCTTATTATGAAGTTCCAGCAGGTGGAGCACAGGTCGTTGACATCACAATTTACGATGAAAATAATCAGCCTGTCTACGCCTTCAAAGGAAATAATGATGCTGGTAAACATGAAATTTTATGGGACGGTACAGATCAAAATGGTTTACCCGTTGATGCAGGTACATACCGTATTTCAGTCCAAGCAACCGATGGTGATGATAATCCTGTTGCTGTTGGCACAACAATAACTGCGCAAATTGACGGTATTGAAACTGTTAATAACCAGCTACTGCTAACGGCTAAAGATCTTTATATACCATTTAATTCAATCACAGCAGCCTCTGTTCCACCTGAGGCAACTGCAAACACAACAACAGAATAATAATAACAAAGGAGCATAACCATGAGTTTATTCGGTGCATTATTTACAGGGGTATCAGCCCTTAACGCTCAAAGCCAGTCTATGGGGATTATTTCAAACAATATTGCCAACGTTTCTACCGTTGGTTACAAAAAAATTGAAGCTGATTTCAGAAGTACAGTTACATCACAATCAAATGTGACCTCTTACTCATCAGGTTCGGTTCAAGCAGTACGTAAAAGTACTCTTGCAGAACAAGGGAATATTTCTCAAACAAACTCACCAACTGATATTTCAATCACTGGAAATGGGTTCTTTGTAACACGCTCTACAAATGATGATTCAACAGCGCCTATTTATACAAGAGCAGGTTCATTTGCTGAAGACTCTCAAGGTTTCTTGAGAAACACAGCAGGGAACTATCTCTATGGATGGCCACTAGATGATGAAGGAAACATTCCAACAGCGAATGCTAACCTTTCTTCTCTTGAGCCTATCCAAGTCTCTTTCGCAGGCGGTCTAACACGTCCAACTTCAGAAGCAGAACTAGCGGTTAACTTAAACGCGGCAGAAGAAAATAATGCTTATCCATTCACAGGTGCAGAAGTTGTTGACTTCTCTCGTGGTATCACAGTCTTTGACTCGCTTGGTACAGCCCAAGATTTAACAGTTAACTTCACAAAACATGAATCACCAACAGCGCAGTTCAATGGAACAGTTGATTTATCTGGTGTTGATGATTTAACAGCATTGCCAAACATTAATGATGGCGATCAATTCTCAATCACAGTTGGTGCAAACCCTGCTGTCAATATCACGATTTCAGCGGGTGACAACCCAGTTGACCTTGCAACACAAATTAACACCAATGTACCAGGTGTCACAGCGGCAATTGATGATAGCGGTTTTTTAAGCATTTATGCGAACAACCCAAGTGAAGATTTAACACTTGCTGATGTCACAGGCACACCTCTTGCTGGTGGTGATTTAGGATTACCAACTGGAACAGATGTCGCACCAACAGCCCCGAACCTCGCAACACCTTTTATCAGTGAAGCTAATCCCTTTGGATGGTGGAATGTTGAAATTGAAGATCCAAATGGCGGTACATTGTTTAACGGATCTATCAACTTCTTAACAGATGGTTCGGTTAACGGTATTCCTGATATCAATGGTGATATCGATATCCCTCTCGAAGATGTGAACTTTGGTAATGGTTCTCAATTACAAGATATTGCCTTTAACATCACAAGTTTTACACAATTCTCAGGTGAATATAACGTTGTCTTCGTTGACCAAAACGGTGCGGAACTCGGTCTTAGAACTGGGGTCTCGATCGATGATGAAGGGTTCTTAGTTGCTAACTTCTCAAATGGTCAATCAACACGTATTTACCAAATCCCATTAGCGACTTTCGCAAACCCGAACGGTTTGAGCGAAGTCTCTGGTAACGGTTACACACAAACAGATCAAAGTGGTGACTTTAACTTACGCGTCCCAGGCGCCGGCGGATCGGGATTGATCCAAGGGGGTACTGTGGAAGCATCAAACGTCGATTTGGCTGATGAATTCTCAGACATGATCGTAACACAACGCGCTTACTCAGCAGGAACCAAGGTAATCTCTACCGCGGATGAAATGACAGAGGAACTGTTAAGACTGAGATAACTACAACTTATAGGTCTGGGCTAGTTACAAGAATATAGCTAACCATTAACAGGTCTAATAATAGCAAACGGATTGGTTCGTTTCAGAAATTTATTACGAAAGTATGAAGGATGAACCTTATACAAACCAAAAGGAGAAAATAAAATGGCTATTAACGATATTGTATTAACCTCTGCAATCAGATCAAATCTGGCAAGTTTACAAAACACAAGTGGACTATTAGATAGAACACAAATTCGTCTATCAACAGGGCGTGAGGTAAACTCTGCTCTTGATGATGCGATTAACTTCTTCGCTGCTCGCGGTCTAGAAAATAGAGCGGGTGACTTAGATGCGCTACTTGACGGAATGGGTCAAGCTGTACAAACGCTAAAAGCGGCTAACGAAGGACTTGAATTGATTACGTCTTTTGTTGAGCAGTTAAAAGCGATTGCCAACTCAGCGCGTGATGCAGGTCCTGGTTCAGCAGAATCTGTTGTATTCGAAGGCGATTTTGATGACATCAGAACGCAAATTGACCAAGTGATCCAAGATACAGGTTACCGTGGTATCAACTTGCTTAATGGTGGTAGCTTAACTGTTGAGTTTAACGAAGATGCAACAAGCTTGATTACGGTAGCTGGTGTTACATTTAACGCAGCGGGCCTATCTTTAAGTGCCGCAGACTTCAGTACAGATGCATCTATTACAGCAGCTCTCGCAGAAATTGATACAGCTTTGTCAAGTTTACGTGCAACAGCGCAAACATTTGGTACAAACCTAACAACAATTCAAAACAGAGAATCTTTCACTAAAAATATTATTGATACCTTATCTGAAGGTGCTAACAAGCTTGTTCTTGCTGATCAAAACGAGGAGAGTGCGAACCTTCTTGCTTTACAAACAAGACAACAGCTTGGTGTGACATCATTATCACTCGCATCACAGGCATCACAGGCGATCTTGAACTTATTCTAATCGTCACAATAAGGAATTAACAATAGTATAAAAAGGAGAAATTCTTATGGGATTAATTATCGATCTTAAAGCAAACGAAAAAATAATCGTCGGTGATGCTGTCATTTCAGCAACAGACCACCGTACAAAAATCAACATCCAAGGAAATGCACCGATCATTCGTGAGAAAGACGTAATGACGCCAGAAAAAGCAGATACAGCATGTAAAAAACTTTATTTGGTTGTGCAACTTATGTACTTATCTCACGAACCAGAAAATTTCTATGATGAGTATTTTAAATTGGTAAAAGAAATTCAAGATGCAGCACCTAGCACATCTTTATTTTTCCTAAGCATAAGCGAACATATCTTAGCTGGGAAACTATACCACGCCTTAAAAGAAGCAAAGAAATTGCTTGAGCATGAAGCTCTTCTACTATCCGCAGAACTCGGAACTCAAATGATGCCGCAAGAAGCTGTTTCGTAAATAATTAATTATTTATTTAGATCAGAAGATCATAATAAAAGCCTCGTCAATTAAAATAATTGGCGAGGTTTTTGCTTTTTATCTCATTAGTCGGGTGTTTTAAGATAAAAACACAGCTTATGATTGCAAAATGCGAACAAAAGGATATAGCTATGTGCAAAATAAAAAGAATACCAAGTGAACCAAATCTACAAGTTTTGTTAAACACAATAGATATAAAGAATACACCCTTATATTTTGTGCATTTTGAATGGGATTGGAGTGTTGATCAAAAAACAGATATAAATTCTGTCAATAACTTCCAAATTATCAAGGACATACTTGCGAACCTAGACGGCACAGGCTTTATTTGTCATGATTTGGATGTCTTTTTAGTCATTCGCCCGAAACCTCACAAAGAAATACGCCAAATTCATAAAGAGCTTGCTAAAAAACTAGAAATTAGCACAGAAGATTTCACAATGAGTGTTTATGATACCAAAATTCAATATGATAAAATCCAAAAAATGTGCAAAAGCAAAATTTATGACTACAACAAAACCGTAGAAAAAATTCCAGCGGAAAAGCCTAAACAAAAGAAAAATTTAACCTTTTCTCCAGAAGCACTGGCTCATATACCAAAAAAACGAGAAAAAAGCCCCGCACAAATTTTATTAGTTGAAGATGATCCTTTTTCACGCCACCTAGTCAAAAATCTATTAAACTCTTATTGCAAAGTCATTGAAGCTGAAACACATATTGATGCTTTAAATGCCTATGTGCAATATGCCCCTGATCTTGTGTTTTTAGATATCGATCTTCCAGAATCCACAGGATATGATATCATCAAAAAACTAAAAGAATACGATCCAGACGCTTTTGTCGTCATGCTCAGTGGGAATGCGTATATGGATAACATTAAGAAATCTCTTGAGTTAGGAGCACATAGCTTTATTGCAAAACCCTTTAATAAACAAAGTATTTCTGATGCCTTAAAAAATTGCCCCCATTTACAAGGCAAAATATAATTTTAAGCAACAAGATACGAACAATAAAAAAAAGCCATCTACAGAGATGGCTTTTTATTTTAAGAGATATCAGATCTTAGCCAATCCCATGCCTGCTGCATAGGAATGTACAAACCTGCTCATAGGCTTTCACGATCTTTTGAATGGCGACCTTACGCTCATCATAACTTGCTTCTATTAAATCACGCTCAGCTGTTTCACACAGTTTAGAAAGCGCATTTGCCCCTAGATTTGCACTTGATCCTTTCAGTTTATGAGCTGCTTTCACCCATTTCTCTACATCTTTTAAATATTGCTCAGAATTCATATCCACAATCGTTTCGTAACTACTTTTAACGAACAAATCGATGATAACTCTTTCTTGTTCAATATCACCATCTGTGAACATATCCAAATGCTTCATATCAACTGGGTCGCCTACTTCTTTTCCATTGGGTGCTTTTGAATCTATTCTTAAACTATCTTGTTGCATCATATCGTTCTCCTCTCTGAACCATTTCTTTAAAATTGCACATAATTTATCTGGATTAATTGGCTTACTAATATAATCATCCATTCCTGCTTCTAAGCATTTATCACGATCACCCACCATAGCATTTGCTGTCATGGCAACGATAACGGGCTGATTCGTAAGATCAAAGGATCTAATGCGTGTTGAGGCTTCATAGCCATCCATTTCAGGCATCTGACAATCCATTAAAATAAGATCATATTCTTTTTGTTGAACAACTTCTAACGCCTCAATACCATCGGCAACGCTTTCTATATGGATAAACCCTAGTTTTTGTAAGAATTTCTCAGCAAACATACTATTGATTGGATGGTCATCAACCACTAAGACACGTACATTATCAAAGCGATAAGCTTGATCTTCTTCTAAAATTTGCTTTTGCTCTTCAATAATCTCTTCTTTTATCGCAGAGACAAGAGGGACTTCAAACCAAAAAGTAGATCCTCTACCTGGAAGGCTTTTTACACCAATCTCTCCGCCCATCATTTCAACAAGCTTTTGACAAATAGCAAGCCCCAAACCTGTGCCACCATATTTACGTGTTGTTGTTTCATCAACTTGTGTAAATTTTTGGAAGATTTTACCTTGCCCTTCCTCAGAAATACCAATGCCTGTATCTTCAACTTGTATTAAATAAGCAGACTGACCAGAAGATGTTTCTTTCATGGAAAGCTGAACACGGACAAAGCCACTTTCTGTGAATTTTAAGGCATTCCCCATGAGATTCATAATCGTTTGACCAATACGTGTGGGATCCCCTTTCACATAAGGATAAACCTCTTCAGATATAATTGTTGTTAATTCAATCTTCTTTTTATCTGCAATTGGTTGCAATAATTGTCCTATCTCTTTTATTTTAGCAGGAAGATCAAACGCCACATTTTCTAATGTCAGCTCGTTCGCCTCAATTTTCGAGAAATCTAAAATATCATTTAAAAGATATAATAAGTTTTGCGCCGATTTATGGACAGCGTCCACAGATTCTTGTTGTTCCATGTCAAGAGAGGTATCCAAAACCATACCTGTTAACCCAATAATACCATTCATTGGCGTTCTTAATTCATGAGACATATTCGCTAAAAAACTACTTTTCGCTTCATTTGCCAAATCTGCTTTATGTTTCGCAATCATCAAATCAGCATTATTTTGGTGTAAATCCCTTTGGGTTAATTGGATTGTTTGACGCATTTTCTCGAAATTCTGAACCAGAACACTCATATAAGAATATTTAATTGTCGGAAGCGGATAATTAAAATTCTTGTTATTAATCGCTTGGGTTGCATTCACAATCTCTTGAGCCGGCTTAAAAATATAACGCTCTAATATAGAGTAACAGCTCATAAACCAGAAAGATGTGATCCCTCCAACTAAGACCGCATGAATTCGATCATAGGCATGAGGCTGGTTTTTAATCTCTAACACAAAATCTGGCTTCATCAAACTATGTGCCAGTAATTCACCATCCATAAAAAACTGTAAAATAAATAATATTAGGAAAGAAGTGAGTAAAACCACTTGCCACAATTGAATATCTAAATTTCTTATTTTGCTTTCCATTTTGCAACCTCCCTATATCAAAAGCCTGATATATGTATTAAATTGGATTTATATAAAATTTTAAGCAACTTCCGTGCCAATTATGAAAAACAGCAACATCTTTATAAATAAACTATTGAGATTAAGAATATTTCAGGTAGAATGAGAAAAATGAGTACGGGTCACATGGCACAATATTCCGGCTTTTTCACAATAAGCACATTGTTCATACCCTTATCATTCATTTTCAATCGTAACACTTTCTTAATAAAAATATGAGATGATTGAAAATGTAGGCGAGAAAGTATCTCTCGTCATTTAACAACTATAAACCTAGGAAAGGTATTAGACATGGCAATCAATAATATTTCTTTGACGTCGTCAATTAGAAGTAACCTTCTATCTCTACAATCAACACAAAAAAGCTTAGACCAAGTTCAGCTACGCCTATCAACAGGTAAGAAAGTGAACTCTGCTCTTGATGATGCGTCTGCGTTCTTCGCGGCACGTGGTCTTGAAAACAGAGCGGGTGATCTTGAAAGTCTTCTTGATGGTATCGGCCAGGCTGTACAAACAATTAAATCTGCAACAGAAGGTCTTGACCTTATTTCAGACTTAAGAGACCAAGCTGAAGCGATCGTTAACCAAGCACGTGATGCTGGTGCCGGTTCTGCAGAAGCCGTTGCTTTAGAAGTTGATTATGATGCGATTTTAACTCAAATTGACCAAGCACGTAACGATGCTGTTTATCGTGGTACAAACCTACTTGATAGTGAAGACTTAGTTGTGGATTTCAACGAAGACGGAACAAGCTCTATCACAATCACAGGTGTTGACTATGATGCGGCTGGTATTGGGTTAGCAACTGCTGCTGACTTTACAACTGACGTGTTAATTGCAGCTCATGAAACAGAATTGAATACAGCTTCTGATAACTTACGTTCTCAAGCAGCTACATTCGGTACTAACTTAACAACAGTACAAAATCGTGAAGATTTCACGAATAACTTGATCAACACATTGATCGAGGGTGCTGATAAACTAACACTTGCAGACCAAAACGAAGAAGGTGCTAACTTGCTTGCTCTTCAAACAAGACAACAGCTTGGTATTACTTCGCTTTCGCTTGCATCTCAGGCACAACAGGCCATTTTGTCACTATTCTAATAGTCGTAAAGGTGACGAGGAAGCCTGTAAAGATAAGAAACTGGCGGCATCTGCTGCCAGTTTTTTTATTATATTTGTAAAGATCAAATAACCAAGCTATACTGATTATTAAGGTTTTACACCTATACTAGTAAATGGTATGAAAAAAAATTCTGATCGACAACCTCACACCACAAGGAACTTCTTTATTATGGCGCTAGTCATTGATTTAAAACCAAATGAACGCATTATTATTGGTGAAGCCGTCATCCAAAATGACAAACACAGAACAAGACTTCACATTAAAGGTGATACGCCTATATTAAGAGAGAAGGATATCTTAAAAGAGGAAGATGCAGATACACCTTGTAAAAAGGTTTATATCGCAATTCAGCTGATGTATTTAGCAACAGACCCAAGAGAAATGTACAAAACATATTTTGATCTTGTGAAAGATGTACAAAATGCAGCGCCAAGTACGATCCCTTTTATTTTGGATATTAATGAACATTTAATGACAGAGCATTATTATAAAGCTCTGAAAGCTGGACAAAAATTAATAGAATACGAAGCACAGTTACTAAGCAATGTCTAATGATTATATAAACGCACTCAACGCGTATGACAAAACCAACAAATCAGGCCTTTCTGACCCAAGAGAGATCGAAGTCAGAGCTTTATACAAATCAGCAGAATCTTTAGAAACCTTACAGCAAAGCTGGGAGAGTACCTCATTAGAAGAGAAAGAAAATCTCCTTCGTAAAAATGAAAAGCTATGGACCATTTTTACAGCTGAAATGGAAAAAGAAGATACAGGGTTAGATCTTTCAATCAGAAGTAATATCGCTAATTTAGGGTTATTCATTTTCAAAAGAACAATGGAAATAAGAACAACACAAGACCCGAAAAAGATCGATATCCTTATCTCAATCAACCGTAATATTGCAGCCGGACTACAAGACAGTATTAATTTGACGAAGAAGCAACAAAGCGAAGGAACAGCTACGCCCTCACCTTATGGGCAACAGCAAAGTCAAAGCAGTACAGAACAAACACCCCCGACATCTCCCACAGATATCGACGTCTAATATATAAAAATTTTCTATACCAAAAGAATAAGAACCACGAACGCCCCGTTACATTGTATGTAACGAGCTCAGATACCCTCAGAATAAAGGGGATTTACAAGTTAGTTTTCAAAATTAAGCAAATGACGAGGTGTCACCATCATTAAGCGCAGGCGCTGACGGTGTATCATTCGGCGTATTTGCCTCAATTTGTGCGACTTCCTGTTGATTAGAAACAGAAGAGATATCAACACTCACCGATGCCTCTGCACCAGAAGATTGTGTAATCGCTACTGCGTTCTCAACATAATTAACACTTCCTGCACGTGAATAAGCAGATGCTGCTTGATCAGACGGAACTGTCTTTTCAACTTCACCACTTATAGAGTCACGAAACTCAAGTACAACTTGTTGTGTTTCGTAATCCACACGAATTTTAGGGCTGATATAAGGAGCGCTATTAACTTGTGAAGGCTGTTCCAAAGCCAAATTTTGTTCAACAGGTGCCTTAACAGAGCTACCCTCTGAACTAACTGGAGAGGCTGTACTTGCCTCAACACTATTTACTATAGCATCTAACATTTCAAACACTTTCTATGTCTGCGAAACCATACAACATTATGTTATAAAGCTTCTAATACACTTCTTCTTAAGTTATACATTGATGCGTCTTCTTATTGGACACACTTACGACAATACTACACTTATATATTACTACAATTTGATCTAAACTGTCAACACAGCTATTATGGTATTAACTATTGATTCATAAATACAAATTCTAAATAATTTTAGTAAAATAGTGGGCAAAATTTGCCTGTTTTTGAATTTTATACTATAATTATGGGAGAAAGTTTGCTTTAATAAGAAGATGCAGGATCTGCATTTCACGTATCTAGGATAGATCTAATATATTCGAACATAAAACACAAACAGCATAAGGGGTCAAAGCTTTGAGCACGCTTGGCGAAACATTTAAAAGCCTAGGAGCTGCACGCATGGCAATCATGGGGGCGGTTTTAATCGGTATTATTCTCTTCTTTATCTTTTTAACGGCGCGTCTTTCAAATGCTGATATGGCTCTTTTATACAGTAATTTAGATCCAAATGACACAGGTGCCGTCGCCGCAAAGTTAGAACAGCTCAAAATTCCTTATAAAATTAGCCCTGATGGAACATCTGTTACTGTCCCTGATAGCGAAGTTGGTCGTGCACGCATGTTCTTAGCAGAAGAAGGACTACCTGGTTCTGCCTCTGTTGGTTATGAGATATTTGACAGCCAATCAAGCTTAGGCACAACTGATTTCGTTCAACATATTAATCGTGTTCGCGCTCTTGAGGGTGAATTAGGAAAGACTGTTGGTACATTAAAACCTATTCAAAAAGCACGTATTCACTTAGTTTTACCGAAAAGACAGCTTTTCAGCCGTGACGCTCAACCGGCAACAGCTAGTGTTTTCGTAAAATTAAGAAGCGGTGAAGACCTTAATAAAGAACAAATCTCTGCGATCCAACATCTTGTTGCGGCAAGTGTTCCACAATTAAAGCCAGAGCGTGTTTCGGTGGTGGATGAAAAAGGAAAGCTTTTAGCACGTGGTATTTCAAAAGATGTTGAAGGCTCAAGCTCATTTTTTGATGATAATGCAGAAGAAATGGAGCTTAAATATGAAAGCCGTATGTCACGTATTATCGAAGAGCTTGTTGGTGAAATCGTTGGTTATAACAAAGTCAGAGCCAATGTAACCGCTGATCTAAACTTTGATCGCATTACAACAAATGCAGAAATTTATGATCCAGAAGGACAAGTTGTTCGTTCAACACAAACAATCGAAGAAAATGATGAAGCCTCTTCAAACCGTAACTCGGCTGGCGGTGTAACCGTTCAAAATAACTTACCCGGACTTAATAATTTTGGTGGCGGAAATTCAGGTTCTGGCTCAGCAAACAGTTCAAACCGCCTTGAAGAAGTAACAAATTACGAGATTACCAAAACAATCAAAAACCACGTTCAAGAAAGTGGCCAGATCAAAAAACTATCTGTGGCCGTTCTTGTTGATGGGATGTATGACTTAAATGCAGAAGGTGAAAAAATATATACACCACGCTCTCAAGAAGAATTAGAAAAAATTGAATCTCTTGTTAGATCAGCGATTGGCTTTGATGATGTGCGCGGCGATACAATTGAGGTTGTTAATATGCGCTTTGCTGGTGGCGATGTTGAACCAGAAGATATTCTGGTTGATAACACCCTTTTAGGCTTTGAAAAGAAAGATTTACTAGATATCGCAGAAACAGTAACGCTTGCGATTGTCGCTTTACTTGTCGTCCTTCTTGTATTGCAACCCCTTGTTAATAAAATCATCGAGCAAACAGCCAATATCTCTGGGTCTTTAGATGAGGAACTAGAAAACTTAATCGCGTCACAAGTTGAAAACAAACCTCAACTTGCTGGCCCTATTGGAGGAGATGGCGTTGATCGCTCTGGGCCATCTGAAATGATTGATATGGATAAAGTTGAAGGGCGCGTTAAAGCCTCTTCAATGCAAAAGGTAAATGAGCTCGTTGAAAAACACCCAGAAGAAACTGTTTCCGTTATTCGTAACTGGATGTATCAAGAGAATAACTAAAAGGACATACCTAATTTATGCGCGTAAGAGAAGACTATAGAACCCTCTCAGGGATTGAAAAAGCCTCTATCTTTCTCATGTCAATTGGAGAAGATAGCGCCGCCATGCTTGTTGAATATATGGATCCTGATGAAATTCTAGAACTCTCTCAAACCATGTCAACCTTGGGGGTTGTAAATGCGAGTGTCATTGAAAAACTCTTTATTGATTATGCAGATCAAATGACCTCGACAAGCTCTCTAATTGGTTCTTATGACACGACAGAACGCCTACTTGGTAAAGTTTTGGGGAAAGAGCGTGTTAATACAATCATGGAAGAAATTCGTGGTCCTGCTGGGCGTACGATGTGGGAAAAACTGACAAACGTAAATGAAGAAGTTTTAGCCACATTTCTAAAAAAAGAATATCCGCAAACTGTGGCGGTTGTTTTATCAAAAATTGGTACAGAGCACGCCGCGCGCGTTTTATCGCTTCTACCTGAAAGCTTTTCTATGGAAGTCATTACACGTATGCTGCGCATGGAAGTTGTTCAAAAAGAAGTCTTAGAAGATATCGAAAGAACTCTAAGAACAGAATTCATGTCAAACCTTGCTAGAACAAGCAAGCAAGATCCACATGAAATGATGGCCGATATTTTCAACAATTTTGAGCGTTCAGTAGAGCAAAAACTAATGACGGCTCTAGAAGATAAAAACCAAGAATCTGCCGAACGCATTCGCGAGCTCATGTTCACATTCGAAGATCTCAATGTCCTTGATTCACAAGGTGTCCAAGCAATCATTAGAAGTGTTGACCGTGACAAGATGACAATCGCACTAAAAGGAGCAACAGACAGCCTAAGAGATCTCTTCTTTAATAATATGTCAGAACGTGCAGCAAAGATTATGCGTGAAGATATGGCCGCCATGGGGCCTGTTCGTTTAAAAGATGTTGAAGAAGCACAGCAACTCCTTGTTAACACCGCAAAAGACCTCGCTTCTAAAGGTGAGATTCTTATTAATCGTGGTGAAGAAGACGAAATGGTGTTTTAGATGGGCGATAAAATTAAACCTTATAGTCTTGTCTCAGAAAATGACTTCGATCGTATGGAAGAGCTTGCCCGTATGAGAGCTGAAGCAGAAAAGCCACCCAGTTTCTCTGAAATTGAAATGGAAGTGGCTAAAAAAGACGCTTTCCAAAAAGGACATGACTCTGGTTCTCGTGACGCATTAACAAATCAAGAAGAACGTATTGCTAATTGTTTAGAAAAACTCATCACACAATTTGATCATGTTTCTTCAACACAAGAAGCTTATGAAGCTGTTCAACAAAAAGAAATCGTATCTATTGCTTTCTCTATCACAAAATGCATGATGCCCATCTTAGCAAAACACCATCGTTTAGAGGAAATAGAAGAACTCATAAAACGTGTTTTACAAAGAAATATTAAAGTGACAGAATTAACAATCTATGTTCATCCGCTCATTTTTTCTGATGTTCAAGATAGAATTACACCCTATATACAAGAAGGTGGGTTCGCCAATAGAGTATCTCTTAAAGAAGATTCTGAGCTTACCATGGATGACTGTCGTGTTTCATGGGAAAATGGGGGTGTCAATCGAGTCATCCCTCAACTTTGGGATGAAATAACAGAAAGCTTAGAACAATTTTTAGACGGCGTTCCTTTAGAAGATTTAACAAAACAAACAGAACCTGTCATTGAAACCTCAGATGAAGAAGATATTCTTAATGTTGAGATTAAGGCTGATAATTTTGAACAGAAAAATGAAGACATACTTATAGAGAAGGAGAAAGATCATGAGTGATGATATAAATTTCGACGAAGAAAATGAGACCCCTGTTTCTCAAGAAGATTTTAGCGCAGAAATTGAGGATGATGGTGCTATAAACCCGTTTAGTGAAGAAAAAGATGTAGAAGCCATCTATGATATTCCTGTTCAGATCTCTGCTGTTTTAGGAAAAGCAAGCATGCAAGTTTCTCAGCTTTTGAAACTTGGTCGCGGTGCTGTTGTGGAACTGGATCGCCGTGTTGGAGAAGCGGTTGATATTTACGTGAATGATCGCTTAGTAGCACGTGGAGAGGTTGTCATCATGGAAGACCGTCTTGGTGTGACAATGACAGAAATCATTAAATCGGATCGTGTATAACTTTAAATTAAAATAGAATTTTAACATCATGAAATTATTAATTGTTGGTCATTTAGAAGGACATATCTCACAGGCGGGTAAAATTGCTCTGAGCCGTGGTGCAAAAGTCGTCCATTGCGAAACGATTGAGCAAGCGATTATTGCTCTTCGTAACGGAGATGGAATCGAACTTGTTATGATCGATATCAAACAAGATGTTAAGAGCTTTATCACTCAATTAAAAACTGAACGTATGTCTGTTCCTGTTGTTGCTTGTGGGATTGGGAATGACAAACAAGCCGTCTTACGTGCGATTAAGTCTGGTGCCAAAGAATATGTGCCTCTGCCCCCTGATCCAGAGCTGATTGCAGCCGTCTTAGAAGCCGTTACTAAAGAAGAAAAAGGCATGATTGCAGATGACCCTGCGATGCAAGCCGTCATGCAGATGGCAAAACAAATTGCCCCAAGTGATGCAACAGTTCTTGTCACTGGTGAATCTGGGACAGGTAAAGAAGTCATGGCGCGCTTTATCCATGAGAACAGTCCTCGCTCTAAAGGACGTTTTATTTCTGTGAACTGTGCAGCCATTCCTGAAAACTTACTTGAATCTGAATTATTTGGTCATGAAAAAGGCGCTTTCACAGGCGCAGTAGCTCGTAAATTAGGTAAATTTGAAGAAGCCAATGGTGGAACACTCCTTCTTGATGAGGTCAGTGAGATGCACCCGCTTTTACAAGCAAAGCTTTTACGTGCTATCCAGGAAAGAGAAATTGATCGTTTAGGCGGTTCAAAACCTGTTAAGGTCGATATTCGTTTAATCGCAACCAGTAACCGTGACCTCCAACAAGAGGTTATGGCGGGTAACTTCAGAGAAGATTTATATTTTCGCTTAAATGTTGTAAATCTAATGCTTCCCCCCCTAAGAGAGCGTCACCAAGACTTAGCTCGTCTTGCGACTTTCTTTGTTGAGAAATATAGTGAGCAAAACAATATGCCTTTGAAAAAAATCTCTCAAGAAGCGTTTGAGAAAATGCAAGGTCACATCTGGCGTGGTAATATCCGTGAACTTGAAAACACACTCCACCGCGCTGTCTTAATTTCAACACAAGATCAAATTGAACCTGATGCCATTATTCTTGCAGGACAAGCCCCTATCCCGCGTCCAGCAACACCAATGGCCACTCCACAACAAGCCTCTCAACCCGCTTCTGGTGGCGTGATAGGAAATAGCGCACCTGCTGATTTAGGGCTTCCTGGTTTTAGCCAACCTTCTTCTCTACCCGTTGGAGATGATGAAACGACCGATATGTCGGATACAGCTGGTTTAGTCGGAAAAACAGTTGCAGAGGTCGAGCAATTCTTAATTATTGATACACTCAAACACTGCCTTGGAAACCGTACACATGCGGCGAACATCCTTGGTATTTCAATTAGAACACTTCGTAATAAACTACGTCAATATACGGATGAAGGCATTGATGTCCCAGAACCAGGGTCATCGTCATCATCGGCATAAACACAAACCTTAAAACATCTCATTTCGAGTTTTAAAATAAAACGATGACAGATCAAAACACAGGTTCTACACCACCCGCTGTTCAAAATGCAGCCCCACCGCAAACAACAGGTGGCGCAATCCCTCCTTTAGGAGGCGGTTTTGAATTTTCATCTCTGTTAAGAGGGGATATCGCTCTTGCGCTCGGTGTTGTTGGGATCTTGGTTGTCCTTATTTTACCGATGCCAAGTTGGATGCTGGATGCCTCCCTTGCGCTCTCTTTTGCCTTTTCAGTTATGATTTTAATGACTGTTTTATTTATTCAGCGTTCCTTAGAATTTAGTTCTTTTCCAACGATTTTGCTGATCGCTACCATGATGCGGCTTTCATTAAACCTTGCCTCCACGAGGCTTATTTTGGGGGAAGGACACACAGGAACAGACGCCGCAGGTAAGGTCATTCAAGCCTTTGGAGGCTTTTTAACCGGAGATAACTATGTCATTGGAATTATTATCTTTACGATCCTTGTCATCGTGAATTTCGTTGTTATTACCAAGGGTGCGACCCGTATCGCCGAAGTTGCTGCACGCTTTAGTTTGGACTCTATGCCAGGGAAACAAATGGCGATTGATGCCGATCTTTCTTCTGGTCTGATCGATGAAGATCAGGCAAAAGAACGCCGCAAAGAAGTTGAAGCAGAAAGTACCTTCTTTGGAGCGATGGATGGTGCGGCGAAATTCGTACGGGGCGATGCGATTGCAGGTATTTTAATTACCTTTATCAACATTATTGGTGGGATCATTATCGGGACAGCTCAAAAAGATATGAATTTGGCCGATGCTGCTTCTACTTATACAATTTTAACTGTTGGAGATGGTCTTGTATCACAAATCCCAGCCCTCATTGTTTCAATTGGTGCAGGTCTTCTTGTCACAAAAGCAGGGGTGAAAGGCTCAACCGATAAAACACTTTTCAAACAATTAAGTTTTTATCCACCTGTTTTCGGGATCAGTGGTGTTTTGATGATCGCGTTAGCACTCTTGCCTGGCCTCCCCGCTATTCCATTTACATTTTTGGCTGTTTTATGTGGTGGTGTTGCTTATATCACCTCACAATCGCAACAAAAAACACGCCATGCCGAGGCGGTTGCCAAAGCAAATGCAGAAAAAGCAAAACCAAAAGTCACAGATGAACCAATTGCCAAAACCCTAGCGATGGACACAATACGCCTAGAACTCGGTTATGGGCTATTACCTTTAGTTAACAAAGAAACAGGCGCTAAATTAACCGAGCAAGTCAAAGGCCTTAGGAAACAACTCGCCGAAGAAGTTGGATTTGTTCTGCCATCTGTGCGTATTCAAGATAACTTACAACTCCCTCCCAATACCTATGTTGTTCGTATCAAAGAAATTGAAGCTGGGCGTGGTGATATTCGCGCGAATATGTTGCTATGTATGGATCCGTCTGGAAAACCTATCACAATCCCTGGTGAGAAAACAACAGAACCAACCTTTGGACTTCCTGCCGTTTGGATTAATGAAACTTCACGTGAAGAAGCGCAATTTAATGGCCTAACAGTTGTTGATTCTTCAACGGTTATTACAACGCATTTAACAGAGCTTGTGAAAGACAACATGTCTGACCTGCTTTCCTACACAGAAACGCAGAAACTTCTTGATGAAATTCAAGACAGTCATAAAAAACTCATCTCTGATCTAATCCCAAGTCAAATCACCGTGGGAAGTCTTCAACGCGTGTTACAAAACCTATTATCAGAGCGCGTTTCTATTCGTGACCTACCAGCTATTATCGAAGCCGTAGCTGAAGGGGCGCAAGCAACCCGCAATGTAAACTTAATCACAGAACATGTTCGCACACGCCTTGCCCGTCAAATTTGTAACGAGAATACAAGCATCACTGGACAGATTTCAATGGTGACCCTTTCGCCACAATGGGAACAAGAATTTGCAACCTCTCTTGTGGGGGATGGCGATGAGAAGAGCTTGTCAATGGCGCCAAGCTTACTCCAAAACTTCATTATGAAGATCAGAACCAAATATGAGCAGTTAGCTGGACAAGGTGAAAATCCTGTTTTATTGACAAGCCCACTTATTCGCCCTTATGTCCGCTCGATTATTGAACGTTTCAGACCCCATACTGTCGTTTTATCCCAAAATGAAATTCACCCTAAAGCAAAAATCAAAACTTTAGGGCAAATTGAATAATTTTTTAAGAAAAGCGGGATAAAAGCGCGTGTTTTCTATTGCGCCGATTCAATCCATCTTTTAGTCTGTACTGTATGAGACTCAAATCTTTCGAAGCAGAGAATATGAAAGAAGCTCTCTCCCTTGTTAAAGCAAGCTTAGGAGATGATGCTATTATTGTTTCGACCCGCGAAGATAAAGGCAGTGTTCGCATTACAGCCGCCGTTGAAGAATTCAACCCAGAACCAGAAACTCATTTTGGTGATGATATTTGGGATATTCCAGACGAACCACTAGAAGGTGAAGATGATGGTTTTGCTCTAGATACTCTAGAAGATATGAGTTTTGAAGGCTTTAGCGATGACGATTTCTATTCTGATACACCTGTATCACGCCCTGAACGCAGCATCACAGATGATCAAGATGATGTTTTAGGTTCTGATGAAGAAACCTATTTCGAAAGTATTTTTGCCATTGATGATGACACTCCAGAAGACGGTGATGATGTTGATTTCTTTGATTGGGAAATGCTAGAAGATGATAGTGGTGACCTTGTGGAACAAGGTTTCATTGAGCCTATCACAGAATGTCTAATCCGTCATAATATCCCTGCTAAATTAGCTGATCGTTTAATTTCTGACGCCTCTGGTAGTGGGTTTTCTGACACAAAAAATGCTTTTGTCGCGGCCCTAGATAAAATTTTTCATTTCAAACCAATGCCTGTGAAACGCCATACAAAGCCGGTTATTTTAGTTGGTCCTCCTGGCGCAGGTAAAACATTGGCAACGGCTAAACTGGCCACACGCGCAATTATGAACGACCTAACCCCAGCGGTCATCTCAACAGATACAGTGCGCGCTGGCGGTGTTGATCAATTAAAAGCTTTCACTCGTGTTTTAGGTGTTGATCTTTTAACAGCTACAGATCCAGGTGCTTTGGAAGAAGCCATTTCAATGCAAAGAGCTGCTGATCAAATTATTATTGATACGCCAGGCTTTAGTCCTTTTATTGAAGACGATATTAAAGAACTTGCTTCATTTCTAACAGTCACTGATTTTGATATTGTTCTTGTTATGCCTGCTGGTGGGGACTCTCAAGAATCCGCCGATGTTGCCCGTGCCTTCCATTTATTAGGGGCACGTTCTATTTTACCAACTCGTTTCGATATTTCTCGCCGTTTCGGTGGGATTATCTCTGCTGCCTATTACGGACAGCTCACCATTCGCAACGCAAGCAATACATGCGCCGTTGCAGAAGGACTTATTGATATGACACCTGACATTTTAAGTGAATTTTTAATTCCTTCGCTCTATAATAAATCATCATCCGCTAAAGGGAAGATCAAGCCATGACAGAACACATAACACAACCAAAGACTGCTCCGAGTAAAGCACCTGCCTCAAGTGAAAAAACTGGCGGCTCTAAGCCTAAGCGCGCTCACAATATTATCGCTGTTGCCAGCGGTAAAGGGGGCGTTGGAAAAACATGGTTTTCAGTATCTCTTGCGCATGCACTTTCTAAGGCTGGTAAAAAAGTCCTTCTTTTTGATGGAGATTTAGGACTAGCAAACGTTGATGTTCAATTAGGTCTTATGCCTAAACGTGATCTCAGCGATGTTATTCATGGTCGCTTAATGATGGACCGTGTTATTCAACGTTATGAAGACGGTAATTTTGACATTGTGGCTGGTCGTTCTGGGTCTGCCTCTTTATCTGCCCTTCCAAGCCAACGCCTTACAATGTTAAGAGATCAATTACTCTCTGTTGCTGAAAAATATGACGCTGTGATTATTGACCTTGGTGCGGGTGTCGATCGTACTGTTCGTATGCTTTCAGCGATTAGTGGTACAACCTTGCTTGTTAGTACAGACGAGCCAACATCATTAACAGATGCGTATGCCTATATCAAACTATGTCACGCGGCAGGTCTTGCTCGCACAATTCAAATTGTTGTGAATATGGCGCATAGCAAATCAGAGGGAGAGAAAACCTATAACACGCTTTTAAAAGCTTGTGAAAACTTCCTAAAACTACGCCCAAGCATGGCCGGTCTTGTCAGACGTGATCCAAAAGTACGTGACTCAATTCGTGCTCAAATGCCAATTATGACTCGTTCACCTAATAGTGACGCGGCAGAAGATCTAGAGCGTATCGCACAAGGTGTGCTCACACGTCTTGGAAAATTAGAACAAATTGTTAAAAACGCATAACGTGTTTTAATAATTAGATTTTTAAGTTTTTATGCTACTCTAATAAGAGTATGACACAAAATATACTTTCATCGTTAATTAGTTTATCTCAGTTGGTTTCAAATGCATCAAGCCAGCGATCTCAACCTCTGACACCACAACAGATAGAACACGTCCTAGCAGCGGCAAAAGTGCAAATAGAGGCTCTGTCACAAGCATTAAGATCACAATTAGAAGCACCAACAGCACAACGTGTCCCTATTGAAACACAGCTCACACAGATAAAGGAACTGCCCCCTCAAATTGTACAAAACAGTCCAGAATTATTGGCTCTAGCAAAACAAATACCCAGCTTAACACAGGGGAAAACAGCGTTTTTCGAAGTCAGCTTCCAAACGCCATCAGGTCAAGACCTCATTAAAGTGACACTCCCTGATGTCATTGCAAAGACATTAACATCTCAAAATAATTATCAACTTGTTTTTCAATCAGGAACACCGCCACGCTTAAGCCAATTAAGTTTAATCAATAGCCCAACCTTACAAGGCATCCAGACTCCATTAGATGTTAATCCACTCGTTGCTAAAAACGAATTACTTCCACTACAAAATAACAGCTATGTTCAAGCTTTTTCACTGCCTACAACAGCTCCAACAACATCTGGACAAACATCACCACTGTCTAATGCACAAGGCGGGGATAAACTTATTTTGCATGTCTTAACCGTTAGTGATCCTGCCCCGGCAACAACTTCGTCTGGATCAACACAACAAAAAACACTTCTAGATCAGCCATTGTTACGCCAACAATTAGAAAAGTTTGTTCCTTTCTTGAAAAAAACAACTTTTGGGCAAACACAACAAACGACAAAGATTGGTGCGACCCCTCATCTGTCCCCCTCTCTTAATCAGACATCATCACCCTCAACAAAAAGCGCGATACCAACACAAACGCCACAGACAGCTAAAACAACGTCCAGCCCAAATATTATCCAAGTTGGTACGCACTCTGTTAATTTACAAGCTCCTTTAAATCAACAAGCGCCGATTCAGAAAGGACGTGTCATTGGACATTTCCAAAATGCACCGATTATTGAGTTAAGTACACAAACAGCGACAGGCCAAAATGCACGCCCACAAAGCGCGTCCTCTCAATTATTAATCTTAACCAATACACGCCTTAATATTGGACAAGAAATTTCACTGCGTGTTTTAAAACCACAAGCCACATTAGAAACGGCACTTCAACCGCAAACAAACGCGATCCATTCACCTCTTAATGCCCAAGAAACTGCCCCTAAATGGGAAAGCTTTGAGAAAATTTTACTGGCTCTGGAAACACTTGCACCTGAACTGAGTCCGCTAGTTCAAAGTCAAATCCCATCTCCTGGGAAACAGTCACCAGCTCAGCTTTCAACCTCTCTTTTATTTTTTATAAAAGCACTTCAATTAAAAGCACCTGCTGAAAATTGGTTACCACAAACACTTTCTCAAACATTACAAAATGAACAGTTACGCCTGCCTTTACAGGCCTTAGAGCAAGATTTTGAGCAACTCATCCGTGTTGTCAGAGATAGTGCAACAGGGCAAGAATTTCAGCGTTTCACGCTCCCTCTACAAACAGATGATGCCTTACAGCCCTTTTATATATTTATGCGTCCATTCTCTGAAGAGAATAAATACCAACATTCAGATGCTCATAATAAAGATGACATGACACTTAAAGATAAAAAGAAGAAAGAAGTACGCTTTCTTTTGAATGTAAACTTGTCACATATGGGGGCTGTGCAATTAGACGGGCTTTTCAAACATAAAAACTTAAATATGATTTTACGATTGAAAGAGCCTCTTTCCCCAAAAATTCAAAATGAGCTTATAACACGCTACACCTCTGTTTTAGAAACACTTGGGTTAGAAGGTGTTATGCGTTTTCAAGGGGCACATGAATGGGTGAATTTCGAAGATGATAGCCTCAAAATGGAGAAAATAGATATATAAAAAAGGCGCTTTTTATAAAGCGCCTTTTTCAAAAATTCAAAATATCTTTAAGACTTAACCAGCTTTTTGCTCTTCGCTCTCTGGATCACGTAGAACATAGCCACGTCCCCAAACAGTTTCAATATAGCTATCACCACCAGCCGCATCTTCAAGCTTTTTACGAAGCTTACAAATAAAGACGTCAATAATCTTAACCTCAGGCTCATCCATTCCACCATATAAGTGATTCAAGAACATTTCTTTTGTAAGGGTTGTGCCTTTTCTAAGCGATAAAAGCTCTAAAATTTTATACTCCTTACCAGTTAAATGAAGTGGTTTACCACCAACTTCAACGGTTCTCGCATCTAGATTAACCGCTAACTTGCCTGTTTCAATTTTACTTTGTGAATGCCCTTTACTACGACGAACAATTGCTTGAATACGCGCAAGCAACTCACGCTTGTCAAAAGGTTTCACAAGATAGTCATCAGCGCCAAAACCAAGACCTTTAATCTTGCTTTCCATTTCGCCAAGACCCGATAAAATCAAAATCGGTGTTTCAACTTTTGAAGCACGCAAACGGCGTAGAACTTCGTATCCATCCATATCTGGTAACATCAAATCTAATACGATAATATCGTAATCATATAATTTACCGATTTCTAAGCCATCTTCTCCCATATCGGTCACATCAATGACAAATCCTTCGGATTTTAGCATCAACTCAATACTGCGTGCGGTTGCTGCATCATCTTCTACTAATAGTACTCTCATTTCTCTCACATTCCTTAATGCTATTTATTGATTCTTTTAAAACATCAAAAAGAACACATCTATTATTGTCGTTAACTTTTATTAAGAAAAGATTAACAACCACATAAACTCTTAATGTTTTATTATAAAAAGACAAGACGAACGTCTTAATTTTTACTATAATATATATATTAACTTTTTAAAAGTGCCAAAATAGAAAAATCTTAACCTTTTAACTTCATGCATAGATTATCCGATAGAATTACTGCTGCCATTGATAAAATCCCATCCGTTAAAGGCTATGGGATTGTCACTAAAGTATTAGGGCTCATGATTGAAATTGATGGGGGCGATAATTTTTTAACCGTCGGAGCGCGCTGTGTCATTACTCCAGATGAACGTACCCCTGTTTTATGTGAGATCATCGGATTTGATAGGAGTAAAGCTCTAGCAATGCCTTTTGGCGATGTCACGGGGATTGGCCCTGGATGCTTCGCCTATTTGGTACAAGAAAATCCAACGATTAACCCCTGTCATTCTTGGTTAGGTCGCATTATCAATGGTCTTGGCGAACCTATCGATGATGGTAATGCTTTAGAACAAGGAGGTGACGCAATTGAAATAAAAAGACGTCCACCACCTGCTAATAAACGCCAACGTATTGGCGAACGCCTTGATGTCGGTGTCAGAGCTCTAAATACATTCCTACCCTCTTGTAAAGGGCAAAGAATGGGGATTTTCTCAGGTTCTGGGGTCGGTAAATCTGTTATGATGTCTATGATGGCGCGCTATGCAAATGCCGATGTCATTGTGATTGGTCTGGTCGGAGAGCGTGGTCGCGAAGTACAAGAATTTATCGAAGATGATTTAGGAGAGGAAGGATTAAAGAAATCCGTTGTTGTCGTTGCAACCTCAGATGAACCTGCTTTGATGAGAAAACAAGCTGCTTATACAAGCTTTGCAATTGCTGAATATTTCCGTGATATGGGGAAAGAAGTCTTATTACTCATTGACTCGATTACACGCTTTGCAATGGCACAAAGAGAAATTGGTTTATCCGCTGGTGAACCGCCAACAAGTAAAGGGTATCCCCCTTCTGTTTTCTCTGAGCTGCCTGTCTTATTAGAACGTGCAGGACCAGGCCCTAAAGAGAAAGGCAACATTACAGGAATCTTCACAGTTCTCGTAGAGGGAGATGACCAAAATGAACCAATCTCAGATGCTGTGCGCGGTATTTTAGATGGGCATATTGTGATGGATCGCAAAATTGCCGATCGAGGACGCTATCCAGCTATTGATGTCTTACGTAGCGTATCAAGAACAGTTCCCGACTGTCTAGAAGGGGATGAACAGGCTATTTTAAGAGAATGCAAAAAAATCATTACAACTTATGAAGATATGTCAGAACTTATAAGACTTGGCGCCTATAGAAAAGGTTCAGACCCAGAAGTTGACCGCGCTATTATTTTATATCCACGCATTGAAGAAGTTCTGACACAACAAAAAGATGAACGCACCTCATTAGACGATAGTTTCGCACTTTTAAGAGGCATTGTTACAAATGATTCATCGCCTTCTCAACAGAATCCTCCCAATGACGCACCTATGGATCAATAATGGCTAAATTAGACAGTCTTATACGGTTTCATAAACATGAATTGGAAGAACATCAAAAACAGTTATCAGAACTGAACTCTCTGGCAACAAAAATTGAAGATGATATTGACCAGATTGAACAACAAATGGAACTTGAGATGGAGGCGTCAACAAAGGACCCACTTCTTGCATCAACATTGCCGAATTACTTGAAAAAATGTAAAGATAAGAAAGCAGAGCTTAAGCTTTCACTTAATTTTGTTGAAGAAAAAATTATCGAAACAACCGCTATTATCCGAGATAAATTTGCTGAACTCAAAAAATATGAACTCGTTGATCAAAAACGCAAAGACGAGGAAGCGCTTAAAAAGCAAAAATTTGAGAACCAAGAATTAGATGAAATTGGCCTAGACAGCCACCGCCGCAAGCACAGCAACCAAGAAGATTAAGATTGAAAAACAGGCGCATACAGACCGCGTTGACCTTCAACAGACTTATAAACCTTTGTAACCCCAATCACAGATTCAGCACCCCCAAGAAGTAAAAAGCCTTCTGGTTTTTGTAATGCGTGCATCTTTTGTAAGACATCTGCTTTTGTTTCTGGATCAAAATAAATCAAGACATTACGACAGAAAATAATATCAAATGTTCCAAAACCAGCCATGCTATGAAGCAAATTGAACTGCTTATAATTAACCATACGTTTTATATCATCATTCACATGCCATTTGTTTCCGTCATGCTGGGTAAAATATTTAACAAGCATTTGAATGGGAAGACCTCTTTGAACCTCAAACTGACTATAGACAGCATCTTTTGCTGTTTTTAAAATATCATGCGAAATATCTGTCGCAAAGATTTCAAATTGCCAGCCCTGCTCGATCCATTTTTGTTCTTTGATAATCATGGCGAGCGAATAAGGCTCTTGCCCACTTGAACAGGCCGCAGACCAAATACGAATTTTACGTTTTCGTCCATCTTTCATTATTTCTGGCATAATGTGATCTTTAAATAAATCAAATGGGCGTACATCTCTGAAAAAAGATGTTTCATTTGTTGTCATCGCCTCAACAACAATCCAAGCCAAGGGTGATTTAGGGTTTGTTTTAACGGCGCGTGCTAATTCAGAAATCGAAGCTAAATTATGCTCAACAAGCAAAGGGCGTAATCTTGACTGTAATAAATACATCTTCCCTTGGTCAATCGATAACCCCGAAACATCTTTGAGTAGGATTTGAAACACCTCAAAATCTTGCACATTCATTGTCATTTTACTTTATACTCTTCTTACTAAGTTATACCTGCCCTTTGGCAATCTTATATATACGTTCACCAATATTTTGGATTGGTAACACATCAAAACAAATACCTTTCATCGCGACAGCTCCGGGCATTCCCCAAACAACGGATGTTTCTTTATCTTGAGCCATAATCAAGCCACCTTTATCAGCTAAAACTTCACTCGCATTCACACCATCAGCGCCCATACCCGTTAATATAACTGTTAAAATTTCCGAACCATAAACAGAAGTCAAAGATCTCAACATTGGTTCAACTGAAGGACGACAAAAATGTTCTGGTGGTTCTTGATTAAGACGAATTTTGACTTTTGTACCTTCTTTAAACACAGTCATATGATAGCCACCTGGTGCTAAATAAATACGGCCATTTGTGACCAGTTCTCCATCAACGGCCTCACGACAGACCATACCTGATTTTTGCTCTAAATGAGAAGCTAAGACGGTTGTAAACTTCTCAGGCATATGTTGGGTAATAAAAATAGGTTGGTTTAATCCTTTTAATTTTTCCACAACAGTTGGCAGAGCATAAGGACCTCCTGTAGAACTTCCTATCGCAATAATTTTAGGTACAAAGAAACGTACATTCTTTTTCAAACTATAAGAGCTTGATCTTGCTTTATCTTCTTTAATTTTATTGAGCTCTTCGGGGCTTTTAGCAACTGTTATTTTTGCTTCTGTCTTCAATCCTCGTGCCGTTCTCACCGCGCCCCCCAATACCTTTACTTTTGCCAGTAAATCACGCTTAAAATCCTCAGCTGTTGCTAATTCGCGACTAGAAGAGGGTTTACTCAAACATTCAGAAGCCCCTTTTTGCAGTGCTTCAAGCGTTAATTTTGCATTTCTAGTTGTAAGTGTTGATGCCATGATGACTTTCATTTTTGAATCATGTTCTAATAATTTAGGCAAAGCCGTAATACCATCCATAACAGGCATCTCAATATCTAATACGACAATATCAACTTCATTCGTCTTTAAGATATTTAAAGCCGCTTGACCATCACCAACTGAGGCCACAACTTTTAACATGGGATCTCTGTCTAAGATCCTCGAAAACAGATTTCGAATAACAACAGAATCATCAACAACCAGTACTCTGATTAAATGCTGTTCATTATTATTGTTTTCTATAGTTTGTGTACTCATAAAAAGAGCTTATCCTGCTTGATAAAGACCGACTTGAATCAACTTATTCTTAATAATTTCACCATCAAAAGGCTTCATAATATATTCATTCGCCCCAGTTAAGAGTGCCTTTTGGATAAAAGATAAATCATTTTCAGTCGTACAAAATAAAACAACAGGCTCTTGACCATTGGGAGCCTTTCTCAGAGCTTCTAAAAACTCAATTCCAGACATAATGGGCATATTCCAATCTAATAAGATTCCATCTGGCATCCCTTTTTCAAGACAATAATCTAATGCTTTTTGTCCATCCTCAGCCTCAGCGACATAAAACCCTAGCTCTTCTAAGATCTGTCTAGCAACCTTACGGACAACCGAACTGTCATCAACTGTTAAAAACGTTTTCATGAGTATTCTTACCTCTATTCTACTTCGTTGATTTCATCAATTTTAGGATAAACTGATTTCAATAATCTAGGAATATCCAATAATACAAGAAGCTCTTTATCTAATCTATAGATACCTCCTGATATTTCTTTCCAAAGCTCATCTAATGTTGCTAAGCTTTTTTCATAGCAATCTTGCGTTAATTTTAGCACATCACCAACTTCATCAACAACTAGAGAATATAACTCTTCCCCATGTTCAATCACGACGCTCATTGATTTCTTTGTTTCATCAACAGTTGCCCCTAAGCGAACACGCACGTCAATTGCTGTTACAATACGACCACGTAAATTAAGCGATCCAGCTATTTCTTTAGGAGCGAGTGGAATATGCGTTACTTTTTGTTGAGATAAAACATCTTGAACCTGTAAAACTGGAATACCAAATAATTGCCCAGCAATCCGCATTGAGAGAAATTCTTGTTGATGATTTTCATGGTAAAGCGCTTCTTGTGTCGCATTTGTACGCTTTTTCTCAGCTAAATGTACTGTTGACTGCATCTTAAGCCACCTTTTCCCTTTCATCTATCTTCACACGGCTTTTAATAATTTTTTCAACCGCTTGAATAATTTCGTCTTTATCAAATTTCGCAACATAATCATTAAAGCCGACTTCTCTACCACGTTCATAATCTTCTTCTGTTGCATGAGAAGAAAGCGCGACCATTGGAATATTAGACCATTCCTCCGATGCGTCCCGTACTGTCTTCGCAAATTCAAATCCTGTCATTTCTGGCATTTCAATATCACTAATGATCACATCGAAATGCTGGCCTTGCTTCAAGACTTCAAACGCTTCCAAAGGACTCTCAACAGCAATAACTTGATATCCCGCAACGGTTAAGAGTGGTAGCAACATATTTCTAAAGAACGGGCTATCATCAACTAATAAAACACGTTTTGATAAATCTGTTTCAAAAGGATCATTTGTTTCATTTAAAGCAAACCAATCAGGATGGCCTTTTGATAAATATTCTGTCACATTAATAATGTCGGTTGCCTTTCCTTGAATAATCGCACTCCCTAAGACACCATCACGGCTGGTTGATGTTTCAATAGAAACAACCTCTTCCACAATATCAATAATTTCTTCAACGACAATTCCCATTGAGCGTAAATGATCAGAAAACACCAAAACAGTCTGACGTTTTTTGTCACTACTATCAATATTCACGCCTTTGTTGAAAGGCACTAAAGGCATAAGCTGCCCGCGATATTGAACAACATAACGGTCATCCAAACGTTCAATTTTATTAACAGGGAAATCTTCTAAACGTGAAATCAATGATAAAGGAACAGCTTTTGGGGCATCTGACCCAGCGCGGAAAACAAGCAATGATGTTTTCTCCCCCATTTTATAACTATCATCTTCACTTTCTTTCTCGTCTTCAGAAACAGTTGTGTTTCCAGCAGCAGCAGCGATCCCATTTGGATCAAGGATCATAATAACGGTTCCATCCCCTAAAATGGTGTTTCCAGCAAAAAGTTCAATATGACGTAAAATCGGTGACACAGGCTTTACAACAATTTCTTCTGTATCAAAGACGCGATCAACAATAATACCAAGCGATGTCGTTCCTATTTCTGTGACAATGATATAGCTCTCACGTGCCTCTATCTCACCATCTTCACATTCGCTATTCAATTTAAGTAACCCTTTTAAAGATACTAATGGTAAAAGGCGATCTCTTAATCTAAGAACAGGTGTTCCTTTAATATATTCAATTTTATGATCCCCGTCATTTGTCACACGAACAAGCTCTTTGACACTTAACTGAGGAACCGCATAACGCTCTGTAGCAACCTCAACGATTAGAGCAGATACAATTGCTAATGTAAGTGGGATTTTAATAATAAAAGTTGACCCTTTGCCCTCAACTGAATGAAGTTCAATTGTACCTCCAATTTTTTCAATATTTGTACGAACAACATCCATACCAACACCGCGCCCAGAAACAGAAGTCACTGCTTCTGCTGTTGATAGGCCTGCGTTAAAGATCAGTTGCTGTGCTTGAAGATCACTCATTGCATCCACTTCTTGCTGTGTGAATGTACCACTATCGACCGCTTTTTTTCTAATTTTAGCAAGCGGTAATCCTTTACCATCATCGGCAATTCTAATAATAATATGGCCACCTTCATGAAAAGCTTCTAATGTCACTGTTCCCATTTCTGGTTTTCCAGCCATTAAACGATCACTTGGTTTTTCAATCCCATGATCGGCAGAATTTCGAACCATATGCGTAAGCGGATCACGAATGAGATCCAACACCTGACGATCAAGTTCTGTATCTTGTCCCTTCATGACAAGATCAATCTTTTTGCCTAGTTCTTGTGATAAATCACGAATAATACGTGGGAGTTTATTCCATGCATTCCCAATTGGTTGCATACGTGTCTTCATAACACCTTCTTGTAACTCAGACACAACATGGTTTAAACGTTGTAAAGGTGTGTCAAATTCATTGTCTTTCTGATTACGCGAAATCTGTAACAATTGGTTTCTTGTTAAAACAAGCTCACTAACCATCGTCATGAGGTCTTCTAAAACATCGACATTAACACGCAAAGATTGTTGTACTGTGGGCGCAACATCTTTTTTTGTTTTGGTTTCTTGTTTTGCAGGCAAAGACGGCTCTTCCATCATAGGGGCATCATTTGCCACATCTTGTTGAGAGCTTTCAGATAATCCTAATGAGTCAGCAACGGCCGCTGTTTGATCAGCTGGCACAGGTGTGAAAATATCATCCTCTTCTTCGCCACTAGCAGTTTCACCTAATTTCGTGATCGCCTCAAGTTTACGAATTAAAGGCGCATCATCTCCTTCAGGTTCTTCCCCTGTTTGTTCAATATGGTCAACAATTTCTTTAATACGATCTAAAGATTCAAGGATCAGTGTTACAGAGTCAGAAGTGACCTCTAAAACGCCATCACGATAGAGACCTAAAACATTTTCTCCATGGTGAGCAACATGCTCAAGGCGTGAAAGGCCTAAAAAACCACATGTTCCTTTTACGGTGTGAACAACACGGAAGATATTACTTAATAACGCTTTATCATTTGGATTTTGTTCAAGCTCAACAAGCTCTTGATCTAGAATATCAAGGCTTTCTCTTGTTTCCATCAAAAATTCCGATATTAACTCATCCATATTTTCCTCATCCTCTATTAGCGTTTAATAAAAAAAGCACGCACATCGATTTTACTCTATTCTTCATCAAAGTTTCGTTAATATGAATTACATATTTTTAAATTCTTTAAGCTTCTTTGACAGAGAATAGAATCTTTGTTTCGCTTTCTTTTTTGACAGAAATCTTCATACCATAATATTCTGCGACCATTCTGGTAATATAGCCATGAACATTTCTCGGGGTTAATTCATCTTCTGGAATTTTACCTTCCAAAGCTTCCACAATTTCTTCTTTAAATGTAAATTTATCAGCCTCACATGAAACCGTCATTTCAATCGGCTCTTCTTGTGTCACAGCAAAATGTGCTGTTCCGCCGACACCCAACCCTTCACCCGTTAAGATAAAGAGATTAAGAACTGTTTTTAACATACCCTTTGGTGGTAAGACGGCTTGTAAAACAGGTGAATCTTGCCATACAAAATCTGCTTTTGTTAAAGCAAAATATTCTGCCACTAAGCTTTTAATGTCTGTTGGTTTGACATCACTATCCGCGCCTGATGCGCCGTAAGCCCATCTAAAAGCACGAAGATGAATACTCGCTTTCTTCGCGCTCGTCGCGATTAAATCAACAGCATCCGCACCTGCATCAAGACCGAATTCTTCTAATAATTCAATACCATTATTAACAGCACCAACGGGGCTAATGAGATCATGGCATATACGAGAAGATAAGATTTCTAAGACGCGAGGGGATAAAGTCATAGCGTTAAGCTCTTTCAAAAATAGTAATTAAAAATAGAATGGCACGAGTGTGCCTCTTAAAGATGAAAGAATGTTTAAAATTTGTCAATTAATTAAAATGCGTGATGGAAAATAAGACAGTCATTTTTTTGAAAAAATATTGATAAAAGCGTTTGCTTTTAAAGAAACAACTTGCTAATAATACCCCAGTCTTACCAAGAAATATTCTTTTTTAAAGAACACGGGCGCGTGGTGGAATTGGTAGACACACAGGACTTAAAATCCTGAGGACATTAGTCCGTGGGGGTTCGAGTCCCCCCGCGCCTACCATTTCTTCTCTCTCTATATATTTTCGTTAAAAATTAAATGGCTTCAATCACTCTTATAAAAACACTAGAGGCTTCTTTACTCATGAGTTACTCCATAAGATATAAAGTCTACAAAACAACAGGCTCGACACCTTGTTCTTTGATCAGGGCGACAAGGTCTTTAACCGCGGCATCAATATCACCTTGAGTAACTGACCTGACAACTAATGCAACGCTCACATGCCCTTTTTTGAAAGAAGGATAACTACCTATCTCTAAATCATCATAGCGTGCTTCAATGGCTTGTAGATCTTTTGCGATTGCACTCTCACCTATATGAGCTTCCACTGTCTTTGATAGAATAGGTAAACCACCCTCAAGCGTTGGTAGAATATTATACAACATAGCCTGCATGATATTTGGGACACCAGCCATCACATAAACATTTTCTAATTTGAAACCAGGCGCACCAGAAACGGGGTTTTTAATCAAGCTTGCACCTGATGGAATAATTGCCATACGTAATCGCGCATCTGTCAATTGTCCTTCTGGATAGTAAGCCTCTAATTCGGATACAGCTTCATGATTTAAAACGGCCTCTTTTCCAAATGCTTTTCCGACACAAAAGGATGTAATATCATCATGAGTTGGGCCGATACCGCCTGTTGTAAAGACATAGTCAAATTTTTCACTCATGGCTTGAACAGCATCGATAATTTCTTCTTCAATATCGGGGATAACGCGCACTTCGCTCAAACGAATACCTGCTTTTCCTAAAGATAGGGCAATAAAGTTTAAATTTTTATCCTCTGTTCTCCCTGATAAAATTTCATTACCAATAATGATAAGAGCGGCTTTATAAATTTTTTCTTTGTTCATCTCTCTTAATACTTTATATGTAGTTACTTAAATAAATGACTTTTTTTGAATTAACACGATTATACAGAGAATATGACACGAGAACAACAAATTACACTCCATGGCCCAGAAGATTTTGAAGGCATGCGTAAAGCTGGGACATTAGCAGCCACAACACTTGATTTCATTACACCTCATGTAAAGCCTGGGGTAACAACCGGTGAGCTAGATGATCTCTGCCACAATTTTATCGTTGATCATGGCGCTATTCCAGCACCCCTTAATTACCGAGGCTTTCCAAAATCAATTTGTACCTCAGTCAACCATGTCGTTTGTCATGGTATTCCAGGTGATAAAAAACTTGTTAATGGAGATATCATCAATATTGACGTTACTGTTATTTTAGATGGTTGGCACGGCGACACGAGCCGTATGTTTTATGTCGGAGATAATGTATCGGTAAAGAAAAGGTTACTTGTAGAAACGACTTATGAAGCTATGATGCGCGGTATTAAAGTTGTAAAACCTGGTGCAACCTTAGGGGATATTGGTTACGCTATTCAATCCTATGCAGAAAGTAAACGTTATGGCGTTGTACGTGATTTTTGTGGTCATGGTTTAGGAAAAGTTTTCCACGCCCCACCTTCAATCTTACATTATGGAGAAAAAGGGAAAGGGCTTGTCTTAAAAGAAGGTATGTTTTTCACAATTGAGCCTATGCTGAATGCTGGGAGCTGGGAAGTCAAAATAGATAAAAATGATGGATGGACAGCAACAACAAAAGACCGTTCCCAATCAGCACAATTTGAACATTCACTTGCTGTTACAGCAGATGGTTTCGAAATTTTCACACTCTCTCCAAATGGATGGACTCTCCCCCCTTATAATGAGTGACACTTATGAGCCAAAATGAATTTGATGATGTCCTCTCAAAAGAAATGCTCGCCTTTGTAAAGGGCGAAAGAGATGATATTCCATCAAAATCACCCTCATTTTTCTCCAAAAACACACAAGAAGAAACACCAAAGCCAACTGAGAAAGACCACAGACATGGCCACCGCGCACGCTTAAGAGAGCGCTTTGTCAAAGGGGGCTCTGCGGCAATGGCTGATTATGAGTTACTCGAGCTACTTTTATGTATTGCTATTCCTCGCAAAGATGTGAAGCCTCTTGCTAAAGATCTCATCACCAAATTTGGCTCTTTTGCTGATGTCTTAAATGCCCCCATCGATCAATTGATGACCGTAAAGGGTGTCAGTGAAACAACCGCAATCACTTTAAAAGTTGTCCAAGCATCATCTCATAAAATACTTCAAGAACAAGTTATTAACAAAAATGTTATAAGCTCATGGCAAGCGCTTCTTGACTATTGTACAGCTGTCATGGGGGTTGCTCCGAAAGAACAATTTAGAATTTTATTCCTGAATAAAAAAAACCACCTCATAGCCGATGAAGTCCAACAAGAAGGTACTATTGACCATACGCCCGTTTACCCCAGAGAAGTCATTAAACGCGCGCTTGAACTCAATGCAACCGCGATCATCCTTGTACATAATCATCCAAGTGGCGATCCAACCCCTAGTCAAGCTGATATCGATATGACGAATGCTATCGTAACCGCCGGACAATCACTTGGAATTACAATCCACGATCACCTCATCATTGCGCGCAATGACTATACAAGCTTTAAAAAATTAGGATTGCTCTAGACTTTTTCTTCGGGTTCTTTTTCACACATCAACAGTGCATAGGAGCGTGTTTCATCAAAATGTGAAAGAACAATCATAATGCCTACCATAAGAGGAACTGACAAAATCATCCCAATAATCCCCCATAAAGAGCCCCAAACAGATAAAGAAAGCATAAGCACAAGTGGACTGAGATTAAGTGACTTTCCAAAAATCTTTGGCTCCACAATATTACCAATTAAAAAGGCAATCAAAGTAAAGCTAATTGCTATAATAATCGCATTGTCAAAATCTGCAAATTGAACAAGAGCGGCTAGCACAGGAAAGACCACGCCTATAACAGGGCCAATATAAGGAATAAAATTCAACACGCCAAAAATAAGCGCCCAGAAAATAGCATGATCAACACCTAATATTATTAAAACAATATAGCCTAAAACTCCCATTATAACGGAAGCTAAGGTCTTTAACCCTACGTAAGACTCAATTGATGATCCTATATCAGAAAGTAACGCTTCTATTTTTTTATGCTTTGTTTTATTCGGGAATAAAGCTTTAATCTTCCATGTGAAGGTTGTTTGTTCTAAAAACAAGAAAACCAGATAAAGCAATATTGTCACCATCATCGTTGTGACATTTCCAAGCGCAAGAGCTATCCCTCCCGCTAATTGTCCAATCTTTAAATTCGCAATAGCGTCACGAACCATGTCTGTTTCAAACAAACCCAAAGCACTAACATAGGTTGTGAAAAGATGCTCAACATTCTTTTGATAATCAGGCAATTGCCCCATAAAACTTTGGACATTATTCTGTGTTAAATTAACAAAGCCACTCATTAATGAAATAATTATCAATATTGATAACCACTTGGAATAATTATATTTAATCTTTGTATATTGCGTAATTTTATGCGCCATGGCATTAATTAAATACCAAAAGAAAACAGCAATCACAAAAGGCACAAGGATTGATTGACCCACACTCAAGAGATATCCTATAATCACTATGCTTGCGAGACTGTAAAAAAGTTTAGCTGGTGCTGTCATAATAAAAAACCCTTTAAATACCGAAAGTTAAGACTTCTCATGATACCACGTTACGCCCGCCAAGCAATGTCGAATATTTGGACATTAGAAAACCGTTTTAAAACGATGTTAGAGGTTGAAATCCTTGCCTGTGAAGCCATGGCAGAGATTGGCGAAATTCCACAAGAAGCCGCGCAAACCATCCGAAAAAAAGCAGATTTTAATCTCGAGCGTATCGCGGAAATAGAAGCCGAAGTTCATCATGATGTGATTGCATTTTTAACATCGGTTAGCGAACATGTTGGCGATGAAGCACGCTATATCCATAAAGGCCTTACCTCTTCTGATATAATCGACAGTGCTTTCTCGCTCCAATTAAGAGAAGCGGGTGAATTATTAATCCAAGGATTAGATAGTTTAATTACAGCCCTAGAAAAAAGAGCAAAAGAACATAAGAACACGCTTTGTATTGGCCGCTCTCACGGTATTCACGCTGAACCGACAACCTTTGGTCTTAAATTAAGTGGCCATTATGCCGCTTTCAAACGCCATAAAAAACACTTGCTTCAAGCCTTAGAAACTATCTCGGTTTGTACCCTCTCCGGCGCGGTTGGCACTTACGCAACAATTGACCCTAGAATAGAAGAACATATCTGTGAAAAACTTGGGTTTAAACCAGAAACATATGCAACACAAGTTATTCCACGTGATCGTCATGCTCATTTTATGGCGGTGCTCGCAAATATCGCCTCAAGCCTTGAGAATTTAGCAGTTGAAATACGTCACCTGCAAAGAACAGAAGTGAGAGAAGTCGAAGAATTTTTCTCTAAAGACCAGAAAGGATCCTCTGCGATGCCTCACAAACGTAATCCTGTTTTATCAGAAAATGTAACAGGGCTTGCACGCGTTATTCGCTCTTATGTGATGCCTGCTTTTGAAAATGTTGCTTTATGGCATGAACGTGATATTTCACATTCATCAGTTGAGCGGGTCGTCATTCCTGATGCAACGATTGCACTTGATTTTATTCTTAACCGTATGGCCACAGTCATTGATAAACTTCTTATTTACCCAGAACGCATGATCGACAATGTCAATCATTTAAGAGGGCTTATTTACTCGCAATCCGTTCTCATTGCCCTCACAGAGAAAGGACTTGCCCGTGATGATGCCTATCGCCTAGTGCAACGCAATGCGATGCAGGTCTGGGAGAACAAGGAGGCCAAT
The DNA here is from genome assembly GCA_950054255.1 of uncultured Rickettsiales bacterium. Lineage (GTDB taxonomy): Bacteria > Pseudomonadota > Alphaproteobacteria > Micavibrionales > CATLOR01. Next base: position 546,368 of record CATLOR010000001.1, on the reverse strand, counting down.
TTCTTATCTCTTTTAAAACAAGACAAAGATGTTACACTACATCTAACAGAAACCGATCTTGAGAGCTTGTTTAATCCAGAACGCTTTTTGAAACATTTAGATCATTTATGGGGTCGTATTTTTAATGGCTAAGAAAACACTTAAAACACCTGAGGGGGCGCAAATTGGATTATCTGGTAAAATCCTAATTGCTATGCCTGATTTAAAAGATGATCGTTTCACAAAAACGCTTGTCTATCTGATGGAGCATAACGAAAAAGGCGCGATGGGCATTGTCATCAATAAACGTCTTGGTGAGGTTTCTCTCTCCGATCTCATTAAACAAGTAAATCTCTCTTTAGATGTAAAAGACACAACAGTGCCTGTCTATTTTGGAGGGCCTGTTGAACATGAGCGTGGCTTTATTTTGCATTCAACTGATATTTTATACAAACAATCAAAACATGTCCCAAATGGTCCTTATGCTTTAACGGCAACCACAGATGTTATTCATTCTATTGCATTGAATAAAGGGCCTGAGAAAATGATTTTCGCCCTTGGTTATGCGGGCTGGGGACCTGGTCAATTAGATAATGAACTTCGCCATAATGCATGGCTTCATGTCGACCCTGATGAAACGATTGTTTTTTGTGGAGAACAAGAAAAAGCTTGGACATTAGCTTTAAAAAAGCTAGGCGTATCCGTCGAAGCTTTACAAAGCGGTTTCGGAACTGCTTAGAGTTTTTGCTGCACCATAGACATCTGATTTTAAAAGAGAAAAAATCATTTGATCCGTCCACGCTCCGCGGATTTTCAAATAATTGCGCGCAATTCCTTCTTCTTGAAATCCAGCCTTTTTTAGCAAAGCCATGCTTGCCTCATTTGAAAGCATACAAGCGGCCTGTATACGCTCAATGCCTATTTGACCAAAAGCCATTTGGATCATTTTAATCACAGATTCATAAACATAGCCTTGTCTTAAATAATTAGCCCCACACCAATAGCCTAAAATACCTGAAGACATGGATGCTGTTTTCCGAATTTGTGTTAAATTAACACCTGCGACAATCTGATGATCTTCTTTTCTGTGAGCCAACATACAATAGCCCAAATCCTTTTCCCATTGATGCGTATTGAATAAAACACGTTTATCAAATGACTCTTTTGATAAAATATCAGATGCCCATGTCGGCTCCCACGGCTGTAGATGCGTGCGACTTTTTTCTCGAATATCAATCCAAGGGTTAAAATCTTCTTTTGTATAAGGTTTTAGAATAAGGCGCTTTGTTTCCCATCTCTTGGGAACAGCCGAAATGAGTACAGGCTTACCTTCTTTATTTTTGTTGCGTTTAAAAATCACGATTAAATCCTGCTTTTTCTTCTATAACATCGACATTCTGTTTACCATCCAAATCCCCTAAAAATGTCACTGTTGGACGCGTCATAAATATTTTTTTTGCGCATCTCTCTATGTCCTCTTTCATCACATTATTATAAAGTTGAACAGTTTCAGAAATATCTTTTAAAGCAGGATAAAACAAAGCATGACGTCCTGCACGATCCGCTCTCATATAACTACTTTCTGCCCCCATAATAAGGCTCGCTCTTTTTTGTGCTTTGGCACGATCAAGCTCTTTAATATCAATACCGTCTTGCAAGACTTTCTTTATTTCTTGGCATAGGACATCATAGGTTTGTGTATACACATCAACGCCAGTCCCTGCATATATCATAAACATACCCGTATCACGCGCACTGTCTTGATACGCATATGTTGAGTAAGCCAAACCACGTTTCTCTCTTACCTCTTGATAGATACGTGAAGAATCTCCGCCACCTAATAAAGAAGCCAATAGCTGGCTTGCAGGATAATCCTCATCTGTGTAAGAACAAGATTCATAGCCTAATAATATATGCACTTGCTCCAACTCTTTTTTATGAAGATAAACACCGCCTTGATACTGTGCTGGCTCAAATGTATTTATCTTGTCTTGATAAGGCAATGCGTTAAATTCTTTTTCTACTTGTGTACAAAATTCATCATGATCAATACGTCCTGATGCGACAATTTTCATAGAACCACTATGATAGAATGCCTTAAGATATTTGTTTAAATCATCTCGCGTAAAAGAAGAAACCGTCTTAACTGGCCCTAAAATATTCCGGCCAAAAGATGTGTCTCCATAGGCCTGTTTTGCAAAATCATCAAATACTAAGTCATCTGGCGTGTCTAAATACATACCTATTTCTTGTATAACGACCCCTTTCTCTCTTTCTAATTCTTCTTCTGGAAAGAGTGGGTTTTGAATAATGTCAGAGATTAGGTTTAAGCTAAAAGGCATGTCTTCTGCTAGTGAACGTATATAGTAAGCTGTATTCTCTTTTGATGTATAAGCATTAATATGCGCACCACGCTCATCAACAGAATGAGCAATATCAAGCGCTGTTTTAGTTGGTGTGCCTTTAAAAACCATATGTTCTAAAAAATGCGCAATCCCATTTGTTTCTCTCACTTCATGGCGAGATCCAACATCTGTCCAAACACCTAAACAAAGGCTTTCAACAGAGGGCATATAATCCGTAATTACCTCTAATCCATTGGCAAGCCTTGTGGTTTGATATTTATTAATTTTTGTCATCAAGAGCCTGCCTCATAAAAGAAATGAGTGTTTCTTTATCATTATCTAAAACACTTAATTTTTCCGCACGTTCATATAAGTCTGACAAGAAATCAGGCAAGGCTGGTTTACGTTCTGTCTCATGTAATATAGCATCAGGAAACTTTGCAGGATGAGCACAGCCAAGCGAGCAATAAATAACCGCTCCTTCTTCGCTTTCGTAATAATCTTGAGCGCTCGCAAATAAGCCTGTTGCTGTGTGAGGGTCAGCCATATAGCCATATTCTTCATAGATTTTGCCAATTGTCTCTTTTGTTTCTTCATTTGAAACAGAATAAGATGTTACCAAATTTGATAATTTAGGCGTCCATTTATAAGATCCCTCTTTCTTTAATTGCTCCATAAGCGATGACACAGTAGCTGTATCTCTATTCAATTCTAAATATAACAACCGTTCAAAATTACTCGATATTTGAATATCCATACTGGGACTTAATGTCTTTTTCACAGTTCCTGTTCTCATCTCGCCTGTTTCTAAACAGTGATGAACACTATCATTCTCATTGGTTGCAATAATAAAACGATCAATGGGTGCGCCCATTTTCTTGGCTAAAATACCTGCAAAAACATTTCCAAAATTACCTGTAGGAACTGTTACAACTAACTCCGTATCTGATTTTTTTAAGCGACTAGCAGCATAGAAATAATATGGGATTTGAGCACAGATACGCGCCCAATTAATGGAATTAATAGCGCTTAAGCGCATCTCTGTGCGAATTGTTTCATCATTAAAAAGATCTTTCACAAGATTTTGGCAATCATCAAATGTACCTTTAACAGCAATATTATATATATTATCAGCAATCACACTGGTCATTTGTTTACGCTGCACTGTTGATACACGCTCATGCGGATGCGTAATAAACAAGCGCACCTTATCATGACCACGACATCCTTCAATCGCAGCAGAGCCTGTATCACCAGATGTTGCGCCAATTATTGTAATAGGGTCTTGATCTTTCAACGCCCATTCAAAGAGGTTGCCTAAAAATTGTAAAGCCACATCTTTAAATGCTAATGTCGGACCATGAAATAATTCTAGAACAAAAAAATCATCTTCTAACTTATGGAGAGGCGTAATATCTGGGTGATGAAATTTAGAATAACTTCTAGCAATTAAATCTCTTAATTCTTCATCCGATAAATCAGCCTCGACATAGGGCTTCATAACATCAAAAGCAATTTCCTTATAAGATTTATCCTTAAAGCTCTTAATAAGAAATGAGGATAAAACGGGGATCTCGGCTGGCATATATAAACCACCATCACGTGCCAACCCTTCCAATAAGACTTCTCTAAAACTTAATTCAGGTGCTTTTCCTCTTGTACTCACATAACGCATGCAAATTACTCCTTATTAGAGCTCATTTTATACAGGAAAAATGCCGCAAATAACGTCAGCAAAAAAGCCATCGTAAACCAAAAACACGCATAATAATAATGCATATTTCTAAGTTCTAACGTTTCGCTATGAGGGATAAGTGTTTCAAAACGTGATTTACTTGTTTGCTCAAATATGAACGGAACAAGGTCCTCTTCTGAAAGTTTAAATTTCTCAATAAAGAAATCTCTATCAATCCAATAGATTTCTTGATCATCTATTTGGTTCTCTGGTTGGAATGTGCCTTTTGTTGGAAATGGTCTAACACGTCCTTTTGCATTGAATGAGGCGACATTTTTAAAGGTAGAAAAAGCATCATCTTTTCCTAACCATCCCTTATCAACAATCATATATTTATGGGACGGGATAAGACGTACAAGCTGAACAACATGCCCACCACTTTTTCCATCATGGACACGTGGGATTAGATAATGCGCACTCTCTTTCATAACAACACCACTTGCATGGGCTTTCCGATATTTATAAAAGCTTTCTTCGAAAACATTATTCGAAGCCATTATATTCACATTGATAAATGGTTTATTCTTGGCCTCTTCCATTTCTTCGATCAAGGCTGTTTTCCATTCTAATCGTTCTGTTTGCCACACACCTAATGTACATAAAAAAATAACAGCGATACCGCTTAAAAGAAGGAAAATGGTTTTTTCTGTTTGTGACATAAGAACGCGCCTTGTTAAAAATTCTATTATATTAAAAAGAAGTATCATCCCACATATCTGGACGATAGCGATAGAGTAATATCATCACATATGCTTTAACAGGACGCAAGAGCCCAATCACAAGAGCGCATCCTAAAACAGGCCATAATAATAAATGAACCCAAAGCGCAGGTTGCCACACATAATCAACAACTAAGGCCAAAGGGACCATTAAAAACCCCAAAACAAAAATAAGAAAAACAGCAGGTCCATCACCACTATCATGCTTTGAAATCTCAAACCCACATTGTGAGCACTGTTTGGTAAGTGTTATAAACCCATTATAGATAGACCCTTTACGACATCGAGGACATCGACAACACAAAGCGTGCTTTAGATCTTTTATGATTGAATTTGAGATATCATCCTCTTTCAAGGATTAAGCACCCCAAACATAAACAGCAACAAATAGGAAAAGCCAAACAACATCAACAAAATGCCAATACCATGCAGCTGCTTCAAATCCGAAATGATCATCGGCTGTAAAATGACCTTTAACAGTTCTCCACCAGCACACAGCTAGAAAGATTGTCCCAACTAAAACGTGGAACCCGTGGAAACCAGTTGCCATATAAAAAGTAGCGCCATAAACATTCTCAGCAAACCCAAATGTCGCATGTTGATATTCAAATAATTGAAAGCCTGTAAACACAATCCCTAAAAGAACTGTAATACCAAGTGCTTTCGCCGCTTCTTTGTTATGGCCTTCTACAATAGCATGGTGCGCCCATGTAACTGTACAGCCAGAGAGAAGAAGAATCATGGTCATCAATAAAGGAAGATCAAAAGCCTCTATTGTTTCAACGGAAGCGGGAGGCCAAATCCCTCCAATAGCATCGGTTGGGAATAAACTGGCCGCAAAAAACGCCCAAAAGAATGCAACAAAGAACATAACTTCAGATGCAATAAAAAGTGCCATACCATAGCGCATACCAATTTTTGCAATTTTTGAATGTGCGCGCTGAACAAATGCTTCATGAATAATGTCTTTCCACCAGAAAAAAGCAATTAATAGCAAGCCAATAAAACCGGCAATCAATCCTTTGCTCCCAACAGATACACCAAAAAGCTCTGTATCATGAAAGAACATAACGGCCCCAGCAGCTGTGATTCCTGCTGCTAATGAAGCCAATAATGGCCAAGGGCTAGGGTCAACTAAATGATAGGGATGTTTCTTACCAGTTGTTGTATATTCAATCTTATTTGCCATAGTTTATTTTCTCGAAAAAAATTAATCTGAATAGGATTTTTTGTGGAAAAGTATAAAACTTTTATCCTAATTATTTATAAACAATTACGTCATTTTTGCAAGCTTTTGATTTTCTTTTACCATTATTCTTCTTCATAAAAGCGATCTAATGCTTTGTCCAAGGAATCGCTTTCTGCTTTAAAGAAATTATAAGAAAGCGTAATCGTTTTTATATCTTTTAAAAAAGGATCTTGGTCCATCTCGGGATCAATATAAAAATAAACTGGCATATGCACTTCTTGTCCCGCTTCTAAAATTTGCTCATCAAAGCAAAAACATTGAATTTTTTTAAAATATTTTCCCGCTTTCAACGGTGTCACATTAAAAATAGCTGTACCACCAACAGGGTAGCTCGCTTCATTACGGGCAACAAAAGACGCTAATCCACCTTGTCCAAGTTGAACTGTGATATCATTTTGTTCTGCTTCAAAATACCATGGTAAATCTAGGGCTGTTTCTGCATGAAAACGAACTTTCACTTTTCTCTCTAGAATAACATCTGATACCGCGTTTGAAACCCCCGTTGTTCCGCCATAGCCTGTGACCTTACAAAATAAATTATATAAGGGAACAGAGGCAAAAGATAACGCGACCATAGCAACAACAATGATCATTAACTTAAATAACAAAAGAAGGTTTTTTTTATTTCTCTCTTGATAGTCCATAAAAATAATGCCTTATCATCGAGCGCCCATTTTAACTAATGTTAATGTAAAAAGCCCAATCATGATCGCGACAAGAATGGCTAAAACAATATAGTTTTTTTTCTTCTGATTAGGGTCTAAATTTGGAGAAGTCACAAGAATGTCCTTTGTCTATCATTAAAAAATCATCATAAAAGTAAAGACTAAAAATAAATAAAGAATAGAAAATCCAAACATTTTCTTCGCTTGATCATAGCCTTCCTTCTCTCGTAGAACGGCAACAGAGCTTAGTGTAAAGACAAGGTTTAAAAGACAAACACCAATAAGATAATAGCTTGAAACCATTTCCAAGAAATAAGGTGCAAGCGTTAATGGCCACAAAGAAAGTGTATATAAAAGCATTTGAATTTTGGTTGAACGCTCCCCAGCGACATTCGGCATCATCGGCACACCAACGCGTTCATAGTCTTTACATTTATATAAAGCCAAAGCCCAGAAATGTGGTGGTGTCCACATGAAAATAATGGCAAATAAAATAAGGGATTCAAGTGTAATTTCACCTGTAACCGCCGCCCAGCCAATCATAGGAGGAAAAGCCCCTGCGGCGCCACCAATCACAATGTTTTGAGGTGTTCGACGCTTTAAAAACATCGTATAAATTACAACATAGAAAAAGGATGCAAACAGCAATAACCCTGCTGCAACCCAATTTGTCGCTAACCCTAAAAATCCAACAGATAAAATCGTTAATACAATACCAAAAAACAAAGCATCGTCTGGTGTAATCTTTCCAAGAGGAAGGGGTCTTTTTTGTGTGCGAGTCATGATCGCATCAATATCACGGTCATACCACATATTAAGCGCCCCTGATGCCCCAGCGCCCAGTGCAATCATAAAGACAGACATAAAGGCCAGATACGGATGAAGCGCCCCTGGTGCCATAACAACACCTGCAATAGCAGAAAAAACCACGAGGCTCATCACCCGTGGTTTTAAAAGCTCAAAATAATCAGATGCTGTGCTTTGATGAGCTGTTTGCGCATCTTCTTGTGAAATACTCACACTATTCATACCTATTAATCTTTAATCTTTGGTTGAATATCAAATTGGTGGAATGGTGGTGGTGATGACACTGTCCACTCTAATGTGTCTGCTCCTTCACCCCAGTAATTATCTTCTGCTTTACGACCAAAAGCTAACGCATAAAACACAATAAAGATAAATAAAATAACCGAAGCACCAGCAATATAAGCACCAATTGAAGCGATATAATTCCAATCAGAATAAGCATCTGGATAATCAGGAATACGACGAGGCATACCGGCTAATCCTAAGAAATGCATCGGGAAGAATGTCAAGTTAACCCCAATAAATGTCATCCAAAAATGAAGTTTCCCTAAAAACTCTGGATACATACGCCCAGACATTTTACCAAACCAATAATAGAAACCAGCAAACATCGCAAATACCGCACCAAGCGATAATACATAGTGGAAATGCGCTACAACGTAGTAGGTATCATGTAAAACGATATCAATACCCGCATTGGCTAAGACAACCCCTGTTACACCCCCAACAGTAAAGAGGAAAATAAAACCAATCGCCCATAACATCGGTGTTTTAAATTCGATTGATCCGCCCCACATTGTTGCAATCCATGAAAAGATTTTAATCCCTGTTGGAACAGCAATAATCAATGTTGCCGCTGTGAAATAGGCTTGTGTTGAAAAATCAATCCCAACAGTAAACATATGGTGAGCCCATACAACAAAGCCAACAAACCCAATTGCGACCATCGCATAAGCCATTCCTAAATAACCAAAAATAGGCTTATGTGAGAATGTTGACACGATATGAGAAATAATACCAAATGCTGGCAAGATCATAATATAAACCTCTGGGTGACCAAAGAACCAGAACAAGTGCTGGAATAAAATTGGGTCCCCGCCTGCTGCTGGATTAAAGAAGTCAGTTCCAAAGTTACGGTCTGTTAATAACATTGTGATACCGCCACCAAGAACAGGAACAGCCAAAAGAAGCAAGAACGCTGTTACAAGCATAGACCATACAAATAAAGGCATTTTGTGTAATGTCATGCCAGGCGCACGCATATTTAAAATTGTTGTAATAAAATTAGCAGCCCCCAAAATCGACGACGCACCGGCCAAGTGCAAAGCAAAAATAGCCATATCAACAGAAGCATCTGGATGCCCTAAAATATCTGACAGTGGTGGATAAATTGTCCAGCCTGTTCCCGCACCAGAACCGACCATAGCCGATGCAACGAGTAGGAAGAATGCTGGAATAATCAACCAAAAAGAAATATTGTTTAAACGTGGGAAAGCCATATCAGGTGCCCCAATCATCAAAGGCACAAACCAGTTCCCAAAACCACCAATTAACGCAGGCATCACCACAAAGAAAACCATGATCAAGCCATGCGCTGTAATAAAGACATTCCATTGCTGACCATCAGTCATAAATTGCATTCCAGGATCTTGCAACTCTGCGCGCATTGCCATTGACGCTAAACCGCCAATAATCCCTGCAATAATAGAGAAGATAATATAGAGCGTTCCAATATCTTTATGGTTCGTAGAACAGAACCAACGTGTAAAAAATCCAGGTTTATGATCAGCCATTTTTATTTTCCTTATATGATTTTAAATTTTATACGTGTTTTAAGAATATTCGTCTTGTGCGAACTCTATCCATTTTTGAAATTCTTCTTTAGATACTGCGCGCACTGTAATCGGCATATATCCATGCCCAGTTCCACAAATCTCAGAACATTGACCGTAATATGTGCCTTCTTTATTCACTTCAAACCAAATTTCGTTGAAATGTCCAGGAACGGCGTCTTTTTTCACACCAAAAGCCGGGATTGCCCATGAATGAATCACATCCTTACCAGTGATAACAAGACGTACTTTTGTATTAACAGGGATCACCATTTCTGTATCTGTTTGAAGAAGACGTGGTTGCCCTTCTTTTAGATCTTCATCAGGCACCATATAGCTTAAGAAAGAAAACCCACCATGATCAGGGTATTCATACCCCCAATACCATTGATACCCACTCACATTAATCGTCATTTCTGCATCTTGAACATCATTTTGAAGATATAAAAGACGGAAAGAAGGAATAGCGATCACGATCAAAATTAAAACAGGTACCAATGTCCAGATAATTTCGATGACAACATTATGAGATGTTGTTGATGGTTTTGGATTAGCTTTTTTACGAAAACGGATCATTACATATAATAAAAGACCCATAACGAAAATCGTTACAGCTGTAATCACATAAAGAAGAATTGTATGAAAATCCCACACTTTTTGATGAATTTCAGTAACGGGTGCTTGGAAATTTAATTGCCATGGCTCTGGTTGACCTGTTGCATGAGCTACAGACGCTGTCAATATAACAGCCAGTGCAGTAAAGAAAAAAGTGCGTAAATTCTTCATGAGAAAACAATCTTTCACTATATTTAAATTATTGTTGTTTTTTAACAAGATCAAGCCAAGTGATCTCGATCAAATTTATACCGCTTCAAATCCAAACTTGCAAGCCTTGATATCACCAATCCTCTAAAAAGCACTGAAGTAAAAATTTTTCTAAAAATAAATACAAATAATCACTATAGTAAAATTATGAACATAATTGATTCTCCCTCTCCGAACTTTGATGACCGTCCTGAAGGACAGGTTGTGGACATGGTGATTATCCATGCGATGGCACTTCCTTTGGATGAAGCCTTAGCCATTCTACAAAAACCCTGCCCTGAGGGTAAATATGAGGTGAGTGCTCATTACTTAATTGATCATGACGGAACAATTTATCGTCTTGTGAATGAAGAGAAACGGGCTTTTCACGCAGGAATATCTGAATGGGATGGCCGTCAAAATTTAAATTATTGTTCTATCGGGATTGAGCTCCTTAACAAAGATGTTAATGGTGGAGAAGCTTTCAACGTACCTTTTGAAGAGTTACAAATAGAAGCTTTAGAAACTTTACTAAACACCATGAAAACACGCCATCCTATCAAAGATGATTATATTCTAGGACATGATCAAATTGCGCCATCTCGTAAAAATGACCCTGGACCACATTTTCCATGGCATAAATTCAGAAAAACCGCTATAAGCTAAAACTTGGATCAGATAGCTGGATGATCGCGGCCCTTTCGAGGGCTGAGGAAAGTCCGGGCTCCACGGAAAAAGGATGCCGGGTAACGCCCGGCGGTTTGTTTATTTTTAAGCAAATCAGGGAAAGTGGAACAGAAAGATACCGCCTTTTTTAAGGTAAGGGTGAAATGGTGCGTGTAAGAGACCACCGCTTTTTCAGTAATGGAAAAGGCATCTCTAAACCCCATCCGGAGCAAGACCAAATAGGCGTGGCACATAATGTTTTCCGCATTGTCACGCGGGTAGGTTGCATGAGCCGCTTGGTAACATTCGGCCTTAGATGAATGATCATCGCTCTTTTAGAGTACAGAACCCGGCTTATAGGCTATCTGATCTTATTTTTATTCGCTTTGTTATATCTTTTCTCTTCTGTGCGAAATCCAGAGCGAATACCATTTGCCACCATAGAGATCTGTTCCAGCTCTCGTTTATGACTCAGTGTAAAGATTCTATGTTCTAGACGTTTTTCTTCATCAGAGAAATCTTCAGCCAAAGCGATTGCGCACGCTGTCATGAGCAAAATTTTACTTTGCATAGCCGATGTCGGTTTTTTATCAACAGACATTACCATATCGAGCAATTTTAGCATACTTGATACTTTAATGTAGCTATCTTTACCCTGTAAGCTTTCCATCGTATTATCTAAAAACCATTCTCTAGACGCTTCATTGAAAGCAAGCTTAAGCCCTATCCTAATGCCGGCAACCCAACTTGCAGGTTTAGTGACTAAAGCATAGTGTGCTTTTTCAGATGCTGTGAATTCTGTATCTCGAATTTTTTTAGCAAGCTCTTTGATTTCTTTCATATTAACAATTTTATCCGCATAGGGTGTTAATAGCTCGCGTAATGAATATGTTGTTTCTTGTGTCATTTTTTTATCCTATCTTCTATGATGTTTTCTGTATTATAAACGGCATAATTTAGCCATTTTAGGCGCATTACGGCTTTCCAAAAGCTGCGCGGCTGTTTCATTGCTTTTCAAACCTTCTGGTAAGCAGTGCGTAATTTCTTCTTTTGTAAATACTTGATCTAAAGCGCCTGCTAAAATCTCTATTAGCTTTAAATTCGTATTTTGACAGCTTGTATCCTGTTTTATCGCCTCTTCGCCTCCAGACATTACTTCAGGAGAAACCATTAAGAATTCTTGTAAAACCTCTTCCAGTTCAGGTATAAGGGGTGTCATAACTTCGGTGGCTTTCGCTTTCAAATCGGGTCTTGTTTCAACGTACCGCTCTGATGCCTTTTTAAATTCAGCACATAAATCTATAATTTCAATAATTGTGATCTCTTTTGATGACATTTTATTCTCCATATTTGTATTTGATTTTTCATATTTTTAAATTATAGAAAACAGAAAGTCAAGGACTGACTAAACGTAATTTTATTTCTTTTTTTACAAAAGGAATACGACCTCAAAAAGAACAGATCAAAAACGAGCTTACAGAAAGTAGCGCATAGATATATTATCAAATTTGGTAATAAATTGACTCTTTAGTTAAAATTATCCTTTCCACAGCTTGTTAGTAATGAGGAAAAATGTTAGGTTTTCTCTGTGTTTCAAGACTCTGGAAAACATAAAAAAAGACTCATGATCCTTGACTCTCCATAAAAATCCATGATATACCAGAAAGTACCAGATCAAACCGATCTGCGTATTTCCAAGCCAAAGGGAAGTGCTCAAGCCATTAGTATTCAATCTTAGCCGATTATCTCCTTACGAATGACTGTCTAAACACTTCCCTTTATTTGGAATAACGAATTAAAAATCAAAATTTGGGTGTTTCTGTCTGGTCATGGGATTATTTTTATCAACATACATTAATCGCGTAGACAAAAAAGGTCGGGTTTCCGTCCCTGCGACATTTCGTACAGCCCTAGAACTCCCTAATCTTGTTATCTTCAAATCAAGTAATCATCAGGCTTTAGAAGGGTTTTCTGTCACACGTATGGAAGAGTTAAGTACACGCCTTGACGGATTTGATGTGTTTTCTGATGCGCAAGATGATTTGGCCACCGCTATTTTTGCTGAATCGCTTCCTCTTAATATTGATGGTGATGGACGTATCGTCTTGCCTCAGGATTTATTGGACTTTGCAGAGATTAATGAAGAGGCTGCTTTTATTGGAATGGGCACAAAATTCCAGATCTGGGCACCTACTCTCTTAGAAAAAAGAAAAGCGACAGCGCGTACAGCTGTTAAAGAACAAAAATTAACCCTGCCTTCACGGACAACAGATTAAAAAGGACGCCTTGATTATGCATGCTTCTCTTCAAGACACATCTGCGCACATCCCAGTGATGCTTGATGAGGTTCTTGAATATCTAGCACCCAAAGATAATGAGGTTATTGTTGATGGCACATTCGGTCGTGGTGGCTATACAAAAGGCATCTTAACAACAAACGAAACATGTCGTGTAATCGCGTTTGATCAAGATCCGCGTGTTCAGCCTTATATTGAAGAAGTATCAAATATTGCTTCTGATCGATTCCTGTTCATTAAAGGTCGTTTTGGCGATATGAAACGTCATTTAGCCGATCATGATATTCATGCTGTTGATGGGATCGTCTTAGATATTGGTGTTTCCTCTATGCAATTAGATGAATCAGAACGCGGGTTTTCATTTCGTTTTGATGGGCCTCTTGATATGCGTATGTCTAGTGAGGGGTCAACAGCTGCAGACCTTGTCAACACACTCCCTGAAGAAGAATTAGCCAATATTATTTATACTTATGGCGAGGAACGCCACTCACGTCGTATTGCAAAAGCTATTGTTACAAGACGCCAAGAAACAGCGTTTACAACAACGCTTGATCTCGCTGATATTGTTCGTGCGAGCCTTCCCAAAGGAAAACCAAGTAAAATTGACCCAGCAACACGCACATTTCAAGCCTTACGAATTGCAGTGAATGACGAATTAAAAGAATTGGAAAAAGCACTAGAACAAAGTATTTCTTTATTAAAAGAGAATGGGCGTTTAGTTGTTGTCACTTTCCATTCCTTAGAAGATGGCATCGTGAAGAAATTTTTAAAAGAAAACACAGCACCTCATAAGGCTTTTAATAAATATCGTCCAGAAACACAAGAAACGAACGAGCAACCTTACATTGTTTTGACTAAAAAACCTGTGAGCGCATGCGAAAAAGAAATCCAAACCAATCCTCGTTCACGCTCAGCCAAATTACGTGCCGCCCTTCGTACACAAATAGCAAATAAGAAAGGAGAAACACTATGATCTCATCTTTTTCTATTGCCTCTAAGCTTTATCAATTTTTAGGTGTTTGTTTAATCCTGACTTGTGGTGGTTTCTTATTCTATGTAAGCCTTGAGGCGCGTCACGCAGAAGAAACACTTGCTAGAACACAGTTACAAATTAAAGAAGAACAACAACAAATTGCTGTTTTAAAAGCAGAAATCGCTCATTTATCTCATCCTGACCGTTTAGAAAAGATCGCGCAAAAAGGGACATTCCACGTTATGAAACAAAATGATTTTATAACACCAAATGATCTTCTTAATTCTGAAGAAAATCTTATCTTGGCTGATACGCATCAACAGCAAAAAACGAACATGAATCCACCCACGCCGCAAAAACACCCAACCGCGCGTATTGCTAGTTCACAGCCAAGTCAAAAAGATCGTTTTCAGACTGTTTTAAATCTCTTTACACAATAAGAGAGGTTTAAATCATGTCTTTACTCAAAGAAAAAAAAACAGACCCCGTAAAGCGTGCAAAAAACAGACTTCTGTTTGCTCTGTGCGTCTTTCTGATTATCTTTACAGCAATTGCTTTTAGATTAGCCGATCTCACTTTAGTCAATTTTGGTAAAGAAACACTGTACGCACTCACACAAAAAGATCCAAAATTTAATGGTTACCGCGCCAGTATCTTAGATCGTAACGGCGAGCCATTGGCTTTATCTCTAGAACTCAAATCCTTATATGCAGACGCAAAGTTGGTTAGAGATCCAACACAAACAGCAAAGCGTCTAAAAAAACTCTTTCCAGATTTAAGTGAAAAAAAATTAGAAAAGAACTTAAAAAGCAAAAAGCGCTTTGTGTGGATAAAACGCCACTTAACACCCAAACAACAATATGCCGTTAATCGTTTAGGGATTGTTGGCCTTGATTTTAAAGATGAATATAAACGTTTTTACCCACAAGGTGATATGACAGCCCATGTGATCGGCTATACAAACCGTGATAATAGAGGTGTTATGGGGATTGAAAAATCATTTGATTCTGTTCTGACACAAGACGCCGCTACTCCCATCACAGTCACATTAGACTCTAGAATACAGCATGCCGCACATTTCGCGCTCAATGATGCTATCAAAAAATTTAAAGCAAAAGCCGGTGCTGCACTGGTCATGCATGCAAAAACAGGAGAGATCCTCTCACTTGTATCTCTCCCGAGTTTTAATCCTCACACAGTTTCAAACCCGAATGACCCTGCTCTTTTTAATCGTGCAACACTCGGTGTATTTGAGATGGGATCAACTTTTAAAATCTTTTCAGCTGCGGCAAGCTTAGAAAAGGGAGGTGTCAAAATAACAGATCATTTTGATTGTACGAAACCTCTCAAATATGGACGTTTTACCATCAATGATTTCCATGCAGAAGAGCGTGTCATGAGCGTGCCTGAAATTTTCATGCATTCCTCAAATATTGGTCATGTCTTGATGACTCGTAAAGTTGGAACTGAGAAGCTTCAAAATTTTTACAGAAATTTAGGCTTGTTAGAGCGCCCAGAATTTGATCTTCCAGAAACAACCTCCCCTCTTCTCCCATCTCCTTGGAGAGAAATTAATACAGCAACGGCCTCTTATGGACATGGGATCGCTGTGAGCCCGTTAAATTTAATGCAAGCTGCTGGAACCGTTATCAATGGCGGGTTTGCCATTACACCTCATTTGGTCGAAAGAAAAATCCCTCTTCCCGAATCAATCTTAAGCGAAAAAACCTCGAATCAGATTCGTGAACTCTTACGCCTCACAGTTACAGAAGGAACAGGTAAAAACAGCACGGTATCGGGATACCTAGTTGGGGGCAAAACAGGGACATCAGAAAAATTAAAAAATGGAAGCTATAGTAAGAAATCTCTTATCTCTTCATTCATTGGTATGTTTCCTATGAATAATCCTGAATATATTGTCTATGTAATGGTTGACGAACCCGTGGGGAATCAGTCAAGCTATGGATATGCTACTGGTGGTTGGGTTGCTGCTCCTGCTGTACAATCCATCATCGAACGCATCGTATCAATTATGGGCATTCCGCCCTTAGATTCTCAAACCGTCAACGCTTTTGACACTAACCTTTCCGTTCGCGCGGCTTTACCAGACTCAATTAACATTTCTGTTAAGCAAGGGTATGAATAAAAATGCGCTTAACCTTTCTTTTTGGAGTTCGCTCAAAAAATGCTTAGCGCCTGTGAAAAAGAACAAGTTTCAAATCTTTACGACGCCCTAAAAATTACAGGGCTCAGCCAGGATTCGCGTACGGTACAAGATGGTTTTTTATTTGCGGCACTTCCTGGGCACACGCTTGATGGTCGTGATTTTATTGAAGATGCGATAAAAAAGGGTGCGAAAGCTATTCTTGCCCCAGCAGGAACAGAGTATCCTGAGTGTGTCACTGAAAATAACATCCCCACAATAGAGAGCCATACCCCTCAAAAAGACTTAGCCGCTCTCGCAGCCCATTTTTATGGCAAGCGACCAGAGAACCTATACGCTGTAACAGGCACAAATGGTAAAACAAGTGTCGCTCAATTTATAGGACAGCTTTTATCGCTTAAAGGAAAAAAGGCTGCAAGCCTTGGCACGATGGGCTTAAAATTAGATCATGAATTTATCGATACTGGTATGACAACGCTTGATCCAATCGCGTTACACAAAACACTTCGTGATGTGCAAGAGCATGCCGTTACAGATCTTGCACTCGAAGCTTCTAGTCACGGGCTCGATCAAGACCGTCTACACGGGCTTTCTTTTAAAAGTGCCGGCTTTACCAATATCACTCAAGACCATCTTGATTACCACGAAACAATGGAAAATTATTTCCAAGCTAAATCACGCCTCTTCATGGAGCTTTTAGCGGAAGATGGTGTTGCTGTCATTAATGCAGATAGCCAATGGAGTGACGCCCTTATTCAATTATGCAAGCAACGTCATTTAACGATACACACTTACGGCAAAGCTGGAGAAACCATTCAAATTCTTTCTCAAAAGGCGACAGAAACAGGCCAAATCATGACGCTAAAAATGAATGGAAATACACATGATATTTCTTTGCCTCTTATTGGCTTTTTCCAAGGAATGAATGTGGTATGTGCTTTCTTAATGGCGGGACTATCAGAAGAGGATCTTCCTTTACTATCTCAGCTAACAGCCATTTCTGGGCGTATGGAGTGGATCGCTAAAACACCTGCTGGAACACATGTTTATATTGATTATGCGCATACACCTGATGCGATTGAAACCGTCTTATCTTCTGCAAAACCTCACACACAAAATGAGCTTTGGTGCTTGTTTGGATGTGGTGGACAGCGCGATGCAACAAAACGTCCTCTTATGGGGCGCGCCGCCGCTACACATGCAGACCATGTTATTTTAACTGACGACAATCCCCGTGATGAAGATGCTGCCGCGATAAGGAAGCAGGCCAAACAAGGAAGCCCTAGTGCCATAGAAATTGATGATCGCAGAGAAGCAATTGCCTATGGCCTAGAAAATGGCAAAGACGGCGACGTCTTTATCATCTGTGGGAAAGGCCATGAAAATGGCCAAATTATTCAAGGGATCACTTATCCATTTCATGATGGCGAAACGGTCCTAAGCCTTTTAAGTCAACAACGTAACCAACAGTAAGAACAAAAAAACAATGAATGCGATCCTAAATAATAAAGTTTTTACAGCGCCGATGCTTTGGACAGCAGGTGAAGCCGAAGCCATTACAAATGGCATTAGCACACAACAATGGGTTGCGAGTGGGGTGGCTGCATCTTCTCAAAGTGTCACAGCAGGTGATCTATATATTCATCTCGATATGTATGATGAAGTTGGTATTATTGAGGCAATGAGAAAAGGCGCCTCTGCTATTATTGTAGAAGCCGTTCCAGAAAAATTTCAAAGAAAAATTCCTTTTCTAATTGTAGAAGATGCTTATAAAGCATTATTGGATCTCGCTGCGATTGCACGTCTACGCGCAGAAAACATGCACACAATTGCAATTACCGGTAGTGTTGGTAAATCTTGTGTGCGCTCTATGTTAGGAACAGCTCTTAACCGTCAAGGCGTTGTGCATTCTGCTCAATCAGCGCATTTAAGTACACATTTAAGTCTTGCTCTTTCTCTAGCAAACACACATCCAAATTCTAAATTTGGTTTATATGAATTAGGCATTGAACGTTTTGGTGAGTCTTTTGCTTTCGCTCAACAAACAAAACCATCAATTGCTATTGTCACAAATGTTTTTGAAACAACACATGATCATTTCTCTTCATTAGAAGAAATGACGAAAGAATTTTGTAATATCTTTGAAACCATGGATCATGAGGGAACTGTCATTGCTAATGCAGATTGTCCTCATTACCCAACCCTTGTCGCAGCGGCACGTACAAAAGGCATTCGACGCGTTTGGGGTTTTGGTGGCAGTCGTCATGCTCATGCGCGCTTAATTGATATTGTCGATCATGCTGCTACAAATGGACGCCATGGTCAAAAAGTAACGCTTGAAATATTGGGTGAACGCCTCGTTGTTTTCCTTCCTCTTGAAGGACGTCATATGGTTGATAATTTACTTGCAACTTTATTAGGCGTATTAGCAACAGGTGCGAGCCTTTCTTACGCAGTGAAAAATATTGAAAAAATTCATGAAATTAATGGACGAGGCAAACGTCGTTCTTTCGCCTTAAGTGACAATATGAATCCTGTTACCGTCATTGATGAAACTTTGCATTTCTGTCCAATATCAATTGAAAAATCACTTTTACAGCTTGCAAAACAATCAATCGGCTCAGGTGGTCGTAAGATCGTTATTTTAGGGGATTTACCAGACCTTCCAGATAAAGGCGCTGATATTTTTGAAACAATTGAAACTTTGCTCGATTTCGCAGGCGTTCACGCCGTATATACAGTCAGCCCAGACACGCACCCCTATTTAGGAAAGAATCATTTTGCTTCTTATAAAGACCTTGTGAAAGAGCTTCCCGAAATCATCAGAGATGGCGATACTATTCTAGTAAAAGGCAATATTAACAATCAACTATGGCATGTTCTAAAAGCCCTAGAAAAAATGCAATTTGACCATCAAGCACAGCGCAATAATGCAGAAAAAGCAAGCAACCAAGCAATCAGCGATATGCCTTCACATTTATGGCGTTTGGCAAGCACTGCAAATGATGGCTAACTATTCTCTAGAAGGAGCTGTGACACATCATGTTATATGAATTTCTTATTCATTTTAGTGATCAATGGATCGTCTTTAATTTATTCAATTACATTACATTTAGAACAGGTGGCGCCTTAATGACGGCACTTATCATTTCTCTCATTTCAGGGCCTGCGATCATTCGTTGGTTAAAAAGCAAACAAGGAAGTGGGCAACCTATTCGAACAGATGGCCCCGAAACACATCTCGCCAAACAAGGGACACCGACCATGGGCGGGATTATGATTTTCATCGCTGTAATCATATCCATTCTTTTATGGTGTAATCTACGCAATCCTTTTATCTGGATAAGCTTGGCTGTTTTTATTGGTTATGGAGCTATTGGGTTTATTGATGATTATTTAAAACTCGTGAAAAAGAATACAGATGGTCTATCTGGGCGTATTCGCCTCTTCCTACAATTTGCAATCGCAGGGGGTGCTTCATACGCTATTACAGTGATTAACCAAGGAAGTGATTTGCAAACGATTTTAACATTTCCTTTCTTTAAAGATTTTGTGATTAATTTAGGCATCTTATATATCCCTTTTTGTATGTTGGTGACTGTTGGCTCTGCAAATGCTGTTAATTTAACAGATGGATTAGATGGGCTTGCTATTGGAGCGATTATGATCACAACTGCTTGCTTTGGAATTATCACCTATCTTGTCGGACATGCCGTATTTGCAGATTATCTTCAGCTTCATTTTGTGAAAGGTGTTGGTGAACTCGCTATTATTTGTGGAGCCCTAATCGGTGCTGGCTTAGGGTTTCTATGGTATAATGCGCCCCCAGCAGAAGTTTTTATGGGCGATACGGGATCTTTATCCATGGGTGGATTGTTAGGTATTATGGCTGTAATGACAAAACATGAAATCGTACTGGCAATTATTGGAGGATTATTCGTTGTTGAAACTTTATCTGTCATGATTCAAGTTGCCTCTTTTAAATTACGTGGCAAACGTGTCTTTCTCATGGCACCAATTCACCATCATTTCGAGAAAAAAGGATGGCCAGAAACAAAGGTTGTTGTCAGATTTTGGATCATCGCTCTCATCCTAGCCCTCATTGGTCTTTCAACATTAAAACTACGATAGGAGTATAATGTTAATAGCAAGAACAGATCGTTCTCTGATTGGGAAGTGGTGGTGGACCGTCGATCGTATCTTGTTGTCTGCTATTCTTATTTTATCACTCTCTGGATGTTTTTTAGTCGCTGCGGCTAGCCCTGCTGTTGCAGAACTTTTGAATTTATCTTCTTTTCATTTCATTAATAAACATCTCCTTTTTTTAGTCCTATCTCTTGGGTTAATGTTTGGCATTTCCTTATTATGTGAGAAAAATATAAGGCGTGTTGCACTCATAGGATTGATTGGCTCTTTAGTGGCTGTTGCCTTAACTCTGATTATGGGGTCTGCAGCCAAAGGGGCAACAAGATGGCTTTATATTTTAGGATTTTCAATTCAACCTTCGGAATTTGTGAAACCTTGTTTTGCTTTATTTTCAGCGTGGCTTTTAACACAAAGCTATGAAAAAAATAATGCACGCCATAATTATAAAATCCTCGCTGGAACATATTTTTTAATTGTTGCCTTATTCATGTCACAACCAGATTTTGGAATGACTGTTTTAACCTCTCTCATGCTGGGTGCTCAAATCTTTCTCGCAGGCCTTCCTATTAGCTTTATGCTGATTGGTGGTGGGGGCCTTTTATGTTTAGGGGTATGGGCTTATTTAAACCTTCCTCACGTTACAAGTCGGATCGATCGCTTCTTTGATCCTGCCTCAGGCGATACGTTTCAAATTCGTAAATCATTAGACTCCTTTGCACATGGTGGCTTTTTTGGCGTTGGTCCTGGTGAAGGCGTGAATAAAATGCATCTACCAGATGCGCATGCTGATTTTATTTTTGCTGTATCTGGAGAAGAAATGGGGTTACTATTAACACTTCTATTAATCGGATTATTTGTTTTTATTATGGCGCGTGCAATCATGAAAACCGTTCAACTTAACAATCTTTTTATTCTCTTAAGTGTCGGAGGCTTAATTACTTTATTTGCAGGACAAACAATGATTCATATGATGTCTTCGCTTCATATGATACCGACAAAAGGTATGACATTGCCTTTTGTCAGTTACGGAGGGTCTTCACTCCTATCAATGGGAATTACTTTTGGATTTATCTTAGGACTCACCCGTAAAAAACCAAACTTCTCAGGGATTAAGTCGATCCGTCCTCTTTATGAAGGATCATTTGGGAAATCAATGCCTGTTTCAGGGAAGGTGAGCTAGCCATGTCCAGATCACAAAGAGCAAAACCCATTTTTCTAGCCGCTGGCGGTACAGGAGGCCACCTATTCCCCGCAGAAGCACTTGGTGTTTGTTTGAAAGAAAAAGGGTATGATGTTCATCTTGTCACAGATATGCGCGGTGAAAATTACGAAAATCAATTAAAAGATGATCCGAAACATGTTGTTTTGTCTGCCACGATAAAAAGAGGTCTTTTAGGGAAAATCAAAACACTCTTTTTCCTTTGTTTTGGGCTCATGCAATCCTTTTTCATTTTATTGAGATATCGCCCTCACATTGTCATCGGATTTGGTGGTTATCCTTCATTTCCCATTATGAAGATGGCTCAAATTTTAGGCTTTAAAACCATTATTCACGAGCAAAATGGAACACTTGGTGTTGCCAATAAGATGTTAAAGAAAAAAGCCACAGCCATTGCCACCTCTCTTCCTAATATCCAAAATATTAACAATGCAGATAAGCAAAAAATTTGTATGACAGGCAACCCTGTGCGCCCTGTTATTTTAGATCATGCAAAAACACCTTATCGTCGCCCCAAAGAAGATGGTGCTTTTCGTTTACTTGTGACAGGTGGCTCACAAGGAGCGCATATCTTTAGCGAAATTGTGCCAGACGCTATTGCTTTACTTCCAGAAACATTACAAAAAAGACTTCATATTGTACAACAATGCCGCGCGGAAGATATTGAAACGGTCAGAGCGCGTTATCATGATATTTCTGTAACTGTTTCTCTCTCTTCTTTTATAACAAATATCGCAGAAGAAATTGCACAATCGCATTTAATTATTTGTCGCTCTGGCGCTTCAACCGTTGCTGAAATCGCTGTCATTGGTCGTCCTGCTATTTTTGTGCCTTTAATGGTTCACAAAGATCAACAGCAAAAAATAAATGCAAATGCTCTCGTCGAAAATGATGCAGGTTGGCTCATGGTTGAAGATGGGTTTACAACAGAAGCTTTGAGCAAACAAATTGAAACGCTTATGCATTTACCAGAGAAATTAAAAACCACCGCGCATAATGCGAAAAAATGTGGCCACCCTGATGCTGCTGAAAATCTTGCAAAATTGGTTATAAGCGTTATAAAGAAACTATGAAATCACTTCCTTTTGATATAGGTCTAATTCATTTCGTCGGGATCGGCGGTATTGGCATGAGTGGATTAGCTGAAATCCTTCATAATTTAGGCTATAAAGTTCAAGGATCTGATTTAAAATCCTCTTCAAATACACAACGTTTAAATGCCTTAGGCATTAAAACTTTTGTTGGCCATCACGCTGAAAATATTAATGATGTAAGCGCCGTTGTAGTTTCAAGTGCTATTCCCAAGAACAACCCAGAAATACACCAAGCAGAAGCAAACAGATTGCCTATCTTAAGACGTGCCTCGATGTTGGCTGAATTGATGCGCATGAAATGGTCGATTGCTATTGCTGGCACGCATGGCAAGACGACAACAACCTCACTTGTTGGGGCGATGTTAGAAGAAGCCAATCTTGATCCTACTGTTATTAATGGCGGTATTATTAATGCTTATAATTCCAACACAAAATTAGGACAAGGTGATTGGTTGGTCGCAGAAGCTGATGAAAGTGATGGTACATTTACAAAACTCCCTTCTGTTATTGCCTGTGTCACAAATATTGATCCTGAACATATGGATCATTATGCGAGTTTTGAAGATACAAAACTGGCTTATAAAAAATTCTTACAAAATGTACCATTTTACGGCATGGCGATTATGTGTCTAGATCATCCAATCGTACAATCCATGATCCCTGATTTACCTGCAAAAAAAGTGATTACTTATGGATTTTCACCTCAATCTGACTACAGAGCCACCTATCTTCGTTACAACGACAAAGGCATTTATTTTGATTTAAAACTCAAAAACGGCACGCTCTTACATGATGTCTTTCTACCCATGATGGGAGATCACAATGTGCAAAACTCCTTGATTGCTTGCGCGATTGCAGATCAATTAGAGATTGCCCCTGAAATCATGGTCAAGGCGTTAGAAAAATTCGTTGGTGTTAAAAGGCGCTTCACACATGTCGCCACTGTCAATGGTATCACAATCATTGATGACTACGGTCATCACCCTGTTGAGATTAATGCTGTTTTAAATGCCGCGCGGCGCGCTAAACCGAACAGCAAAATCGTCGCCGTCATGCAGCCGCATCGCTATACACGCTTACGTGATTTATTTGATGAATTTTGCACCTGTTTCAATGACGCGGATAGTGTCATCATTACAGATATTTATGCCGCAGGGGAAACACCGATAAACGGTCTAGACCAAGACCATTTTGTACATTCCATCCAAGTCGCAGGACATAAAGATGTGCAAGCCTTATCAGACTGGTCAACACTACCTGCTTTATTAAAAGATAAAGTCGGTGAAGGCGACCAAGTTATTTGTTTTGGCGCCGGCGATATCACAAAGCTTGCTTATGATCTTCCCCAAATGATGGAGGATTGTTAAATGGCACACGCATATGATTTCTCATTTTTAGAAAAACGCGCCTCTTCATTTAAAGGATCATTGCGACAAAATGCACCTCTAGCACCGACAAGTTGGTTTAAAGTAGGAGGCAATGCTGATCTTTTATTTAAACCTGCTGATGAAGAAGATCTGGTTTTGTTTTTACAAAATATGCCTCAAGAAATTCCCCTCACTTTATTAGGCGCGAGCTCGAATATTATTATCCGTGATGGCGGGATCCGGGGGGTCACTATTAAACTTGGTAAGGCTTTTTCTTATATTGAAAAAACAAAAGATTTAAAAATTAAAGCAGGTGCTTTTGCACTCGACGTCAATGTTGCAAGTTTTTGTGCAAAAGAAGGGCTTGCTGGATTGGACTTCCTAAGTGGCATTCCAGGTACAATTGGGGGCGCGGTTAAAATGAATGCTGGCGCTTATGGTACAGAAACAAAAGATGTGTTAGATCACGCTGTTATTCTCACAAAAAAAGGGATTAGAAAAACATACACAGCCGCTGATCTGAATATGGGATATCGGCACACAGATGTGAGTGATGATATGATCGTTTTAGAAGCACATTTAAACGCATCCCATCACGAAGATCCTGAAATTTTAAAAGAACAAATCAGAGCGATTAAACAAAAGAGGCAAGACACACAACCTATTACCGAAAAAACCAGTGGTTCAACTTTTGCAAATCCCACACAAGAGGAATGTAAATCTCTTGGTCTTGACCATATGAAAGCATGGGAAATGATTGTCCGTTCTGGGGCCGATCAGATTGAAGTTGGAGGAGCGATGATGTCCCCCAAACATCGTAACTTTATGATCAACACAGGCACAGCCACCGCAAGTGATCTTGAAGACTTAGGAGAAGCTGTAAGGCAAAAAGTCTTAGACACATTGGGATATTCTCTTCGTTGGGAAGTAAAACGTATTGGGGAACGCTAAACATGGCAAAAACAACCAGACGCACTTCTCGTAAAAGAAAAAACTCAAAATCAACGAAATGGGTTGATGTTTTACAAACTATTTTCTTTATTCATGCCTACAGACAACTTGGTTCACAGGCACAAAAATTACTAAAAACCATTATCACTCTTTTTATCTTATTTTGTTTTTTCACCCTCAGTGATACAGGGGTTCATATAAAAAACACCTCTCTTAATATCTTGCATGACACAAGTTTGCGCTTAGGCTTCAAAACAGATAAAATTTTGATTGAAGGACGCAATATTACAACGGAGGAAAACCTCCTGACTCTTTTACTCCCTTATAAAAACACATCAACATTCACACTCCCTTTGGATGATATTCGCTCAGACATAGAAACAAAAATCCCTTGGGTTCATCGTGTCATTGTACAACGCAAGCTTCCCGATACACTCCATGTAAAATTAATCGAAGTCATGCCTCTTGCACGGTGGGAAAATGCTGGTAGAAAATATGTGATCACACAAGAGAAAACGGTTGCGGCCAAATCTCTAGAGCCGTTTAGTGCCTATCCTTTGCTTCAAGGAAAGGGCGCGAATGCACACGCACTCGACTTATTTAAAACATTAAGTCTATATCCTGATATTTTACAAGAAATTGATAAAATTGTTCGCATTGAAAATAGACGATGGGATTTAATTTCAAAGACAGGCATTACAATTATGCTTCCTGCACAAGAAAATGAAAACGCCTTGCAAAAACTTCATGACTCAATTAATCAAGATGATATTCTAAATAAAAGAATCATAAAATTAGATCTACGATTCTCTGATCGCATCATTGTGAAACCAACAAAAAAACCATAACAATAAACACATGCTACTCAAATTAAAGAAGAATTCGCCCGCGCAAAATAAAAACGAGAAAATCGTTGCTGCGCTGGATATTGGCACAAATAAAATCGTCTGCTTAATCGCCAAAGTTGACCCCAATGATGGGATAAGCCTCATTGGTATGGGACACCAAGCCTCAAAAGGGGTTCGTGGTGGTAATGTCATTGATGTTGACCTCGCACAACGCGCTATTGGACAAGCAATCCATAGCGCTGAACAATCTGCTCGCTCCCACTTAAGAGGAACACCACTTGACCAAGTTATTGTGAGTGTGAGCTCCAAAGACTGTCGTTCGTATCCGTCAAAATCAGAGCTCTCTTTAAAGGGGCATATGGTTAGTGATTATCATATTAATAAGCTTCACAATAATTGTTTAAATCACGATATCCCTGACACAATGGAAGTGATCCACAAGATCTCGTTTGGATATACGATTGATGGAAATGACAATATCAAAAACCCTTTGAGCATGAATGCAGAAAAGATCCAAACAAAAGCATTAGAGCTGGCCGTTCCGAGCATGCCTCTCATTAATTTGGCAAACGCTATTGAAAATAATCATGTTGATATTCAATTCTTCTGCTTAAATGCCTATGCCTCAAGTCTTGGCGCTTTAGCTGAAGAAGAAAGTGACATGAATGCTGTCTTAATTGATATTGGTGCCGGCACGAGTGACATCGCAATCTTTTCAGAAGGACGCCTTGTACATACGGCCTCAATTGCCGTGGGCGGAAACCACATCACCAGTGATATCTCGAAAGTTTTATCAACACCTGTTGCACATGCAGAACGGATCAAAACCCTTTACGGTTCTGCAACACTTTCTCCTATTCACGATAATGAAATCATTGATATCCCCTTAATAGGAGAAGATGATATTGCCAATCACACACAAATCGAACGCTCTGTGTTACTGGGGATTATCAAGCCTCGTTTGGAAGAAATTTTTGAGCTCATCCGCGCCGATATCGAAGATAGCGGCCTTGCCGATTTATGCGGACGCCGTGCCATTATAACAGGCGGAACAGCTAATATACCTGGTATTGCTGAATTCGCCTCTTTCATGCTCGATAAACAAGTACGTGTTGGAAAACCTAATTTGTCCCCAAAAACACATGACCCTATTTTCTCAAATGTCGTCGGTCTTTTAAAATACGGCCTCAACCATTTCGATGAAACGCCCGCTGTGACATCGCCCTACTCAACATGGTCTATTTTCGAACAGCTCAAACAATGGGTGAAAGATAATTGGTAATGGATACCTTAAATTTCTTTATAACAACATTTGTTGCTCTTTTTGTTATTATTGATCCTTTAGGAACGACAGGGATCTTTTTAGCTTTAACCCATAAGCTAAATAACGATATCTCCCGAAAAATTGCTTTCAAAGCGACGCTCATCGCCGCAGGCCTTCTTATTCCTTTTGGGTTTTTCGGCCTTTGGATCTTAGACACACTTCATATTTCAACTGCCGCCTTTCGTATCACGGGTGGACTTCTCTTATTTGTCACCGCTTTTCGTATGATTATGGGCTATCACGACCAAGACCAATTAAATTCGGAAACCGCTGTGTATAAAGAAAATGACTCAATTGCTGTGTTCCCACTCGCAATCCCTTTGCTTGCTGGGCCAGGCAGTATGACAACCGTTCTTTTATTCATGACAGAGCAAAATCATATTTTCAGTGCCAAAAACTGGCTCGTTGTTTTAACGGTTTTACTTGTTTTAGGAATTTCCCTTGTATCATGGCTTTCGGCTAAGCACGTTATTAACAAACTTGGGCAAACAGGAAGCCTTATTTTAGCGCGCGTCATGGGAATCCTGTTAGCTGCTTTATCTGTGCAATTCGTTGCCGATGGTATTATTGAACTTTTTAAGCTTTCATAAGTCTTTGATTCCATTATTAGAGTCTTTGATTCTTTTTAGTAAAAATAGAATCAAAAAAAGAAATTATATTAGGCTTGTTTTTTGGGTTTAGTCCTAGCGAATTTGAAACAAATCATGATAGAATCGGGACATTACGTCGAATCGAGAAGGGAATTTTTATTATGATTAATGTCCGTATTAATGATGAACCTACACAATTAACACCACGCATTACTGTTGTTGGGGTTGGTGGTGCTGGTGGTAACGCTGTCAACAACATGATCCGCTCAGGATTAGAAGGATGCGAATTCTTAGTCTGTAATACGGATGCTCAAGCGTTACAACAAAGCTTAGCGGATCGTAAAATTCAATTAGGAACAAACACAACACGCGGCCTTGGTGCTGGGGCACGCCCTGATGTTGGACGCGCGGCGGCTGAAGAATCTATCGACGAGATTCTAAGCTACCTTGAAGGATCAAACATGGTTTTCATTACCTGTGGAATGGGTGGTGGAACGGGTACTGGCGCGGCAGCAGTTATTGCACGCGCGGCTCGTGACCAAGGTATCCTAACAGTGGGTGTGGCAACAAAACCTTTCCATTTCGAAGGTGTAAACCGTATGAAATTGGCTGAGGGCGGCTTACAAGACCTTCAACAATATGTAGATACATTAATCGTTATTCCAAACCAAAATCTTTTCCGCATTGCGAATGAGAAAACAACATTTGCTGATGCTTTCAAGATGGCTGATGATGTTTTACAAGCCGGTGTACGCGGTGTAACTGATCTTATGGTGATGCCTGGCCTTATCAACCTTGATTTTGCTGATATTAAGTCTGTTATGGCTGAAATGGGTAAAGCAATGATGGGAACTGGGGAAGCAACTGGCGAGCGTCGCGCAGTTGAGGCTTCTGAATCAGCGATTTCTAACCCACTTCTAGATGATGTGTCTATGAAAGGGGCGAAGGGCGTTCTTATCAACATCACAGGTGGCATGGATATGACACTGTTTGAAGTTGATGAAGCAGCCAACCGTATCCGTGAAGAAGTTGATCCTGATGCAAATATTATCTTTGGGTCGACATTTGATGAGTCAATGGAAGGCACAATGCGCGTTTCTGTTGTTGCAACAGGTATTGATCAAGTTGCGGGACACGGCACAACAACAACGACAGGTACAACTGGTGGTTACACACCAACACCTCAAAAAAGAACATTGCCTTCTGCACCAGCTACAGCGGTAGCGCAACAAGCTTTTGCCAAAACTGAAACAGTTGATATTGCTCAAAAAGAAACAGCAAGCGCGCCTCAACAACCTGCTGTTGCAAGATCACCTATTTCTGAAACAGCACAAAATATCACAGGACAAACTGCTTATAAGCCTTTTTCAACAGGGTCAAACATCCCTGCTTACAAAGCACCAACGCCTCAACATCAACAAGAACAAATGAAAGCTCAGCGCATTCAAGGGTCTTTCATTCCACCACAGCCGATGACTGCTGAAGTGGCTGATGAAGCACCGCAAACACAAACAATGTCTGTTGATACAAATGTGTCTGCACCTGCAACACCAGTACAACAACCTCAAACAAAGTCACCAACGTTGTTTGAGCGTTTAACAGGCTCTGTAACAGGACGCAGTGAAGCTGAAGAAACAAGCGTACCTGCTGCGCCCTCTGTTAGTGCGCCTCAAAAAACATTAGGCATTGATAAAGGATCTGATGAAACAGATCTTGATATCCCTGCTTTCTTGAGAAGACAAGCAAACTAATTTTTAATCACAATTATACGATTAAAAGAGCCCTAGAAAATTTTTAGGGCTTTTTTATTGCATATTGCATAATTATTATGGTAACATCTGAGCTTCCAATTAGATAAAGATATAAAAGTGAGGCTATTAATGATCCCAACAACACTTGACACACTTGAACAAGAGCTTATTTCAACGGTTGAATACAGATTAATATATGGCATTCAATATCCAGAGGTTTTATTAAAGGATCACTTAATTCGAAACGATGAGGCCGGTGACACGAAACGTATTGCCGTACGTGAATATCTAGGCGACTTTCTAACCATGAGTGAAGAAGTTGTTTATTGCTCTGATCTTGCAACTATCTTCAACAGTCACGCAGAATCTTTCTCAATTGATGTCATTGACCAACTTGCCCCAGAAATTGCGGCACAAATGCGAGAAGAATTTCCCGATCATGACGAGAGCTTTAATTTTGATAATGATAATGAAGATGGTCTAGAATATACAGACGACATTGAAGAAGATGATGAACTTACTGGCATGCTTGTTGAGCGCCACCCTCAAGTCATAGAAGAAGATATTTCAGAACTCCCTTACTCGATTGCTTTATTAAGGGATATTGACACAGAAACATGTAGTGACATACAAGAAAAACTCTCCTTAATTAATCACGCTTATTATTTAAGCTACGCCCCAGTTATTGATGAAGATGATGCAGATGAGCCTGGCCTTTCTGAAGCCTTTAGAGAAGCTTTTTTATGGGTTGAAAGCGCAATTAGTGATTTAAAGAATATCACCAAAGAAAAACCAGATTATCTTATTCGTACACAAGATAGTTTTCCACAAAAAACAACAGCACCGCTTGGAGCGCATTTCCATTAAAACAGTATGAATGATATTAATAAAACACGCCAAGCTATTTTCGCTATAGCAAATCGCCTTGCCTATGGTGAACAATATGTTGAGAAAGTTTTTCGTCTTGATCCATCCAGATCAAATAGAGAAGCCAATATAGCTGCAAGTGTTGCGACTTATCTAGAAACAGTACTAAACTTACTAGGCCCCTATTATGATCACGGTGATTTCATCAAAAGTGTTAATTTAGGTATTTTAGACATAGATGCGATTAAATATGTTGATGATGTGATTGGTGAAGCTGTCGAGCAAGAGCTCTTTTCCGTACAAGAAGAACTTGCATCAAACCCTCAAGCGAGAGATGACTATCAGAGGCAAATGATGAAAAATTTAGAAGAAATGCCATCTCTTAATGAGGCGGCTGCTTTATTTAATGGATTAACGGCTTTCTTCCCACATCATGTAAAACTTCCCTCAATGACATCAGACCACCTTGATGATCTCGCCCATAATCTACATACACTTAATGAAGCTTTTTATTATACGCATCTTGGTACAGAAGAATTAGAAGAAAAAGAAATGCATGGAACACTTGCTGGCTTTAAGCTTGGCTATTTATATATTTCACAAGCCGTTAATGACCTCTTCAACCCTGATCCTCAAGGCATGTATCCAATCCATAAAAACATAAAAACACAAAAATTTGGCCTTATCCAAGGTGGTATCAAAACACCTAAAGCATCGTAACGCACTTTGTTACAAAACGTTGCACGCTGTGATTTCACAAAGTGACAAAGCCTTCCTATAATGGGATCGTGAAATAATAACTAATTAAAAGTGTGTGTCATGCAAAAACAAAAAACGTTACAAAAAAGCTGTTCTTTTTCTGGTGTAGGTGTTCATTCTGGTTTCGTTGCCAATGTACAACTTCGTCCAGCCCCTGTGAATACAGGCATTGTTTTCGTTCGTAGTGACATTCAAAACAAAGACCCCATCATCCCAGCCCTTTGGGACCATGTTGTTGATACAAAATTATGTACTGTGATCGCGAATAGCGATGATGTTCGCGTTTCAACTATTGAACATTTAATGTCCGCTTTTTACGGTCTTGGCATTGATAATGTAATTGTTGAGATTGATAATGAAGAAATGCCTATCATGGATGGAAGTGCAAAAGAATTTGTTGCTTTAATCGAACAAACAGGGATCCAAGAGCAAGAAGCACATCGTAAAGAAATCATCATCAAAAAAGAAATTTCTTTTGTCAATGAAGGACGCACAACAACATTAAAACCAGCGAAAATCCCAACTTATAGTTTCGAACTTGATTACACAGGCAAGAATGACCGCATCGGTAAGCAAGATTATGCCGTACAAATGGTGAATGGAAATTATGTACATGAGATTGCTGATGCACGTACTTTTGGTCTTTTAGAAGAAGTTGATTACCTCAAATCAATTGGTTTAGCACGTGGTGGCTCATTAGATAATGCCATTGTTGTTGATCATGATAAAATCTTAAACCCTGAAGGGCTTCGTTTTGATAACGAATTTGTTCGCCATAAAATCTTGGACGCTATGGGTGATATTTATCTAGCGGGGGCGCGCATTATCGGTGAATTCACAACCGTTAAAGGTGGCCATGAAATGAATAATAAAGTGTTACACGCTTTATTTTCTGATCCTGATGCTTGGGAATACGCTTAATACAAAAAAATACTATTACTTTAAACGCGGTTGAGGCTTCGTTTTTGATTGAGGCACTCTTCTAACCATATGAATCTTACCAAATAAACTCGGCTCATAAGACGTATACACATCTTTATATGTACGAGGGGTTACTTGTTCATCATAAACATGCTGATGCGTAATAATTGTGCCTTTTACCAACGTTTCTTCTAATCCATTAAGCTCGACCGTCATATCACAATCAAGTGTTAGAAAATGAACGGGGTATTTAAGGGAATGAGGCGATAAAAATTTATATTGTCTGGAATAACCTACTTCTGACAAAGGAAGAAGAGCTGTTTTATAAAGTGCATGAAACGCCGCTTCAGAATAAAAAACAGGTTTTTCTGATCGTGCTAGCTGTACTAAAAAACCATTTCGTGGTGCTTTTGTTTTTTGATTTAACTGATGGTCGAAATATTTATGATTTTTTAAGAGAGGAATAATGATCGCAGTCTCTGGTATCTCTCTTGTACCATTCACTATTTCTGCATATTTCTCAAATTCATCTTCTTCGATCCAGAACGCTTGTTGTTCAAACTGCACATGATAAAAATTACGTGACGAACTCATTTTTTCATTATGTTCTGCTGATACATAAACAGCTTCACAAATCACATATTTATAAGCTAACCCTGTTTCATTGATTGCCGCTAGCTGATTAAATATATCTCCAATTTTACGCATTTATTACTCTATTCTCATATTCATACTAAAAAAAAACAACATTATGCCAAATATAAAAAAGGTACAAGTTTTTTTATCTCAAAAAAACCAAAGATGTTTTCCATCGTTAATGAGCATGTTATAAAGAATACACTTAATGGAGATATATAAATGATTCGGACCTTATTAATCGCTTTCGCGTGTTTTGTTTTCTTAACTCATTGCAGCAGCACTGATGGTGTTGAAGCACCAGAACCTGTGGAAACAGAAGAAATTAATGAACCTGTTGAAGATTTATTCCTAGAAGCTCAAAAATCTTTAGATGACGAACTTTATCGCACAGCAGTGCGTCAATTTGATGATATAGAACGCAACCACCCATATTCTGTTTGGGCAAAACGTGCAATGCTCATGTCAGCTTATGCAAGCTATCAAAATGAAGATTATGATCGCGCAATCATCGCTCTTGAGCGTTTTATTCAATTACATCCAGCCGATGAGCGTGTGGATTACGCCTATTATTTAAAAGCAATGTGTTATTACGAACAAATTTCAGACGTTCGTCGCGATCAAAAAATGACAGAGCTTGCGCTTAATCATCTCTTGGCTGTTATTAAACGTTTTCCAGGCAGTGACTATGCGAAAGAAGCCCGTCTAAAAATTGACCTAACCTTTGACCACCTCGCAGGACGCGAGATGGAAATTGGACGTTATTATCTTGACCGTAAAGTTTATAACGCAGCGATCAAGCGCTTTCAAAAAGTTGTGCGTGAATATCAAACAACAACGCATGTTGCAGAAGCTCTTTATAGGCTTGTCGAAGTGAACCTTGCAATTGGTTTAACAGCGGAAGCCACTAAAAACGCGGCTATTTTAGGTCACAATTATCCGGGATCTGAATGGTATGAAGATGCTTATAACTTACTAGAATCAGGCTCAACAAATGATCAAAATGGGTTCTTTGGTAAAGCTTGGGATTCTATTGTAAATTAATGAAAGGGTGATAGAAAAAAATGCTCACGCATTTATCCATCCGGAATATTGTTTTAATAGAAAACTTAGAGATTGATTTTCTCTCTGGATTAACCGTCTTAACAGGGGAAACAGGCGCTGGAAAATCGATTCTTCTTGATTCACTTGGCCTCATTTTAGGGGCGAAAGCTGAAACACGTCTTATTCGCGCCGGCCAAGACGAAGCTAGCGTTTCAGCAACTTTTGACTTAGACAACACACACCCTATCTGGAACACACTGACAGAAGCTGGATTAGAGATTGATCATCAAGACCCATTAATTATCCGTCGTAGTTTAACAAGTACTGGGAAAAACAAGATCTTTATCAATGATCAAGCGGTCACTTTGACACTTTTAAGAACAGTTGGAAATGTATTAGCTGATATTCATGGGCAATTTGACACGCATAAATTATTAAATGATAAAACACATCTCACTATGATTGATCATTTTGCTGGGAATGGAGCTGATCGTTTGGCGGTTAAAAATGCGTATCTTGACTTCTATCGCGTTAAAAAAGAATTGAGCGATGTCTATGAGCGCGTAGAAAAAGCAAAACAAGAAGAAGATTATCTAAGTTTTGTGTTAGCTGAACTTGATAAGCTCAACCCTCAAGAAAATGAAGGCACAGAACTCGAAGAGAAAAGACAATTATTAAGAAATAAGACTCATATTCACGATTGTCTTGAAAGCGTTAACGAGCATTTAAGTAGCGAAACAGGTGTTGATACACAGCTTTCTTATGCGATAAAAATGCTCTATGGTTTGGGAGAGAAAATCACCCCTTCTCTAAAAGAAGTCCAAGATCGTCTTGAAACATTACAAACTGATCTCAGTGATGTTTTATTTGAGTTTCAGCATATCCGATCTCAAGAAGAAAGCAGTAATGAGAATTTAGAGGATATTGAAGTACGCCTTATGGATTTAAAAGATATGGCGCGTAAACATAGATGCCAAGCAGATGAGCTTCCTAAAATCAAAAAAGAGATCGAAGAAAAACTCACCCTCATTCATAATTTAGATGAGCATATCGCACAGCTTAAAAAAGACTTACAAGAAAAGAGAAAACGTTACCTAGAACGCGCTCATATTGTTCATGAAGCACGTATCTCGGCCGCTCAAACAATTGATCGCTCTGTGATGAAAGAACTTATTCCGTTAAAAATGGAGCGTGCCATTTTTGAAACAGCTATTGAAGAGATCACCGAAGAATCTGGCTGGAGTGAAACAGGAATCACACGTGCTTATTTCCAAGTCGCAACAAATAAAGGCTCGCATCTAGGACCTTTAAGCAAAATTGCTTCAGGTGGTGAAATGTCCCGCTTTATGTTGGCCTTAAAAGTTGTCTTAGCGAGTGCAGATGCCACACCAACCCTCATCTTTGATGAAGTTGATAGCGGTATCGGAGGCCCGACAGCCGACGCCGTTGGAAAACGGCTTGAAATGCTTTCTCATAAAAAACAAGTGCTTGTTATTACACATAGTCCACAAGTGGCCGCACGCGGTGATCATCATGTAAAAGTCCAAAAACAAGACCGAGATCAACAAACCTACACAGAGATTAGACATCTAACCACCCAAGAAAAATTAGACGAAGTTGCCCGCATGCTCTCTGGTGAAACGATGAGCGAAGAAGCACGTGCTGCGGCCGAAAAACTCATGACCAAACAAAAAGCCGCTTAAATAATGACACAAAAATTTGATGACATCACAACCATGCTTCCTCTTGAAGCCCAAGTTGAGCTTGAATATCTTGCTAAAGAAATTGCTCGACATGATGAAGCTTATCATACACATGATGCGCCTCTCATCAGTGATCTTGATTATGATGCACTTCGTCAACGGAATGAAGCCATAGAACAAGCCTTTCCTGATCTTGTTCGTCCAGATAGCCCCTCACAAAAAGTCGGCTTTAAGCCTCTTGAAAAATTTGAGAAGGTTACCCATGAAATCCCCATGTTATCACTTAGTAACGCTTTTAGTTCTGATGATATGGCTGATTTTGAGGAGCGTATCAAACGCTTTTTAAATTTAAATCCTGATACCTCAATCGCTTATTGGGGTGAACCTAAAATTGACGGTTTATCTTGCTCCTTACTCTATGAAAACGGCACTCTTATGCGCGCAGCAACGCGCGGAGACGGACAAACAGGTGAGGACATCACGCATAATGTAAAGACAATTTCTGAAATTCCTCATCAACTCACCGCCCCTTTCCCTGAGCGTGTTGAGATACGTGGTGAAATCTATATGCGTAAAGATGACTTTATTGAGCTAAACAAAGCGCGTGAGAATGCTGGTGAAGCTCTATTTGCTAACCCTCGTAATGCGGCAGCAGGCTCTGTAAGACAGCTTGACCCTCGTATTGCCGCAAAAAGACCCCTTAGCTTTTTCGCTTATGATATCAAAGGCATGAGTTTAGAAACACAAGAGGAACTACGAGATCAGTTAGCAAACTGGAACTTCATTCCAAATCACCCCTCACAACTATGTCGCTCTTTAAAAGACATTGAGACTTATTCTACACACTTAGAAGAACAACGCCCCCATCTTACGCATGACATTGATGGGATCGTTTTCAAAGTAAATGATATGAATTTACAAGAACGTCTTGGATATGTTGCGCGTGCCCCGCGCTGGGCAATTGCTCGGAAATTTACCGCTGAAAAAGCTGTGACTTATATTAACGATATTATCATACAAGTTGGACGTACAGGAACACTAACCCCTGTTGCAGAATTAGAGCCGGTTAATGTTGGTGGTGTTTTAGTTTCCCGTGCAACCTTGCATAATGAAGATGAAATAAAACGCAAAGATGTTCGTGTCGGTGATATGGTCGAAATTCAGCGCGCTGGCGATGTCATCCCACAAGTCTTGCGCTCTTTTCCTGAAAAAAGAGCTTCTGACTCACAGCCCTTTATCTTTCCTACAGCTTGCCCCGAATGTGGATCACATGCCGAACGCGCAGCAGAGGATGAAGCGGCTATTCGCTGTACAGGTGGGCTAATTTGCCCTGCTCAAGCCGTTGAGCGTTTAAAACATTTCGTTTCAAAACTTGCTTTTGATATCGACGGCATGGGTGATCGCATCGTGAAACAGTTTTTTGAAGAAGATCTGGTTAAAACACCCGCTGATATTTTTACACTCGAAGAACGTGACAAAGACAGCCTAACACCATTACGTAACAAAGAAGGCTGGGGCAAAAAATCGGCTGATAAATTATTCCACGCTATTGATGAAAAACGCACAATTGATCTAGATCGTTTTATCTATGCCCTTGGTATCCGTCAAATCGGTCATGCAACAGCAAAAAAACTTGCCAGCACTTTTTCTGATTTTCAAACATTAGAAGAAACGGTTTTAACTGTTGGAGATGCAGAGTCACAAAGCTATCAAACCCTTCTTCATATCGAAGATATCGGACCTGCTGCAATCAAAGATCTCGTTGCCTTTTTTACTGAACCTCATAATCAAGAGGTTCTAACAGAACTCAAGTCGCATTTAACAATTAACCCATACGAAATTGTTATTACAGGTGATAGTCCCTTACAAGGTAAAACGCTTGTCTTTACTGGGACGCTATTACAAATGGGAAGAAACGAAGCAAAAGCTTTGGCCGAACGATTAGGCGCAAAAGTATCAAGCGCTATCTCTGGGAAAACAGACTACTTAATCGCTGGTGAAAAAGCAGGTTCAAAATTGAAGAAAGCAGAAAGCCTTGGGGTTTCCGTTTTAAGTGAAGAAGAATGGATTGAGCTGAGCCAATCCTAACTATCTCATTGAATTATAATGCTCTTACTTTAGAAAGAAGTTCACTGACTTCATCATCTAATGTACGTCTTTCAACAAAATCAGCACCACCAGAATTACGTGTCATTGATAGTTCTACAGCGCGCCCTAATAAGGTCGCTAGTTCTTTATCTTCCTGAGCCACAGCAAGCTCAAGCGCTAACACAATACGGTCACTGATACGATTTGAATAACTCATTTTATTTTATCCTTTTCTACTTTAATTATTCGATAGCCTTAATAATATTTTCGCACATTTTTTTTGCGTCATCGAGCAGCATCATTGTGTTGTCTGCATAGAATAATTTATTATCAATCCCAGCATATCCAGCTGATAATGAACGCTTCACAAATAACACCGTTTTCGCAGCCTTCACATCTAAAATCGGCATCCCATAAATCGGAGAGGCAGGATCATCTTTGGCAGACGGATTTGTAATATCATTCGCTCCAATAACAAATGCGACATCGGCTTGAGCGAAGTCACGGTTAATCTCTTCAAGCTCTAAAACGTCATCATATGGTACATTTGCTTCTGCTAATAAAACGTTCATATGGCCAGGCATACGCCCTGCAACAGGATGAATTGCATAGCGAACATTCACACCTTCTGCCTTCAACATATCAACCATTTCTTTTAACGCATGCTGAGCTTGTGCTACAGCCATCCCATAGCCAGGAACAATAATAACTTCAGATGCATTTTTCATGATAAAAGCGGCATCATCTGCAGAGCCCTGTTTAATCACTTTATCACCCATATCTTCATTACTTGCTGCGGTTTCACCACCGAAACCACCGAGAATAACGCTAATAAAGGAACGGTTCATGCCCTTACACATAATGTATGAAAGAATTGCCCCAGAAGATCCAACAAGCGCACCTGTAATGATCAGCAAATTATTTTGAAGCGTAAATCCAATCCCCGCTGCGGCCCAGCCTGAGTAACTATTCAACATAGACACAACAACTGGCATGTCTGCACCGCCAATTGGTAAGATAATCATAAAACCAAACATCAGTGACAAGATCACAATGAGCCAAAATGTTTCTGTTGTTTGCACACCAATGAGCTGAATAATCAAACCAACAATCACAGCAAAAACAGCCAAATTCACAATATGTTGACCTTTAAAAACAAAAGGCTTCCCTGATAAAACACCCTGTAATTTACCAAATGCAATCAATGAGCCTGTGAATGTAATCGCACCAATAGCAACCCCAATCGACATCTCAATAATTGACCCCATCGCAATATTACCCGTTTCACCAATCCCATACGCTTCTGGTTGATAAAAGGCGGCGGCGGCGACAAATACAGCGGCAAGACCAACAAGAGAGTGAAATCCTGCGACAAGTTGTGGGAGTGCTGTCATTTCAATTTTCAAAGCAATGCCTGTTCCGATTACACCACCAATTAAAATAGCTAAAACAATTAAGCCATAACTTTCAACAGAAGGAAGATAAATCGTTGTGGCAATCGCCAAAGCCATCCCGATCATGCCAAACATATTCCCTTTGCGTGCAGATTCGGGGTGCGATAATCCGCGAAGTGCTAAGATAAATAAAACGGCTGAAATAAGATATGCAAATGCTGCTGTTACTGTCATGATTTGATCCTCTTTCTCTTATTTCTTTTTAAACATTTGAAGCATTCGGCGTGTCACAATAAACCCACCAAAAATATTAATAGAGGCGCAAAGAACAGCCAAAAAGCCTAATGTCTGTGCAACCGGGTTCCCATCTAGTGGCCCTAGAGCAATAACGGCACCAACAATAATAACCGATGAAATTGCATTCGTAACGGCCATCAAGGGTGAATGTAAAGCTGGTGTCACACGCCAAACAACAT
Source organism: uncultured Rickettsiales bacterium (assembly GCA_950054255.1). GTDB lineage: Bacteria > Pseudomonadota > Alphaproteobacteria > Micavibrionales > CATLOR01. The sequence goes on along the minus strand of CATLOR010000001.1, from coordinate 506,955 downwards.
AATACCCAACAAAACATGCTAGAATAAAGACTGTTAACCCTTCAACAATATAAGGCACACCCACAGCTTGTTCAGCGACATCATTCGCTTGCATAGCTAAATCAGCTGCTTCTTGTGATAAAAGTTGCGCTTTCTCAGCCAATTGACTGGCTTGGCGCATCAATTCTAAGCCTTTATCCATTTACTCTCTCCTTTATAATTTTTTCTTAGCGGCTGTTTTCTTGGCCGTTGTTTTTTTAGGTGCCGCTTTTTTAGATGTTGCCTTCTTTGGAGCAGCCTTCTTAGCTGGCGCTTTCTTGACTGTTTTTTTAGCAGGTGCTTTTTTAGCTTTAGGTGCTGCTTTTTTCACAGCATAACTCTCATGTACAACTTTACCAGATTGAGTCAAACATGCAGCTTTAATAATTTCATCGTCAAAATTGACCGCCAATTTCTTGTTCTCTGAATCCCACAACAGAGATACAAAATTAAGAATATTTTTCGCATATAAACGTGATGCATCACTCGCCAAACGGCTCGGGATATTTGTATGCGCAATAATTGTAACACCATTCTCAGTTGTTACAATTTGATCTGGTTTCGACAATTCACAATTGCCACCACGCGCCGCCGCCATATCCACAATAATCGAGCCAGGGCGCATTTTTGCAACCATTTCTTTTGTAATCAAAGTCGGAGCTGGCCTTCCAGGAATGAGCGCCGTCGTAATAGCGATGTCTTGTTTTACCAAAGTTTCTTCAATTAAGATGGCTTGTTTTTTCTTATAAGCATCACTCATCTCTTTTGCATAGCCACCAGATGTTTCCGCGTTACGTGCTTCTTCATCATCCACCATAACAAAAGAACCGCCTAAACTTTCAACTTGTTCTTTTGCTGCCATACGCACGTCTGTCGCACACACAACTGCGCCTAATCTTTTTGCTGTTGCGATCGCTTGCAAGCCAGCAACACCAGCACCCATAATCATAACCTTTGCAGGGGGAATTGTCCCAGCAGCCGTCATCATCATTGGAAAAGCGCGCCCATAATGTTCTGTCGCATCAAGTACCGATTTATAGCCAGCAAGATTTGATTGAGAGGATAAAACATCCATTGTTTGTGCACGTGTAATACGTGGCACCCATTCAAGGGCATAGGCATTAACGCCTTTCTTTGCCAACATTTCAAAATAAGCACCTGAGTCATAAGGGTCCATTAAAGACACAACATGCGCCCCTTTTTTCAAAAGAGAAACTTCATCAATTTTTTCAGGGTCATTCTTAGTTAAAGGGCGCCAGATCTTAACAACAATGTCTGCCTTTGCTAAGGCTTCTTTGGCTGTTTTTACGACAGTTGCTCCAGAAGCAATAAAAGCTTCATCTGTTACATGAGAAAGAAATCCCGCACCTGTTTCAACAACCACATCAAAACCAAGAGATACAAATTTAGAAACAGTTTCTGGTGAAGCTGCTACGCGCGCCTCTCCTGTTTTTTGTTCTTTTACGATTGCTACAAGCATGATGTGACTCTTCTCCCTAATCAAAAAATTACGGTTGCACTATAGCACAAAAAATTTTTGATGGGGAGAGCCAAAAAACAAAATGCGTTTATAAAAATTTAAGCGGGTTTATTTTTACGAGCGGCACGAAGCGCACGCTTCATATCACTCATTTTGCTTGCTTCTTTTTTATTTTCAACAAGTGCTGTGAAGTCTGCTTCTTTGATAGGGGTCAAATCCGCATAAGCGCCTTTCGAAATATCGTGCATCAACATGCGTGTATCAGAAGCTAACATCTGATTACGCATCGGTGATAAAACGTAATTACTCCACTCACGATCTAAAACATAAGAGCGCTTAAAAGGATTTGTTACTTGTAAATAACACTCTTCCCCCAATGTAAGAATATTAATCACTAACAGAGGATATTTTTGAGGTTTAGCACCAATAAGTGACATCACGACATCTTTTAAACCCATTTGCATTTCGTAATAAGCTTGGATTTTCTCTACCATCTCGTGATATTCTGGTGTGTCTACAAAGGGATGATCTTCGCGGAATGTATACGCTTTCGCATCTTCTTGGCCTGTTTTTTCCGCCACGCATTCATAATCTTCTTCGTCAACATCACCTTCGATAATAAATCCAACGGCACCAGATTTTGAGTCAATAATAAACCCGTCAATGTCTAGACTATCTTTTAAGAAACGGCGAATTTCGCCTTCAACGTGAATAAGAATTTCAGTTTGCTTATCGATCTCTTGCTTTAATCCAGGATTATTAAAGCGGAAATATAAAAAGCTATCCATCGCTTTATAATCTTGAATTGTAATATTAAATTGCGGTTTTAAGTTGTTACCATTCTCATCTGATGACATCATATTCTCCCTTAAAGATCGTTCATAACTTTTAATTTCGAAAACCCTATCACCATGTTTACCATATGTCAATAGACACTGGAAATTTTATAAAGTGTTTTGATAGAGTGATTGATAATCAATACCACATTGTGTGAGTAATGATTTTTGTTTCTGATCAACGAGTGTACTATCAAAACCCTCTGTAAGTTCGTTAAAGAGTTGATACCAATTCACCTCAGCTTGTAGATGCAAGAAAACAGATCCTAACCCAAGCGCCGCACGATCCATAAACACAAATTCTCGAGGAACAGTTACCCCTCCAACACGGCGTAGTTCTGCATGAACTTTTTCTGCAATTTCACGCCCATAAACACCTTTATCAATCTCACCAATTTTACGGATACGATCATCTAGAATTGGACCGTATAGAAAACGCGCCCATACATTTAAGACATCGACCAATTCTTTTGTGATATTTTCAAAGCCCCAACTTTTATAAGCTTCAACAGCGCGTTCTTCATCATTTGTTTGTAACGCTTGATATAATTCCAAAACGCCCCATACAAAGCGTGGGGGGAAAATACGAACACAGCCAAAATCAAGTAAATTAACCGATAAATCATCACGAATAGAGTAATTACCTAAATGCGGATCTCCGTGAATAACACCGTAATAATAAAGAGGCACATACCATGCTTTAAACATATTGAGAGCAATTTGGTTGCGCACCTCAATCGGGGCATCCTTATATGATAAGAGCGGTTTTCCTTCTACCCAAGTCGAACATAAAAACCGATTTGTTGATAAATCTGTAATAACCTCAGGCACATGAACCTTATCATCTTGTGCAAAAATTTTATGATATAAGTGCTCAAACTTTGCCTCAAGTGTGTAATCCAACTCTTCTTTAAGGCGCGCGGCGATCTCTTCTTGAATATGTTTTGTCGATATCGCTTTATCATATTTTTCGTATATGCCAAAGATCAAACGTAATTGTTTCAAATCCGCCTCAATCGCAGATCCCATATCTGGATATTGTAATTTACACGCCACGTCTCTTCCGTCATGCAAGGTTGCTTTATGCACTTGTCCAAGAGAAGCTGCTGCAATGGCCTCTTTTTCAAAATGGGCGAACTTATTTTGCCAGTCAGAACCAAGCTCTGCTTTCATGCGACGCCTTACAAAAGACCAGCCCATTGCGGGCGCATTTGATTGTAATTGAGAAAGTTCTGCGACATATTCTTTTGGAAGCGCTTCTGGAATTGTTGAGAGCAATTGAGCAATTTTCATTAACGGGCCCTTTAAATTTCCTAAAGCCTCTTTCAAAACGCGCGCGTGATCTTCTTGATTAATCTCAATACCTAAATATTTTTGCCCTGCTAATTTCGCAGCCAAATTACCCATTGTCCCCGAAACGCGTGCATAACGTTTTATTCTGCCTTTTAAGCTATTTTCTTCTTCATTACTCATGAAATATGATATAGTGTATCTTTATTAAAAGAACAAGTAACAAAAGCTGGAGGATTTGTGATGAACAAAGACGATCTATTTGAAACAATCATGACAAATATAACTTTTGACGGATGGAATGATACAGCCTTAGAAGCCACGGCTGCGGGTGCAAATATTTCTAAAAGAGATATTTTTACTTATTTTCCAAAAGGGCCAAGAGATGTACTCGCTTATCTCACTGAAAAAACAGATGCTTTGATGTTGGAGATCGCTAAAAAAACAGACCTGCAAGGCATGCGTGTTCATGAACGTGTTATCTTTATGGTGAAAACCCATTTCGAAGTTATGGCACCTTATAAAGACGCTTTAAGAAATGGTGTTAAACAACTCGCAAAACCATCTTACATGGTTGAAGCACAAAAATCTATTTGGCGCACAGCAGATACAATTTGGTACGAAGCAGGTGACACAGCCACTGATTACAACCATTACACAAAACGTTTTCTTTTAAGCGGTGTTATTAAATCAACAATGCTTTATTGGTTAAATGACTCGTCAGAAAATAATGAAAAAAGCTGGGACTTTTTAAATAAGCGTATTAGAAATGTTTTAACATTCGGCAAGAACATGAATAATGCGAAAGGATTCTTCAAAAGAATTTGGCCTTTTGGAGAAAAATAAGCGTTTTAAACTATGCGTCATTTTTTACTTTTTTGTATTCTGATAGTAGGCATAACAGCAACTATTGTGCCTTCAGCGCAAGGATCTGATTTAGATTTTCTTCGTAATCTAAAACAAGATAACTATGGTGAAAGAGCGACAAGGCTCGATGTAAAACATATCAGTGATCAAGAAGTTGAAAATTACGTGAGCGGACTTCTAGCAAACCTCTTCAATATAGACGGTGGAATGATCGAAGTCATTATAGAAGAACAGAAACGTGACTTTGATGAAACAGGGCTTAATAATTTAATCGCCTTTTTTAAAGAATACGATCTTGTGAGACTCAACACAGAATATTACACAACGATCAGCACAATTATCACACAGCAACCTGTCATTTTAAACCAAGCGCCCCTTGATGGATCATATAGATGGCTTGTTGAAGCAACAATTATGATTAGCTTGCATAATAACAACACAGAAAGTGCGAAATATAGTAAAGCACAAAGAGATAAATTATTTGAAGATTTAAAAATGAATAAAAAAGAATATGTCGTGCAGCTACAAGTGCGTAGAGATCCTCAAAGCACAAATAATGATCAAATTTTAATCGAACATTTTGCTGCGACTCTCATGGAATAATCGACAAAGCCTTCTTCTCTAATTTTCTCTAACTCAGCTTCTTTATCATCTGAAAGATTATAAAACGAAGCTGTCTTTTCTAGTGTGTCGATCGCCTCTTTCTCTTTTGAAGGCGTTAGACCAACATTAACAATATCCCCAGCCATATCTACGACAAAATAAGCCAATATACCATTTATTATATTTGAACTAAATGTAGTAGCGACAAGAGAAACAATCGATAAGCCTTCCTGAACAGCAGAAGACAAAAAGGGTTTTGGTTTTGAGAGATGAACGAGCCGATTAAATACAATACTCGCACTGTCAACATCATGCGTTACATCCATCATAAACCCACAAATAGTTGGATTTTTTTGTAAAAACTTTGCGAACTTTCCTTTTTTCATATTCAAACATTACATAATATTTGCATAATATGCAATGCCTTTTCTATGAACGCGTGCAAGGGCCTTTTCTTTTTTATCAGTATCATGTTTAATTTTGTCGTATTTTTTAGCGGCCTCCTCTAATACATTAAAAGAAAGAGCACGTCTTTGTGGCTTAGATTGTTTTGTTACATCAACCACTAACGCCGATCCAATACTCAAAACAGCAATAGCACCAGCTGCTAAAACAGCCACCCCAATAGAAAGAGTAATTATACCGCCACCGCCTAAGATGGACGTTACAAAAGCACCTCCGACAACGGCCACGATTGCTGCCAGCCCCCAACTCGGGTCTTTTGCCAAAAGAGGATAAGGAGCCCCTTCTGCCATACCATTAAAAATTTGATATGCTTCATCCTGATCCCTTGCTAGATCTGTCATAAAAGCGCGTACTTTTGGTTTTTTTTCTAAAAAAGAATTAAATTCATCGCGTGAAATAAGATTTTCTCTCATCTTGCCTCTCCCTACATATAGATTAAAGGGTTCCCTGTTTATTTTTATTATTTCTTAACATAAACGCTAACATATAAAAATAAGGGGAGCAAGACGTATTAAATTTCAGTAATACTCTTATTTTGGTGTATTTCTTAAAAGAGATAACCCTCTAATTTCTTGCCCGATATTCAAACGTGCTTGACGTTCAAATCGTTCAAAAAAATAGGAGGTTTGATATATTTTATCCTGAGCCAAAAATGCCTTTAGAATAGAAGAACGACCTGTTTTATAAAGCGCTTCTGGAACAAAACCATATTCTTTGCGCACATATCTCGTATAGAGCGCATAAATATCAGCTCTTTGCCCTAAAATAGAAAGATCAATATCAACTAAAAATGCGTCATCTTGTGTTTTAGGTTTCTCCGCACCATGCTTTGTCGCCATAATCATATTATGCAACTTTTCTAAGTCTAAAGATGTGCTTTTTAAACGCTCACATGCAAGCTCTGCACTTTCTCTTTCATTATCGAAAGATTGATTAGGGTGCGTAGCCTGTGTCTTATAAATAATATCATGATACCAAATAGCGGCCTCTACTAAATCAGGATCATTAAGCAAATCTTTAACTTGATCAAAATGCCCAAGCATCGCCTCAATATGATCTAATGTGTGATAGTATCGGTGAGATTGTGTGTAATGCGCCTCTATCTCTTGCCACAAGTAAGTGGCTACCTCACTCGATAAACCAAAACCGTTTGCAAATCTTTTAAACCGCTCTGTAACGCATATAGCCATTTTTAAAGCCATTTTCTAGAGTTCGTTTTTTAACAACTCTTTTCTCATTTTCATCAATCAAACTATAGTCCTTAGCAATTTTCGCTAGTGTTTGCTCTGGTTTTTCTGCGCCTATTGTCAAAACTTTATTTGCCCCAAAAAGAAACCCCTTAGCGATGCCAAAATAACCAGCAAATAAAAGGCCTCCAGCGATCAAAGATGTCATCTTAAAACCATCATTCAGAAAAGATGAGACGAGAATAGCCGCTGTTAAACATCCTGTCGCTTTTGCAATCTCAGAGTTTGGTACATTAATTTGGCGAGGAGCAAGATCCTGTGCTAATTCATTAAAGGCGGCGCGCGCCTCTTCATGAGTGGGATACACATCAATCATAAGAACTTTGATTTCTGGGTTTTTATCTAAGAATTTCTTAAATTCGCTCTGGTTCATAACCTATCCTTTTTTTGAGATAAGCTATTTATACAAAAGCCACAACAATTATGTCAAGTTTTATTTCTTGATGTTTAAACGGTCACGGCAGAAATTATGCCAGCGGTTTTTCAAAGCCTTCATTCCAAAATAGAGCTTTTTTTCCCACCAAGGAGCGCAATGAAGACATTGCTTCCCATGCTTAAACACAGAAGACGTCATATCGCGTGCTATGATCGTTCCACCGCAATTTTGACACAAAACAGCCGTTTTAGAGGGGTTTAAATCATGGTCTACCGCTACGCGATCATCAAACACGTAACACTCCCCTTCCCACAGGCTTTCTTCTTTTGGGATATCTTCTAAATACTGCAAAATACCGCCTTGTAGATGATATACTTCTTCAAAGCCTTGATCTTTCAACCAAGCTGTTGATTTTTCGCAACGAATACCACCCGTGCAAAACATCGCTACTTTTTGTGGTGTATGCTTCTTTAAGAGCTTACGCACAACATCTGGTAGTTCTTTAAAAGTCTGTGTTTCTGGGTTAACTGCGCCTTTAAAAGTACCCAACACATATTCATAGTCATTACGCGTATCAATTAATAAAGTATCTGGATCAGCAATAAGCACATTCCAATCTTTAGGTGCCACATACTTACCCGCATTCCAAGCACAAGCAGGTTCACCAATTGAAATCGTTTCCTGTTTGATTTTTACCTTTGTTTTGCCAAAAGGATGCTCATCCATAAAGCTCTCTTTATAAGTAACATCTTTGAAACGCACATCTTGCCTTAAATAGTCAAAGAAAGACTCTACCCCTTCTCTTGGGCCAGAGATTGTGCCATTTAAACCTTCTGGCGTGCATAAAATAGTTCCTTTAACACCACGTTCTATTAAGGCATTCTTGTAAGGCATTTGTTTTGCACGGTAATCCGCTCCCATATCAGCAAAATGATAAAAGGCAGCCACTAAAATTGGTTTTTCTTTTAAAAGAGCGCTCATTTTTTTATATATTCCCTCTTTAAATTAATAATAATTCCCTATATAAGGGAACTCATACATAAAAATCAATAAAAAAGGAGTCATAGTCATGTCTGAAGTCGGTGGTATCGCAGGAGATCGTCTAAAATCATTTATCGAGCGTGTAGAACGTTTAGAAGAAGAAAAGAAAGCGTTAGCCGAAGATATCAAAGAAGTGATGGGCGAAGCAAAAGCTGTTGGCTTTGATCCTAAAATCATTCGTAAAATTATTCGCCTACGCAAAATGGACAGTGATGCGCGCCAAGAAGAAGAATATCTAACAGATCTTTATTTGGCTGCAATCGGTGAAGGCGTTGCCCCTGTTGAACCTTCTGCACGTCAAGCTGATGTTGAAGCCGCAGAAGACCAAGCCGCTTAAGTCATAATATATCCATTAACCCTAAATTAACATAAGTTGGCAATAATCAGCTTATGACTAAAAGGGACATTTTATTTATTTTTGATTATGATGGGACATTAGCCGACACAGACGTCGCTTATGCTCATGCATGTGTTGAGGTGCTAAACGCTGCAGGACTTCAAACTACTTTTGTTGAAATGGCTGGACCTTATGGTGGGGCTGGATCTTTGGAAAGAATTAAGGTCGCTGCTGATAATGCAGGCGTAAAAGTTTCCAAAGAACAGGCTATGACCATCAGAGATCAGCTTCGTGCAGCCAAAAAAGCACTCTATACCAGTAAAAAGATAAAAGCGTACCCAGGCGTAGAAACTCTTCTCACCCGCCTGAAACAACATGGATTTGAATATTGTGTTGGGTCGAGCAATCATTTAGAAAATCTCAACATGAATTTAGCGCCCGATGAAACTGATTTAGGACGTTTAATCCCAGAAGATCAGCGCTTTTGCGGAAACACCCTCATTAAAGAAGGTCATATAAGAGCCTTAAAACCTGATCCAGGTAATTTCACTTACGCAGCAGATTATAATCGTTTTGATTACGAAGATTGTGTTGTTATTGGCGATTCAATTCAAGATGCTCAGGCAGCTAAAGCCGCCGGCATGAAATTCATTGGTTTTAAAAGCCCAGAACTTGCCACTTCAAAAAATATAGAAGACCTCTATAAAGCGGGTGCTATCCAAGTTGTGCATTCTTATGCAGAGCTGGAAGAGCTTCTTTTTGACGGCGAGTTTCCTTTATTTGGCGATGAAGTCCGTAGGCAGCCATTAAAGAGATTTGCCCCAAAACCATAAATAGCGTAATTAAAATAATCATGACATATAATGTCCACGGCGTGCATATTGAGCACGTTTTGGCGTAATATCATTTTCTGTTAATGGGTTTCCTTTATGCTTCCAATAAAGGTCATCCAGTTTAGCAACGCCTGTTGATGTTAAATCAAGTGGAAGAGAACCAATATCCATCGCATCTTGCATCGCACACCAATATTGTTTTAACGATACTGGCACCTCGATTTTTGGCCCTTTTAATGACAATGTAACAACTATGGTTTTATCAGTTGCGCCTCTGCCTACAGAAAAAGGAACAAGCGTTTCTCTAACTAATTTCGGGGATTTTAATAATCCAAAAAAGACACGTTTATTATATTCAACGATTACGGGTTGCATGTTCATTCTCCTTGTAACAGCAATCAATTTTCATAACTTATACAAAGATCTGCAAAATATGTCAACTATTATTTAGAAAGGATACTATTCAAACGGTTTGTAAATGCCGTGATATCATGCGGGAACTCCCCTTCTATCATGCGCGCTTGGTCATAAAGCATATATGTTGCATCTGTTACATAGCCATCATCTTGTCCCGTTTCGAAACGTGATTTAATTTTTTGAAGGAGAACATGATTTGGATTAATCTCTAAAATTCTTAAACCAGAAGCACTGGCGTTTTGATGCTGTTTTAACAACTTCTCCATCGCCAAATCTGCATCCGCTTTATCCGCAATTAAACAAACAGGGCTGCGGCTCAAACGCGTTGAAACCTTAACTTCTTTGACTAAGCCTTTTAACGTTTCATTCATTGCTTCTAATAAAGCGCTATAATCATCTTGTTGCTTTTCTGAAGCGCTTGTATCCTCTTTTGTTTCTTTTTCATCAGATGAAAAGGCACTTAAATCAACGCCGTCTTGCGTAATAGATTTGAATGCAATCTCTTTATATACCCCCATCGCAGGCACCCAAAAACTGTCAATCACGTGATCAAGCAATAATACTTCTATGCCTTTATCTAAAAACGCTTCTAATTGAGGGCTTTGACGCATCGCTTCTATATTATCACCTTGAAGATAATAGATTTCTTTTTGACCTTCTTTCATGCGCTCTACATAGCCATCTAGCGACGTGAAATCATCATCATTCGTTGTATTGAATAAAGAGAGCTCTAAAATCTTTTCGCGGTGTGCGCCAACTTCATATAACCCCTCTTTTAATACTGAACCATAATTCTTCCAGAAAGGTAGATAGAGCTGCTCATCTTCTCTCAATATTTCTAATTCTTTCAAAATCTTCTTAGTAATACCTTGAGAGATTTTAGATACCATTGGATTGGTTTGTAGCATCTCTCTTGAAATATTAAGAGGAAGATCTTGTGAATCAACAACCCCTCTCAAGAATCTTAACCAATGTGGAACAAGCCCTTCACAATGATCTGTGATATAAACACGTTTCACATAAAGCTTAACGCCATGAGGGCGTTTGGGATCAAATAAATCATAAGGACGAATGGAAGGAATATATAATAACCCTGTATAATCCATTAAGCCTTCAACACGCCAATGGAATGTCTTTGTTGGAATGTCATAGCCTGCACCAATATGGGTATAAAATTGCTGATACTCCTCATCTGTGATCTCGGACTTTGGTCGCGCCCAAAGGGCTGTTCCTTGATTAAGGCGCTCTGTTTCACCCTCTTCTTTTTCAAAGAGAATAGGGAAATCAATATGGTCTGAATAACGCATCACCGTTTGCGCTAAAGGTGATTTCTCTAAAAACGTGTAAGCATCTTCTTTTAAATGAAGGTAAATATCAGTCCCAACTGTGTCTTTCTCACACAGCTCAATCTCGTAACCAGAACGACCATCACTCATCCATTTATAGGCTTGATCTTCTCCTGCTTTTTTACTGACAACTTCTACATAATCAGCAACCATAAAGGAAGCATAAAAGCCCACACCAAATTGTCCAATAAGAGAGCCTTTATCATCTTCTTGTTTTTCTTTTAATTGTTCGACAAAAGCAGCCGTACCAGAACGCGCAATTGTCCCAAGATTATCAACTAAATCTTGTTCATTCATGCCAATACCGCGATCTTTGATCACAAGTTGCTTTTTATCATTATCCGCACAGAGTGTGATCTCATAACTTTCATCATCGCCTAAACCAAGTGATGCGTCTTGCAAAGCCAGATAACGTCTTTTATCACATGCATCCGAGGCATTAGAAATAAGCTCTCTTAAAAACACATCTCGTTCGGAATAAAGAGCATTCGCCACAATATCAAGTAAGCGAGATACATCAGATTGAAATTCATGCTTTTTAGCTTCCTTAGACATTAAAAAAACCTCTTTTTTTAGTTATTCTACTTTTATTTATTGTAAAGGTGCCGGCGACATATGTGGATTTACAATTCCAGCTGGTTCTTCTGATGGCGCCATTCCCCCCATCATTGAGCTCATATCTTGTCCATTAACTAACATCTGACCCGATTGTGTCAATTGGATATGATATTTATATGTTACCGATTTTGAATTTGGATCACTATCTTCTACAACCTCACCCATCGCTGTAATCATCGGTAAAAACATCGCAACAGGACCTGCTTGTTGACCTGATTTTTGCATTGTTTCTTCAAGACCTGAAATTGTAATTACAAAATCTGTTACAACATCCTTAGCTGCAGCTTCATCAAATCTGAAATCCCCTTTTATATTCAAAGAAGATGTCGGAATGCCAATACTCAATTTATCAATTCCAACAACCAAACCAACCTCTTGTAAAGATGCCGTCAACTTTTCTTGAAGCGCTTTGTTCTTTGCTTCAACCACCATTGGGTCTGCATCAGGTTGTGCTTCAAGTTTACTTAACGCCTGAGCCTCTTCAAAAATAGGTTTTAGAGTATCCCATTTCGGAAAATTTTCGACATGATATTGAAAGTCAAACACCAAAGGAAGTGTTGTTTGCGCTATTTGCGCGACCGCTGGTTGCGCTTCTGTTTGAATCTCATCAACGTTAAAACTCAGGCCACCACTAACATAACCCGCTTCATTATTACGATAATCAGATGTCATTTTAAAATCAGGTATTGAAAAAGTATCGCCTTTTTTACTATCTTTAAAAGTAATATCTTTTACGTTAATAGTCGTTTTTGCTTGCTGAAAACTCTGTGTTAAATTCTTAAAGATATCCATAAAAGCGGTTATATCTACATTATTTTCATTTTCCACAGACCATGTTGTAAGAGCATTTAAATTATCAACATTTCGTTTCACTGTAAGCGGATCAAATGCTTGTGTCTTACTCGTCACATCCATACCACCAATTCTAAAAAACCCTTGATCAGATGGCGTTTTGACTGAAATATCAGAAATCATAGCCGCCTCATCAATATTCCAAAGTCCATCATCAAGAGGGATAGATGTTCTTTTTACCTTTACAGAATCAACAGACACTTTTGTTGATTTCACAAAATCATTATATTCAATATCCGTAAATTCATAATCAAGATTTGCCCAGAAAAGTATACTTGGCACCCATAAAGACGATATTTTTTGATTACCAACTTTTAATTGTCCAATCATTTTATCTTCTTCATAAACAAAAATAGGTGTTGGCAAAGCTGCGGAAATAGACCATTGATCAACCTCACCTGGTTCGGTGAGTAGCATCATATTTGAAGCGATCATACCAATTTCAACACGGTATTTCCCAAGATAATAGGAGATATCGGGTGTTGTCACAGCGTAATATCCATCAACCTCTTCAACAGCGAGCTCTCCTTCAAAGCGCAGATCACCGCCTTCAGCTTGTTGCTCAACGCTCACTTCCATCATAGAGAGTGTGTCTTGTACAAATTGTTTAACCTCTTCCTTGCGATCAACAGGCTCTGCCTGAACCGATGAGAAAGAAAAAAGAAAGATTAGTGAGAGAAAAGAAAAAATACGCATAAAAAATCCTTTGGTCGCGAGAATAAAACCATTCTATCTATATTTTTTAGCACAAAATAGTGTGATATCAACCTATTATTATATTGCATATTCTGTATTTTCTTTTTATAAAAAGGCTATGTTAAAAAAAGAGAATACAAAAATTTTAAAAAATGATCTCCCTTGTGGCGACATTAAGGGTCTATCTATCACATTTCTAAAAACTTTTTCCCAACAGGAAAAAGCAGAATTAATTAAAAAGACCCAACCGCTCATGCAAGATTATATCGCTGAGAAGTTAGATGACATTAAAACAACACCTGAGGAGTTATCCCTTTTAAAAGATGCTATGATCCAATTTAAAGGAGAAAGTATTGCACGCGTCACACAAGGGCAAACCTTATTTGAACCAAATATCACACTTCTATCACGTGATTTTTTAAATGATACACAAGTCAAATGGCTCACTGATTTCTTAAAAGAATGGGTCGATGCCAAAATTACGCACCAATTTGGTCAATTATTTGCGCTCAAAAACCACGATGAAAAAGGTATTATGAGTGGTCTACTTTTCCAAATTTTTGAAAATCATGGCTGGGTTCAAAGATCAGAGGTCAGCTCAATCATGAATGATTTATCTCTTGAAGAAAAAGGCCGCTTAAAAAAACGTGGTGTTTATTTAGGGGCTTTCTCAATCTATTTAAAATCCGTCTTAGAAAGATCAACACAAGAACTCATGACAATCTTGTGGAATGCTTTTGAAATCAAACATCGTTTCACACTCATGGATGGCGGGCATACTTCTTTCTCATTAAAAAATGACAAACATGCCGATTATGCCAGTTTCATTGGTTATATGCCTCTTGGTAAAACTGCCGTACGCCTTGATATGCTCGAGCGCTTAAATTCAAAACTTTATGACACCGCTGAAAAAGGCATTGTCGAGCTTAAAAATGAGATGGTCAATATGATCGGGATCGATTTTGCACGTGCTCATAAGCTTTTAGGACAGATGGGTTTTAAAGCAAAATCAAAAGAAAAACGTCTTTACCATCTCCCAAGCAATGCGGCAAAGAAAAAGCGCGAGGAAACAAAGTCAAAACAAGAAATTAATGAAAACTCTCCATTTGCTGCGCTTCAAAAACTAAAAGAAAACTCATGAAATATGTTGCTGTCATAAGTGTTTTGACCCTCTTATTTTTCTGTTCCTCTTACAAAACAGCAAATGCCGAAAATCCTTTGCCTGCAGAAAATCTATTATCTTTATGCTTTAGCAAAGAAGCAAGTGATAAGCTCAAATGTCAGGGGTATATCCAAGGCGTGATTGATTATCACAACCTTATTCGGTCACTAGGCACTGCGCCAACGGTTGATTTTTGTGTTCCAAAAGAGTTACCCATAACAGATATAGCAAATCTCGTTATTGCCTATATGGCCGATAATGAACAACATGATAGCTTTATTGCTTCTCCTGCGATTTCTCTCGCATTATATGAACAATTTCCTTGCTCTAAGTAAGGCTTGGCTTATATAAAAAAGCATGGAAAAAATTCCGTTTCAAATTGCTGCACCTTTTGAGCCTGCTGGTGACCAGCCAGAAGCTATTAATACACTTGTCGAAGGTTTAAAAGATGGGTTAACAGATCAAGTTCTCCTCGGTGTCACAGGCTCAGGGAAGACATTTACAATGGCAAATGTCATTGAACGCACACAGCGACCTGCAATTGTCCTCGCCCCCAATAAAACATTAGCCGCGCAATTATATGGTGAATTAAAAGAATTCTTTCCCAATAACGCCGTTGAATATTTCGTATCCTATTATGATTATTATCAACCAGAAGCTTATGTCCCTAGAAGTGATACCTTTATTGAAAAAGAATCTTCAATCAATGAACAAATTGATCGTATGCGCCATGCCGCAACACGTGCTCTATTTGAACGCCCTGACGTGATTGTCGTTGCCTCAGTTTCTTGTATCTATGGTATTGGATCATCACAAGATTATCACAATATGTCTTTTTCAGTCATCGAAGAGGAAACCTTGGAGCGTGATGATCTGTTACGCCGTTTAGTTGAGCTTCACTATCAACGTAATGATATTAGTTTTGAACGTGGCTCATTTCGTGTCAGAGGAGATGTCGTTGAAATTTTCCCATCACACTATGATGATCGTGCTTGGCGCTTTTCTTTTTTTGGAGATGAGGTTGAAGAAATTGTAGAATTTGACCCTTTAACAGGACAAAAAATCACAACTCTTGAGCAAGTTCGTCTTTATCCCAATTCACACTATGTCACACCAGGACCGACAATTTCTCAAGCCATTGAGCAGATCAAGAAAGATCTCAAAATACGCTTAAAAGAATTCGAAGATGAGGGAAAATTGATAGAAGCACAACGCATAGAACAGCGTGTTCAATTTGATCTCGAAATGCTAGCCGCAACAGGCATGTGTAATGGGATTGAAAATTATTCACGTTATCTCACAGGTCGCGCCCCAGGAGAAGCGCCACCAACTTTGTTTGAATATCTACCCGAAAACGCCCTTTTATTTTGTGATGAAAGTCACGTGATGGTGCCTCAGATTGGAGGGATGTTTAATGGCGATAGAAGTCGAAAGAACACACTCTCAGACTATGGTTTTAGACTTCCATCTTGTAAAGATAACCGCCCATTAAAATTTGAAGAGTGGAACAAACTGCGTCCCCAAACGATTTATATTTCCGCTACACCAGGCCCATGGGAGTTAGAGCAAACTGAGGGTGATTTTGTAGAACAAATTGTACGACCAACAGGACTTGTTGATCCAGATGTTTTAATACGCCCTGTCAAAACACAAGTGGATGATCTCTTATATGAATCACGTCAAATCAGCGAACGAGGCGGACGTGTTCTCGTCACAACTCTAACCAAGAAAATGGCTGAAGCCCTTTCTGAATACATGGCTGAGGCTGGCTTAAATGCGCGCTATATGCATTCTGACATTGATACATTAGAACGGATTGAACTCATTCAAGGTCTGCGCCGAGGCGATTTTGATATTTTAATTGGAATCAACCTTCTCCGCGAAGGATTAGACATACCTGAATGTGAGCTTGTCGCTATCTTAGATGCTGATAAGGAAGGTTTTTTGAGATCAAAAACATCCCTTATCCAAACAATTGGACGCGCGGCGCGTAATGTAAAAGCACGTGCCATTTTATATGCAGATAAAGAAACCAAAAGCATGAAAGCCGCGATCGAAGAAACAAATCGCCGTCGCGAAAAACAAACCGAACATAACCAAAAATATGGCATCACCCCTCAAAGTGTGAAAAAAGCACTGACAACCATTGTCGATCGTGACGTAGATGAAGAAAACAGCTTTGAGCAAACAGATAGTCCTGTATTGATGGCCGCTGATATCAATCAACCACTTGAAAAACAAATTGAATCCTTAAAGAAAAAAATGGTTCAAGCCGCCAGCGACCTAGAATTCGAAAAAGCCGCCCAATACAGAGATCAAATCAAAAAGCTAGAAGAGCAAGATTTACTCATTAATTTTTAAACATAATCTTGAAAAAGATTTGACACCAGTCCTTTTATATGTAATTTTTTTGCAGAGCTTCAGTGAGTTTGAAGAAGCGCGCATAATAATATAAAAGATTACAGGCTTAACGTATGGCTAAAATAAGCAACAAACGATTAACACACCTCTTTAACGAACAATTCATTGGTCAAGCGGTTCCCGTCGCAGAAGAAAAGACATTCCCTATAGGAAGGAAAACATATCGCTGGGTTCGTTTCTTATCTCTAGGAACAAAAGAAATGTCTAACGTATCTGATTTTATGGCCGCACATAATAAAACATACCGCGTTCTTCCCCCGAATATGCCTGTTCATATAAGAGGTATGGAGAAAGATAAAAAAAGAGCAACAATCTTAACAAAAAGAAACCCTGAAACAGGGACATACCATATCTCAGGGCTTACTTTCGGCTAAATTTTTAAACGTGGTCTGTCACCCATATAGACGGAATTTTTGTTTTACAGGCTGAGAGCTTCTAACCCCTTTTTCTGCAAAATACATATTGAACCGAGCGCGTTGCTCGTTATCTTGTAAATTCGCTGTATAAGCAATTTTTGTGGCTTGTGCTTCAATCTCTCTCATAATCTCAGAGAAAAGTTCAGGATCTTCTTCAAAAAGTTTGACACCAAATTCTGCGCCATCTTCCAAAAGAGATTCTATATAAGATGCTTTTTGAGAAGACATTTCACGTTCATTCTCAATATAATTTGACACAATATCAAAGACTTCTGCGTCAAAAAAATCTACGTCAAAAACAAATCCCATTTTTGGCCAAGCCTCTACACCTGCTTTCACAGCTTCTGGTATATCAATTTGAGTAACGCCTATTTGGTCATACACCGCAAGGCTATTAAAGAGAAAACGACTTCCATAACCACTATGCATTGGTTTCCTTGTTTGCGGGCATAAAGCACCGCACGAATTGTGAATCACTTTTCTTTTATGCGCATCAAACGTTCTGACCGCAGAAAATGTAATAAAGTCATCACTATGGTGCAGTGACATTTCTAATTTTTTTGCATTATCAGATTTCAGATGAAAGTCTGGTTTCATATCAAAACCATCAACTAATGTTTTATAAATATGTGATAAAGGAATGCTGTTAAAAACAGAATTAACCAAATTCGCTAATTGATTATCTGGTTCTCCCAAATAATGTGCTAAAAAAGAAACCTCATCTAAGCCTTTAGGATAAAAAACAGCATCTTCGAAATCATGACGCAACTCTTCATCTATCCCAAAAATATCTGCCGTCATTCTATTGGTTTGACAATATGCTTGATAAGCTCCGAAGAAACTACGCACGTTTAATTGCATCACATTTTTACCTTGTTCTTGTTATTAAAGCAATATATTTACCATAAAACTTAAAATAATGCAATAAAAAAAGTGCCTCCCTTTAAAAGAAGACACTTTTTATATCAACGTAACTTTATTTACTCTGCATCTGTTGCCAACTGCATTGTCACAATCTTATCTGGATTTGCAGGTGGTTCGCCGCGTTTAATTTGATCAACATATTCCATGCCTTCAATTACTTGTCCCCAAACGGTGTATTGACCATTCAAGAAGTGACCATCATCAAACATGATAAAGAATTGGCTATCAGCACTATCAGGGTGGCCCGCACGCGCCATACCAACAACACCTCGATCAAATGGATGTGCACTAAATTCAGCTTTAATATTTTCACCGCTACCGCCAGTACCTGTACCTGTTGGGTCACCTGTTTGAGCCATAAAGCCTTCAATCACACGGTGGAAAACGATTCCGTCATAAAACCCTTCTTTTGTCAGCTCTTTAATACGAGCCACATGTTGAGGGGCCAGATCAGGGCGTGTTTCAATAACCACACGACCGTAATCAAGATCAAGATAAATTAGATTTTCTTTGTCAATTGCTGCATCAGCATCATGTGCCATGATAAAAACTCCTACGATTAAACTAATAACTAAACTTACAATATATTTCATGATGATTAAACTCCTTCCAAATGAGAAAACATCGAGATAGGTGAAGCTTATACAATTAAAAATGATTTGCAAAGAAAAGATCGGTTCAAACGGGGCGATATAGTCTTTTAATCTCTTGAGGAGCTAATCGATCACGCTGTTCTAATAATATTTTAGCTGCAGGACAGTTTTCTTTAAAAAATCGATCAATGGCCAAATCAATAAATTCAGAAAAACAAGCATGACATCTTGGACGGCGTCCCTCTTCTTGATGGTATTCAACACCACACCATTCATAAACATCGCGGTAAAATTGATATATTTCTTCTAAAGATGGTTGCGCGGATAAATCTGCACCGAGGCGATCAAAAGCACCTTGTATTTGTTCAGCATTAAAATTATTACAGATACATACGATTGGCATATAAAAACGATACGCGCATTTTCATATTCTAGCAAGTCTTTTATAAAGGAGATAAAATTGTTTCATATTTGAACAAAGTTTTAACAGCTTCATCGCTCAAAGGAACTTTCACATAGTCACCGCGCGTAAATAAATCAGCTTGGTCCATAAAGTTCTCAGAATTCGGGAAGCCATCTTGGCCACCTGCTAGAACAAAATAATTTTCATCAGGATCACCCATATCAGAAATATGACGCGATTGCGCTCCATAATAAGCTCTATGTTTTTCAACACTTAAGGGATGCGCCGCTTTCATAATCGTTTCTCTTGTACCACCATGTGCAAAGTCATGACGCTTATAAAAATGTTTTAAAAGAGGAACACCAGCCAAGAAATGATAAAGCTGTAATCGATGAACATCACCCCATTTTTTATCATCTTGATAATAATGTGTGATTTTTTTCAAAGCACGCTCTGCTTTCTTGGCGATACGTTCTGGTGATAATTTAACAATATCACGTTTTAATAAATCACGGAAATAAGCATCATTTTTAAATTGCTCAAAATCTTGCGGGCGTTCTAAACGCGTATAAAGCAATGGCGCAAATTCAATTAAAAAGGCCGTAAACACATAAGCGCCTTTACTGTCCTTGCTATAAGAACCATCCCATTGACGCATAAAATCAGCAATCTCAACAAGCAAATTATCCCACTCTTCTTCGTATTTTTTGGTTTTCTCAAAAATCATATCTTTTAATTCTAAAGATGTAAGAGAAACACTATCGCGTTGTAAGCGCATCAAGGATTGTACCGACCATTTATCTACTTGAGAAATACGTTGTTTAATCCGTCTAATACGCTCATCTTGAGGAAAAAAGTAACCAATTGGGTATTCTGACTCAGCAGGACGGTTATTTGCCGATGCTAGAAAGCCTTCTTCTGGTTCATATGCATGAGGTAGGGTAGAACTATCTAATATTTCTTTCCAACTCTCCTCGTAAAGATCAAAAGGTGTAATTAAATGTTCTTCGTGACCTTTAACACGTTTTGCAATTTTCGTTGCCAACACATGTCCAATATCTCCTTTTTTACCTGCAAATAAGAAGTTTTGAGGCGGAATCGCGAATGTTGGCATAGAGTCATAAAACTCTTTCCAAGTCTTGGATTTCACAGCTTTTAACAGAGCTGTAATCTCATCTGTGATCTCATGCCCAATCCATCTAACCGCGATATCTTTCTTTTTTATTTTAGGAAATAGTTTTGCATCACTTAAAATAGGCCCATGAGGGGTCTTTCTAACTTTAATATGTTTTGGAAACCAGAAACGTGTTTTGATTGTTTCTTCATGTGTTTTTATCTCTTCTTTCGGAATGCGACTGACATCGACCATATCACTTGATAAGGCACGCATATTTGTGCCGCCCCATGCAAAATGATGTGTACGTCCAAATCCAAAAATAGGAACACCTGGAGGCATCATACCAACGACCTCTTGAGAAGGGCACTTCAACGCTGCCATGACCCACGCATTTGGAATTAAAAACCCTAAATGCGGATCATTTGCAATTAAAGCATGTCCAGTATCTGATTTCTCTTTGCCAATAACAATAGAATTACTGCCTGATTTTTGTGTGTCTTGTAAAATATTTTTAAGCTTGGAGAGATCTTTTTTAACCTTGCCAATCTTATCTTTACTTTTTGAGGGAACAAAGCTAACAGTACCGCCATGACCAACTTCATGCATATAAGCCCAAATACGTGCAAAATCTTCCTGTGTTGATTGTGGTAATTGTTCTAACCATGTCATCCAATGTACGTCTGTTCCAAATAAACGCCCAATTGCGATAGAATCTTCAATGCGCCATGGTTCACTATTATCTATTCCTAGTAATTTAAATTCATGAGGTGTATTTGCTGATGTAAGGTTCTTTTTATAATGGTTCACCCCCTTCACATACGCATCAACCCAATCTTTGGTTTCTTTCGGCATTGCTGCAATAACAGCTTTCACATTTCCAGCCGGTGATAAAATACGTAATGCTTCATCAACATCGCGCGTAAATACCCCAAACATTTCTGACAAACGTCCAAAAGCAACACGTTTTGCAACTTCGATTTGTCCCAAACGTAAATGAGCATGCACCATCCCTAATGCAAACGCAGCATCATGATCTGTTTCAGCATAAATATAAGGGACTTGGTATTCATTCCATAGAATATGGATATCACTTTCAATATCACATAATGTTTTAGGAAAATGTGAGATACGATCTTGAACTGATAATTGTTTTCTTGTTCCAAAAAAGGGCATATGGCTTTATTTTTCTTTTTATTTTAATCCTTACAAGGGGTTAGTATAACCCACCCGTTCCAATTGTTGTAGAGCTTTTTGCACCAGAGGGATCATCCCCAACGACGAGATTCAAACCGCTTTTATCAAGTAAATATTGCTGAGAGGTTGGCTCTGTGCCAGGTAGAAACACTTCCCAGATAGTACGCTTATCACCAGAACGTGCAATCCGCCCTGTTTCCGCATTAACACGCACGCGCTCTAATCCATCAGGTACACGGAAAGGTGTTTTTGGCTTATCTGCTAAAGCTTTCTCCATAAAAGAACCGAAAATAGGCGCTGCCACATTTGATCCTGTTTGTTTACGCCCTAATGTTTTTGGTTGATCATAGCCCACATAAACACCGACAACCAGATCTGGGGAAAATCCAATAAACCATGCATCTCGGGAATCATTTGTTGTCCCAGTCTTACCTGCTAGAGGGCGGTTTAAGCTTCTTAAACGACGCGCTGTCCCTCGTTGAACAACCCCTTCAAGCATGGAAACAACTTGATAAGATGTTCGAGGATCAGAAATTTGAAGACGATTATCTTTTATCATAGGCGTATCTTGATGATACCAATCTTGTAAATCAGAACATGAAATACATTCCACATACTTGGTTTTATAAATTGTGCCCCCTTCACGATTTTGAATACGGTCAATAAATGTTGGTGTAACTTTCTTACCACCATTCACCAAAACAGCATAAGCCGACGTTAAGTCAATTAATGTTGTTTCTCCCGCTCCCAAAGCCATTGCAAGCGTTTCTTTCATATTTTTATCAATACCAAATTTACGGGCATAACCAGCAATTTTTTCCATGCCGACATGATATGCCAAACGAACAGTCATCAAATTTCTTGATTTTTCAACACCAACACGAAGCGGGGTTGGTCCATAAAATTCTTTTGTATAATTGCTTGGGCGCCATTTAGGAAGACCTGGCCCTTGATCCATGACAAAAGGCGCATCCAAAATTAAGTTAGCTGGTGTAAATCCATCATCAAGTCCTGCTAAATAAACAAAAGGCTTAAAGGCAGAGCCAGGTTGTCTTTTTGCCTGTGTCACACGATTAAAACCACTAATATCAGCCTCATATCCCCCCTGCATCGCCAAAACACGCCCTGTATGAGGGTCAAGAACAACGATCCCCCCTTGAACACGTACCTGTTGTCTAAGAAGATATCCATCTTCTTCTGCTTCTGGATCTTTCTCAACAAGGATAACAGCGCCAACTGGAGCAACTTCACTAGCCGCCCTTACATCTTGCATATAATGATCTGGATCAGAAACAGCTTTACGCGCCCAACCAAGTTTTGCCAGCGGAATAACGCCTGTACGACCATCAGCAAAGCCGATTTTTAAAGACTCCCAATTTGAAGACGTAACAACGGCTAGATCCCATGTATCTTTTGTGTTGGTTGGTCTGTCAACATGTTCTAAAGCTTCTTTCCAATTATCTAAAGACTCTAATTTTTTCACAGGGCCTTTGTAGCCTGTGCGACGATCATAAGATTCTAACCCATCGCGCAGTGCATCAATTGCATATTTCTGTAATTCAGGATCTAGACTTGTACGGACACTTAACCCACCGAGATAAATAATATCATCACCATATTTATCAACAAGCTCACGGCGTACCTCCTCAGAGAAATAGCGTGCATCCACAAAGCTATTACGATTAGGGCGTGTTAATGTAATCGGTTTTGCTTGAGCAAGCTTCATCTGAGATTCAGTGATACGTCCATCTGAATGCAATCTTGATAAGACCCAGTTACGACGCTCTAATGCTCTTGTTGGGTTTCGATAAGGATCAAACGAACTTGGTGCTTTAGGAAGAGCGGCAAGCAGAGCTGCTTCTTCTAAATCCAATTCATCTAACGATTTATCAAAGTAATTAAGCGCAGCAGCGGCAACACCGTATGATCTATTCCCTAAATAAATCTGATTTAAATAAAGAGATAAAATATGATCTTTACTAAAAGCATCTTCAATTCTAAAAGCAAGCAACGCCTCTTTAATCTTACGATCTAAACTCACTTCATTTGTTAAAAGAAAGTTTTTAGCCACCTGTTGCGTGATTGTTGATGCCCCTTCTAAACGACGTCCATTGCGAATATTATCAATGTTGTTAACAGCCGCTCTTAAGATCCCATAAAAATCGACCCCTTTATGGCTGTAAAAATTCTTATCTTCTGCGGCTAAGAACGAATAAATAACCTTAGGAGGTATCGCATAGATAGGAATATAAATACGCTTTTCACTCGCATATTCCCCAATCAAAGTACCATCACCACCATATAAACGTGTCATGATTGATGGCTCATATTCTTTTAATTTTTTATGATCTGGTAAATCTTGACTATATTGATACAGACTTGTTAGAAAGATACAAACACCCACAACCAAAACAATCGACCCTAATGAACATAGGGCAAGCATTGTTTTAAAAAGGAATTTTCTAACTTTCACAATACCAATCCTTTATTATGCGTGACTTTTAGTACTATTAATGGGGCCTTCTGCACGACCATGAATAAATTGATCAACATAGTCATTACGAGAACGATCCAAGTCCCAAATATCGCCTGTCCAGATAAGTTCCCCTTTATACAACATCGAAACACGGTCAGCAATCTTACGTGCACTCGCCATATCATGTGTAATCGTCACTGCAGTTGCCCCTAATTCTTTCACACATTTCACAATCAAATCATTAATCACATCCGCCATAATAGGATCCAAGCCTGTTGTTGGCTCATCAAAGAAAATGATTTCTGGATTTGTTGAAATGGCACGCGCGAGTGACACACGTTTTTGCATCCCACCTGATAATTCAGCTGGAAATAAATCAGCAACAGAAGATCCAAGTCCAACAGATTCTAATTTTTCCAAAGCAACTTCACGTGCTTGTTTTTTATCCATTAATTTTCGCTGTAAAAGCGCAAATGCTACATTTTGCCATACAGGCAAACTATCAAACAAAGCGCCGCCTTGAAACAACATGCCAAATTTACTCATGAGATGATCTCTTTGAGTAAGAGAGAGTTTTGCTGTTTCTTGTCCATCGATTTTGATGGATCCAGATGTTGGATTCATAAGGCCTAAAATACATTTAAGCATGACTGATTTACCACTACCAGATCCTCCGATAATCACACGAGATTCACCTTTTGCGACACGCATATGGATATCTTTTAAAACTTGGTTTTCACCAAATTTCTTTGTGACATGTTCAAGCGTAATTTTTTCGTCTGCTACCGTCATTTCTTATCCCTTAAGAGAAAAATACTTGTGTTAATACATAGTTGAAAATCAAAATCAAAATGGAAGATGACACCACTGCATAAGTTGTTGCCAATCCAACACCTTGAGCACCACGGCCAGAATAAAACCCATGGTAACATCCCATTGCAGCCACCCAGAACCCAAAAACTGTTGCTTTAACAAGACCTGAGATAACATCCATCGCCTCTAGAAATTCCCAACTTTGAGAAATATAACTCGCTGCGTTAAAATCAAGCTTATACACCCCAACTAAGAACCCACCAAAAATACCAATAATATCCCCGATTAAAACAAGAGCAGGCAACATCACAACAGCTGCCAAAATCCGCGGTGCGATCAAATATTGAAATGGGTTTGCCGACAATGTGTAAAGCGCATCAATTTGTTCTGTCACACGCATCGTACCGATCTCAGCCGCCATAGACGCCCCCATACGACCAGCAACCATAAGCCCAGCCAAAACAGGCGCTAACTCACGAGTAACAGATAAAACAACAACAGCCGCCACTGCACCTTCTGCGTTGAAACGAGAAAAACCTGTATAGCTTTGTAACGCTAAAACCATCCCCGTAAATAATGTTGTTAAGCCAACAACAGGAAGAGAATAATAACCGATTTGGATAAATTGCTCACCCAAACGACGCCATTCGTAAGGAGGTGTAAAAACAGCCAAAATTGATTTCAGCAAGAAAATCGTTAAACGCCCAATACTCTCCAAAAAGTTAAGGAAAGAACGACCAACAACTTGTAAAAAATTTCCTAATACTACATCCACGTTACTTTTGTACTCCGTTATTACAATTCGATTAAAAAAATTATATGAATACGACCCCTTATCTTCTAAAGCAATCGCTGGTATGTGTCACGTAAAAAGTGATTTTTTACCCTGTTTGACGACTAGGATCTAGATCAGAGAATTTTGTGAATTGTCCATCAAAAGCCATACGAATTGTTCCGATCGGACCATGACGTTGTTTTGCTAAAATTGCTTCTCCTGTATTATGAATCTCAGCAAGCTTTTGTTGCCATTGTTCATAACGATCATTGAACTTCTCATCATTTTCCTCAGGCTTACGGCTCGGCTCTGCGCGCTCTAAATAATATTGTTCACGATAAACAAACATCACCACATCGGCATCTTGCTCAATTGATCCCGATTCACGAAGATCTGAGAGCTGAGGGCGCTTATCATCACGCGCTTCTACTTGACGTGAAAGCTGAGAAAGCGCAAGCACAGGAACATGGAGTTCTTTCGCCAATGCTTTTAATCCACGTGTAATCTCAGAAACCTCATTCACACGGCTATCTGATTTTTTACCCGCCGGTCCACTCAAGAGCTGAAGATAATCAACAACAATTAACCCTAATCCATGCTGACGTTTCAAACGACGTGCACGTGTTCGGACAGCTGAAATTGATAAACCTGGTGTATCATCAATAAATAAAGGTACATCGCTCAACATTTGACTTGTTTCAACGAAACGACGGAATTCACTATCTTTTACTTCACCACGACGAATTTTATCCCCTGGCACGAGTGCTTCTGATGCAAGAATACGTGTTGCGAGCTGATCTGATGACATCTCCAATGAGAAGAAACCAACAGGACCACCGCTTTGTCCTTTAGATTCCCAATAAGCTTTCGCACAGTTAAAGGCAATATTGGTTGCAAGAGCCGTTTTCCCCATCGAAGGACGACCCGCCAAAATAATCAAATCTGAGGGTTGCAACCCACCAAGTTTTTTATCTAAATCCGTTAGACCACTTGTCACACCTGTGACGTGCCCCACATTTTTAAAGGCTGTTTCAGCAATTGAGATCGCCTGTGTCACAGAAGATTTCATACTCACAAAACCAGATTTATAATCGCCCGTCGTTGCTAGATCATATAAGCGTTGTTCTGTTTTTGAAATTTGATCGCTTGCTGTTTTATCAATTTCGTCATCATAAGCATCTTGCATAACCTCACGTCCAACAGAAATCAATTCTCGGCGCAAGAATAATTCATAAATGACCTGACCATAATGCTGAACACTCACAGTTGTGACAACATTAGCAACCAAATCAGTTAAATATTGAGATCCACCAACATGAGCTAAGTCATCATCTTTATCAAAGATATTTTTTAACGTTACGATATCTGCCACTTGACCGTGATCAACGGCTTTCGCAATCATTTCATAGATGCGTCCATGGACAGGTTGATAAAAATGCGCAGGTTGCAAAAAGTCAGAAACATTTTCAATTAAGCGGTTATCTAGCAACAAAGCCCCTAACAAAGATTGCTCAGCTTCTTCATTTGCCGGGAGCAATTTAACGTCTTCGGCTTTCTTTTCTGAAGATACAATTTTTGATACCGTGGCAACTGCGTCGCTCATCTTTTCTCGCTTCTCTCTTTTGGGTAAACAATGCTTTTAGTTAAAGCAATTTTCGCAGACAATATCAAGTATTTTATAGAAATCATGAAAAAAGGCCGCTTAAAAAGCGACCTTTTAAAAATCTAATAAAAACAGTTAAGGATTAAGCAGCATCTTCTTCAGCTGGTGCTTCTTCTACTGTTTCCTCAGCTGTTGCTTCTTCCGCTTTTGCAGCAGCAGCTGCAGCAAGAGCAGCTTCTTCAGCAGCAATCGCTTCTTGTTCAGCTTTAACTGCTTCTTTACCTGCTTTTTCTTGTGCAACAGCTTCTTCTTCAGAACGGGCAATGTTAATAGTGATCTGTGCTGTCACTTCTGGGTGTAATTCAACAACAACATCATAAAGACCAAGCATTTTATAGCTTTGGTTAATACGTACTTGTGAACGATCAACTGTTTCCCCTAAAGAAGAAGCAGACTCTGCGATATCACGTGTTGTAACTGATCCATAAAGCTGACCAGATTCAGAAGCAGCACGAATAACAACAACCGTTTTTCCATCGATTACTTTTGCTGTTTTTTCAGCCTGTTTCTTTCTCTCTTGATCTAATTTTTCAAGCTTAGATTTTTCAGCTTCGAAAAATGCTAGATTTGCTTTTGTTGCTCTTAACGCTTTTTGTTGTGGAAGCAAAAAGTTACGTGCATAACCATCTTTAACAGTTACAACAGAACCAACAGTTCCCAAGCGACCAATATTTTCTAAAAGAACGATTTCCATTATGAGCGCCCTCCATGAGTTCTAGCTGGACGTGCTGGACGTAAGCTTTCAGTGTTTTTTACCAAGAATGGTAGTAACGCAACCATACGAGCTCTTTTAATAGCGCGCGCTAGCTGACGTTGAGCTTTTGATGAAACTGATGAAATACGACTTGGTACAATCTTACCACGCTCAGAAATATAGTTTTTCAATAGTTTTGTATCTTTGTAATCAATTACAGGGGCTTCAGCACCGCTGAATGGACAACTTCTTTTTCTTCTTCCAAAAGGACGTTTTGCCATTTTCTTTTCTCCTTTAAATCTATATTACGCTGCGTCTTTCATTGCAACAGATGGACCTTCGCTAAACGCTTCAATTTTAAGCGTCATGTAACGAACGACGTCATCGTGCAAACGGAATTGACGTTCTAATTCAGCAATCAAAGTACCTGGTGCTTCCAATTGGAATAACACGTAATGCGCTTTTGTTGCTTTATTGATTGGATAAGCCAGTGTGCGTAGACCCCACTGCTCAGTTGTCGCAACTTTACCACCATTTTTCTTAATGATTGCTGCGAATTCAGTTGTGATTGTTTCAACTTGTGCTTTTGAAACATCTTGACGTGCTAAAAACACGACTTCGTACTTGCTCGTTTGTTCTGCCATATTGTTCTCCTTTCGGCTATTTTACATTAGCTGAACCCTACAGATACACTCTGTTAGTCCAGCAAGGAGCTATTTACAAGTGGTGCTTATACCGTCTATGTTAACAAAAAACAAGTCTTTTCTTATGGTTTGTTTCAGATTATAAGGATATATACAAAATAAATTATAGATAACTTTTTAA
This sequence comes from uncultured Rickettsiales bacterium, assembly GCA_950054255.1. Classification (GTDB taxonomy): domain Bacteria; phylum Pseudomonadota; class Alphaproteobacteria; order Micavibrionales; genus CATLOR01. Next base: position 478,157 of record CATLOR010000001.1, on the reverse strand, counting down.
AGAAAAGGACCTCTCATGACAAAACGTGCATTTATTTTTCCAGGACAAGGAAGTCAATCTGTTGGTATGGCAATGGATCTCGTTGAAAACTTCTCATCAGCAAAAGTTGTTTTTGAAGAAGTAAGCGACGCGCTTTCACTTGATATGACAAAACTGTGCTTTGAGGGCCCAGAGGATCAATTAAACCTCACAGAAAATACACAGCCTGCGCTTATGACTGTTTCTGTCGCAACAGCGCGCGTCTTAGAAAAAGAATTTGATATCGCTTTAAAAGACCATGCAACCTATGGTGCGGGACACTCTTTAGGGGAATATTCCGCTCTAACAGCTTTAGGGGCGTTTACCGTTGCTGATTGTGCACGTCTTTTAAAAATTCGTGGTCAAGCAATGCAACAAGCTGTGCCCGTTGGACAAGGCGCAATGGCGGCTATTTTAGGTCTAGATATGGATGTCGTGCAAACACTTGCGAGTGAAGCCGCAGAAGCAACAAATACAATTTGTTCTTCAGCTAATGATAACTCGCCAGGACAAGTCGTGATTAGCGGAAGCGTTGCTGCCGTTGAAAAAGCAATTGCCCTTGCAGGAGATAGAGGCGCAAAAAGAAGTGTTCTTCTTCCTGTCAGTGCCCCTTTCCACTGTGCATTAATGCAGCCAGCCGCTGACCGCATGGCCGAAGAATTAGCAAACACAACAATCCAATCACCTGCCCTTCCAATCGTGTCAAATGTAACAGCACGCCCGACAACATCGCCTGATGACATTCGTAAATTGCTCGTTGACCAAGTCACAGGTATGGTGCGTTGGACAGAGTCTGTTTCCTATATGGCAGAACAAGAAGGCATCGAAGAATTTGTCGAAATTGGCGCTGGAAAAGTTCTAACAGGATTAGGCCGTCGCATTACAAAAGAAGCAAAAGGTCTTGCATTGAATGCAACAGCTGATATAGAAAGCTTTGCAACACGTTTAAAAAACTAACCTCTTAAGGAGATACATAATAATGTTTGATTTAACAGACAAAAAAGCCCTCGTAACTGGCGCTTCTGGTGGTATTGGAGCAAGCATTGCGCGCGCCCTACATGCTCTCGGCGCAACAGTAACACTTCATGGCCGTAATGCAGAGAAACTAGAAGCACTCAAGCAAGAACTTGGTGAGCGTGTTTTTGTCGTCACCGCAAGTCTTGGCGATGAAGGCGCAGAAGAAGCTTTGTTAAAAGAAACGTCTGAAAAAATGGGCGGCATTGATATTTTAATCAATAATGCTGGCCTAACGCGCGATAATTTAGCAATGCGCTTAAAACAAGAAGATTGGGATCAAGTACTCAATGTGAATCTGACATCTGCGTTTAAATTATCACAAGGATGCCTTCGCGGCATGATGAAAAACCGTTGGGGTCGTATCATTAATATTACCTCTGTTGTTGGGGTAACAGGAAATGCTGGACAAGCAAATTATTCAGCTTCAAAAGCAGGTTTAATCGGTATGAGCAAATCTTTAGCAGCTGAAGTTGCAAGTCGCGGTGTTACAGTTAACTGTGTTGCTCCAGGGTTTATCGCAACCGCAATGACAGATGCATTAACAGATGATCAGAAAGAAAAAATTAATGGCGGTATCCCTGCTGCACGCATGGGAACAAGCGATGAAATTGCCTCAGCCGTTGCTTATTTAGCAAGTAACGAAGCGGGTTATACAACAGGTCAAACTGTTCATGTGAATGGTGGAATGGCGATGATCTAATTTTTCATTGACATAACTTTATTGATTTTCTTATACTCCCCTTATGCCAATTATAATAAGGGGAGTATTTTTATGAGCACACGCCTACAACGCATTATCAATTTCTTAAATAGACATGCGAACACACTTGCACTGATGCCTATTGAAACAATTTTACCTACTCCAATTATTCCTCTAGATAAAGACACTTATAATGTCGTCATGGAAAATCGTACACATAATTTAAAACGTGATTTCGACCAGCGTTCACCTTCTTTAAAATCTGGCCGTCAGCGTCTTCAAAACAAATCCGCGCAAAAACAATCAAAGAAACCTAAAAACACACCTTAATTTTATGTCTTCACGCACGCGCATCTTAATTATTGGCACATATAACACACTCTTATTAGAACTGTTAAGACAGGCCTTAAAAGAGCATGATATCTCTGTTGAAACACAGATGAGAGAGATACCAAATGACCTCGAATCATTTAATTCAATCTCATTTTGTACACCACCCCTATCACCTTACGAGAAAAAAAGAGCACAAAATACAGAACTTAAAAAAGAGCATAAAAAAGACAGGCTATCTCTTAATAAAAAAATGGCTCAAGCTCATAAAATACAACATATTAGAGCTCTCAATAGAGGGCTCAAAACACCGCTTAAAAGACGGTCAAAAATACCGCAATATAGAAACAAAATGCGTTAAATATGCATTTTTTACTTGGCAGATTTTTTTCTATATGCTACCTAGGCATCTCTTGATACATTTTTATAAATTTTTTGAAATGAAAAAAGTGTGTCTGAATTATAAGTAACAAACAAAGTCTATCACATGTATGTGATAGAAAATTACGAAACAAAAAGAAAAATGAAAGGGTTATCCCATGAGTGAAGTTGCAGATAAAGTAAAAGCAATCGTTGTTGAACATTTAGGTGTTGAAGAAGATAAAGTTGTAGCAAGCGCTAGCTTTATTGATGATCTAGGCGCAGACAGCCTTGATACAGTTGAATTAGTAATGGCATTTGAAGAAGAATTTGGTATCGAGATTCCTGATGATGCTGCCGAAAAGATCACAACAGTTCAAGACGCTGTTTCATTCATTGAGGCTAATCAATAATTGTTAAAATTATGATGATCTTTTTGTGATTCGTAACAAACCCTCCTTTTAACGCAGTTTATCTGCTTGATAAAAGGAGGGTTGTTTTTTTTACGCTAATAGCGTATCTCTAATCAGTCAAAATAATAAGTATAAGGAAAAAAGAAATGCGTCGCGTTGTCATTACAGGTATGGGAATTGTAAGTCCGCTTGGAACTGGTCTTGACTATAACTGGTCAAACTTAACAGCAGGGAAAAGTGGCCTGAAAAAAATCACTCACTTTGATGCCGAAAACTTTGCTTCTAAAATTGCTGGGACTGTTCCACGTGTTACTGAAGGAGAAACGGCGACAGCAGATAATGGGTTATTTGATCCTGATGCATATCTCGCACCTAAAGAGCAAAAGAAGGTCGATATTTTTATCCAATACGGGATTGCTGCGGCTGAAGAAGCGATCAAAGATTCTGGTTGGACAATTGACTCTGATGAAGATGCATGGCGTACAGGCGTTATGATTGGCTCTGGCATCGGTGGGCTAGGAAATGTTGCCGAAAGCACCACAATTTTAAATGAGAAAGGCCCTAGACGTATTTCTCCTTTCTTTATCCCGTCAGCACTTATTAACCTTGTTTCTGGTCATGTTTCTATTATTCATGGCTATAAAGGCCCTAATCACTCTGTTGTTACAGCTTGTGCAACGGGCACACATGCGATTGGTGACGCGGCACGTATGATCATGCTAGATGATGCAGATGTTATGATCGCGGGGGGTGCTGAAGCAGCCATTACACCTTTAGGTGTTGCAGGTTTCGCAGCGGCAAGAGCGCTTTCAACAAGCTATAATGACACACCTGAACAAGGATCTCGTCCTTTTGACAAAGACCGCGATGGGTTTGTAATTGCAGAGGGTGCTGGTATTTTGGTACTTGAAGAATTAGAACATGCTAAAAAACGCGGTGCTCATATTTACGGTGAAGTGATTGGCTATGGTATGTCTGGTGATGCTCACCATATTACCTCACCTGCTGAAGATGGTGATGGAGGCTTCCGCGCCATGAAAAACGCCTTAAAATCAGCAAAAGTTAACGCTGAAGATGTTAATTACGTGAATGCGCATGGAACATCAACACCTCTTGGTGATGATATTGAAATCGGTGCTGTAAAACGTCTATTTACAAACAACAAAGAACATTTAAGCGTGTCTTCGACAAAATCTGCCATTGGACATCTTCTTGGTGCAGCTGGGGCTGTTGAAGCTATCTTTACAGCAAAAGCATTAGAAACAGGAATTTTACCACCAACATTGAATTTAGAAAACCCATCTGATGGTTGTCTTGATATTGATTTAGTCCCTAAAGTTGCAAAAGAAAAAGAGATCTCTATTGCTCTTTCCAACTCATTTGGTTTTGGTGGCACAAACGCTTCTTTGGTGTTTAAAAAATATAATGACTAAAAAAATACAAACCCTTTTGATCCGTTTGTTCGCTCTTGCATTTATATGCTTTGGGCTATTGATTTTTTATATATTTCAGCAAATACACGCCCCTAAAATACATGACACTTATAGTTTTTATATATTAGAGTCAGGCACCTCGATTAGAAGTGTGGCTAAAGATTTAGAGAAAAAAGGCTTTATTTCAAGCGCCTTACTCTTTGAATTGAATGCTCGTTTTATTGATAATGATGCCCCTTTCCAAGCTGGTGAATATGTATTACGCAAACATACATCGATTCAAAACATCACTGAAATATTCCAAAGTGGTAAAACATATCAACATAAATTAATCATTCCAGAGGGATTAACAAAGAAGCAAATCACACACATTTTACAAGATGATGAAGCATTGCGCGGTGAGATTGCTCTACTCGAACTTCCAACAGAAGGGTATTTACTTCCTCAAACCTATTTCTTTGAATTAAAAACACAACGCCAAGCAATGATTGATCGCATGCAAAAAGCACATCATCATTTAATGAAAACCTTGTGGGAACAACGCGCAGAAGATTTACCCATTAAAACAAAAGAAGAAGCTGTTATTCTAGCCTCTATCGTTGAGCGTGAAACAGGTGTCACAGCTGAACGTGAGCGTGTCGCAGGAGTTTTTATAAATCGTTTAAGAAAAGGGATGAAACTTCAATCTGATCCAACCATTATCTATCCATTAAGTAATGAATTAGGAGTATTAGACCGTCCTTTATACCGTTCTGATTGGGGATATAATAACGCCTATAATACCTATATGAATTACGGCTTGCCGCCAACCGCCATCGCCAATCCTGGGGAAGCTTCTTTACGTGCTGTTTTAAACCCAGAGAAACACACATATTTATATTTTGTTGCCGATGGAAGTGGCGGGCATGTTTTTTCAAAAACACTGAAAGAGCATAATGATAATGTTGCTAAATGGCGTGCCTATAAAAAGAAACATAATATCGAGCAATAACAATGTCTGATGAACAGAATTTAACGCTTGCCGCTCACACCGTTCTCCATACGAAACACGCCCGCTTAAAAGCACAGATAAGCCATAATCTATATCATGCCTTTCATGAGGAGTTTGTTGGGCCTGTCTATCAAAATATTCATATTGAAAGGCCTGGGCGCCCTCAAAAACCAGAGCTTCTACATCCCAAAGATATGCCAAGGCGCACAGCAGGACATAGTATTCAAAACAGAATCTCACTCCTACACGCCCTTGCCCATATTGAGCTGAATGCAATTGATCTTGCTTGGGATATGATCGCGCGCTTTGGTATTTATCAAGAAACAAGAATGCCCGATGATTTTTTTGCTGACTGGCTTCAAATTGCTTATGAAGAATCCAAGCATTTTTTAATGCTCGATGATCGGCTTCGTGAAATGGGTGCACATTATGGTGCGCTTCCAGCTCACGACGGATTATGGGAGTCAGCGTTAGACACGGCACATGATTTCGCTGCGCGCCTCGCAATTGTCCCTATGGTTTTAGAAGCGCGCGGTCTTGATGTGACCCCAACAATGATTAAAGGTATGAAACGTAACGGTGATGAAGTAAGTGCTTCTCTCTTACAAATCATTCATGATGAAGAAATTCATCACGTTAAAAATGGAAAAAAATGGTTTGATTGGGTCGCACAGAAACAAGGAAAAAAAGACCCAGACCTTTATTGGCAAAGCTTAGTTGATCAATATTTCAAAGGCACATTAAAACCACCTTTTAACATTCCATCACGTGACAAAGCCAATTTCCCAAGAGATTGGTATGAACCAATTGCATTAAATAAAAAATAGCCGGTTACTATGCTTTTATTCAGGGAAACGTCTTGTCTTCAGACGGAAGAATGTTCTGACTTTTTGGCGTTTGAACTTCTTCTCCCAATGGGTCAAGCGTTCTAAACGCTTAAGTTTCTCAATCGCCTCTTCATAAGTAAATTCATTATGTAGATCTTTGCGTGCAAAATTGACCATGGGCTCTGACTCCCAAAAAACACGTTTTTTGCCTGTAAATAAATCCCAGCTTTTCGTTACTCTGTTCACAGAAAATGCTTCCAGATTTTCTTTCATCGGGGTCGCTTCAAACCACATCAATGTATGGCCTTGTGTCGTTGGGTTATAATGATAAAAATTATGAGTGATAATTCTATTTGCTTCAAAGATTTTTCTCAATGACACCATTATAAACCCATGCTCTGTTTATGTTAGTTTTGCGCTTTTATAATATGACCGCCTTTTATTTTTCTCAGGCATCACAATATCAATAATTGCATCATCCTTTAAAAATCTCTCTTCCATAAAGGATAAAACCTCAAAGGCTTGATCGCGTGTAAGAGGTGGCATTTCTAATTTCTGTCTTACGCTTCGCACCTCCCCATCAAGATGACTTTCTATGACCATCGAAATTTCATAGCTATTCAACCCAATACGCGTTGCTTCACCCCAATAGTGGCAATATGTACGATTTTGGTTAGAATCTGATTGAGGGAAATCAAGGCTCAGCGAAAAACCCACGAATTTTTGGGTGAAAAAAGTTTTATTAAATGTCTTTGCTAAAAAAGGCACTTTGCAAGCTCCTGCATGTTTATGATTTGAGCCACAATAACGCGCGCAACGTCATTATGTCAAGATCTTAGTTATAACCCGGATTTGTGATTTTTGAATCAACATAAGTGAATAAACCGTCTTTTTCATCATCAAAAGAAACACCTTGTTTAATATCAGAGAGTTCGATTTGCGTCACATAACCACGGCTATCAACAACGAGCCATTTTTGTAACTGTAATTTTGGTTTTTCTTTAAAAATTAACGTCAAACGACCCGACTCAGGATTATCAGCTTGGCGTAATGTTAATCCTAACAGCCCTTTTTTCTTATCACGTGTTAAATCCATGATTTCAATTGATGCGTCAAGCAACTCAATATCTTCGCGCACGAGAAAAGCAGCTAAGGTAGAGCCTACCAACGCTTGGCTCGCGCTTTTCATTTCATCATCATAAAAATAAATAAACGTCCCATCAGAGACTATGTAATTTTTAATCGGATCATCATATTCAAATCTGAGCTTACCAGGGCGATCTAGATAAAAAGTCCCAGTTAAATCTTCGCGGTTCACTTCAGCCGTTTGCGTAAAGCGTGCTTTCATTGTATCAATCGAATGAATATAGGCCTCAATTTGTTTCAAGGTCTTCATATGAATTCCTTTACGTGGTACATCAGGGACAGTTACATATTCATCATCCAAAGCTGCGTGTGTCAATGATGGTACACACACACAAGCAAGACATATCAAAGACAAGAAACTAAGTACTATTGATCTCATTGATTGTTACCGTTCTCCAATTAAAATTTCGCGTTTACCAACATGATTTGCTTTCCCAATAACGCCGTCTTTTTCCATTTGCTCAATAATGCGTGCTGCTCTGTTATATCCAATTTGTAATTGTCTTTGGATATAGCTTGTTGAGGCTTTTTGCTCGCGTGCAACAATGGCGACTGCTTCATCATATAGATCATCATAGCCGTCTTTTCCACCATTACTATCCCCAAACAATCCTAAAATATCACCACCGTCACTATCACCATCTGTGACGTCATCCAAATAATCAGGTTCACCTTGGCTTTTTAAGAAACGCACTACTTTTTCAACTTCATCATCACTTGCAAAAGGGCCATGGACACGCGTAATACGCCCACCTGAGGCCATATATAACATATCCCCCATCCCAAGCAGAGATTCTGCGCCGCCTTCACCTAAAATCGTACGGCTATCAATTTTTGATGTCACTTGAAAAGAAATACGCGTTGGGAAGTTCGCTTTAACAGTCCCTGTGACCACATCGACCGAGGGTCTTTGTGTCGCCATAATTAAATGTATACCTGCCGCACGTGCCATTTGCGCAAGACGCTGGATAGCTGCTTCTACATCTTTACCAGCAACCATCATCAAATCGGCAAATTCATCAACGATAATAACAATATAAGGTAGCTCTTTTAGTTCAATCTGCTGTTCTTCAAAAACAGGCTTGCCAGTATCAGCATCAAAACCTGTTTGAACATTACGTGTTAGGATTTCACCTTTTTCAATCGCCTGTTTAATCCGCATATTATAGCCATCAATATTACGCACCCCTAATTTAGACATAGAACGATACCGCTCTTCCATCTCTCTCACAGCCCATTTCAAAGCGACAACCGCTTTACCTGGTTCCGTTACAACGGGGCTTAAAAGATGAGGAATCCCATCATAGATCGCAAGTTCCAACATCTTTGGATCAATCATAATAAAACGACATTTCTCAGGTGTATGATGATATAAAAGCGATAAAATCATCGTATTCACAGCCACAGATTTACCAGATCCCGTCGTCCCAGCCACAAGTAAATGTGGCATTTTTGCAAGATCTGCTAAAATCGGATGTCCACCAATATCTTTTCCAAGCACGAGAGGTAGTTTATTTTTTGTCGCATGATAAGTTTTTGTTGATAAAATTTCTCGTAAATAAACCGTTTCACGCACAGAATTTGGAATCTCAATCCCGATTGCATTTTTCCCAGGGATTACGGCCGCACGCACAGAAATTGCTTCCATTGACCGTGCAATATCTTCTGAGAGAGAAATCACGCGTGACGATTTCGTTCCTGGTGCAGGCTCTAATTCATAGAGTGTTACTACAGGGCCTGGGTGGACTTTGACAATCTCTCCTTTTACCCCAAAATCATTGAGGACATCTTGTAACGCTTCTGCTTGTTCATGAAGCTCTTCCTCGCTCATTGCACTATCTGATACTTGTGCCTTTTGTAATAAATCAAGAGAGGGGAGTTGAAATTCATGATACGTATCTAATTGAGTTGGCTCAAACTCATCTGCTGGAACAAGACGATTTTTCTCAGGAGCGACAATTTGAATTGAAGACTGTTTTGGTTCAACCTCTTGCTCGTCTTGTGATTTCACAAGACTTGGTATTTTGGTTAACGGTTTTTTCTTTTCCGCAACAGGCTCTTGGCGTGGCTCTGGCTTTGTTAACACGCGTGTTTTTTCAGCATGAATAGCTTCTTCTGCGTGAATAAACTTACGCTCCAACCATGTAATAATTGCAGATCCTGTTGCTTCTGGATCTTCGATTTTTTTAAAGCCATGAATTTTAATCCACCGCGCTGCTTGCATAAGCTTTGTCACCACAAAAATAACAACAAGTGAGAGCGCTTTAAGAATTAAACGTGTTATTTGTTTCCATTTATCCAAAGACACATGGCTTGCATAGCCAAAGGCTACAGCTGTTAAAACACCTGTCACAAAACTTAAAAAATAATGTGTAAAACGCCCAACAACGCCGTCTAATAAAGGAAGTAACGTTTCTACAAATAAAAAGCCAACAGAGCCCCCAAAACGCTCTCCTAATGGCCAACCAGAAAAACTTGGAATTGTGCCAAAAAAAGCCGACCCAACACAGAGCAACACTAGAAAAGCACAAAATCGTAAACTAAAACGATCAAACGGAATTTTCCTAAATAAGCGCCCTGACCAGAACACTAGAATTAACGGTATAAAAAAGGCAGAAAACCCAAAGGTTTGAACAATTATATCAGCAAAATAGGCACCATAGATACCAGCCCAATTATAAATCGTATCGCCGCCCGTTGCGCTCGTATTTAAAGACGGATCATGCGTTGAAAAACTCGCGCAAGAAATAAAGGAAAAAATAGCCAGTGCAAGTACAGTTAAAGAGAAAACCTCCACCATACGCCGTGCAATAAACGCCTGAAAGCTCTCAGGAAGTAGAGATTGCTTCGCTTTTTTACGCGTGGATCGTGATTTTACAGCCATGTCTATTATATAAAATGTGCGTGAGTTACTTTTTAAAGAAAATCATCAAGAAGTGATATGCTTACTTTACTGCTTCAAACAAGAGAAAGCAAGGGTTCTTATTCATAAATATGTATAAAATGACTAAAAAATTCTCCCCAAAAGGAAACCGCTGGTTCGTTTCCGGACAGAACCAGCGGGATCTCGCTAAAGAATAAAGACATGTGCTCCCCATTCACCTTAGTAGCTTATATGAGGATATAGTCGAAGTTGCGGGGTTTCTAAGATAGATAGGTCCATAAGCCACACATCTTAAAGAAAAATCTCCAGCGATATAATAAACACTCCTTTGTTGTAAGGTTATATATGACACATAAAAAAATTACGTATTCATAGAATACTATTCTAGTATCTCATAATTATGTAAATCATTTTTTAAGAAAAGATTGGATTTTATTCAAATAGAGTCCTAATTCTTTCATTTGAGCTTCGCCAGCAAACAAGGTAAGCTATGCCAAATCACACATATTTATAAGGAAAACCCTCTATGAACGCTGCGGCAAAACAACAAGAAGCATTAAAAAAAGAACCTCTGTATTTAATTGATGGCTCTGGATTTATTTTTCGAGCCTTTCACGCACTTCCCCCTCTGACCAATCCTGAAGGTGTTCCTGTCAATGCCGTTTTAGGATTTACAAATATGCTAACAAAACTTTTAGCAGATCATAGCGCTCATTCTGTTGCTGTTATTTTTGATGCTGCGCGCGAAAATTTTCGAAATGAAATTTATGCTGATTATAAAGCAAATCGCGGAGAAACACCTGAAGATTTAATCCCACAATTCCCTCTCATTAGAGAAGCGGTCCAAGCTTTCAATCTACCTTGCATTGAGCTCGATGGCTATGAGGCTGATGATTTAATCGCAACTTATGCCCGCCTTGCCAGAGAATCTGGGCGCACAGCCATTATCGTTTCATCAGACAAAGACCTTATGCAACTCGTTAATGAGAGTGTCACAATGTTTGACGCCATGAAGAATAGAAATATTGGCTATGACGAAGTCCTTGAAAAATTTGGTGTACCCCCAGAAAAAGTCATTGATGTGCAATCTTTAGCTGGTGACTCTGTTGATAATATTCCGGGTGTCCCTGGTATAGGTGTCAAAACAGCAGCTCAATTAATCACTGAATATGGCGATCTTGAAACATTATTAGAGCGCGCTGGTGAAATTAAACAAAATAAACGCCGTGAGAATCTGATCAATCATAAAGAAGACGCCTTAATGTCTAAGAAACTCGTTGCCCTTGATCAACATGTTCCTGTACCAGTAAGTTTAGAAGATTTAACCCTGCATGAGCCAGACCCTAAAACGCTTATTGGATTTTTATCACGCCATGGTTTTAGATCAACGATGGCACGCATTGAATCCCAACTAAAAACCCATGCTATGGGGCGCGCTGATTTCCTTGAGCAAGCAACAACAGCGCCAACAACACAGCCCTATGAATGTATTGAAACCACAGAACAGCTAAAAAAATGGATTCAAGATGCTTATGAAGCAGGAATCATTGCCATTGATACAGAAACAACAAGCTTAACCCCCGCAAAAGCAACACTTGTTGGTATTTCCATGGCAACCACAGTAGGAAAGGCTTGTTATATTCCACTCGGTCATAAAAAAGCGGATGTTGAAACAGGATTTAACTTTGACGAGCCAAAGCAAGAAGACACGAAAAAAGAACGACAACAAATTCCATTAAAACAAGCGTTAGAGCTTTTAAAACCACTCTTAGAAGATGAAAGTGTTTTAAAGATCGCACATAACATGAAATATGATATGCAGCTTTTTATGAAGCATGGCATTACACCGACACCTGTTGATGACACAATGTTGCTCTCTTATGTCGTGGATGGTACAAATCACGGCCATGGCCTAGATGAATTAAGCGAAACATTCTTAGGACATACAAACATTTCCTTCAAAGAGATTGCTGGCACAGGAAAAAATCAAAAAACATTTGATGAAATCGACATTGACACAGCCATTGATTATGCTGCCGAGGATGCCGATATGACCTATCGCCTTCATACAATTTTTAAGCCTCGTTTAGCAGAAGACAAGATGGCAACAATCTATGAAACATGTGAGCGCCCGCTTATTCCTGTTATTGCAAATATGGAGCTTACAGGCATTAAAATCGATCCTGTTATCCTTAAACAAATGAGTAGTGAATTTGCCACCGCACTTGAACGGCTAGAGCATGAAATTTATGATCTTGCTGGAACAAGCTTTAATGTTGCCTCTCCGAAACAATTAGGAGAAGTTCTTTTTGATAACTTAGCCATCCAAGGTGGTAAGAAAAGTAAAACAGGTGTTTGGTCCACCGCTCAAAATATTCTAGAACCTCTTGCAGAAGAGCATAAAATCATAAGACATGTGCTTGATTACCGCGCCCTTGCAAAATTAAAAAGCACTTACACTGATGCTCTGCAAGAGCAAATCAATCCTGAAACGGGACGTATTCATACCTCTTTCTCGATGGCGGTTACCAATACGGGACGTCTATCATCATCCGATCCAAACTTACAAAATATTCCGATCAAAAGTGAAGATGGTAAAAAAATCAGAACGGCTTTTATTGCTGAAAAGGATCATAAGATTGTTGCCATTGACTATTCACAAATTGAACTCCGCTTGGCTGCTGAAATGGCTGATATCAAAGCGCTTAAAAATGCATTCATACATGATCAAGATATTCACGCCCTCACAGCCTCTCAAGTCTTTGATGTGCCTTTAGATCAAGTCGATTCTGATATGCGCCGCAAAGCAAAAGCTGTTAATTTTGGTATTATTTACGGTATTAGTGGCTTTGGGCTCGCTAAACAATTAGGGACAGAGCCAGGAGAAGCGAATGAATATATTAAGCGCTATTTAGCACGCTTTCCTGAATTAGATGCCTTTATGCAAGGTCATAAAGATTTTGCAAAAAAGCATGGATATGTTGAAACATTAATGGGACGCAAATGCTATATTAATGGTATCAATGATAAAAATTTCTCTGTCAGAGGATTTGCAGAGCGGCAGGCGATTAACGCCCCACTTCAAGGCACAGCCGCTGATATTATTAAAAAAGCGATGATCAAAATTGACCGCGCTATCCGTGACGAACATCTCCCCGCTAAAATGCTACTCCAAGTTCATGATGAACTCGTCTTTGAAATTCATGAAAAAGACCTTGAGCAGACTGTCGAAAGACTTTGTGAGATCATGGAAAATGTCGTAGACTTATCTCTACCATTAAAGGTCGATGCAGGAATTGGAGATAATTGGGCTGAGGCTCATTAAAACATCACATCCAATGCCCTTGTAAGATCAAACATCGTTTTATAGGGAGGATATGAATGGTCGCTTTACAAAAAGATGCTCTTATCAAAGCATATCGTATGGATGAAACACAAGCTGTTGAAGATTTACTTAGCTATGTGGAGTCTCATTCTCTCAATTACGGCTCTATTCAAGATACGGCTCGCACCCTTATCACACAAGTGCGCGCTGCTCCACGCAAAACTGTTACGATTGAAAATTTCTTAAATGAATTTCGTCTAACCACAAAAGAGGGGATCGCTCTTATGTGTTTGGCCGAAGCTCTTTTGCGCGTCCCCGATTCAAAAACAGCAAATGATCTGATCAAAGATAAACTCACCAGCGCTGATTGGGATAATACAAGCGAAGAAGCCCATGATTTATTCTTAAGCCTGTCAAGTTGGGCCTTGATGCTCTCTGGAAAAATTGTCGATGACAAAAAAGGCGTCATGGGAGAATCTAGCAAAAACATACTGGGCAAGATGGTCAAACGGATGGGCGAACCCGTCATTCGCCAAGCCATGCTTCAAGCCATGAAGATATTAGGTCAACAATTTGTCATGGGACAAACGATTGAAGAAGCCTTAAAAAGAGGCACTGATATGGAATCAAAAGGCTTTCGTTATTCTTTTGATATGTTAGGTGAAGGCGCACGCAATTGGCATGATGCTAAGCGTTATCTAAAAACCTATTCTGAGGCGATTGACACCATTGGGAAAGCAGCTGCAAAAACACAACCAGAGGGAACACCTTATACACGCTCTGGCATTTCAATCAAACTGTCTGCCCTTCATCCACGCTATGAATATCTGAAAAAAGAAACATGCGTCAAAGAATTAAGTGCTGTTTTAAAAGAACTCGCTCTCAAATGTAAAACCTATAATATTGGATTAACCGTTGATGCCGAAGAAACAGAACGCCTTGATCTTTCATTAGAGATCATAAAAACCGTTTTCCTAGACCCTGATTTACAAGGCTGGGAAGGGTTTGGTTTGGCTCTGCAAGCCTATCAAAAGCGGGCTTTCTATGTGATTGATTATTTAAAAGAGCTGTCACAACAAGCTGGTAAAAAAATCTCTGTGCGATTGGTGAAAGGCGCTTATTGGGATAGTGAAATTAAAAAAGCACAGGTTGAAGGAGAAAGCGCCTACCCTGTTTTCACGCGCAAAAGCTTAACGGATCTTTCTTATAATGCTTGTGCGATAAAATTGTTAAAAAACACTCAGCATTTTTACACACAGCTCGCCACACATAATGCCTATACAGCCGCCACTATTTTATATCTTGTCAAACAAGATAAAGAGAGCTCTTTTGAGTTTCAAAGATTACATGGTATGGGCGAACCGCTTTATCATGCAATTTTCGATCATTATAAATGTGCCTCTCGTATTTATGCGCCTGTTGGCACACATAAAGATCTACTTCCTTATTTAGTCCGTCGTATGTTAGAAAATGGGGCGAATTCTTCTTTTGTCTATCAAATTACGGATGAGAACACGCCTATTGATGATCTCATTACTCCCCCTGAAAAGATTATTAAGGGTTATAATTCTATTCCTCACACAAAAATTCCCTTACCCGCAAATTTATATTTACCAACACGAGAGAATTCAAAAGGATATGATTTAGAAGAGGAAACACATTTGACACGATTAACAAATGCTGTCGCAAAATTTAAAAAGAAACATTATAAAGCGCATTCACTTTGTGCCAAAAATATCGCCGATGAGGATGAAACACACGCTATCTCTAATCCCGCTGACCCTTCTCATTCTTTAGGGACGTTAACCTTATGTGGGAAAGAAACAATTAAAACCGCTATTGAAACAGCAACTGACAGTTTTAATGACTGGTCGCATATACCTGCAACAGAGCGCGCTACCCTCTTAAGAAAAATTGCCGCTCTTTTCGAAGAAAACCGTGATGAATTAATTGCACTTTGTTTATTTGAGGCGGGTAAAACTTATAAAGACTGTGTTGATGAAATTCGCGAAGCGATTGATTTTTGTTATTACTATGCCAATCAAGGTGAGGCTATTTTTAATGAGCCTATCAAACTCCCCAGCCCAACAGGCGAAGATAATTTGCTAAGCTATCATGGGCGCGGCGTTTTTGCTTGTATTAGCCCTTGGAATTTCCCGCTTGCTATTTTTACAGGACAAGTTGTCGCTGCCCTCATGGCTGGTAATTGTGTTTTGGCAAAGCCTGCTGAACAAACAAGTCTAGTCGCTTTTCGCGCCGTGCAACTCATGCATGAAGCAGGGATTCCTAAAAGCGTTTTACAGCTTTTACTTGGGAAAGGTTCTATGGTTGGTCCTGTATTAACAACTGATGAGCGCGTGAATGGATTTTGTTTTACAGGCTCTACAGCTGTTGGCAAACGCCTTCAACGTGAAATTGCCGCGCGTGATGGGGCTATTATTCCTTTAATTGCCGAAACTGGCGGTCAAAATGCCATGATTGTTGATAATACAGCACTGCCAGAACAAGTTGTTGATGCTGTATTACAATCTTCTTTTTATTCAGCAGGACAGCGCTGTTCTGCACTACGCGTCTTATATTTACAAGAAGAGATCGCAGATACAATTATTCCTATGCTTAAAGAAGCAATGGAGTGCCTCTGTGTTGATAAACCGGAAAATTATGCGACCGATATTGGCCCTGTGATTGATGAAAAAGCACTTAACTCTTTACAAAACCATATTGCGCGCATGAAACAAGAAGCCACCTTACTTCACGCATTAGAAGCACCTATTGAGGGAAGTTTCTGTGCGCCTCACTTATTTGAACTCAAAGATATCTCCCCATTAACAGAAGAAGTGTTTGGACCTGTCCTTCATATTATTCGCTATAAAGGGGATGATCTCAAACAAGTGATTGCTGATATTAATAGCACAGGCTTTGGTTTAACTCTTGGTATTCATACCCGTATTGATTTTGCTTATCATGACATCGCAGATCACATTCATGTAGGAAACACCTATGTGAACCGTGGTATGACTGGCGCTGTTGTCGGTGTACAACCCTTTGGTGGAGAAGGATTATCTGGCACAGGGCCAAAAGCTGGCGGGCCAACATATCTGTACCGTTTTGCAACTGAGAGAACCCTCACAATTAACACAACAGCAGCAGGAGGCAACACCAGTCTTGTTTCGTTAGCAGATGAGTAAGCAAAGATTGATCTTTTATTGACTCTTTGTTAATATTTAGCCTATATTATTTTCATAAATATACGTATTTAAAGGGGATAAACAGTCATGAGTGATGATGTTAAAAAAGATGAAGACCTAACTCAAGCGCCAGAAACAACTGCTGAAACGCCAATAGATCAAGCAGATACTCAAACAGAGATTAGCGCGGAAAATGCCAATGCGCCTGAAGCACCTGCTCCGCATCCTTCAGATGATCTTTCCGAGGAAGAATTTGAAAAGAAATTAAAACAACAACAAGAACAATTCGCCCAAGAAGAGCGTGATAAAATTGATCGCGCTGTTGAAGAACGCAACAGAAAGTCAATCGAACAAGCCTTAACCGCGAAAGAACGCGAAGCCGAAGAAAACAAACTCAAAAAGCAAAAACAGCTTGCTCATGAGATTAATGGCTTTCATAAATTCTTTAATATGCCTGGTGCCTTTAACCCAGATGTTTTAGGGAAAGTGGCTGATGTCGCAGTAAAAGGTAAGAACATGCACCTGATCCTAGCCGATCAATCAGGCCATGTGATTAATACAGGTAAAAAAATCAAATTCCATGGTGAACAAATGACAACAACGGCGGCAAGTGTTATTGCCTCTGAAATTATCGCACAAGGCTGGGATAATATTAAATTAAAAGGATCATCACAGCAAAAAACAATGATGGCGGCAGCCCTCATTGAACAAGACCCGCGCGCTGTTACAGAAGCAGGGCTGAGCTATAAAGACCTTAAAGAAGCTGTCCAAAATGGCGATATGAGCGTAGAAGAATATGCTCAAAATATGGTTGAAATCATCAGAAACTACGATACGCATATCACACCCACAATGGGTGCGTCCGTTACGGGTTTTAAACTTTCTAATCCAAATGTTACGGATACAATTTTGCAAATGCTTGATTTCGAAAAGCCCGATCAATCTCCTTCGGCTGAGATGGCTATTCGTGAGATTAGCGACGCTGAACATGAACAAGACATGAACCAGCTAGAGCAGGCTATGAACGCACAATTAGAGGCACTCAATAGCGAAATCGACGAATTAAAGACCAATGTTGAAGAACTGGAAAATGGTGCGGGTAATAATATCACGCCTGAAATGCAAGAACTTAAAGGCGATATTGAAGCCAAAATTGATTTTTACAATAAGCAAAGAAAAACGGCTTCTGAAGCACTTGAAAAGATGCACGATATTAGTGCATCACAAGCTGTTAAAGATAATAAAGATGAATATCGAACGCATATGAGTGCTTTTAAGATGGCTTATTTTAAAGACAATAAGCTAGATGTAGTTGGACTAAACCAAGGGCTAGATACATTAGCCACAAAAATTGGCTATAAATCATCTCATCCTAATCCGGAACAGAGAAAAGCACATAATGATCGTATTAAACCAATCACAATACCTGCTGGATCAGATCAGGCTACACCACAACAGCCTAAAAAAGATACAAAGGCGGCGCCTGCATAAATTAAAGTAAAAAAACAAACGCAAAAATAAAAGCCTTGCTTGACATTCTAAGCGAGGCTTTTATACGTTAAAGACTTATAATAATTAAAAGATATAGATCATGACTTCTGTTTATAAAACACATTTAAAACGCATTACACAACTCTCCCCTCTTTATTATGAGTGTGTTTTTGAAAAACCTGTTGGGTTTACTTATCAAGCGGGTCAATATTGTGAATTAGGAACAATAGATGACAGCCTTTTTCGTCCTTTCTCAATCGCGAGCGCCCCTCATGAAGATGAGCTTGTCTTTCATATCAAAAAAAACGATAACCCAAAAAGCCTGTCACACCAGCTCATTATTGCAGGGGCATCGTCAGAAAAAACATATATGATTAAACCAGCGCAAGGCAATATGTGCTATAACAGCTCTCAAGATCCTCTTATTTTTATAGCAGGCGGGGTTGGTTTTGCACCTTTTTATGCGATCTTAAAATCCCTACATCACACAAACCAAACAAAGAGGCCAATTGCTTTTTATTGGGAGTGTAAATCTGAAGACGATTTTTATCACAAAGAAGCCCTAGAAACACTTTTAGCTGATTTTGAAAACAGCGCGTTAACAACAACGATCAGCGCACATAAAACAACGGCTGGCGCTGTAATTGAGGATTTCAATACTCTAAGTGACTGCGATATTTATATCGCCGGATCTCCTGATATGGCTTTCAAAACCATTGATCTATTAAAAACAATCGGATTAGAAGATACCCGTCTCTATTGCGATTATATACAGAATCATAAACTATAAACCTATGCAGAATAAAGACATTGATAAACTCATTAAAACAGTAAGCCGTTTGCCTGGATTAGGACAGCGTTCTGCTAAACGTGCTGTTTTATATATGTTACAAAACAAAGAAACCTACCTTGAGTCTTTGATCAGTCAATTACAAACAACTAAAGAAACTGTGATTGAATGTGGCTCATGTGGCAATTTAGATACCTGTTCACCTTGTTCAATCTGTGATGATACAACACGGCGTCACACTCAAATTTGTGTCATTGAAACATTGGGCGATCTTTGGGCAATGGAACGTACAGGCGCTTTTAAAGGTGTTTATCACATTTTAGGAGGCACACTTTCCGCTCTAGATGGTGTTCGCCCAGAAGACTTAAAAATAGACTCTTTACTTACAAAAGTATCAACGGGATCTATTTCAGAAGTAATTATAGCACTCAAAGCAACGGTTGATGGGCAAACGACAGCGCATTATTTGGCTGATAAGTTAGACTCTTTTGACGTTCATGTCACAAAACTTGCGCACGGTATGCCTGTTGGGGGCGAGCTTGATTATATGGATGATGGCACAATCACCATGGCCTTAAATGCCCGCGCCGCACTTTAATCTTGATATTAACTCTTATTAAATAGTTTTTTGACATAATCTCTTTATGGAACAAGGGGATATTACATCAGCTGTTATTAATAACAAACATGAAGTGGCACTTCTTCTTCATAAAGATGAGTTACATTTCAAACATCCTATTTCTTCTTACTATTTGAAAGAAGACATGGTTTATTTATCTGATAACACGGATGAACACCCTTTTAGACTTGGCAACATGGCCATAAAAAGTCTTTTTATCTCAAGAGTCTTAAAAATTTTTGAGCTTGACGATCATGGTGAGCCTATTTCTCTACACATTCCTGATATCAATACATGTAATTAAAAGGTGATTATTTGCCGCATTTTTCTAAGACAGATTTAAAACAAGAATTGCGAGGTCACTGCGGGGCTGGGTACCGCCTTGAAACCACAAACTCTAGAAAAGAAAACGCAAATAAACAAAGAAAACGCGCCCTTTTATGCCTTGGTGCTGTTGCACTTAATTTATTCTCAGGGGCTTTTAATCAAGCCGTCGCAGGCCCTCGGGATTTCCATCACCAACGTACTCATAAAGCAGAAGTCACAAACCCTTTCCAAGGTGTTATAAAAAATGTCGAAGCATCACTTCACGAAGCAATGCCTGAAACAAAAGGTAAAATCACTATTTTAGATCCTTTTAAAAGTACAAATAGTGAAGTTAGACGCATTGAAAAAGAGCTAGACCTTACCTCAGACAATCCATTTGAAGAACATTTAGATTTTGTTAATAAGCATGCAGAAGAATATGGCATACAAGGTAAAGCATATCCTTACTACAATGATGAAGGAGAGACTGTTTGTATTGCCAGTGTCGTTGATACAAGCCGTAGCCCTGAAGATCTAATGAACACGCTTTTACATGAAGTCGGGCATTGTTTAGATAGTGGTCGTGTTACACCAGACTATATGAATATTAGCGCGCTTGAAAAGGAAACATTTAGAAGAACAACAGAGGCCTTTGCCGATGTGTTTGCACATTCTATGCTAGAAATAAACGGCTCAGATTCACACATACAACATCATAGTATCGCAACAAGAGATATAAATGCCCTGGGAGGTACGGCTTATTATGATACGGGTGACTTGCTGTTACAAGTGCAACAAAGAGAAGCTGAAACCTCTTATGATCAAACCAAAATAACTGGTTGGAAAGAGGCACTTTCAGAAGCACACACAATAATAAATGCCTCTGATTTCTCAGATGATGCTTATATCTCGCGTTCACTCCATGATGAAGCTATCCGCAATACAATTAGAGGTGTAGAAGGAGATACGCGTAGCGATCAAATCGAAAATACAATGCACTATTTTAGAGAACGAACAGACGTTTCAAATAAAATTAGACGCCTTGTAGCAGGATACGATTACATTCATGGACACACAGATGAAGTACGCGATTTTGAACCCTTAGATATAACGCTCGAACAAAGCATGGCAAGAGCCCTTATTCATTATCAAAACTCAAATGATAACAAAGATTATAAAATGGCCTATGTGTATGCCAATCATCTCAGAAGCCAAACATTTAATTTTGAGAATGCACTCGATGAGGATGCGTATCATCCTATGTTAACACGCGTTCTTCTTGATGATTTATTGAATAATCCAGACATTGTCCAAGAAATTGCTGATGGCAAAACAACATTAGAAGATCTGAAAGAAAGAGGGTTAGAAAATACAACACCTTCAATCTACTATGATCCAATTGATCTTTCTTACAATACAAAAACATCACATCAATGGGGCGAAAGTATTTTAGCATCGAGCTTTAATAAGTCTGCACAAGAACAAGCACAAAAGCTCGAACAAGGTCAATCCAACAAACAAAAAATCACAATATCTTTTACATCAATGATGGGATGATTTAACTTTTTAATTCTTGGGCAACGATCTCTTTACGTGACAATTTACCAATCATTGTCTTTGGTAAAGGGTCGCGTCTAAACTCTATTTTACGCGGCATCTCATAGGCTGAGATATGATTTTTCAAAAACGTCTTCACGCCTTCCTCGGTTAAACTGTGTCCCTCTTTTACCTTGATCCAAGCTTTGACAATTTCACCACGTTTAGAATCTGGAAGCCCTGCCACAATACATTCTTCAACAGCCTCATTTTTATACAAAGCATCTTCAACTTGACGTGGATACACATTATAGCCATTTGTGATGATCAAATCTTTAATACGGTCAATAATAAAGACATAGCCTTGTTCATCCATATACCCAATATCGCCGGTGTGAAGACGACCGTCTTTTAAAACATCATCAGTTGCCTCAATACGCTTATAATAGCCTTTCATCACCTGAGGCCCACGAATACATATTTCACCCGCTTCACCTTGAGGCATTTCTTGTCCTGTTTCTGTGGAGATAATATCAATATATGTTTGCGGAAGTGGTAACCCAATTGATCCCGCTTTATTAAGCCCCTCTAATGGATTACAAACCGCTACAGGAGAGCTTTCTGTTAAGCCATAGCCTTCTGCTAATTGACAGCCTGTGATCTCTTCAAAAGTTTTTTTAATTTCAACAGGAAGCGGAGCTCCTCCTGAGATACAATAACGAATAGATGAAAGATCATAATTCTTAATTTCTTTATGATGCACAATGCTTGTATAAATTGCCGGCACCGCTGGAAACAAGGTAGGCTTCCTTTTCTTGATAATATCTAATACATCATTCAAATCGAAACGGGGTACTGCGATAATTTCCATCCCTGAATGAACCCCTAAATTCAACACAACAATCATCGCAAAAACATGAAAAAATGGTAAAACCCCTAACATTTTTTCTTCACCTAAACGTACTGATTTAAACCATGCTTTTGACTGTAATGTATTTGCATACACATTATAATGCGTCAACATAGCCCCTTTGGGAACACCTGTTGTACCACCAGTATATTGTAAGATTGCGACATCCTCTTTCGGGTCAATTTCAACTGCTTTTAAAGCCTCATCTCCTGCGCTCATCAAAAAATCATTCCAAAAAGCATGACGATCATCGCGTTTTAAATCAGCGAGCTCTTTCTTCTTTACAAAAGGAAATAAAAAGTTTTTTGGAAAAGGCAAAATATCTGCCATCTTACACACAAGAATATGTTCTAAAGGTGTTGTCTCCAAACAGCCCAAAACTTTATCATAGAGCAAAGCCAGATCGAGTGTGATCATCATCTTTGTATCACTATCTTTAATCTGATATTCAAGCTCACTTTTCGCATATAGCGGATTAAAATTAACAACCGTAGCGCCAGTTTTTAAGATCGCATAATAAGAAACATAATAGTAAGGAGAGTTGGGTAAAAAGAGGCCTATTTTATCGCCTTTACCAATTCCTTTTTTCTGGAGAGCCACAGCTAATTTTTCTATCTGCGTTGCCATCTCGCTATATTTATAACGCTTGCCTAAAAAATTAAAAGCGTAATGATCTGCGAAATCTTCAACAGCTTCATCAAATATTTTATAAACAGGCTTTTCAGGGATCTCTTTATACCAATCAATCCCTGCTGGGTAATCTTGCAACCAAAGTAAATCAACCATGCGTTCTTAATCTCCCATATGTACGTCTAACCACATGTGATATCGTTGCTTTGATTTTTTTAGAAAATTCTTTTGCTTCTTTCTTAATCATCAAAGCAGCGGGTGTCACAATTAAAGTTAGCATGGTTGAAAACAATAAGCCAAATACAATTGCAGTTGAAAGCCCAACCCACCATTGTGTTGAAGGCGCACCGACTGAAATTTCACGTGTAATAAAGTCTATATTAACTTGCGTCACCATAGGAAGAAGTCCTAAAACAGTCGTCACAGTTGTCAACATTACAGGGCGCAACCGTTGATATCCTGTCAGCAAAATAGCACGCTTAACGTCCATACCATCTTGTTTCATCAGATAATCATATGTATCAATCAAAACAATATTGTTGTTCACAACGATACCAGCAAGCGCAATCACACCAACACCACTCATGACAATCCCAAAAGGTTGCCCCAATATAATAAGCCCAATAAAGACACCGATTGTCGACATAATCACAGCCGATAAGATTAAGAACGCACTATAAAAACTGTTAAATTGCGTAACAAGTATGATCGCCATAATAAAAAGAGCAACAAAGAACGCCTTCATTAAGAACGCTTGTGACTCTTCTTGTTTTTCATTATCACCAATAAACTGGATGCGGACATCTGCTGGCATTTCTAATGTTTGAAAAACCTCTTCTAAGGCACTTATTTTATCTGTGATATTCACCAAAGGAGGAAGGTCCGCTTGCACCTTAATAGATTGTTGTTGGTCAACACGGTGGATAATACCAACACGCGGTTGTGGAGAACGCGTCACAAAATTGGAAACAGGAATAGAACCTGCCTCTGTTTCTATTTTTATTAAATCTAACTGGTCTAAGGATCTATATTCTTTACCATGACGGATCACAACATCAATTTCATCATCACCATCATCAGGGCGATATTCTGATGCTTTCAAGCCATTTGTCACGACACGGATTGCATTCCCAATAGAACTTGTTTCCAATCCAAATTTAGCTGCCTGAGCGCGATCAACGTCAATCTTCCACTCAATCCCTGGCATTGGACGATCATCTTCAATGTCAATAAAACCACCGACTTTATCCAAAGCAATAAGAACTTTGTCCGCTGCCTCATCCAATGATTGTGCATTACGAGAGCGGAGTTGCACCTGAACCGCTTTACCTGATTTCGGGCCGCCTTCTTCTTTGCGAATTTCAACATGTGTTCCCGCAAAAGAACTTGTGCGTTCACGCACTTTCTTCAAAATAAGATCTGCTTTCTCACGTGTATCCCAATCTGTAAATTCTAATTGAACTTGACCGATCACATCTTCTGCTAAATCACTCCCCGATGAAAGCGCCTTACCCGTTCTAGTGTAAATATGTTTGATGCCTGCAATATCAGTAATAGAGCTTTCAACAGCTAACATGATCTCGTCTTTTTCATGAATAGATAAATTACCACGCGCATGCACAAGAACTGAGGCAACTTCAGGCTCAGTATCTGGGAAAAATTCAACGCCTTTCCCAATCGCTCCATAAAGAACTTGAATTCCAATTAAAAGCGCAACAGCCATCGCTAAGACTTTGCCTGAATGGCCAAGTGCAAAATTTAAAAATCTTAAATAACGCCCGCTCCATCCTTTTTTCTTGAGCAATTCATCAATTGATAAATCCTCGCTCGGTGCAACGAAATCTCCACTCGGCGGTTTCCCGATAAAAGCACCAATTGTTGGCAAGAATACAAGTGCCATTAACAAAGACGCACTCAAGGTCGAAATCAATGTCAGGGGCAAATAATACATAAATTCACCCACAATTCCTGGCCAGAATAGAAGCGGCAGAAAGGCCGCTAATGTTGTAGCCGTTGATGCAATAATAGGCCAAGCCATACGCTTTGCTGCAATTTTATAAGAATAGCTCGGGGACTTCCCTTCCATCATCTCACGATCAGCATATTCGGTAACAACAATCGCCCCATCAACGAGCATACCGACCGATAAAATAAGGGCGAAAAGAACAACCACATTCACCGTTAGCCCCATTGAGAAAATAACTAAGATTCCCATTAAAAAAGAACCAGGGATCGCAATACCAACCAAACCTGCTGCACGTAAACCAACCGCCGCCACACACACAATCATCACAAGCAAGATCGCGCTTAGGATATTATTTTGTAAATCTTTAAGCATGTCTTTGATTTGCTTTGATCGATCTTGAGAATAACTTACCTCAACACCTTCTGGCCAAAAAGCGCGCTCTTTTTCAACCTCTTCTTTTACCAAAGCAATTGTATCAATCACATTTTCACCTGTTCTTTTTACAACTTCTAAGGCCAACGCTTTTTTACCATCAAAGTAAGCAAAACTTTCTGGGTCTTTATAAGTTCTGCGAATTTCTGCTAAATCTTTGAACAACACAACAGAGTCATCTTGAACTTTTAATGGCATCTCCATGATATCTTCAACAGTTTCAAAAAGACCTGGTAATTTGACATCAAAACTCCCTAACCCTGTATCCATATTACCGGCGGCAACAAGACGGTTACTACGTGAAAAGAAATCAATAAGCGTGCCTGCTTGCAGGCCATAACTTTCGATTAAGAATGGGTCAATTAAAATCTCAACTTGTTCTTCACGATCTCCTGCTATTGGGGCTTCTAAAATAGGGGACAATCCTTCAACCCTATCTTGTAAATCACGAGCGAGTTTTAATAATGTACGTTCTGGTATATCTCCAGACAAAGTCACAACAAGCACAGGAAATAAACTGAAATTCACTTCTTCAACTTTGGGTTCATCCGCACTATCTGGAAGCTCTGACTTTGCTTTATCAACCGCCTCACGTACATCATCTAAAGCCGCATCAGAGTCAAAGCCAGCGTCAAATTCTAAAAGAACATTCCCGCCCCCCAAAAAGCCCGTTGAGCGCATTTCTTTCATACCTTCAATGGCACTTAATTCTTTTTCCATGGGCTTCAAAAGAAGTCTTTGAGCATCACTAGGAGAGATTCCTTCCAATGTCATAGATACATAAATAATAGGAACATTAATATCAGGGTCAGACTCTTTTGGGATAGTAATATAAGCAGTTGCCCCCATTATAAAAAGAAGGATCAACACCATAAAAGTTGTTCTGGTTCTATCAAAAGCAGCATCAATTAATGACATCAATGATATTCCTTTTTTATTTAAGATTTATCTGTGGAAACTTTTTGACCATCAATAACAAATTCTTGGCCTAATGTTATAAGACGTTCTTGCTTATCTAAACCAGTTACCCACATGCCATCTTGTTTATCCGAGATAATCTCAACAGGTTTAAAATGAACTTCATTATTACTATCTAAGGTTTTTACTCCCACAACCCCTTCATCATCTAAAGTTAAAATAGAAGGCGATATTTTATGCGCTTGATAAGTTTCTGTGTCTAAATGAATTTTAGCCGTCAATCCCTCGATCACTTTCATATTCGGGTTAGGAGCTTCGAGCTCAATAGCAAATGTCCGTGTCGTTTCATCAGCAGATGATGCTAAATACGTAATTTCAGCACCTAACTTACGCCCATCTAAAAGCTCAACAGCAGCGTGAGCACCAACATGGAGGTGTTGAATTTGTTTTTCTGTTACAAAGCCCGCAATTTTCACAGGATCAAGATCCACAAAGCTTGCAACTTGCGTTCCTTCTTTCACATAATCCCCAACTTCAACAAAACGACTTTCAAACAAGCCATCATAAGGGGCTTTAATAATCGTGTTATCAAGGTCTATTTTAGCTTGTTCAACAGCGGCTTTTGCCGCTTCTAGATTAGCTTTTGCCGTTGCTAATTGAATTTCCGAATTAAATTGTTTTTGTTTTAATTTCTTTGACGCATTAAATTCAATTTCGGCTTGTTCCAAAGAAGCTAACGCTTGTTTATATAAAGCACGTCTATCATCTTCGGCGAGTGATAAAATAATATCCCCTTTTTTGACAAGGCTTCCTTCTTTAACATCCGTGTTTGTGACACGTCCTGCAATTTCAGCCGCAAGATCACTTGACCGAAATGCTAAAGTACGGCCTGTTACTGTAATGACATTTGTAAATGCCTGTGCGTTTGAAACCTCGCTTTTAACCGAAATCATTTTTTCTGACTTAGACATTTTTTTAGTCTCTTGAACAGCTTCACTCGATTTAAAAAATCCCGACCCGATCCATAGAATGGCAACCACGGCAATCACAATCGCAATCAATGTCGATTGATTTAATGATTTATAATAATGATGAAAAGACATATGAAATTCCTAATAAATAGACCCCTAGAGTTACGAGGTAATATAGCACAAAAACATAAAAAAAAATCCCCTTAAATCTCTTTTTCTATTTAAGGGGATTTTTCAAATTTTTAAGCTTTTCTTATAAAGCCGCTAACTCATCTTCGTTGATTTTTTTACGACGAGATGTTGTTGCTTGATAAGCAATCATCGCATGGTGTTCACAATAAGGTAAGCCCTCTGTTACTTTGTGACCACAAAAGCGGAATTCTTGAGATTTAGGATCGCCAATTGGCCATTTACACATTCTCTCTTTTAATTCCATCATGCTTGAACCGCCATTTAAAGGCTCGATATCTTGTGTAATCACAGGACGAATTGGGCGAATAACAGCTGTTTGTTTTGGTGCTACTTTTTTAGCTTGAGCCTTGCGTGCTGTTGCTTTTCTTGGTTCTGCTTTTTTCGTTTTTCTTTTGATCGGAGAAGGACGGCCAGATAATCCTAAACGGTGGACTTTACCAATCACCGCGTTTCTTGTTACATCGCCAAGTTCACTTGCGATTTGACTTGCTGTTCTGCCTTCAACCCATAGTTTTTTCAGAACCTCAACGCGTTCATCTGTCCAACTCATAAAATACTCTCCTTAAAATATTAGTTATTCAAGCAAGAAACCCTTATCTATTTTTAAGCACAAACAGACCCTCTTTCCCCAAACAGGGAAATATATGTTTCTTTAAAAATGTCTTGATGAAGATGTTGTATCAGATACGAATCGGCAAAAATAGCGCAAATCTGGAAATGTTCTCACTTATCCCCGCTTTTTTGATTCGCTGGGGAAAACTCACTACTTATCCACAAGATTATAGCAATAAAACGCTCTTTTGAGGATAATTATACATCAAGCTTACGATAGAAGACCAATTCCTTATCCGAAGAAACAGATGGCTCATAACAATACCCATCACGATCAAACTGTTGTAATCCTTCAATTGAAGAAATTTCTTTATCGATCATATAACGCGCCATCGTTCCACGAGCCTTTTTCGCATAAAAGCTAATAATTTTTGGAGCAGCATTCCCCTTAATTTCTTTAAAAACAATATCAACAACAGGCACAGAGAGTTCCTCTTTTACCAAAACAGAGCCATACTCATTTGAAGCTAAATTAACAAGCGCATCACTAGAAGCGTTTTTTATATAGTCATTCACTTGCTTCGTAACAAGAGCACCCCAAAATTCATATAAATTCTTACCACGCTCATTTTCCAAAGATGTACCCATCTCTAAGCGATAAGGTGCCATTAAATCTAAAGGACGTAACACACCATAAAGCCCTGATAAAATTCCAATATGATTTTGAGCATATTCTAAGCCAGACTTATTAAGTGTACTTGCCTCGAGCCCCTTATAAACATCACCTTGAAATGCAAGAAGAGCCGCCTTCTTGTCTTGATCGTCAAATGATTGATAGCGCTCATAATTAAGCGCCGCGATCTTATCGCTTACATGCATCAATTGCTTTATATCTTCTGCTGATTTCTCTTTCATCACAGAAACAAGTTCTTTTGTATGATTTAACAACGCTGGCTTTGTTGGCGCCACAGACTCTTTAAGTGGTGAAAAATCAAGGGTTTTAGCAGGTGATAAAACGGCATACATGATACATATCTCCTTAACAGATTATATTTTATGAATTAGGATCTTTATTCCAAAAAACAACATCCGTGTTGTTTTCTTTATATGTGATAAAACACATACGTCCTGTTTTTACTTGGAAATTTTCTGCGTCAATATGGGCTTTAAACAAATCTGGGTCAAACGCATTTAAGAAATAACGTAAAATACCATTGCTTGAAACCACCAACACATCCTCATCTTCGTGCTTACTTTTTAACACCTCAACAAAAGCATTAATACGGTCTATAACTTGGTCTTGTGTTTCACCCCATTGACCCTGAGCAGGAAACACACTTTTTTGACGCCACAGGTCGATAGGTGCACGTCCATATATTTCCTCAACCGCCTGATCACTAATCCCTGTCCAAGACCCATAATCTATTTCATTTAAACATTCATCATGATGAATTGATGCGTCATATCCATTATCTTCTTTTATAAGATCGGCAAAGCGTTTAACACGCTGCAAATGACTTGCATATATAACAGAGGGGGTAAATGAAAGAGCATCAGGGTCTTGGCGCAACCAAGTCGCTACATCATGGGCTTGCTGTTCACCTTTTTCAACAAGCGGTAAGTCATTTGTCGATCCCGTCCATACAGATTCATCACCTGGATTAAACGTATTTCCGTGACGACATAAAAACAAACGCATTACAATAGCTCTCCATAGCGCTCAATGATTGCTTCTGCGCGCTCTAAGTCTTCTGGGCTATCAACACCTAAATGCTCTCGCCCCTGATAATCAACAGGTACAATATGAATAGCCATGCCATTTTCAAGGGCACGCAATTGTTCTAACTTTTCTAAATTCTCTAGCGTACTCTCTGGCAAAGACACGTAGCGGCGCAAAGCATCAAGCCTATAAGCATATAAGCCAACATGGCGAAATGTATGTGAAGGGGCATCTGCTGCGCCCTCTTTACGAATAGCTGGAATCACATTTTTTGAAAAATATAAGGCTTTATAATCAGGATCAAACACAACAGTTGTTCCTGTGTGGGGCGTAATTTTTTTTGACTCAATAAAACGCGCTCTTTCTTCATAATTGAGCTCAACAGCAGGTGTTCCGATATCCCAGTCCGAATTTTCTTTCATCGACTCTAATAAAGCTTTAATCACGTGAGGTGGTGTTAAAGGCGCATCTCCTTGCAAATTCATAATCAAATCAGGAGTATGTTCCATTTTTTCAGCTGCGGCCAAACAGCGCTCTGTTCCATTTGGAATTTCAGGGTCCGTCATAATAACGGTAACGCCTAAAGATTTTGCAAAATCTTCTATACGCGCATCATCGACAGCAACACACACCTCATCTACCCCATCAACGGAGGTTGCAATTTCAACGACACGCTGAAGCATTGCCTTCCCTTTAATAGGAGCAAGTGGCTTACCTGGAAGTCTGGTTGATGCATAGCGCGCTGGAATAATAATTGCTGTTTTCATTCCTTTTGATCTACCTCAAAAAGCAACAAAAATCAATCTTAGATATAAAAAAGACACTTACTTTAAAACAGGAGAGTCGTGATCGATACTGGCTTTGTGATATTTAATCTTACGCCCTGTCTCATCCATCTCCATTTCAAAATCAATTGGGATCACATTTATTTCACCGTCATGATCTCTGTAGATCAACACATAACTCCCCATAAACCCTTTGCCATTTGGATTTTCATAGACAGCATGAATATTCACATAAAGTGTTTGATCTAGTGCCTGTGCATACAAATCCTGATAGAAATCAAAAACATTAGTATGCCCTTTGACAACCGCTTTGTGAAAATCGCCTTTTAACTCTGAATCCGCACTATACAGATCTGCTATAACTTTAGGGTCCGATCGTCTAATAGAGCGAAACCATGTATTCATCAATCTGAGGCTATTAATATGGGTTAAATCCGCGCGTTTTTGTGGCTCTTGATGCCTTTGAGTCTTTTCTTTAATCATTGTTTTTCTCCCTGATAAGAAAAACTATACCCTTAGAAATAAGATTTTGCAATCAATGCAAGAACAACAATCCCCAACGCTGTTAACCAGATGGTTAAATAACGATTAGAAATCGCTTTTGCTTGTTTTTTATCTTGCCATGTTCTTGGTTGAACACCTCTATAAATAAAGACCCAGATAGCGGATAAATTTACACAAACAATGTTAGCGGCCAAAAGAAGGAAAGCTCCAAAAGCATAAGATAAATTCCATCCCCCCAAAGAAACACCAAACACAACAGCAGGTGGTAACAATGCCACCGCAACCATAACCCCCACGAGGGCAGAAGATACGCCTGTGACAAGGGCAAGAACCGCTGCCGCCCCAGAAGCAATCGCCAACACAATACTTGAGAACCCAACATCTGTACGGCTCATAAATTCATGACTTTGTTCAACAGGCCCTGTCCAAAAAACCCCCAATAAGAAAGCCAAACCAATCGACGTACTCAAACCAATCAACGTTGTTTTAGATGCTTTCTTCATCAAAGGCACATCCGCTAAAACAGTTGCCAAAGCAAATGCAAGGTTTGGGCCCAATAATGGCGCAATTACCATCGCTCCGATCACAACGGCAACGTTATTTTCAAGCAACCCGATTGCCGCCACAACAGTTGAGAAAACAACAAGTAGCATATAAGAGCGATCAAGTTCCGCGCCTTTTGCCACATCAACATAAAGCTCTTCACGGCTTACCGCCGACCCTTTTTTCTTTGAAGCACTCTCTTCTTCTTCCTCTAGAGAAGGAATAGTGGTTACAACAGGAAGCACAACAATTTGTGCTCCAGGATCTTGGTTTAAAACAGGTTGTAGCTTGTCTGTTAAATCCTGCGTTTTTTTAACATTCACTAAAAAGCTATATTGAACATCATCTTTATTTTTTTTGATATTCCACTCTTTTACACCATCAATGGCTTCAATTGCTGTAATAAGATCTTTATCAAGATCACTGGCAGAATAAAAATTTACAAGTCTAAAAGCCATAAAAAGCACCCCTTCAGATAAGGTCTGGTTATCTATTGCAGACATCATAAGCTTTTTTTATATAAAGAGGTAGAGAAAAAACTTGACATTTTTTATTTTGCATATTAAATTCCCATAAAACAATTATTATTAAAAAGGTGCATTATGAGCTCAAAACAAAACAATCACGAGAATATTCAGAAACTGATCATGGATCTTAAGAAAAAAGCCGAAACAAAAAAAGATGAAAAACCTTCTTTATTGAATCTATTCAAAGACGTAATTGAAGAGAGAGCTGCAGATAAAAAGCACGCAGAAGCCGAAGCTGCCGCAAAAGAACAAGCTCACGCAGAAACAGCTCAAGCAAAAAAACCTAAAAAAGAAGCGCAGACAGAACAGCAAACACAAGAAGAAGATGACACGTCACTGTCTTTTCCAGAAGTTCTAGATGTTCTTACACAATTAAAAGACCATTATGAGAGCTGGACAAACTCGATTGAGTCCATTGCTTCTCGCGCCAAAGAAAAAGCGAGTGAAAAAGGAACCGCTTTTGAAGAAACGGCGGAATCCGTTGTCAATAACCGTATTGACGGCCTTGTTGAGCAAAGTCGTGATGGGGGTACATCATTATTTGAAATACGTGATAATTGGTTAGAAATTCTTACAAAACATGATGAGTCTTTGGACTTTTCACATATTATTCAACGTGCAGAAGAGGCACTTGAACAGATTCGCTATACGCGCGATAAACAAAAAGCAATGGTTCAACAATATGGATATGACATGCAAAACGTCCATGATGCGATTGATGAACTAAATAATGAAATACAATATTCATTAAAAGCAGAAATTGAGTCAACAGAAGCCCGTTTCAAGACAAAAGCAAAAATGTCGACACGTGACTATCATAATTTTTGCTATAATTATGACCTTGAGATGGTACGTAAAGCCGATCATTTTTCTGTGTTACGTCCTGGTATAGCATGGGGACGCGATACAGGACCTTTTGACAAAGACCGTTTCAAAAAATGTCGTGACGGCGTAAAAGCGTTCATGAAAAAATACGGCGTATCTTTTGAAGAGATGCACGATATACACGCGCTTTGGCTTTCTTCTAAAGAGCAACAAGAGAAGTTAGAATACAAAATAGAAAAGAAAAACAGTGAGATCCAAGAACAACAACAAATTATCTCGAAATATCAAGGCTTAGATCGCTATTTAGTAGAAAATAAGCAGACACAAATCTACAAAGACTTTGATGAAGCTTTTATTGCCTTCTTACGTGAACAACCAGCGATGAAAACATTCTTGTTAAATGATGGAGATGATGAATCAAAATCGATTGCAACCTTAAAACAACAACAAGAAGCATTTGAAGGGCTTTATAACGATACGCATGAAGCAGCAACGGGAATTCGCGCAACATATGAAAGCTTATATTCCGTTGTGGCACAGCTTGATACTTTATCAAAGCGCATCAATGATCAAGATTACACATTAATCCCAAGTGATGTTCTTGCTGTTCTGACAACAGAACATGATGATTTAGACGCTTTTTATAAAGCCATTACTGATGAACGTGAACATCACGCAAATGTTTTAAACGCAACAATTGACTATTATGCAGCAGCCCCTCAACCAGAAGGTGTTGTTTTATATGCCGATCTAAAATCAGAGCATGAAGATTTTGCCGTTTTAAATAACTTAACATCAAAATCACAGCCTGCTATCGAATCTGCTGTTAATAAATTAGCCGATATTGCACACACTATTCACAGAACACTTATTACGCACAATAATGCACCTGTGGCTTTTAAACGTGCAAAACAGATTTTAGCACAAAAATAAAAAGGTAAATCTCTATGAGCCAGTTAGAACCAGATGTAAAAAAACTTTCTTTGGAAGAATTTAGTGATTTTTTAAAAGCATCAAGTGCTTTATACGAAAAAGCTATTTCTCAACTCTCCGTCTTAGATGACTTGCTTGAAAGCACAATTGATGAGCGTGAAAATTTAACGGGCCAGATGATTGAGAAACATTTTTCATCTATTTTCACTGCGACTGAGCCTTTACCGAGCCTGATAGAAAATATCTTAACCGCTATCCATGATAATGAAGACCTTTATGAAGTAGAAGAATGGAGCGCATTTCATCGTGCATTAGATCGCACACTCAATCATTATAAAAGCGAGATATATGGTCAAAAAAGACTAGCTCAAGAAGTTAAAGACGATCTTAAAAAGCCAGAAGCTGTTTTCGCACTCGAAGATAAGATTTCTCAATTAAGTGTTGAAAAAGACCTCCTTGATACAGAAGTTCGTAATTTGAGGGATCAATGGAATAAATATCCAGCTGTTTTCAGAGATATCTATCTTGAATGTCGTTCTTATAATGAAAAAGAAGCGGTTTTTTTTGGGGAGCATGTCTATAAAATCGCTGCTGACACGATCACATTAAATTATTATACAGGTCCAAAAACGGATAAAAGAAAATCATTCATTACTAAAATTGATAGTCTTCTTGAACGTGCCAGAAAAAATTCTGGTTATGCGAGTTTAACACTTGAAGAACTGGCTAGTCACCTGAAAGCTACTGAAACTCTTGCGCAAAATAAAAAACAAGCGAGTGACCGCTATAATATTATAAGTGATGAACTATCTCAGGAAAAACATAAATTGCATCGCATCAACCGCGCTCGTTCATGTTTAAAAGGCGCCACTGAAGAACTGTTACAAGATCTAGCACAAAATGCGATCTCTGTTTGCACACAATCTGCACCTTCTATTCATGCAGATCTCTTAAGAAAAACACAATACGAAGCTTTGTCTTCCCTTTGTGGTGACCAAATACTGTTAGTTCAACAGCTTCAGGCTTCTTTAGAAGAAATTACGAATACCTTCAAAGAAAATGGCTTTAACCAATTACAAGCAGTATATCACGAAGTCATTCGTCCCGCACAAGAGGGTATTAACGGACTTCACCATAGTATCACTTTCGATCATAGAAAGACGCAACAACCAGCCCATAACGCACTTATCTTATCGGCGCTCATTGTCTTAACCACAGTTGATGCTATAAAATTGATGAATTCGACAGAAGCAAGCATTCAAACATCAACGGATCTTATAGAAGCCTTACCACAGCATCGTTTTACTTTAGAAATGGTTTTCAATCAAAGCTCAAACCATCAACCAGATCCAGCTGTTTTATCGCAAGCATGTGAGATTATCAAACAAAGCCATGACCTGTCTATGCGCTGGAAAGCCTCTGATAATGATCTTGGAGCATCTACAAAAATGATCTTAGATGATATTGTTGAGCCTTTAAAACAGCTTAATAAACAAGAAGTAGAAAAACAACAAGCGCGCGCAGAAGCTGAATCACTTTATAAAAAGCGTCACAGCCGTTTAAACCGTCTTTTAAAAAACCTCTAACATAAAAAGAACATAGGCAGCTTTATGCATATATATTTCAACGCTAAAGATATGTCTGATTTCTTACACAAAACCATTGATAATTATGGTGCAATGGTCAAACGCCTTGATCCTGATAATCAATCTAATGATATAAGTGCGCTTTTTAACTCCATCAAAATCAAACGCCAAACAATCTTAAAAGAGCTTGTTCGACATCTTTTTAAATCATCTTTAGAAGCCACAGAAGATCTGCCCGAGAGAGTGCAAAAATTTACAAAAGCCTTAAGAGAAAAATATCCTGACCAGACAGATCAAACAACACAGCTTTTAACAAAATCCCTTCGAGATCACCAAGAGCGTATCGCAGAGATCAAATCCCTTAGAACAGAATTAAAATCTTTACGCAAAAGCGCTGAAGAAGTTGATAAAGCGATGCAAAAAATTGACACGCTTAAAAAACAAAAAGTGCGTTTAACTGATCGGTGGCTGAAATTTAATGGATTAGGCATAAACCATCTTTTCAAAACTGTATCAAAGCGCCTTGACGCTATGAATGATCCTATATGTTATCACAAAATAAGCGACTATCCGATTACACCAGAAAACATAAAAACGCACTATCCAAGGCCTTTCCGTAGAAAAACAGATGCTCAAAAAAAATTTAAACACATTGTTGATGCCTTCGTCAATCAAGCTCGCATAGATACAGGGCTTCCTTCCCTCACGATAGAAGAGATTTTCGCACATGCGAATGAATATAAGGCTGTAAAGGAGAAATCAGAGCAGCTATGGGATGAACGATCAACCACGTGCTATAGGCTAGAAAAAATAGAAGCTCCTTTAAAACGCTATACAGAAATCAGAAAAATACTGGCACATAAAACGAAACTCGCCAGCTTAGAGCAGCTTTCACAAGAAGTTTCTGAAATAGTTTTAAATGATCTAAGCCCTCTTCATAGTGATTTTTTACAAGGAACCGCTTTTGAAGCTCTCGCCACGCAATGCCAAAATCATTTAAAACTCTGTGATGATATTGTAAATCAACTCACCTCTTTATCTAAACATATTACATCTAGAACCATTGAACAGCTTGAACATGCAGAAGAATATATTTTTGATAAAATCAAATATGGTTTCATTGAATCTTGTGAGAAAGAGCCAGTTGAACAAGCGAATGGAAATGCAGAAATCACAAGCCATTTAATCATCCTTGCCTTAAAAGAGATGGCCGAAGAAATATCACATCTGGACACATCTGTGACCACGTATCGTGATTTATATGATGCGTTACCAGACCATCATTATGCGCTTGATATCTTACGTCGTCACCATACACAAGCGCGCCCCAGTGACGCTGCTTTACGCCATGTAGAAACCGGCGACTTAAAATGGAAAGCCCCCAAAGAAATCGCGTTCTATCCTTTTGAAACACTGTTAAAAACAGGGTTATCTGATCTCATAGAGAAAGGAAGAGATGTTCTCAGTGACCAACGCGATAGAGAGCATAATGAGATGCTAGAAGAATCTGAGCGACGTCGTAGGCATCATAGAAGGCTCCTTTTATCTTACCAACCAACATATTATTAAACAAAGACACCGTATAACAAAGCTAAACAGCACAGAGCTGCTAATCCCGCTATCACAGATGTCTTTATCTGCTTATGCCTGAACCCGATCATAAAGGCCGATAAATTCACAAATACAAAGACCAATAAAATAACACCGCTTGCATAACTGGCCAAGCTTTGAACGGGAAGTAATAATCCACAGACTAAAGCAATCCACGCCGTTAACAAAACTGATTTAACGGGTGTTTTATGATGAGAGTGAAGGTCTGATAAAAAAGCAGGGGCTTTTCCTTCTCTTGATAAACCATATAAAACGCGCGATACCATTATCATTTGCACCAAAGCACCATTAAGACCTGCGATTAATGAGATAATCCCCATTGTAAAAGCCGAAATCACAATGCCACCTTCATCAGTCCCAGAAACTAAAACTGCCAACGGTGTCTTGGCATTTTCTAAAACCTCTAAATCAACTTTTGTAATCGCAACATAAGCAATTAATAAATATAAGATACTGGTTACAATGAAAGCGCCTATAATGGCTTTTGGTAAGGCTTTCTCTGCGTCTTTTACTTCTTCTGCCACATTGACCATATCTTCAAATCCAATGAAAGCATAAAAAGCTAAAAATGCTCCCGATAAAATCGCTGCTGATAAGACTGGAAATTCTTGCGTGAATATTTCTTCAGATACCGTTTCAACATAGGTTGGGAAAGAGCCAAATAAATCATAATTCAATCCAATAACTGCGATCAACCCGCCAAGTTCTATGAGGGTGATTGCTGCAATAATTTTTGTTGAAAGTCCAATATCTCTGTAACAAACAAAAGCAAGAAGTAACACCACCGCTAAAACCCCTAAAGATTCATGGAGCACCCCATCTGTTAAATCAAATAAGAAACCTGCGCCAGCTTTAACAAGCGTTGATATTGAGGCAAGTCCTGTAAAAACCACAAGTAATCCAACTATTTGGCTGAGCAATTTACTGTTAAAAGCAACATCGACATATTTTGCTTCCCCCGCACTGACTGGAAATTGAGAAGAAAGCCCCGCATAAGACAGCGATGTCAAATAAGCAACCAGTGTCGATATGATAAAAGCTAATGGCATCATCACACCTGATGTTCCAGCAACCTTTCCCAATAAAGCATAAATGCCACCGCCAATCATTGTCCCCATCCCATATAGAATTAAAACAGGAAGAGAAATAGATCGATTTAAAGAAGGTGTATGAGTATGTGTTTTGTCCATGATTAAAAAGTATACGCATCTAAAACAGAATGAAAACGATAAAATATTTTTCTTTACAACCTTGCTAAACTATTGAACGATACAGCCATAAAAAACATGAAAAGAAAATAGAGTATCTAATGTCTGAAAAACGAATTACCTATAGTGCCTATAGTTTATTTTTGATGATTGCTCTTTTTCTTCAATGGTATCTTTTTAAACATGATATCAATGATTTTCACATTGTTTTAAATGCCGACGGGGGAAATGTAACAAGCTTTATAGCTGGCTGGCTCTATCCAGAGCGATTTACCCATGACCTCGTCTTACATGACACAAATAGCTTTGCTTTTTATCTTTCAGGATCAATCCCATTTACCCTTTTATTTCATTTAGGGTTTGGATTTGACTTAGGAACAGCCTTTTCTTTAGCCTATGCCCCTCTGATTTTTATTCAGTTAGTTGGATTTTTCCTGCTTGGGAAACGTATATTTAATAATGGTTATGTCGCTCTTTCTCTCTCTTTATTAAGTCTTTTAACATGCTCGGTTGGAGCAGGTGAATTTTGGGGACTTTTAAACGAACCTCTATCAAGGCAGTGGCACAATACATTATTCCCTTATTTTATTTTACTCCTGATTTCGTGGGTAGATACCCCTCGTAGATGGTTTTGGTTATTTGCACTTGCTGGGGTTTCTGTATACTTACATCCTGTTGGCGCACCGGCTCTTGCCTTTATAGTAGGCTTTGTTCTTTTCACGACAAGGCCTAGCACGCTCTCATGGTATAAGCATATTCTCTATTTAGGGATAAGTTGCTTTGGATTTTTCTTAACCGCAGCCCCTTTTATATATTTATATTTAAATTCTTTTCCTGCCTTAGAAACATTGAAAACGACACAAGATATTGCATCGCATATGTATCAAGATGTTTATCTCGCCAATATAAATGCGTGGGTTGCTTTTAAACAATTCTTTATCCCGAATGCCCCTTTAACATTAGAAGAACCCTTTTGGCCGAGCCTGTTACAACACAATATGATCGAGGCAAAAAGCACAACATCCTTAATACGCAATAATTGGAATATCCTGTTCTTAATTTTAGGTAGTATTGGATTTTTATATAGCTATCAAAAAGCATCAAAAGAAAAGAATAAAAACACAAAAGAACAAATCTGCCTTTTTATCAAAATAAGCATCGGGCTTATCATTGTCTCTTTTGTACTCCCGTTTATGGATCAAACAATTGCTAAAATATATAACAGAAATCCTGTGCAATATGATCTAGCTCGTAATATTCGTTTCTTAATCCCTATCCTATATATAGGCCTTCTTTATTTAGTGATGGAAACTAACAACAAGCACCGTATTAAACTTTGTCTATTTTGTGTTTGTTTTGCTTTTTATTTTAATACCCCAACCTTATTTAAACATGCGATCAGAGAATATAAAAAAGGAGTCCCTGCTCCTGTTTTAAAAGTCCACAAAGACTCTGCTATTCTTTTAGAGTATCTAAAAAAATTACCGCCCCAAAAAATCCTTCCTCTTGGTACCAATTGGAGCAGTCAAAGAGATGGTCTAGCCATCAGATATATTGCACATCAATCTGTTGTTTACAGTCCAAAAGATAAGAATGCACTAGCTTATTCTAATAGTCCTGATTATTGGCGTTGGATCACATTAAATGAATTAAACAGTCAAATCACAAATCAAAAGCTTTCATTATCTGAAAGATCTCAAAGCCTTACCAAAATGATCAAAGAAACGGATGCTGATTACTTATATCTTGATAACAACGGGGTAACTAAGTGGATTATTAATTCTGTATCCCTTTATGGAGATCCTGTTTTAACAACACCTTATAAAGTGCTTGTTAAACTTCATTAACATCTAGATATGTTTTTGCCTCATCCAAGAAACGTTCAAAAATTGAGTAATAAATAGGAATATCCATTTTGAATTCAGGATGAAACTGCACGCCTAACATAAAAGGGTGTTCTGGGTATGAAAGCGCCTCTACATATAAATCCTCATCACAAATTGCCTCTAAATGTAATTGGGGAGCTTTTTGATGGACTTGTACACCTTGTCTATGAATAGAATTAACAGAAAATTGAGCATCTGCACCAAAGAAACGTTCAAAAAACCCACCATTATGAATGGAAACCTCATGGGCATGTTCTTCACGTTGTTTCGGGTTCACATAGCCAAAATCATGGCGTGTATCCGAATGGAGTGAACGAATATCATCTGTTAATCCGCCCCCAAAAAAAACATTCATTTCTTGAAAACCACGACAAATAGCCAAAAGAGGCTTTTTATTTTCAACAGCTAACTCTAACAACATAAAAGACATTTTATCACGGATGCGGTCATACACATCTTTTTGTAATAAACGCTGAAGCTCGCAATCATCTATAATATGGTTTTTATATTGGCGCGGGCATACATTACTATCTG
Organism: uncultured Rickettsiales bacterium; assembly: GCA_950054255.1. Lineage (GTDB taxonomy): Bacteria > Pseudomonadota > Alphaproteobacteria > Micavibrionales > CATLOR01. The sequence goes on along the minus strand of CATLOR010000001.1, from coordinate 437,550 downwards.
CCCCTGTTAAAATAATCCCATCCCATGAGTCAAAACGTGCCCGAATATCGTCAAGCTCTTCTTTTAAAGAGATAACCTCACTACTCGCGCCAAAATGTGCAAGAGCCACCTGATATCGATCAGAGAGTTGATCATGTGATCTTGAGCTATTTTTTAGAATGGCTATATGTGGATTCTTTTTCTTCATATCTTTATTTATTAGAAAAAATTTGTATTTTTTCAATTTTCCACGTGACATACGTTTTGGAAATATGCATACTGAGTTACACAAAATAATAATAAATGCCCTCAAAATCAATAAAAATTACAATATTAAGGGCAAAGAAGAAACAGGGACGAAAGGCGGGTTGACATTTATGTCTAACCAACGGGCAAACAGCCCCCATTTTAAGCAAATTTTCAAGGAAAAGCTTGTGCAAAGGCGCCACTTGCTTTGGCACGCCTATAAAAATGGCGAGCTAAGTATTGAGCACTTCCAAGTACTTGTTGGCGACTTATCAAATGACCCGAGTTATCTTGCAGAAGTTAAAAAAGCAATCTCTGCTTTCCAGTTTGGTCTAACCCCTGAAGAACCTGATTTATCCTCTCCTGAAAAACAATTCATTTGGGGGGCTTTTCTCGCAACTGTTCAATCTAAGCCAGAAATCGTCCAAAACTGGCGTGCTTTTAATGTCATGCAAGAAGAGAAAAAACTTGTGAATAGTTATGTATGGCATCAATTAACAGGCACAAAGGATGTTAAAAAAGAGCTGTATTTAAGTGTTTTAAACGCTGATGTGCAAACACGTAAAAGCGAGAATAAAATCAAGATCGGACAACCTGGGCGTGGGACACATTATCTCCCGAGTCAACACTTAATGGTTTTTGATCTTTTTGAATCTCTCATTCATGGGTTTGATATTTACCGTGCACACTCAACAGAAGTCATCTCTAAGGCGAGCTTATCAAAAAAATATCCTGTCAAAATGCAAAGCCTTTCTAAAAAGATTAAAAGCTTAAAGTCTGTGCAAGCGGCAAAGAAGAAAAACAAGCAACCATTTCCAAAAGAACAGCTTAGGCAGTTAAACAAAGCTTCTGTTGAGTGGAATCTCTATCGTATGTTTTTAGAAGCCTGTGATGGAAATACACATAGCAAAGATGCTACAGATATGTCTTCTGCTCTTTTACAAGACCTCTCTTTTTGCTTTAATTTCTTTGCAACAAGCTACCATGGCGCGGGGCCAAACCCTGTTAAAGAGAACGCATTACGTCCTATTTTTGATGAAACAAAGGTTGCAGAATTTATTCACTTATGTCGTTTCGTGAATTTCACTTTTTATGAAACAAATGGCCTTTTAAGGCATGAAAATGACTTCAGACAAATTGGTATCGATCCCAATGCAATAAGACGTCGCCCTCGTTTTGGTATTATGCGCCCAGGGTCTAATGACTATAAAAAACTAAGAGAAAAAGTCATTGAATTACAATCTTTGAAACCCACATACCAAGACCGTCGTAATGGCGATAAATATTATGACGTTAAAGTTCGAGAATATAATGAAAAGCGCTTAGATATTATTCAAACACTCTGGCGTGATTATGCTGAGCATCTTGCTAATGAAATCGTTAAAGAGCAGCAAGAAAAACTTGAAGAAGAGATGGATCAAACACAAGATCAAGACCAATCTCAAGATGGTCAGGATGGCGAAGGTCAAGACAGTGATGGTGAGGGGCAAGATCAAGATGGCCAAGAAGGAGAAGGTCAACCTTCTGATGGACAGCCTTCTGACTCTCAAAACTCGAGCAATAGCCAAAGTAAAAGCGATCAAAAATCACAACAAAGTAACTCACAATCTCAAAATGGAGAGCCTTCAGAAAACTCTGAACCAAGTGAGTCACAAGATAATGCACAAAGTGATCCTTCTGACTCCGCGAATGATAATGATCAACAACAAGACTCTCAAAGCAATGGTCAAGATCAAGATAGCGCTGAGCAAAGTGATCAGCAACAATCCCAAGATGGCCAAAATTCAGAGTCATCAGGCTCTGACCCGTCTGAACAAGATGCGGATGGGCAAAATGGAGGCGATGACGATCTTCCCTTTGATCACCGCAGCGAAGATGAAACCGTTGATGTCGAAGACACAGGTGAGATGAAAGACATTGATGATGTTGGTGATACCCCAGAAGAACAAGCACAAAAAGATGCTGGTGAAAAAAATGATGGGGATGGTCAAGACGGTCAAGATCAACAAAATGGTCAAGATCAAGGTGACCAAGGAAATGAAGGTCAAGAAGAAGGTCAAACAGCAGACCAACTCCAACAAGATATGAATAGCCAAGATCAAGGCGATGGTGACGATGGTGACGCTGAGGGTGATGAAGCAGATGGTCAAGATTCAGACTCTCAAAGCCAACAAAATAAACAAAACCAAAAAAATAGCCCAAAAAGTAAAGAAGGTGGCCAAGATCAAGGTAAGGACAAGGTCGATATTATTGACGGTGGCTGGGATCAGTACCAAGAAAAAGTGAACCAACTTCAAGGGCCTATCAGTCGCGTTGCTAAACAACTTGAAAGAATTAAGAAAAAACAACTTCAAACAAAAACGGTACGGTCGCGTTCTATGACACTCACACCGCGTGCGGGAGAGATGGATCGCTTCAATAGCTCAGCGCAACGTGATCTAAAGATTAGACAAAAAACAAAACAGAAAATGGAATTGGAACATTTTGAGCGTTTCCATGATGACCAAAATGAACAAGAAGAAACAACTGTTGAATTAATTCTACTCGTTGATGCCTCTGGCAGTATGACCTCTTCTCACAATACACAACACTCCCCAATGGATGTTGCTATTACAACTGCTGTTATTATTTATGAAGCGGCACAAAAAGTTGGTGGAATGCGGGTTCATCTTGGGCTTTGGGGAGATGAAAATGTTGTTTGGGCTGTTAAACCAGAAGATAACCGTTACCAAATTGGAAAGAACTTTGAAGCGGCTAGAAATGGCCGAGGAACAGGAACACAATTAAGTCCTGCGATTAGAGAAACGGCGCACATGTATGCAACCGAGAAAACAAAACCAGGCGATAAGACAGGATACACTCATATATTAATTATCTCTGATGGCGATGTGAATAGAAACGACCAGCCTGCAAAACATATTGAACATTTAATGAAAAACGTCAAAGAAGTCACAATTGACGCGGCAATCATTACCCCACGTGATAGCGATAAAGCTATGGAACAAGAGCTGGAGAAAGTAAAGACAACAAAGCGTCACCAAGAGATAACAATTGCAAAAAAAGCGGATTTTAGAGAAATGCCCTTGGCAATAACAGATTTATTGTGTAAAAAAATAGTACGCAGTAAAAGTTTTGTAGCTGTACCTACAAAAAGAAAAAGAAGCGCGATGAGACGTGCTCACAACAGAATGAGGCAAAAATAATGAGTGAAGAGAACAACCCAACAGCACAATTACGTCCAAAAAAAGACACACCTGAGAGAAAACCGATCCATTTAGGTATTCCTGGTCGTCCTTTCCCAATCTATGGTACAGAAACTATTGTTGATGATGAAGGTCGTCCTATGGGGAAAAACGGGTGGATTATCCGTGATGTCAAATCTGATAGTAGTAAAGATCAAGTTGCGATTTACTCTGAAAGATCCTCAAAAGAAGTTATGGCTTTGTTATATAGAAACTTGCCAAAACCAACGATGTTGGAAATTTTTTGGAAAGGCACAGAGCTTCGTATGCCCAATTCAAGACGTCGTCTTGAATTTATTAAAGGGTTTCCTGGCGGTGGTAAAACCTTCATGGCAAATTTACATGCGCAACTTCGCACAAAAACAAAACCGCTTGCGGTTGATTGTGGGGGACGTAATTTACAAGACCTGCTTTGGGAAACGATCTTAGATTTTGACTCTGATCCAAGTTTTTATAAATCATTAGAAGAACGCGGTGCTAAAGGCGAGTTAAATCCTGCATCAAGACGTCTATTAAAGGCCGCTCTAGGTAAAGCTTATCAAGAAGAAGGAAATGTTGTTGTCTTCAATTGGGATCGCCTTAAAAATCAAGATACAACACAAGGTGACGGCGTCACAGATGAGCAAATGCAAGAGATTGCTAAAACACTTGAACAAGTACGCTCTCTTGAATTCCCAGGTGGCGATCATAACGCCCTTGGTCTTAAAATGGTGCCTGGTGTCATTTATCAAGCGTTCACTGAAAACCGTCCTTTGATTTTAGATGAATATAATAAATCAAAAGATGGAAGTGATGATGCAATGCAAACTATGTTGCAATTCATTAATGGTGAAATTGACGAAGTCACAATCCACAGCCCGATGAAAGACGATAGTTCAACAGGACAATCATTCACGCTAAAACGTGAAGATATGGGTGATTTATTCTTTGTGACAGCAACAGGTAATGCTGTTGTGGATGGTGTGTCAACACGTCCTCTCTCTGAATCAGCAAACCAAAGATGGCAGCCTGTGACTATTCCAAACTCTACGTTAGAGGATTGGACACATTCATGGACACAGTTTACATCAGGGGTGCCTATTTCTACACTTTATGAAATGGGTTATCAAAATGGTGAAAACCAGTGGGATAAAGATCCTAAAAGCTTCACCAGTTTCTTAAAAGCTGTTTTAACTGCTGACAAAACTGAAGCTGAAATTGCGATGATCCCTGAGGAATATTTTGATTTCGCCGAAAATTGGCAAGATATTCTGACCGCCTCAAAGGATTTAGCTGAATTCACACATGAATGGTCTTCTTTACTTGACCCTGATAATTTTGATAAGCCTGATGAATTATCGGAAGAAATTGATGAAGAAGAATACAGCGCAGAAGTTGCGATGGGTTATCGTAAGATTATTATGTGGTTAGACCGCGCTCGTAAGATGATCCCACTTCCTCGTTCGCAAAAGAAAGCAGGTGGTGTAAACCCAGACACATTCTTTGAGGAGTATGATTTTGTCGAAGAATTTAGAAAACCAACCTCTCTTGAGTATGGTGATCGCCTTGCAAACATCATTTTAGAAGAAATCACAGATACAACATTCAAACGTGGTAAGCATAATCTATATGCCCATCTCATGGAAAAAGCGCAACAAAGACGTATTCGCTCTCGTATCACAACAGAGAGAAGTGCTTCTCGCACAAAGCTAATTAGCGATTCTTTCAATGTATCACCGTTTAAAGGGGCTAATGATGAAGCAAATGCAGAAATTATACGTCGTGAAATCTTGGCTCATTTAAAAAAGCAAGATCCAAATCGTTTCCACAATATGGATGAGGATGACATTATTCCGCTCCCACAGTTGCAACGCTTCATTGGGCATTTAAAAGTCTATGATCGTCCAGACCATACACAAAATCACAGTAGTGATGTCTTATTAATTAATGATGCCTTTGGTCTTGATGATGATATCCCTTTTGTTGATTTCAAAACAATTGATGATACAGCCGTTGTTGAAGAAGAAGATAATCATGTTTCTCATACGGCTCCAGCAGGATCTATTCCATACAATCCAAATCATCAAGTCGCACCACAAATCGAAGAGCCAATCGAGGTGGAAACAAAAGATCTGGTTGCAGAAGACGCTTTACTTAAATCGCTTGTTCTTCCTGTAATTGGGGAATTTAACTTGAATTCATTTTGGAACTCAGCACTTACATATTCAGGTGTTACAACCTCGTCTTATGAAGATTGCAGCATTGATATGGCTGAGAACAATGAGAATGTGCCTTTTGCAACAACAACAATTATTGTTCGCAGTAAGGAAGGAAATAAAACACCTCTTCATTTTGTACGCAATAACCAAACAGGTGCTTTATTGATTGTTGGGAACGACATTACTGAGGAAATGCAGCGTCGCTTTACTTTGGCACATATCACATATGTCAGCCGAAATGATACACAAGCACAAGCAAAAGTTGATGTTGCCTTGGATCGTATTTTTGGAGGTTATTCACAAAAAATGCGTGACAGTCTGAAAATGGCTTTCCTACACAGAAACGCTTCGACAGATACACAGGCAAAAGAAAAAGATGAAGATCGTGCCTTCAAAGATTTACTTGTTGCAAATGATATTGAATGTTTCAATCAACATCATATTACACGCCATAAGAGCGGGCGCATTCTTGAAAGCAAGTTCCGCGTAAAAGCACAATAAAAAATAAAAACAGGGAGAATACGCGTTATGACAGAAACAAAAAATACAAATCGCTTAGATTTCACGGAACGCAACAGAATGCTTACTCAATTGGCGCTGAAACATGCCGTTTCAAACCCAATGAAGCGTATTGGTCATGTTAAAGTTTTCTTTTTAAAAGAAGGATGGCAAGCGGAATGGTTAAAACAAGAAGAAAGTATTGTTCAACCCGCAAACTTTTCTGACTTAAAAGAGGTATTAGAAGATACTTTAACAAAAACAATCTATATTACAGATCAAATTTTTGTACCTGTTGCAGCTCTTCAATTTTTATGTGAGAAATCACCTGTTGAGAAGATCTTGTTCCTTGAAGGCGAGGATAATGCCTAAAGATTTCACCAATAGAACCTATACTCAGGCGGAACGTCTTGCTTGGCTTGCTATTATGTCAGGCAATAAGAATCGTGCCGCAGAGCTTTTGAAAGAAAGTGATCTATTTGTTGCAGACATAGAAAATGAAATCATCCCTATCAAACAAGACGATATTTTATTTGGGTTCCGTAACGCAGATACAGGCCTACTATTTCCTAAAACATCTGTTTTTTGGGGCAATATTAGCCTGATTTCAAAAGCGTTATCCGCAAGCGGAGAGCCACTCACACTCCATTTTTTAGAAACACGTGTTTCTAACCAAGATAGTCTTTTAAATTTAGCTGAAAGCTACGCCGATCCACATGGGCCTTTTTTGTCAGATCCTGAATGTTGGGAGAATAATGAAAAAGAATTGATAGCGGTTCACAATGCAATTAATAGAGGCTTCTCACTACAATCTGATTTATTTTCTGTTGTACGCAAAATATTTACCTTACGCGGAGAAGCATTCAGACCCGATCTTGTGAAAGCAATCTTAAAAAGAGAAGATCGCACAATTGATAAAATTATCGAGAATTGCGAAGTTGAGCTTTATGAGGAAATGTTACTTGATTGCGGATTAGAACCCCATCCAGATGATATCTTGATCCCTTATAATCTCGATAGAACATTAAGTTTTAATTCTGAAGAGTCGCTTAAAGCTTTCCCAAAATGGGTCGCTTTATTCAAAAAATATGGGCATGAAATCAACCCAAAAGACCTCTTGCGTAAATATGGAAGCGCAGGGAGTATCATCTCGAAAGCAGATATAGAAACAATTGGGTTTATTTTTGATTATCAAAATTGGATAGGTCGCTCTGATGCACTTTACTACATTAGAGAACATATGAGCCCTATCTATCCCGTCGCTGATTGTGAAGCTATTTTTTGGAAAAACTACAATCAATTAGAGATCAAAGAGTTAAAACTCCCATTCCCCCTTGATGAGAATTTAACACGTGAGATGCTCTTAACACCGCTTCTTGATAGTAATGGCGAACCAAGTGAGAATCTTCCCCTAGGATGTATTGAAATTTGGGATAATTTTGACAAAGTACAAAATATTCTCGCCAAAAAAGGAGAAGCTATTTATCTCGCTGATCTATATTTAACTGTCAGTCGCTCCGGCGAAACTGCCTTTATGCGAGCTGCAAAATGGGGTTATCTCTATCTTGCTCTTGGACTTGTTGACACCGATTTGGGGATGTATATCGACCCTGAAGAATGTTTACAAGAATGTAAATCTCGCAATACATTATTCACCTATTTAGAAGAGTCAGGGCAATTAAACGAACTCATTGATGAAAATTTATGGGTCGGGAACCCCAAAGGCATGAAAGAGATGTGGGACACAATCCCAGAAGGTGACGAAAAAGCCATTATCAAAGATTTTGGTATGCGTATGGCACGCCTTAACAGAATCAGCCTGATGAGAGAGAAAAGAAAGCAATTAGCAAATCGTAAAGCATCTCCGAAACCATAGCCCTATTTTTTTGTTTATTTTAAACAGAAAAAAGAATACGGTTTACACATGGTCTTCAAAAAAACATATAAAAATGAAACCCTTCAAGACTTAGCAATCGCTTCCCAAAAAGGCGATAAATCGCGTTATCGTGTTTTCTTGGAAAGAGCAAATACACTTGTTTTTACCTATTTAAAAAGCCGTTTAAATAATGAGCAAGACATTCAAGATGTCGCTCAAATCACACTCATGGCACTTCATACAAGTTTACACACCTATGATAACGCACAAAACATAGAAAACTGGATTTACGGTATTGCCAAATATAAATGGCTCGACCATTTAAGAAAACATTATAAGAAAAACGATAACGAATTTGTTAATCACGATGCGATAGAAACTTTTTTCAGTTCTGATACGAATGATATAGTAAGCGTCAAACATGATCTGGCTAAAATCATGAAGATCTTACCTGAGAAACAAAAACAGATCTTAACGCTTTTAAAAATACAAGGCCATTCTGTCGCCGAGGTTGCTCACACCATGAAGATGAGTGAGAATAATGTTAAGGTAACCGCACACAGGGCTTTGAAAACATTGCAAGAAAGCACAAAAACCAACTAGGAAAAACATGAGTAAAGAAAAAAAGAATATCAATGATGACCTTATTCAGACCTTATCAGAAGATTTGGTTCCTGTTAAACCACTAAGAGCGCACTATATTAGAAGCCTTCTCTTCTTATTGGTCGGTTATAGTGTTATTTTTTGTGGGATTTCTTTTTTTGGATTCAGATCTGATATTCACATGATTTGGGAGAATTATAGCTTGCTTGCTCAATTATCCGTTTTAATGGCGGCTGGCTTACTTTCAACCTTCGCGACATTTAAACTAACACTGCCATGTGAAAAAATTTGTAAATCAACTTGGATCATGATTATTTTATCAATCATCTTAATCTCTTCTGTTATGGTTTTTTGCGCAATGGGGGGATCGATCGAAGATTTCACACCTGTTTATAGCAAAGAAATGATTATAGAACGCGTCCAAAGGATCGGCTTGATCGCTGTCATTCCGACAATTTTAATGGTCGTTATGATTAGACGTGGTCGTCCTGTGCATAGCTCTTTAATCGGGTTAACCTCTTTTATGGCTATTACGGCGTTATCGGTCACTGGCTGTCGTTTAAGCTGTCCCATAGATTCCTTATACGGCAATCTTTTATGGCACTATATCCCAATTGCTATTATTTCAATCATAGGGCTTGTTATCGGGCGATATATCTATCGTTGGTGACCAAAAACTTAATGTATATCAATTGAGAAACTGGTTTCGTTTTGAATATCAGCGTCAATATGCCTTGCAGCAGATCCTCCACGCAGTCCAATCTCCATAAAATAAACATCTTCTCCATTTTCTTTCCAGCCCGAACTCCCTTGATATAAAATCAAACCAACACCTTCTGGGTCTTCGAAAAGACGATGTGAAATCGTGAGAGCATGACGCTTATCACCAATTGTTAAAATGGCACGTGCTCCAAAATAAGACTTATCAAAAGATGTTGAGCGAATATTTGTTTTAATATTGCCGTAACCATCAATAAAGTTAATGCTATATGGATTAAGCGCTTGTGGTAGATCAGAGCCTGCATCATCTTTAAATAAAGTCGGATCATTTTTTGCCAAACGTTCTAAGGCTTCAGGGAATACATTTAAAGAACGAAATTGAGAACCGCGATCTGAGATATCCAGATGTTTAACTTCTGCAATCGCCCCTTCTAAAAAGGCAAGAGAAGACCCTGAATTCACGGCTAAGATCTCAACACCATTTAAAAGCTTAAGATAAATAAGTTTCTCGCCCGCATTATTTTGGCGTCCAGCGACATCATCTTTTCTTGGCGCTGTGTTCACATAAAAAACATGACGTGTATTTCCTTGTGCTAGCTCACTATTGCGCGCTAATTCTGCTAAACAAAATCCTGTTGCTCTTGTATCAAATTGAGGTACCCAGCTTTCTTCAAAACTCATATTTGAAAAAGGGATCCCCGCTGATAAAAGCTTTTCTCTTAATTTTTGCCTGACACGTGCGAAAGCATTATCATCACAATAATCACCAATAATATGTACTAAAAAATCCTGTTCCATTGTTAATAGCTCCTTTTAAAAATATGATTTAGATCATACTCTAACACGCGTTTTTAAAAAGAAATAGTCTAGTAATTAGACCTTATTTTAGATACACTTAAATACCCTTTATTAAAAGATGACACACATACTTATGAGCTCTCTTTCTCTTGAAATCACCCCCCTGTCACGTGACCGCTTGAACCAACTCATGGATAAGGCGGAAATGACAACCATTTTACAAAGTTTTTCTCATGCCATAGCCGTTCGAGAGACTCAATTTTTAGAAACACATCTTGGTATCATTAAAAAAGATATGAACGAAATTGGATTCTTCTTACTCCAAGAAGGAGGCTTTTTATGGTCTTTATTTCATGTCATAATACTTGATAGAGGTCCGATCTGGTTTGTAGGAGAAAACACCTTAGATAACAATATCAAATTTGTTAAATTATTGTCTAATAAATATAAAAAAAGGTTTGGACGTAAAAGAAGATGGCTGATTGAGCATCAAAATAAAACTTTGATTTCTGAATTAACAAAACATAACTGGCACCAACATCCCATTCCGCCTTACAAAACATGTCTGCTTGATTTAACTAAAGACTTAACAATCTTAGAAGAAAACTATCATAAAAAATGGCTGAGCAGCCTTAATAAAGCCCGTAACCAAGACTTAAACATCCGTTATGATTATGAAGGGGCATATTTAAATACACTCTTAAAAAACTATACAAATCATAAATCACATAAAGGCTATCAAGGGCCAAGCCTTGCATATTTAAAAAGCTTATTTACTGATTTATGCACGCATAAAAACCTCCTTTGTGTTATTGTATCTAAAGGGCGGGATATACACTCAATTATCGCTCTTCCAATCCATGGAAAAACCGCAACATATCAAACAGGCTGGACAAGTGAAGAGGGGCGAAAAACACAGGCAAATTATCTTGCCCTTCACACAGCTATCTCACACCTCAAAGAAAAGAAAATAACATATCTTGATTTAGGGGGTATTAATGATGAGCACGCCGAAGGTGTAACACGATTTAAGAAAAGAATGAATGGAGAAACCATAGAACTCATCGGTCAATTTGGTTAAGTATAAATAAATGGATATTACATCACTCATAGCAACACAGGTTATTCCCCTATATTTAATCGTCTTAATCGGCTTTTTTGGGGCACGATTTTTAGAAATAGAGCCTAAAAACATCTCTAGATTCGTGATTTATTTAATCTCTCCCTTTATTGTCTTTGAAGCAACAATGAAAGTCCCCTTTCATATTGATAGCTTCACCCCACCGCTTTTTTATGCCCTTATTTCTGCTCTTATAACAGGATTAAGTTTTGCTATAAGCCATTATGTTTTACGAGATAAAAATCGTATGAATATCTTTGCTGTTGCTTCAAGCGTTAAAAATTCTGGCTATTTTGGGATCCCGATCGCCCTTGTTGTCTTTCCACCTGAAATTAGCAATATTTATATTATCGCGACTTTAGGCGGTGTTTTATTAGAAGTAACTGTTAATTTTTATATCTTAGCAAGACATAGTTTTACAGCTCAAGATAGTATTTTAAAATTGTTAAAACTCCCTGCTCTTTATGCCTTCATATTAGGTGTATTCCTTAATAGTCAAGGCATAGAAATCCCTCTCTCTCTTGATCCTCTCTTTGGTTCTTTTAAAGGGACTTTAATTATTTTAGGTATGGCGATCATTGGGCTTAATATCGCACAATTAGACAGATTTAAACTCGATTTCAAATTATTAACACCCACATTATGCGTTCATATCTTTATTTGGCCGCTCATAACGTATGCGCTTTTATATCTTGATTTTCATTATACGCATCTGATCTTATCAGATTATCACGCACTCTTTATCTTGGTGGCGTTTCTGCCTGTGGCTGTAAATGTAACAATTTATGCAAGTGAATTAAACGTGATGCCAGAAAGTGCTGCAACATTAGTTCTCATATCAACATTATTAGCTGTGGTACTCGTGCCTTTAGCGCTCTATCTCATTCCTATTTTACAAATCGATACCACGCAGATACTTCATCAGCACTTAGAGGGATTAATCCAGCAATAAATCTAGATCTTCCAGACGTGGTTTATTAAAGGCGCTATAATATAAATTTTGCTCTTGCCAGAACCCGTAATTAAATAAAGGTGTGAATGTATAATAAAACTCTGTTGTTATGATCGCTTCATTATCATTCATCGTAAACTCATTTGGAAAATCAGGCACATCTCCTTCTGCGCCAAACTGACTGTCATAGGTCGCTGTACCACCACCTCGATCTTGCCAAACAATACGTGGCGATTGTCCAACTTCTTGATACATTAAACTACTGACAACAACGCTTTGTGATCCTAATGTAAAAGGGGACATAATTAATCCTGCCGCATTCACAACATCACTCATTTGATTTTCTGGATCTGCAACACGCGCGAGTAAATCATTAATACTTGCTGTCACACGAGAGGCTTTTTGTTGAACCAAAATATAACGTGCTGTTTCAAAAGAAAAAAGCAAAATAGAAACAAGAATAGGCATAACAAGTGCCACTTCAACAAGTGTGCTACCTCTCTCATCACGGTTAAATAACCGATATTTTCCTTTTAAATATTTAAACATTTTATTCAACCTCATAAGGTTCGTTTTTAACAGGAATTGCCGCTGTTAATCTTAAAGAGTCTTTTCCAACTAAGGGTGCTAAAATTCCTGTAATAAATGGCACATCATACTCAATTTTATAAAGAACAATTTCCTCTGATCCACCGACACCGACAACACCTTGGTCTTCATCCCATTGACCATTCGCATTTGTATCCGTATATGCCTCTCCTTCATCATATGACCCATTTGCTGGAGAATCATCAATATATTCTTCCTCTTGTCCAATCGATTCAAAGTTTTCATACACTAAGGTTGTCACGGTTGCACTCTCCATATCAACAAGCCCCATTGTGTGATTACCAATAATTGTTAGAATCTGTTCTGAGCGCGTTGTTGCTCCTTCATTACCTGTAACACCGAAGCGCGAGGCTTCGCGAACACCACCTTCTATTAAAATATTAATAAAAATGATCGCAAGTATTTCAATAATTGAAATAACTGTTATAATCACTAAAGATCCTGCTAAAGCGAATTCAACAGCTGCGGCGCCGTTTTCTCCTTTGTCTTTTACAAAAAAATCTTTTATACTTTTATTACTAAATAAGTTCATACCTACATCTTTTATTTCTATGTTTAAAATCTTACTTATTGTTTTTGCCCTTTTTTTGCCCTCAGGATGCGTAACAAATTCGACGCCTGTGCAACAGCCTGCGCAAACAAATTTGAGTGAGAAAACAGACACACTGATGCGTCTTGGCGATAACATGTTCAACAAAGGAGATCGTGATGCGGCTCTGAGCTTTTATATGCGCGCCCATGAATCCCAACCTCAAGCACAGCAACCGATTTACAAAATTTTTGATTTGTTGGTTCAATCGAACAAAATCGAAGATGCCAATAGATTTATGCAACAAGCCACCTCTATCAATGAAGATGACATGAAATTGGCGATCACCTATGCGCGCTTTTTGATGAATTACAAAAGAGCAGAGTCTTTGACTTATTTGAAAAAAGCAAGCGACCATTTTAAAGATATTCGTTTTTATAACTGGTACGGCGTTGCGCTTGATTTGAATGGCAAACATACACAAGCGCAAGATGCGTATAAAAAAGGCTTGCACATAGCGCCTAATAGTAGTGCTTTGAAAAATAATCTGGCTTTGTCTTATGCTGTGACCTACAAGGTTGAATTTGCGCTTGCCCTTTATGATGAGTTGATCGCAGAAAACCCCGATAAGCTTCTTTATAAAAAGAACAAAGCAATCACCTATATTCTGTATAATGCCTTTGATATGGCCGAAGCACTGTTGCAGCCTGAAATGAATATGGTTGAAATTAGAAATTTGACTGTAAAATACAAGAACCAATTGGATAAAAACACACCACTTGGTATTTTGAAACTTATTAATGGCTTGTAAATTACACTGCATTTGACCTCTTTAATTCATCTGACGGAAGCTATCAATCGCATTAATAATGCCTGGTGCTAAAAGCACAATAAAAAGCGGCGGTAAAATAAAAACAATCATTGGCAATGTCAAAATTGCAGGTAATCGTGCCGCTTTTTCCTCAGCCTTCATCATCCGTTCATTTCTATATTCCGATGCCAGAACAGTTAAAGACTGTGATAAAGGTGTTCCGTATTTTTCTGTTTGCATTAATGTACTCACTAATGAGCGCACCTGTTGTAAATCAACACGCTTATTTAAATTTATGAGAGCCTCACTCCGTTTTGGTAAGAATCCTAATTCTACTGCTGTTAAAGAAAGCTCATCTGCTAATTCTGGATAGGCTTGCTCCATTTCAGATGAAACACGCTTTAATGCAGCTTCTAAACTAAGGCCTGCTTGTGCGCATATAACCAAAAGATCGAGCGCATCTGGAACCCCTTTTTGGATAAGATGACTTCTTTTTTGTTTCATATTTTTTACAAAAATACTTGGGGCATAATATCCACCAAAAACACCTATTAAACAAATCAATAACTTCATCGTGAATGTAATTTTGCTTTCAAAACCAAAAATCAATAACCCAAAAATCACGCCAAAAATTAAAGGTAAACTCGCCTTAAAGAACAAGAAAATCATCATATCATCGCGTCGTCTATAACCAGCTTGAGCCAGTTGCATTTTAAGATCTTTTGCATGCTTAGATCCCATCAATTGCATTTTATGAACCATGAGTTTCACAAATGTCATACCTCCATTAAAGCGTGCGCCTTTTCTAGACACATTTGTCTGATCCGCGATTAACTCAGAGCGCCTTTTATGCAAGTCTTTTAGACGTGATGAAACAGGCGTATCAGGGATCATGGATCGCCAAATAGATATAACGGTTAAGAAGGCTGTCAAAGCCGCTCCTAATTCCAATTTATATGCCATTATAAAGTCCATCATTTACCTACACCTCAAATGAAACCATTTTACTCATAACAAAAGAGCCAAATCCAATCATGCCAAGTCCCACCCAAACCAATTTAATACCTCTTGGATCATTAAGAAGTGGGTCAACATATTCAGGGTTTAACAGTCTTAAAACAAGATACATCACAAAAGGCAATGACCCAATAATGATGGCACTGGCTTTTGCTTCAGAAGACATCGCCTTGATTTTTAATTTGACCTGTTTTCTTTTGCGCAAAATATTTGCAAGATTACCAAGCGTTTCAGCTAAATTACCACCTGTTTCTTTTTGAATAGAAAGCGCAATACAGAAAAATTTTAACTCTGGAATATCAAGACGTTCAGCGCGCACTTGTAGGGCATCAACCATATCTGTCCCAAGCTTAATGCTATCTGCTACTTTTGTGAACTCAACACCAACAGGACCATCAATTTCATTAGCAATAGATTGTATCGTTTGTGTTAAAGGCAAGCCTGATTTAATCCCTCTAACCATGAGATCAATCGCATCAGGAAATGTCGTGATAAATTTTTTCTCGCGTCTTTTTATCATAAAATTAATCACAAAATTAACTGCTTTAATGCCTGCAACAAAACCGACCATAATACAAACAAAGGGTGACCACCCTAGTTTTTGCAAGAAGATAAACGCAAAAAAACATGTCATAAAAAAACACATAATGCCGAATTGTGTGATACTAATATTTTTGCCCGTACGCATTAATTTTCTATGCAGAAAATCAGGCTTCGGCATAATTCTCTTCATAATATAATCAAGGCGAGATTCTTGTTTTGCGCGAATATCAACAGATTGCCCTGAGATAATAGGCGCTATTGTAAATTTCTGCTGTCCACTAACGCGTTTAATACGCTTATCAAAATCGCTGGCTGTATCATCACGAAAAGCGAGCCATAAAAATGTGAGGAAAAGAACACAACTTCCTCCATATAACAGTTCGGGATTTTGCAGCAAAAACTCCATTCTTATTGTCCTTCCATCGCTGCGATCAAGGCTCTATCAAGGCTAAAGTAGCGTGCTTTTTCAATAAATGCAGGGCGCAATCCTGATGATTTGAAAGCACCTTTTAATTGACCGTCATCGCCTTCTCCTTCAAATTCAAAATTAAAAAGATCTTGTGTGATGACAACATCACCTTCCATCCCTAGAACTTCTGTGACATAGGTAATACGGCGCATACCGTCGCGCATACGACTAACTTGGATAATAAGATCCACTGCTGATGTGATTTGTGTCCGCACAGCTTTCGCAGGTAAATTGATGCCTGCCATACCAACCATATTTTCAAGACGTGTTAACGCCTCACGCGGGTTATTCGCGTGAATAGTACATAAAGATCCATCATGGCCTGTATTCATAGCTTGGAGCATATCAACAGCTTCAGCCCCTCTAATCTCACCCAAAATCACACGGTCTGGTCGCATACGTAGAGAGTTTTTAACCAAGTCACGCATTGTAATCTCACCATCGCCCTCTAAATTCGGTGGCCGCGTTTCAAGGCGAACAACGTGAGGCTGTTGCAGCTGCAGTTCAGCGGCATCTTCAATTGTAACAATACGTTCTCCTGAATCAATTAACTGGGACATTGCATTCAAACTCGTTGTTTTCCCTGAACCCGTACCACCAGATATTAATATGTTGAGGCGTGACCGCGCTGCTATTTTAAGCACCGTAGCCATCGCCTCAGACACATTGCCTTGGCGCGCCATCATATCCAACGTAATCCTATATTTAGGAAACTTACGAATAGAAATAGACGGGCCATCCAAAGCCAGCGGGGGGATTATGATATTCACACGAGAGCCATCTGGTAAGCGTGCATCACATAAAGGTGATGTTTCATCAATACGACGACCAACCAGCGTAACAATACGTGTTGCAATATTCATGACGTGAGAGTCATCACGAAACTTAATTTTCGAAAGTTCTAATTTACCCTTACGCTCAACATAAATTTGATCAGCGCCATTCACCATGATATCTGTGACATCATCATCTGCGAGCAAAGGTTCTAAAGGACCAAAACCAAGCATATCGTCTAATAATTCTGAGATAAGATGATTTTGTTCTTGCTGATTTAATTGTAATGAAAGCTCTTCTAATAACTCAAAAACAACTGTTTCTAATTGATGTGTTAATTCTGTTTTTGATAATTTTGCAGCAGCAGCCGTATCAATACGATCCATCAAAACGGGCACAAGTTTTTCTTTTGCCTCACGAATTGGAGCACTTTCCTCAATTTCTTGGACATCCTGCTCTTCATCTGCCTCTGATATATTTAATTTATAATCTTGCAGGGCAATCATTAAATCATTAAACACAGCATCTTCTCTATGTTCCAACCATGATAAATCAAAATCACCCAAGCTTTTAATTTTATCATCGAACCATAAACGAAGCGTTTGAGATGATTTTTGTTCTAGTCCTTGTAAGACCAATTCACCGACCAACATTTTAACGAACCCTTTTTCAGTATCATCGCCGTCAATTTGTAAGGTTGGTTTTTCAAATATAACTTCATCAGGGAAAATAGCATCATCACCACTCACATCAGTTTGAGTTGTGTTTTTAACCTCATCATCAGAAGATCTATTTAATCGTGATAAAGGATCAGACATTATTTATTCTCCTCTTCCGTATTTTTAGAAGATAATAATTTCTTAATCCAATTAGAGCTTACTTCATGTTGTTTTGTTGCAAATGTTTGACAAATTTCTTTAATTGCACGGGCTGATTTCGATGTGCCCTCTAATTTTGAAATTGCACAACCTGCATTTGCTGCCTTCCCTACCGCTTTTGGATCATCTGGAATGATAAAAGCAATTTTATCATCAACACCACGTTCAAAATCTTTTTCTTTAACTTGAGAATGTAGATCTTGGTGTCTGTTCACAACAAAATGAATTTTAATTTTTGGATTAATTTGTTTAATAATTTTCTTTAAGCGCACAGCATCTCGAATACTGACAAGAGAGAGGTCTGACACAATCAAAGCATGTTCACTCTTTCTAAAGATCGCATCATAGAGATGAACATTCGTTCTTGGTAAATCAACAATAGAAAAACGATTTTTTTCTTTTGCAAAGTCACTCATAATCGTCACCGAAGCTGGATCAATTCTAATCTCATTATTCGGGCTTTCTTCTGTTGCTAGAACAGATAATTTTTTTGTCACTTTTGCTGTCGCACTTGATAATAATAAATTATCAAGACGATCTGGTCTTTTCAAAGCATCACGCAAACCACCACAAGGTTGAATATCCAACATTAATGCTGCGGTTCCATAATGGATATCTAGATCCATTAATTGTACATAGTGATTAAGCTCTTCTGATAAAATCCAAGCCATATTAACAGCAACTGTTGAAGCGCCAACACCACCTTTTGTACCAACCACAACGATTTGTTCATGCGTATTCGCTTCGGCCTCGGCTTCTTTTTCTTTTTTCTGATCAACAAGATGATTTAAACATTTTTGAATTTCATGCGCTGTAACAGGCTTTACTAAATAATCTGCAATTCCGATCTCGATTAAATCACGATAAAGACTGACTTCATTTTCTAAACCAATCACAACGACCGTTTTGTCTTTATTATCCAATTCCATGATTTGAGAAACGCATTCACGAATATCATCTTGATCTGATAAATCGATCACACAAATATCTGAGAAAGCATGTGTTTTTAAAAAATCATATGTTTTTTCAAAAGAGGTAAGATTAATACTATTCTCACGCCACATTTTTGGAATAACTTCTTCAACAATCCCAAAGGTATGTTTGTCATTCACAAAAGCCATGATATTTGCATCAAATTTAATCGGCTTTTCTTGTTCTGTTGGTTTTGTTTTTTCCATCTCTTTAACTGTCATTTCTCCGCCCACTAACTTATCCATTAATCTCCAGATAGAACACCATCATCGCGGCGAATATCTATAATTTCACCAGAACGATAACGTGATATAGCATTCACCCCCTGATGTGCATCTGCTGAATCCATTTCACGCCCTTTATTAAGATCATTTGGATCAACAATCATTGCTGCTAAGTTCATTTCAGATGAACATCCAAAATTTGATTCATAAGAGTTTGTATAATCTGTTCCATGTGGTTTTGACCAATCTGGGCACCCTTCAACAAAAGCATCCCACTCTTCAACTATAACCAAGCCATCATTTTCTAATGCTTCATCAGACATAACACTATTAACAGTTAATCCTGCTTTCTTTAAAACCTCTTGAAGGTGGTTTAAACGATCTTTTCGGTTACTGTTATCCAGGTAAATACTTACCTGTGTGACATTACTCACATCAACATCTTGAAGACTTCTAAGAAGTTCTTCTTTTTCGCCTGAGAGTAAGCTTGATTTATCAAAAGCCACATAATAATGCTTCTCTACAAGCTGTGCTTGAGCTTTTGGTAAGTCTTGTTTTGCTGTCCATGCTTGTTGATTTGATGAGCAAGCTGTTACAAAACAACATGCCATAAGGATCATAAAACTACTTTTCATTTTTTGTGTAATTGTCATTTTCAAATCTCCCTATTCTATTCCATTTCAAAGCCAACATTTTTCACCTCACGTCTTGGCTTTTTTATAACCTTACGTGTATCAGGTGTGGCTGTTTTTCTTTTATAAAGAGCGCGATTTAGATAACGATCCTTATCATGTGCTGGTTGATAGCCATCAACAGGTGTTGGTAACTTGTCATTTGTCGGTTGCACGATATAAGGTGTTACAATAATCACAAGTTCAGTTTCTGTTTTATCAATTTGATCTGATTGAAACAGAGAGCCAACACCTGGGATTTCATTCACGCCAGGAACAGATGTATTATCTTGTGTAATATTTTGTTGCATTAATCCTGCAATCGCAAAGCTTTGTCCAGATCCCATTTCAACAGTTGTTTCTGCACGTCTTGTACTTAACGCAGGCACAACCAAATTCCCATTTTGAATAGATCCCGTATTTGTTAACTGAGAAACCTCAGGTCTAACACGAAGAGATATTCTATTTGAATTTGTTAAGGTTGGTGTAAAGGCTAGTGATACACCATATTCACGAAATTCTATTGTAACTTGGTTATCTTCTTGCGCGACAGGTACAGGAAATTCACCCCCTGCCAAGAAACTTGCTGTTTCACCAGAAAGAGCCGTTAAGTTTGGTTTAGCCATAACCTTAATTAAGCCTTCTTCTTCAAGAGCATCAATTAAGCTTGTTACAGTTGTTGACCCAGAGCTATAACCAAATCCCAAATTATTAGTACCGCCGCTACGGGTTACAAATGAAGTTCCAACAGCACTTACATTTCCAGTTGCAAGCCCAAATACAAAATTCCCAGCTGTTGACGCTAAGTCCCAGTTTACACCTAAATCCTTAAGAGTTGTGCGTGACATTTCAGCAATCACAACCTGCAAATTAATTTGGTTTGCACCGTTAATTTTTAATTGATTAACCACCGTATTACTGCTTCCAACAAAACGTTGTGCAAAAGAAACAGCATCTGCGGCATCCGTCGCATTTGAAACCGTTCCACGTAAAACAACTGTATCATTCAAAGCATCCACCTTAATTTTTGAACCTGGTAGCATTTGAGTAATCGCTTGTTGTAGGCGCACTGTTTCAAACTTCACAGTAATTTCTCTATTCATTAAAATATTCTCATTTTCATCAACAGCATAAAGGCTTGTTGTTCCTGGAGAACGTCCATAAATATAGATTAATCGTGGTGTTTTAACCTGCACATCAGCAACGCTTGGATCTGCAACAAAAACAGCTGAAGCTGGTACAGAAACCTTTACGAGAGTACCTTGATCAACACGTAGATGAACTTCTTTATCTTGAATATCACCAATATCTTCATAAGAACTTGGTGTCGCGATAACATTTTTTACAGCCACTTGTTCTGTGTCAAAACTACTGACTAAACAAAAAGCAAAGAAGCCAACAAATAATGTAAGTTTTATGATCTTTATCATTACTGTGCTCCTCCTACTACAACCTCTTCAGTTTCAGAGCCACGTACAACTTGTACTTTTTTAGGGCCAAGATCTGCTGATAAGAGATAACTTGCTTCACCGTCTAAGGTATAGGTTGCTTTTTCTGATAATTTAATCGGCTCGCCTTCTTCATTGACCTCTTCTGTATCCGATAAAGCGCGTAGACTTAATGATAAACGACCAAGTTCAACGGCCACCATTAAAATTTCAGCTTGTTTTGGTGTAACTTCTAATGTCGCTGTTTTAGGAATAGATAGTTTTTTATTCTGATCATCACTAATGCTTTGATCCATCGCTAAAACACGAACATTTTTTAAGATTGTTTCACTCACCTGACGCATTGGTCGATTTTCATCATCTGCTTGACGGATTGCATGTGTTAATAAAACATCAACCTGATCTCCAGGGAAAACCAGACCAGCAATACCTGTCATCGCATTTACATTCACAGAGACAGCACGCATACCATCTTTTAAAATCGCTGCAACAAACCCTCTATCGCCTGGTTTAATAAGGCGATCTGTTGTTAAGGGCTCACCCGCAGAGATCGAACGACGAACTACAGAGCCTGTTAAATTTTCTATCTTATTTTGTTTTTTGTTGAAATATGCTTGTGAAGCCGCTGAGCCTTTTGGCCAAAGCTGCCATTTTAGATTTTCATTATTTACAAAGGTACCAGCAGGCATTGTTTTCGATGCGACAAGAATATAATCTCCTTGTTCTACAACCGGTTGTGCCTGAACTTGTTTGATTGGAGTATTTTGTTTTTTAGCATTTTGAACTAAAACAAATGTACCCGCTGCTGCTACAATTGCAAGCACCATAAAGAGAACACGTTTTACCATTTCTATTACCTACTTCCTTGCCATTTTAATAAGTCGAAGTCTTATCAAATTATAGTTATAAAGAGATGCTTTTAAGAAATGATTAAGCTGAGGTGTTGATACATCAAAAATAAACCACCACATCCTATTGCTAGGCCATAAGGTATTTTGATCTTTAAAAGAGGTGTTTCTTCTTGCTGTTTTTCTTGTGTGTGTGTGCGTTTCAAATATGCAGCAAAAATAATAAACACGCCTAATAACCCTCCTGCTATAGATACAATGAACAACAAAGGAATAATCGCTTGTGGCCCAGCCCAAAGGCTTATTGCACTTAACAGTTTCACATCACCTGCTCCGAATGTCTTTTTTAAATAAAAGAAAAAGCTAAGAGCAAAAACAACCAAGGCTGTTATGATGTGATAGAAAATCACTTCTAACGTTAATGTTGAAACTGCGAATAGTAAGAAAGACAAGATAATTGCTACGGACGCTATATTTGGTAAAATATATTTTCTTACGTCACAAACCATTGATATAAGTAAACTTATTGTTGTAATTAAAATACTTATTCCATGGATAGCGGCTAATGTAGTCGCTGCAATCATTTTTTGTTGAACCCCCACTCGTCAAAAAATCATCTGCTTAACGCTTAAGCATTGAAAGGGTGCGTGCGAACACGCACCTTTTCCAATATTAATTGTCTAAATTATTCACTTGGTGTTTCACCAGCGCCATATCCAGCTGTTGTTGAAGCAGCATCTAATTCTCCAGATACGCCAGTAAAGATTGTATCAAGTGATCCACCCATTGCTTGGAAACCTGCAATAGCGGCAACAGATACTAACGCTGCAATCAGACCATATTCAATAGCTGTTGCACCTTCTTCATCTGTGTTGAAAGATTCGATAATTGATGAAAGTTTATATAACATGAGCTTTTTCCTCCTCGCCAGTTATTTACCATTTTGTGTGTGTGTAATACTCGTGATTACCCTTCCAGCTTATCAGAGCGTTCCTTAATGAAAGATTAACTAGGAATAATAAGTTCCCCAAAACACCCTTGAAAACCCCTATATATATAAAGGTGTATTTTTTTTATTATTTAAAAACAGTTTTGATAAAATTTTATCTGTATTTTCAACGATTTGTGAATTTAAAAGCTTCTTAACCACTCTTGTGACAAAATTGTTGTATAAGGGTAATTGGGTTAAGATCATGTGATCATAAGTGTTATAAGAAATCACATATACGAAAATAATAGTTACACACACAAAATAGCTGTTCTTCGATATTTCTTTACTCCTAAAAACTTTAAATAGCAAAAAGCGTAACAACAAAACAATAAGAAGGATTACGTTTTAGGATGGTAAATATTTTTTCTCTTTTCACAAAAAGAGCAAAGTCTTTTTGTACGGATAATTCGGGAAGTATCATGGTTTATGTTTCATTAGCCGTGATCCCTATTATCGGATTTATTGGGGTGGCAATCGATTCAGCCCGTGGCTATATGGTTCGCTCACATCTTGTTGAAAGCTTAGACGCTGCAGCTCTTGCCGCTGGTAGATCTCTCACACAAGAAGCCATTCAAACAGACGTCACACGTTTTTTCGAATTAAATTTCAAGGACAACTATATGGGCGCAGCCCTCATAGGGCCAACAGCGACTTATAACCCAGATGATAACACAATTATTGTTACAGCATCCGCAGAAATCAATACGACTTTCATGGGCATCTTTGGACATGAAACATTAAATATTTCATCTTCTACAACAATCACAAGAGATACGCGTGGTATGGAACTCGTCCTGATCATGGATAATACGGGCTCTATGCAACATAATGATAAACTAGAAACCATGAAAAGCTCTGCTCAAAATTTAATAGAAATTTTGTATGGTGAAGAAGAGACATTAGATGATTTCTGGGTAAGTGTTGTTCCTTATTCAGCATCTGTCAATGTTGGCAATGAAAACTTTGATTGGTTACAAAATTATGACCCAAGCGCCTATAACCCAACTGTTTGGAAAGGCTGTGTCGAAGCGCGAGAAGCCCCTTACGATCAAGATGACACCGTGCCAAATGATCAATTATTCGATCCTTATTTCTATCCTTTCTCTCTCTATGATAATTACTGGATTACCGTTCGAGAAGGATTTGATTGGGGGTATTACCAACGTGGGCCTAACAAATCTTGTGGTCAAGCTATTCAACCTTTAACCGCAAATCGCAGTGACATTGATGAGGCGCTAGAAGACATGGTTTACTGGGACGGCGGCGGAACCTTGGGTAATTTAGGACTAGTTTGGGGATGGCGCACAATCTCGCCTAAATGGCGTGGTTTATGGCAGGATACAGATGTTTCCCTTCCACTTGACTACAACACGAAACAAATGGACAAGGTTGCTATTATGCTAACAGATGGTGTGAACCAATTTGTGCCAGGGTGGGTTGATGGCTCCGATTATACTGCCTATGGCCGTATTGGTTGGGAAAGACTAGGGACAAGCAGTACGTCAGAAGGCGCTGATATTATAGATGGTCGCTTATCAACGGTATGCGAAGCTATGAAAGAAGAAGGTATTATTCTCTATACAATTACCTTCCAACTTAGCGATGAGGATACACAAGATCTGTATAGAAATTGTGCGACCTCTGAAAATCATTATTTTAATTCTCCCTCTAATGATGAGTTGCGCGAAACATTTATCCGTATTGGAACAGCGCTTAGCAATCTAAGAATTAGTAATTAACAAGTCCGTATTTGACAAAAGTAAAACAAATCAGCTATTGTTTAACAGTTTTGTTAATCTATAAGGCTTATTTATAACGATGACATTTGTTGGATCTACATTTTCTATTATTTTAGGTAAATTACTAAAGGTCATGCGCGACACTTATCCCCATGGGGATTTATCACAAAGTGATGTCGCAAAAGTACTTGATACAAGTGTTATGAGTATTTCACGTTTAGAAAAAGGAACAGCAGAACTGACCGTTTCTGACCTAGAAAAAATTTCTCACTTCTTTGAAATTCCTGCTGATAAATTATTAACACTCGCAATCACAATCAAAAATATCTTGATTGAACAAAAATGCTTAGTGCTTTCAAACAAGCATGAAGCTAAAAAAATGAAAGATCTGAAAATGATTGATTCACAGATGATCTATGAATTGTGCCTCAAACTTTATAAGCAAAAAAATTAGATAATTAAGTCTTTTATTTTTTTCTGCTTTAAAAACTTATTCGCAGTTTCTATTTCTTTTGTAAGCTTATCTAATTTCTTATTAAGCTGCGTATCACGTAAAGGAATTTTATTATAGCCATCTTGCCTAATAATTTCTAAAGCATCATATAAAGACAACTCATCTAAACCAACACCAGGAATATAAGTCATAGAGAAATCAGAGGTTTTAGCAATAAGCCCTGTGCGTTCTAAAGACTTTAACAAATCAATAATGATAGGAACTGGTACTTTCGATAAACGACTTAAGGCAACGGCATCCCAATCCATTTTACGTTGATTATAAAAAGACCGTCCGATCAAACATAAAATATGCAGGCTCAAGCGTTCCTTGGCTTCAATTGATAAAGAAATTCCTTCCCGAGGTGTTGTTGTATAACTCGGATTTTGGATATAAAAGGCCAAGGATGAACCGATTAGAACAACTAACCATCCTAAATAAATCCAGATAATAAACAAAATTAATGTCGCGAAAGCAGCATATATTGCGACATAGCTCGAAGAATTGAGTAAAACCGCAGAAAAGATGAAACCCATTAATTTCCACGCAAAAGCCGAAAATAAACCACCTGTAAACGCTGGTACGAACTTTATTTTACGGTTTGGCATAAACATAAAAATGAATGTAAAAGCCAAAGCCATAATAATATAAGGAATAACAAATCCAAAAAATCCAATAATATATTCAGAAACACCTGATAAGCCCAAAGTAGAAATAATTTCATGAGAACGAACAGATGTCGTCAAGCCTGCGGATACAAAGATAAAAAACGGCCAAATTAATAAGACACTTAAATAATCACTAAATCTCTGCGCAAGTGTGCGTGGTCTTTCGACATGCCAAATTGTATTAAATGCACGTTCAATTTTTTGCATTAAAGAGATCACTGAATAAACAAGTAATCCCAAGCCTAAGGCTCCAAGAACACCCACTTTGATATTATCAACAAACCCTATAATCTGTTCTGCTATCTGAGTGCCTTGCTCTCCCATTGGCGCCAGTAAATTCATCAAGAATGGTTCGATTTGGTTATGAACACCAAATCCTTTTAAAACAGAGAAAGATAAAGCCAGCAAAGGAACGAGCGTGATAAGTGTTGTATAAACCAAACTCATTGCTTGCAAAGATAGCTGGCCTTTTAACACATCTCTAGAAATCGAATAAAATACCTGTACAAAACGATAGATGAATCGCTCATAAAAAGGCTTCTCAGATAAATCTGCTGTTAAAATACGATCCCGAAATTGATCATTCATTAGAGAAAACAAGCCCATCATTCACCTTCTTACCATTCATATCCTAAATTAAGAGAATATGTCGTGTCGCTACGCTCAGAGCCCGTTGCGGGGAGGTTGTCAAAATCATATTCCATTTGTGCAATTCCTTTAAAATGTTCAGTGATCGGAATTGATGCCCCTGTTGTACTTTCAAGTTGGAAATTCTCACCTTCTTCAAAGCTTTGTAAAATTGTATGATTGTGGAACAATTTTAAACGCTTGTCGAAGAACTGCTGATCATAGTCCACAGCCCAACGTCCTGTAATCGCTTCTTCTGTTTCACCTGTTTCAAAATCTTCTTGCAAATATGTCGGCCCTAACGTGAAGGACAAGTTTAAATCATCACCTTTGTATGGTTGATACCCTAAACCAACACCAAGCGTTGTTTGTAAATCAAGCTCTGCTTCTTTATCCGTTTTGAATTTCGCATTTGAACTCACAAACCATTTTTCATTCAAGAAATGATCATAGATCCCTGCAAAAGAGCGGTTATTCTCGCTCACATCACCATCAACCTCTGCATATGCGAAATCGCCTCGTAAAATCACACGGTTACTCTTATCTAGGTCAGTTTTAACTTCCCCTTGAAATTTCATACCGCTTTTCTCTGTATTACCTTCTTGTAGACTAGACCCAAATCTTAAATAACCTGTAGTCTTAAGACCTAGATTATTTTCGATCGTTTGATACACAAAACTAGACGACTCTTTTTTCTCTTCTGCTTTTTGAACAACCGTTTCTTCTTGAGCTTCTGTTTCCGTTGTAACAATTTCTTCTTCAAGCATAGGATCTGTATCATCATCACCCACAGAATGTGAAATCACTTTTCCTTTAGGAACTTCAATGACAGATCCAAAACTTGTTTTAAAATGATAAGCCTCACCATCGATATGATAAATTTCACCCGTTAAGACATCCCCATTTTCAAAAACTAATTGGTCTGCAAAAACCGGGCTTGCAATTAATGATAAGGATAAAAGGCCTGTATATAAAACATGCTTTTTCATTATAAACTCTCTTTTGGATTATGATTAAGCTCTAACTATTCCTGTAGTTCTAACATCATCAAAGGCTGATCGACAAGAGGCTTAAAAGGTAAATTAAATAAAATCTTTTTAACTTGACCTGCTTTGGGCGCTTTTACAACGCATTGTGCCGCAATCTTTTCTAAGTTACCGAGCTTTTCTTGTTTCTTCTCATAACGAGAACGTGCCAAAGTCACTGCTTTTTTAGATTCCATACCAAGGTCTTCTAATTGCAGTTTCTTTAAATAATCTTGCTCAAGCGCTTTAACAACTTTTCCTGTATAGACTCTAGCCTCACCAACAGGACTGCATTTATAAGAAAATAACACATCCCCTTTTTGAACCATTTTCTCTGGCGTGACCATAACCTCATGAATTTCAAAATCGAGAGGCGCTGTAACCGTCAATGTTGTTGCATACGCATTCGAAGTAAAACCAAACACAGCCAAACATGTAAGAATAAAAGCAAATCTCATTAGTCATTCACCTCCGAAAAACCCATATATGTGACATCTTTTAAAGGTGATGTTTCTTTTTTCTTAGTTTTTTTAGCTTTTTGCTTTGCCTTTTTGGCCGCTTTTTCCTCGATATAAAGCTTTGTTTTTTGCCTCATATCACCAACAAGTGTATCAATTGTTTTATAATCAACCGTTTTAAAATGAGCCTCTATTTCACCCGCCAATGTATCAATATCCATCTCACCATAAGAAGGCGGTAATACATCCATACCTAATGTTGAAACAAGACGCGCATATTCTCCATGAACATCTATATAAGCATAATATTGTTCGAGCTTATTTGTTAAAATACGCGCCTTCGCAGCCAATAAGTCAGCGTGACTTACTTCACCTTCATTTAATTTCTTTTCAACGGTTTTTAAAAGACGCTTATTAACAACAGCTAGATCTTTAAATACCTCATAATCTTTTTGAGCAACATCAAAGCGTGTATAACTCATCTTAACTTGCCCCATAACGGCTGCAACGAGCGCCTTACGCTTTAAAGCAACTAGCTTTTCTTTAAATTCTGCATTCTCAACACGATTATCAAGTGTAAAGATACGCATTAAATTGCCAGCAAATCCTGTTGCTAAACTCAACCATTGTGTATTTTCTAAGATTGAGTTTGAATCGTAATTACCACCAATTGTAAATCCTAAACCTGGTAATGTATTCATCACTTCTGTGCGAACATCTCTTACCGCACCACGATGGTCATAAAAGGCTTCCTTAATCTCTGGGCGGTTCATCAAAGCAAACATCTCCAAAGAATCTCCATTCATATCAAATGTTGGTATATTTGATGCCAGATCACGCTCATCATAAGAAATCTTATAATCTTCTGCGTTATTTAAATTTATTAAAGTCGCAAGCTCAAGTTTTGCTGTCATTAATGATTTGCGTCTAATAAGCAGATTACGCATTGTTTCTAATAAGCTTGATTGATACGACAAAATCTCTTTTGGTGCTTTTAAACCAACTTCTTCTATATGTCTTGCCTTGCTTAAATTTAGCTTCGCTTCATCTATAAGAACATCAACTTCTGATAAAACATGATCTGCTGCGGCTGCACGATAATAAGCAATGCGTGTTTGCTCTATCAAGCCTTGTAAAATTTTACGACGATGCTCTGTTGCAATTAGATATTGATCTGCGTGTTTTTGAGCGCGCGCATAACTCAATCCGAAATCAAGAATATTCCAACTAAGCTCTAAACTCGCAACACTTTTGTTACGATCATCAAAATCAATAGTTTGCAACGCTGTCTGCCCTGTTGATGACGAGATAAAAGTCGCCTCAGGATCGCTATCGCGATAAGAGCGTGTATAACCAATATTCAATTCAGGTAACATGTCTAAACGATTAAGGTCGAGATCATTACGCTTTAAATTAATTTCATATGCAGAGACACGCTGTTGTAAATTATGTTGTACAGCGCGCGCCATCGCTTCATACAAGGTCAGGTCTTTTGTAACAGGGGATTTTTCGGCCGCAATTGCCGCAAGATCTTCTTCGATCTGAATCATTTGTTCTTCTAATGATAAAGCCTCAGGTGTAACAGAACAACTGACCAAAAATAAACCAAGTCCGATAACCCAAGTCACGGAAAACAACCCATAGAGATGTGCTCTTTTATCAAAATTAAGTCTGAACATAGATAACTTTCGATTGAAAACGAATCAGAGAGAAACGTTAATGTTATCCACATTATTGCACATTCTGTGGATAAGTCAAAAATTAATTCTCATCGAAAAACTCTTGTTCATAAGCACAAGCCTCATCAATAATGCGTGTCCAGATATCTTTCACATAAGCTTTATTTAAGCCAAGCATTTCTCCTGCTTCTATAACGTTTTTACAAACTTCTTCGATACGCTCTGGCAAAACAGCTGGAATATTATTGTGGTGTTTATAAACAGCAACATGGCGCACAATATCCATACGACGCGCCAATAATGCAACGAGTTGATCATCTAAGTCATCTATCTCAAGACGGAAATCAGAAAGTTCTTTATCAGACATTTGAAACCTTACGTTCTTTATATTTAACTAAACAAATTGTACTTATAATAATTATAGTAGCACCAATCATAACATGGCTTTCAGGAATATCATCCCAAAAAACATATCCATAGATCGCCGCCAAGACCAACCCAACATGTGTAATGGGTGTTGCAATTGATACAGGAATAAATTTTAAAGATTCCGTTTTAAATAATTGAGATGTCAGTCCACAAAAACCAATCAACCCTAAAAATAAAACACTTTCCATCGTTGGTAATGTCTCCATGAATAAAAGAGCTGGTGATGAAAAGAGAGCACCAACAAGGCAAAAATAAAAAACTGTTGTGACAGAATTTTCACTACGTCCCATTTCACGCAATTGTACAGCAACCCATGCGAACATAGAAATAGCAGCAAAAGCGGCAAGAATGCCTTCCAATGTAACGTCGCCACTTGGTTGAGCGATTATTAAAACACCGAGAACACCTGAAAAAATAAAGCCCCATGAAAGAGAGCGCGGTTTTTCACCAATCATAAAAAAGGCAAAAAGACTAGCAACCACAGGCGTCGCGGATAAAAGCGCTGTCATATCAGCCATAGGCAGCATGGCATAGGCCATATATACAAATAAAACACCTAAATTGCCTGAGAAAGACCTTTTAAAATGCATCATCGGTTTCTTCGTTTTAAATAGCTCATATTTCTTTGTCAGAAAGATATATAAACAAATAACAACCAGGCTCAACGCATTGCGAAAAAACAAGGATTCAACACTATTCACATCCTCAGAAATATATTTAACAGCAAAATTCATTGTGACAAATAAAAGCACTGTCAGAAATTGATAAAAAATAGCGCGTGGGATGGGCTGTTTTAACAAGGATCAATAGCTGCTTTCTTCTGTTCTTTATATTTCACAAGACAGAAACTGCTCACGATAATAATCATAGCCCCAATAATCACATGTGTTTCTGGTATATCATCCCAAAATAGATAGCCATAGACCGCCGCCCAAATAAGACTTACATGTGTTATCGCTGTTGCAATTGATACGGGAATAAATTTAATCGCCTCAGTTTTTAAAAGCTGAGAAACAAGTGCGCAAACAGCGCATAAAAGCAAAAAGAAACTCGCCTCCCAAGTCGGTACCTTCCCCATGAAAAACATAAAAGGAATTGTCACGATTGTGCCTACTAAATAAAAGTAAAACACCGTCGTAATCGTGTTTTCTGTTCGTCCCATTTCGCGCAATTGAACAACAACCCAACTAATTGTGCAAATAGAAATTAAAGCCATGCCTATCCCCTCGATAGAGACATCTCCACTTGGCTGAGCAATAAAGAAAACACCAACCATCCCCATTAAAATAAAGATCCAAGATAAGGGGCGGGTCTTCTCACCTAACAGTAAAAAAGCAAAGACCGTTGCCGTTAATGGAGTAGCCGACAGCAAAGCTGTCATATCAGCCATAGGTAACATAGAAAAGGCTGTAAAGACACAAAACACTCCCACATTGCCAGAGATAGAACGCTTCACATGCAAGAGTGGTTTCTCTGTTTTAAAAAAATGATATTTCTTTGTGACTAAGATATAGATAAAAATTGAGATAAAGCTAAAAATATTGCGAAAGAACAATACTTCAACACTATGATGTTGGTCAGACACATATTTCGCCGCAAAATTCATCGTCACAAGTAAGAAAACTGTAATGAACTGAAATAAAACAGCACGATTTGTATCGTTAGAAA
The DNA here is from genome assembly GCA_950054255.1 of uncultured Rickettsiales bacterium. Lineage (GTDB taxonomy): Bacteria > Pseudomonadota > Alphaproteobacteria > Micavibrionales > CATLOR01. Next base: position 405,748 of record CATLOR010000001.1, on the reverse strand, counting down.
ACATAAAAAATCTATAATATATAGGTTAGACTTACATTGTAAGTTTTAGCACAAACCAGCGTAGAAATCACAGATCTTTATCTTAAAAAATATTATCCTTTTTTCACAAACTCTGATTTCAATCCCATTGGGCCAACACCAGGTATTTTGCAATCAATATTATGATCCCCTTCTACAAGACGAATATTTTTGACTTTTGTCCCCACCTTAACAACGGAAGATGATCCCTTAACTTTCAAATCTTTGATAACCGTCACTGTATCACCATCTTCTAAGATTTGACCGTTAGCGTCTTTCACACTTAAGCCTATTTCTGCCTCACCACTAGAGTCGTCACCAGCAATCGGCCATTCATGTCCACATTCAGGACAGGCATAAAACAGACCAGATTCATAAACATAGTCAGAATTACATTCTGGGCAATTTGGTAAAGCTGTCATTTAAATCTTTTCCTATTTTTTTGATGCATAATATAAACCTCTCTATTTTAGGTTTAGAGATGATACTATAACCTTATAAAAATATATCAACAAAGAGTTAGTTCAGTGATGATTCAACGAATACTGTTTTTGGTATTTGGTAATGTTCGCAGACTTCTGATATAGCAATACGATCAATCGCTGCCGCCTCAGGAATTAAAATCACAGCATGGATTGGCGAATTAAGAGCCTCTCTTAAATCATAAAGTGTGTATACTTTTTTAATGGAAGGATCATGAAGAAGAATATCACTATCGGCTGTTCGTGATATATCAAAAACGCGTATGTGACCTATTTTTTCGTTATTATGCGCTAACGATCTCTGACGAACGATAATCGATAAAATACGTTCGATTTTATCCTCAGCGCTTAAACCGTGCCTTACTTCAAAAGTTGTTCTTTCGCCCTGTCTATTCTCTGGGCCTAGAATCCTTCTATTCATATACTTTCCCCCGCAATTATTGTTGTTGTTATGGTGCGTTTAGCTTCTAACAAGGAAATTCTTTTTCTCGTTAAAAAGGGTTCAAAGAGACTTCTGCCTCTTTTAGGCATAAAAAGAATAGGAAATTTTTAACTTTGGCTAGTTATACAGTTATTATGCATGCAGTTTTACACAAGAGTCACGCACTTTTTTTACGATATGTAAACTATGCCGCTTGACGCTTCTCTTCTTGGTGTCCAACTAAGATTGCTTCGATCGCATCTTTTGAATTTGCACCACGAATTAAGTTAACCGTTTCATCATCACGCATCATACGCATAACACGTGCAAGTTCAGTTAAACTAACAGCCCCAGCACCCGCTGGTGAGATGAAAGAACAAACAACATCAACAAGTGTTGTCTTATTTTCACAAAAAGGAATTGGGTTTTTTAATTTCGCAACAAGCACATAACTTTTATCTAAGCCTGCAATTTCTGCTTGTGGAACAGCGACGCCATTACCAATTGCTGAGAGAAGAAGGCGATCTCTTTCAAAAAGGCGTTCGCCAATAGAATAATGATTAATATTTGTTACTTCTGATAGTTCTTTAGAAATTGTTTCGAATAATTGTTTTTTGTTTTGTACGACGACATCGCATAAAATTGTATCAATTGCTACCATGTGTGTTTTCCTTTTTTATTATTATGGAATAAAAGAATATACAAAAAATCACCAAAATGCAAGCTTTTGGTGATTTTTTAAAATTTATATAATAATATCAAGTATTTAATTTTTACTCTTTTGGGTCAACCCAGCCGATATTTCCATCATTTCGACGATAAAGCATATTGATTCGTTGTGTTTCACGATCTCTAAACATCAAAGCGGGAAGATCACCAAGCTCTAAACGCATCATCGCTTCGCTCACTGTGATATCTTCGATAATGGCTTCCATTTCAGCGATAATCACTGGCTCATCATTCGCAATATCATCATCATCTTCTTGATTTCTAAATGTTTTCTCAGTCGCCATTAATTGCATCGCTGTTGCAACATCTTCGCGTGCATGATGGTCTTTAAGCTTACTTTTATACTTACTTAAGCGGCGCCCTAAACGTTCAACAGCGCTGTCAAATGCAGGATAGAGCTGCTCATCATGGGACGTTCCTTTAAGTAAAATCCCGCGGCCCACATTCATATGAACCTCTACTTTAAATAAATGTCTTTCCTTTGCGAAAAACACAGCGGCATTACTGGCATGATCGAAATACTTATCTTTCATTTCTTGTAAGCTGTCTTCGATATGATCACGGAAGTTTTCACTTACTTTGATATCAACACCATTTACATCTACTTTCATTGATAGGCTCCTTAGGATAGTTAGTTATTTACTACACTTTATAATATAGGCTAATTCTAACATGAGAGAAGTTAACGACTTGATAAAAATCTATAAAATCGAACGTTTATCTCTTTTTCTTTGGGCAGATGTTGGCAATCCTAATGCTTCACGGTATTTAGCAACTGTTCGACGCGCGATATCAACACCTTCTTCTTTCAAAATCTTGGCAATAGCTTCATCTGAAAGGATTTTTTCAGGCTTCTCTTCCTCGATTAATTTGCCAATCTTGGCTTTGATTGAAGAAGATGAATGGCTCATACCACCATCTGTTGAACCAACACCACTTGAGAAAAAGAATTTCAACTCAAATAAACCGCGTGGCGTTCCGATATATTTCCCTGTTGTTACACGACTCACCGTACTTTCATGCATCTCAATTTTCTCAGCGATATCTTTTAAAACCATGGGTTTTAGATATTCTAAACCATACGCAAAAAAAGCATCTTGTTGGCGAATAATCTCTGTTGCTACTTTTAAAATTGTTTGCGCGCGTTGATCCATCGCGCGGATCAGCCAATTCGCATTTTGGAATTGCTCTTCGACAAATTCCTTTTCCTGCTTATTATGTGCCATTTTAGAAATTTCTGTGTAATAGCGCTTATTGACCAAAACACGCGGTAAGGTCACAGGATTTAACTCAACCATCCAACCACCGCCCACCTCACGCGCTTGAGGGGTCATAATCACATCAGGAATAGCTGTTTGTACAACAATATCATCAAAAAGGGAGGCTGGTTTTGGATTTAAAGACCTGATCTCTAAAATCATGTCTTTAAGGTCTTCTAGATCAACACCGCATTTCTTTAACAATGTTTCATGTTCACGCGCACCTAATAAATCAAGGTTATTAACCAAAGCCTCCATTGCTGGGTCAAATCTGTTTTTCTCTTTTAGCTGCAACGCTAAACATTCCGATAAGTCTTTTGCAAAAATACCTGTCGGATCAAATTCTTTCACAATCTCCCATACATGAACAACTTTGTCTAAATCAATTGAAAGCGAAAAAGCAACCTCATCAATAGGCTCTCGTAAATAGCCTGCTGCTGATAAACGATCAATTAAAGCCAAACCAATTGTGCGATATTCTTCTTCTTCATCTCCAAACTCAAAATATAGCTGTTCTGTAAGATGCTCTCTTAAGCTTTTTTCTTTGGATAATGTTTTCTCATAGGAAAATTCTGAATCATCAAAATTACTCGAGCCGCCCTTACCAGAGCCTGTTTGTATCTCTGTTGACCAAATATTGGTATTATCTGTATCAAGAGGCTCTGCATCTCTGACCTCTTCACGATCTGTCTTTTTTTGTTTTAATGCTTGGATTTCATCAAGTTGGTTTTCAGACTCAATATATTGTGTTTCTTTTTCACCACGCTCTTCAGGCTCATTATCATCGCGTTCTAATAACGGGTTTTTTTCTAACTCTTCTTTTAAAAACTCATTGAGCTCCATGTTGTTTAGCTGCAACAATTTAATCGCTTGTTGCAGTTGTGGAGTCATCACTAACCCTTGGGTTAGCCTCAAATCAAGTCTTGGACCGATAGCCATTCTTAATTTACTTTCTTCTTTTAAAACGGGTGGGAACTTTTAAGAAAAAGAGTCACCCAAATAGACACGACGAACGTCTTTATTCCCTATAATATCACTTGGCGTGCCTTCCATCAAGACTGTTCCACCATGTAAAATATAAGCACGATCAACAATCCCTAATGTGTCACGCACATTATGGTCTGTGATCAAAACACCAATACCTCGTTTTTTAAGATATAAAATCAAATCTCTGATGTCTGCCACTGCAATCGGATCAATCCCCGCTAAGGGTTCATCTAATAAAATATATTTTGGATGTGATGCCAAGGCTCTCGCAATTTCTAGACGACGACGCTCCCCACCAGATAAAGCAATTGCAGGCGTTCTGCGTAAATGAGAAATTGAGAATTCAGCCAATAAATCTTCTAGAAAACGTTCACGTTCATCTGCGTTTTTAACAGTGGCTTGGATAATGGCGCGAATATTATCTTCTACATTTAAGCCTCTAAAAATTGACGATTCTTGAGGCAGATACCCAATGCCAAAACGCGCTCGTTGATACATGGTAAGTTTTGTCACATCTTGACCATCAAGTCTTATTTGTCCTTGATCTGGCTTTGTTAAACCACAAGCAATATAAAAACATGTTGTTTTACCAGCTCCATTTGGACCCAATAATCCAACAGCCTCACCCCGCTTAACAGATAAACTTACATCCCGCAAAATAGGGCGCTTGCCATAGGCTTTCCCAATTTTTTCAATGACCAAACCTGTTTCATCTTTCTTTGAAACAAGCGTTGGTTTTTTTTGTTTGATATCACTTACATTCGACATGCGTGTTTTTTTATTCCTAATTTTTATTCTTCTTATTCGGACTGTAGAGAGAAAAGACCACGTACACGTTTTTTTTCACCTGTGACTGGATCTGTGTCATTCTCTTTTGTTTTAATTGTGCTTGTTCCCGCAACCGTATCCAAAATAACCTCCTCACCATTCAATTGGTTACTCCCGCGTGTGATACGTACATTGCCTGTTAATCTTGCTTTTCCTGTTTCTAACGTATAAACAGCCTTTTCGCCACGTAAAACTTCTAATGGGGTTACAATAATAACATCTCCGTTTGCGTGAACTTCTTTCAGCTCTAACTTACCTGTCTTATTTTTCTTGAAATACGCTGTCATCTCATCAGATTCAACAATTTTATTATTTTGGCGCGCTTTTGGACGCCCCATCGCTTTCGCTTTATTTTCAAGTCCCCAGAAAATAATTTGATCACGCGCTGTTAAATAATCAGAGCCACTCTCAATTTTCATGACTTTTCCAGTCATGACCGTTTTCTCATTCTTAACATCATGAACAACTTTATCACCGTAAGCTGTATATTCACCTGTTTTAATCACAACATTCTTATCGGCTGTAAAACGCCACACTTCTGTTTTACCAGCTTCTGTTTCTTTGTAATCAGCGATTAATGCATCTGCTTTTACGCTATAATCCCCTTGTGATGCAATGGCATTACCACGCGCGATATATTGACTTTGGTCACGTAACCATTCGATTGCGTTATCAGCTTCAATCTCTATTGGGTTATCACTAGACGGGGTGAGTTGTGCCTCGGCTGCCATCGGCGCACCTAAAACACATACTAATATTGTAGCTATAAATAAATTGTTTCGAATCATCACTGTAAAATTATCTTTGTTTTACCTTCAAAGATAACTTTATTCTGGTTCTTGTCAATCATCAAGCCCTCAGATGAAATATTTCCATGTGGGCCTCGCCCATAAACAGGAGAATCCGACATCGCAACCCCTTCTTGAAGGTCGATAGACAGCATTTTAGCTGCTAATTCATATCCCTCATCTTCAAAGAGTAAAACATCTCCAGACAAAACAAGTGCGCCAAGATCTTGCTGATAATCGCCACGATTTGCTGTTAATTCAAATGTTTTATCATTTTCTGCAACAAGCTTTGCGCGTGGTTGTTCTAAAATTAATAAATCAGGCTCTTCTATATCGCGTTTCGCTTTTTGCGCCATAATATTATAGGGGTTCTTGTTTTCATCATAAGCCTGATATACAGGATTAATCATCTCAACATCCCCAACAGGATTTAATTTAATTGCCTCAACAGAAACTTGTTTTTCCATTGATTTTTGAATATAGGGCCAGATAAAGAAAACAGAGACAAAAGAAATCACCACCAAAGGAAAGAAAACCTTTAATCCTTTGACGATCATATGGCGTTTTTTTACCTTAAAAGGTTTCGCTTTTTGGAAAGCTTCTCCTTGTTGATTAAGGCGTTCACGACGCTGCTGTATTTCTAATTCTTGTTCAGTCATACTATCAGGGATATTAGCAAAAAAGGTTTAACAAACCGTCAACACAACGATTTTGTGTTTAAGCGATTGCAGCTTCTAGACAATGATGGATGTGTAAAATACCAACAATTTCTCCATCATCAACCACAGGCACATTTGTGATATTTTTCTGATTAAATAGAGCCATCGCCTCTGCGCCTAAATCAGTTGAAGCAACCGTCGATGGATTTGTTGTCATGACATCACCAGCAACACTTTTAGAAAAGTCTTTCAAAGCATGACGTCTAATATCACCATCTGTGATCACACCTTGCAAAGTTTTGCCGTCTTCAGACACACATACACACCCCAAAGCCCCTTTAGTCATTGTTTCCAAAACATCACTCATTGTGTCTGTTTTTTTGACAAATGGGATTTTTTTATTGGATAACATCACGTCTTTTACGCGTAATAAAGGACGCCCCAATTTGCCTCCTGGGTGAAATACTTTGAACTGGTCAGATGTAATGTTTTTACGCTCTAATAAGGCCACCGCCAGCGCATCCCCAAGAGCCAACATCATTGTTGTGCTTGTTGTGGGTGCTTGATTATTTGGACAGGCTTCTTTCATTGGGGGTAAAAGCAATAAAGCATCCGCCTTTTTCGCCAACATTGAATCTTTGTTTCCTGTCATCGCAATCAAAGGAATTGAAAATCGTTTTGCAAATTCAACAATATCATTTAATTCTGCGCTACTACCTGAATAAGAAAGCGCCAAAATCACATCATCTCCGCGTTTAATCATCCCTAAGTCACCGTGACTTGCTTCACCAGGGTGAACAAAAAACGCAGGCGTCCATGTTGATGACATTGTCGCCGCTATTTTATTAGCAATATGGCCACTTTTGCCCATGCCTGTCACAATAAGACGACCTTTTGCACCCTCAATATAATTTAACGCTTTTAAAAACTCTTCATCCAAAGAATCTTTTAAATCAAGCAAACCTTTAGCTTCCTCAACCAAAACGCGTTGACCGCATAAAATATCTTTTTGGAGTATTTCTTGTTTTTCTTGTGCCATAGCAGACATGTTTTTCCTTACCTATATCGTATCGTTTTTTAAGTATTATTCTTTATGACGAATGAGCAAAAATATCAACCTCAGGCCAACCAAGTAAATCTAACTCGGCACGGTGAGGTAAGAAATCAAAACATTTTTGTGCGATTTCACGACGATCTTCGCGCGCCAAAAGCCCATCTAACCAATTTCTGATTTCATGCAAATATAAAACATCGCTTGCGGCATATTCTTTTTGCTCTTCATCTAATGTATCACTCCCCCAATCAGATGTCTGTTGTTTCTTGGAAATATCAATACCTGTTGCCAAGCGGCAGACTTCTTTGAAAGAATGACGATCTGTATATGTACGGGATAATTTAGAGGCGATTTTTGTACAGAAAATATTCTCACACATAACACCAAGATAATATTTAATCGCAGTTAAATCATAGCGTGCAAAATGAAAAATCTTTTCAATTTTTGGATCTGATAATACGCGCTTTAAATTCGGGGCATCATAACAATCTTTATCAAAATGAACAAGATACGCATCGCCGTCCCCATTTGAGAGTTGAACAACACATAAACGATCTCTAAAAACATTTAATCCCATCATCTCCGCATCAATAGCGATTATGTTGCTTGCTTTAAAATTATCTGGGAGGTCATTTTTATAATAATGAATTGTCATGTATTTTCTATCCGTTTTCCTTATATTATCTGGCTTTATAACAAGCATGACTTCACCTAAAAGTCAATCTTTCTTATTCAGAAAACAGCCTATGATTTTCATAAAAATTTAAATAATATTAGATATAATCAAATCTTGCGCAGAGGGGGTTTTTTTAATATTCTTTTGAATAGAGATTCTTAGCCCTCACTCATAATCATTATCTAACCTTAATTTTGGAAAAAAATGGATATTACAAAAGTACTTATCGCTGATCGTGACCGCTTAACAGCACAAACAGTTGAAAATATTTTACATGAGCATAAATGTGAACCTGTAACTGAATTATCAAAAGATGATGCTATTCGTCGTATCTCACAAGAGGACTTTCCTTTTGTGATCGTTGATCCATCTCCGCAACCTAATGTAAGACCCGCTATTATTGCGTTTCGTCGTAATGCAGCGATGAATGGAAATTATACGTATATTACCGTTGCTTCGCGCGATCGTACATTTGATGACTCGTTAAGCAAGGGCGCGAACAACTTTATTAAAGTTCCTGTTAAAAAATCAGAATTAACAGAGATCATTACAGATGGGCAACGCTTTTTACGCTTTTATAATTTTCTAAAAACAAATGAAGAAAGTGATGGGATACCGAATGTCGGCTCGATGATGGGTCGTACCGCTGTTATTCAAGTCTTACTCTCTTCAATTGATCGCGCTGATCGCTATGGTGAAAAAACATATATCTTACAAACAGAGCTTGAATATGTCGATGAGTTACGCGATGCGATGGGCACTAATTTATTTGAGCAATTTTATAACGGCTTTACAAAAGAAGTAATCCGCGTGCGTCGTCAAAGTGACCTTTTTGGTCGTTTAAAAGAAAGTTTATTTAGCATTATCATGCAACGTCCTATCAGTGACCGTGAGCCGATTGATGCTGCTGCGCGTATGCATCAAAACCTACAGCGTTTCATTGATAACGCAACAGAGTTCTCGCAATTCCCAATTCGCATGGTGATGCGCTCTATGGCGATTCCAACGGGTAAAATTGTTGCCGAACATGTTGTTGCAAACAGCGCGGGACTGACTTTAGAACCACAACATGAAGATATTTTATACTAATGTCGAATGCTCAACTCTCTCTTGAGCCATTGATTGACTATGCTTTAAAGCAGGGTGCAACAGCTGGCGATATCAAACATATCAAACAAGAAAGTTTAAGCTATGGACAACGCATGGGTGTTGCTGAATCTATTGAAAGAGCGACAAGCATTGGACTGACAATCCGTCTTTATAAAGGCCAAAGAAAACAAACCATCAATACAAATGATTTTAATGAAACGCGGATAAAAGATCTTATTTCTCAAACACTTGAAACATTAGATCACTTACCCGAAGATCCTTATTGCGGGTTAGCACAAAAAGATCAAATTTTACAAGGCACAGCTTTAGATTTGGACTTGGCTGATCCCCAAGAGCCTAATGAAAAGACACTTATTAAGGTCATTGATCGCGCCGAAAAAGCGAGCTTAGAAGAAAAAGCGGTTCAAAACACACGCGGTGCTAAAATATCTTGGTCACGCAACAGTTATCACCATGTTTCAAGTAATGGCTTTAACAATCATTATCAAAAAACTCATAGCTCTTTTTATCTACAACCCATCGCCTCTAGTGAATCTGGGATGCAGATTGCACATGATTATACGCATAGTTTATTTTTTGATCAGCTTAGAAACCCTGAAGAAGTTGGGCATAAGGCAGCTCAAAAAGCTGTTGCTAAATTAAACCCACAGCGCGTTAAAACAGGACACTATCCCGTTATTTTTCATCACGATATTAGCGCATCCCTCATGGGGTTATTTATGGATGCAATCTCGGGATCCAATATCGCGCGCGGCGTTAGTTTCTTAAAAAATAGCCTCCATGAAAAAATTTGTGATTACCCCATCACACTTACTGACAAGCCTCATATCCAAAAAGGCTTAGGGTCAAAACCCTTTGATGGAGAAGGATTTAATTTAAGTGATCTCACTTTTTTAAAAGAAGGCGTTCTTTCTCATTGGAATTTAGGCCTTACCTCTGCCAGACAATTAGGATTAATCAATGACCCAAAAACACCTTTAAGAGGCACAGGGTCTATCACAAACCTTCATATGGGAGCAGGCTCGATCTCTCTTGATGAAATGATAAAAGATCAGGATGAAGGTCTTTTAATTGACAACATCATGTCCCATCCAAATAGCTTGGTGAATGGTGACTATAGCGTTGGTGCGAGTGGTTTTTATTTCAAAAATGGACTTATCCAATATCCTGTTAATGAGATCACCATCTCTGGTAATTTGAAAGATATGTTCAAAGCAATGATCCCAGCCAGTGATCTCTCAAGCGAAAGTGCAACAATCGCCCCTAGTCTTTATGTTGGCGAGATGTCTGTTGGCGGACTTTAACCCTTATTCACCAACAGCTAAAGCTTGATCCAAACCATTAAAGTCGATGATTTTCTTACCAAAGGCGATACGTGGCATAGAGCGTGCAATTCTTTCTGCGCGCATTAATTTTTCTTCATTTAAAACTGTGCTTAATGTATCACGATATAACGCTGTTTCGTCTACAATAACAACCCCTTGAACAGCTTGGTTATCTGCTTCTTGTTTTGTTTCTTGTGTTAATTCATTTTCTGCATAATAACGAACCTCATCCAAACGACTATTAAAGATCGCAATTGCAAGCTCCATCATCGCTGGGCTTTCAACATCATAACGCTCGCCATCAATATGAGCAGATACAAATTTATAAGTATCATTCATCCATTGACGCTCAGCTCTAATTTCTACCATTTTAGGACGTGTTACAGCCTCTTCAACAAGTGTTCCTGGGACATTTCCCCAAAATGTTGCTTCACATACAAGTGTTGTTTCACCTTTTTCAAAACGAATTTGAGCAAATCCACCTAATCCTTTTGTACCCTTATCAAAGAATTGATAACTAAGGTTACGAAATTTTGTGATATCTGTTGCGTCAAATTTTGTTAAAAGTTCTTGTTTAGAAAGTTCCATTTTCAAGGTCCCCACCTCGTTAGTTAAATATGATATAAGCCGTGCTTACATGATCCAGTTTCAACCGAAATGGTAAATAAATCTTTAAAGCTTTTCACAAAAAGAAATAAAAAAAACCGCCTCCAAAAAAGAGGCGGTTTTCTTACTAATTTTCCTACATAAAAATGGCTTATTCGTATTTCACGCCACAGCCATAAGCTTTTGTGTCTGTCACAGAAACAGCCTCACCAGCGCGTAATTGTGCAACAGCATTTACAACATAATTTGTCGCGCCTTCAAGCGTTGCTTTTGAAGGAGATGGTTTATCATCAATCGCACCTTGGTAGGCAACTTTTCCTTCTTTATCAAGAACAAACATATGAGGTGTTGTTTTTGCACCATAAGCTTGACCAATGTTACCGCTACGATCAAAGAGAGCTGCTGTAACCATAACATCACGTTCTTCCATCATCGCGTTTGCTTCGTCTGCTGTATAAGAACCTTGTTTTCCATCTGCCGAAGAGAAGATCGTCAACCAAACAAGATCATCACCAGCCAGTTCTTTTTGAATAGCTTGCATATTACCGCTGCTGTAATGTTTTTTCACAAAAGGGCAATCATAATTGCTCCATTCTAAAACAACATATTTCCCAGCGAAATCACTTAAACTATGTTCTTCACCATGTGTATCAACAGCTGTAAAGCTTGGCGCCATCGCACCCGTTTCTACTGCTGCTTGTGCTGTATAACTTAAGCCAACAAATGTAATAATTGTTAATAATCCAAATAATTTTTTCATCGTTATCTCCTTATTTATTGATGATTTCCAAGACTGTATCTACTGTTAATAATTGGGGTAAAATTTCTACATCTCCTTGAGTGTCATAAAACACATATAAAGGGACACCGTTACGATCATAATTTTTTAAAAAACGCGTAATGGAGGCATCTTGGTTCGTCCAGTCGCCTTTCATATAGGTAATACCCTTTTCTTGAAAAGCAAGCCCCACTCTTTCATCTGATAATGCGATACGTTCATTCGCTAAACAGGTAATACACCAATCCGCTGTCATATTAACAAAAACAGGTTTATTCTCTGCACGCAGTTGCGCAAGCACAGCTTCATCATAAGCAATATATGACGTATTTTGTTGCGTATCTGTAGCCGACATGCCTTCATAGATAAAGGTTTTAAAAACAAAAACACTTGCGACCAATGTTAAAATAACAAGAGGATATGTGATGATATGTTTAGGTTTTGAAATCACCCACAACATAAAAACAATCAAGAAAGACACCCCTAATGTTGCAAGCACAGCTAAAGCACCTGCTTGGCTTAACACGACATAAAGCAACCATAAACTAGAGGCAAACATAGGAAAGCTTAGAAATTGTTTAAATGTTTCCATCCACGCACCAGGTCTTGGCAAATATTTAATCAAGGGCGGAGAAAACGAAATTAACACATAAGGAAAAGCAAGACCCAGCCCTAAAAATAGAAAAACAACCAAGCTTTCAATCGCGCCAAGCCATAAGACAGCCCCAAGTGCCGTCGCCATAAAAGGCGCGCTACAAGGTGTTGCAACGATGACAGCCAAAACACCTGTTAAAAAAGAGCTTTGATCTTTTCCTGTTTTATTACTTCCCACATTCATTAATGATGTGCCTATTTCAAACAGGCCTGTTAAATTCATCCCAATAACAAAGAACAAGATTGCTATGAGCGCCGTAAAGGTCGCTGACTGTAATTGAAAGCCCCAGCCAACTTCATGTCCTAAATATTGGAATAATAATAAAGATCCACCAACAACAAGAAAACTCACAACAACGCCTGCTAAATAGAAAAGCGCTTGTTTACGTGTTTCTGCTGGGTGTTTTTCGGCGTGACCAATCAAACTCATTGCTTTCAAAGAGAGAACGGGGAAAACACATGGCATAAGATTTAAAATCAAACCCCCTAAAAAGGCATAGAATAAAATATGAGCCAAAGAAATATTATGCCCAACTTGCTCTTGATCAACAGGAGCAACAGGCACAGCCATCATTTCTTTTTCATTGGGTAAGATATTAACCGCATAAGCGACATCGCCTGTATCTAAAACAGCCTTAATTGGTTTATCGATGCTCTTTGCTGGTGAGGATACAGACACGGTTAAGCTTGTATCATTAAAAGATGTCTTTTGATCGGCAATATAGTCTAAAACACCCCACTCATAAGGGAATAAATAAATCTCTTCTCCCGTTCTTTTAATCGGATCAAAAGAGGCAACCAGCTTTCCATTTTCAATTTTTGCTGTTGCCGTTCCTGTATATTCTTGTGGCAGTTTACTTTTATGTGTTTCAAATAGGTTCTTATTCACCCCTTCAACAAAGCTCTCACCAACTGACAAGGTTAATTCCAAATCATCATTTTCAGGAATACAGACTTCTTTACAAACAAGCCAGCTTGCCTGTGCTTTTAATATCAGTTCCTCCCCTTTAAAGCTCTCATCAATCGTAACAGGGATTAAATATAAAACGTCATCTTCATAGCCATAATTAAGAAGCCCTTGAAAGGGGATCTTTTTAGGAGTAGGCCAAATAATATCACCTATTTCAACACCGGCTACAGGATCAAATGTAACTTGTGTTTCAAGCCCTGAATCCCCTGGGTTCTTCCAATATGTATGCCAATGGCTCTGGATTTCTGTATAAAGCCCAATGTAAAAAGGCTCACCCTTTTTAACCTGTGTATAAGAACTTGCTAAATCAGCATAAACATATGTGCTTTGAGCAAAAGAGCTTCCTATGACGGAAAAGACACAAAAAACACTGATTATTAAAAAGGACATTATTTTCTTCATAAACACCTCATTCGTAACGCATATACTATTGGTTACATTTATATTTTATTTTTTCTGAGCATTAATTAAACGCGCAGCACTATTTCTAAGATTGGTTCTAATCTCTGGCCAATGTGAGGGGGGAATAATTGTTGAACCGCGTTTTTGTATAAGAGGTTGTTGCGCATATAAACACATATAAACTGGATTTGATTGCGCAGAACGGTTTTGATCAAATTCTAAAACACGCTTTAAAGCACCAGCATTTAAAGACTCTCTCTGACCTTCAATCATAATATCTGAAAGATCAAAACTTAATAATGTATCAAACCAAAGCTTCCATTCCACCGCTGTTTTTCTATCTTCACATCGAAGAGCATCATAAGTAATCGAAAAACGCCCTAAATAAAGCCAAAATAATGTATTCTCAACATCTCCTTTTGCAGCAAATCGTTTGGCAAATTCATAATAAAAAGGAGATTCAATATGCCCTGCGCTTTTTTCTAAAAAAGGCCATACACGCCAAAATTCTTCTTCTGATAAGGATTGCATATAAGTTAAGGCTGGCAACACCGCGATTTTTTGGCGATAAGATTCAATCGTTTTTACTGTCTGTGCTATTTTTAAAGCACGCTCTTTATAATAAGAATGTATTTCATTCCCAGCAACCAACAATAAAGCAATCGCTATGAGCAAAACAATTTTTTTAAAATAACGTTCATGACGCGTCATCGGTAACGACCCTTTGATAAAATAAAATACCTTGTTTAAAAAAGATAATCATAGTGTAAGAAAGTTGCTATGATTGAGCGACTCAGAAAAATAACTCACTTACTATAAAAAAGGAAAACTCATGAATATTCAAGGAAAACATGTTGTCATTACCGGAGCAGGCTCTGGATTGGGCGCTGCAACCGCTACTTTTTTAAAAGAGAAGGGTGCAACGATCACCTTAATAGACCTCAATAAGGACGCTGTTGAGGCACATGCTAAAAAGCTTGATATGCCTTACACGGTATGTGATGTATCTAATGCGACATCTGGGGAAAAAGCGATTGATTTTGCCTTAAAAACAACAGGCGATATTCATGCCCTCGTTAATTGCGCAGGTATTGCACCAGGTGCGCGCATTGTTAACCGTGAGGGGCCTCAATCTCTTGAAACATTTTCAAAAGCAATCCAAGTCAACCTCATTGGTAGTTTTAACATGATGCGCCTATGTGCAGATGCCATGATCAAACAAGATACATTAAATGAAGATGAGGAGCGCGGTGTTATTATTAATACAGCCTCTGTTGCGGCTTATGAGGGACAAATTGGTCAAGCGTCTTATTCTGCTTCAAAAGCAGGTGTTGTTGGGATGACCTTGCCCGCTGCGCGTGAATTTTCAAAATTCGGTGTCCGAGTTACAACAATTGCTCCAGGCTTAATGGAAACACCGATGCTATCTGGTATGCCAGAAGAGGTTTATGAAAGTTTGATCGCATCAACCCTTTTTCCCAAGCGCTTAGGAACAGGCCTTGATTACGCGAAAATGGTTCTTGCAATCATTGAAAACCCACTTCTAAATGGTGAAACAATCCGCCTAGACGGCGCCATACGCCTCGCCCCTAAATAATAGTTTTCTTTATATCTAGTTTTTAAAATTACAGCTTTTAAATCTTGACTTCTCTTGTAAGTTTTTTTACTATTATGTAAACTTAAGTAAAAGAATAAAATAATGTTACAAGAAATCAATAAAAAGCTAAGCCAATCGTCTGTAACCTCAGAGGAAAAAAAACAAGTAGATTATATCGCGGGCTACCCACGCGTTACGCCAGAAACTTTTGATAATTCTTATTTCTTAAATGATATACAAGGTGAAACCCCTAAAACGGAACTTATTTTAGAAGACACGCTTTCAATTAAAAAAACAGGCGAAAAACCTTTACCTGGTAACCCTATCGCCAATGCACCGCTCGTGCCTGTTTATGAAATTTCATTTGAAACAAGCACGGGACAACAAATTACTTTACAAGACCGTTATGCTTTTATTGGTTACGGCTCAAACACATCACCAGAAGTTCTAGGGAAAAAGTTTGGTGAAGAAAGTTTTGGGCAAGATAAAGACGTTACAATCCCTGTAATCATGACAAATATAAAAGATCACGCCGTTGTACATTCAGCCTTTTTTGGGGGTGCCGGCTCTATTCCTGTGACCATGATGCGCTCTGAAGGCGATAAAGTCCGCGTTTCAACAAGCTTTTATACCGAAGACCAAGTCAAGCGTATGAATTCTTCTGAGCCAAATTACGATGTTGTACGTATAGACCAGGTTGATATTACATTAAATAATGGATCTGTATTGCCTGCAAACCCATCTGTTTACGATTCTATTTGGGGTGGGCTAAAATCTTTTGATGGAAAACTCATGACAAATAATTGTGTCCCTCATGAAACACAACTAGGAGTCACAACAACAATGGGGGCTATGCGCCATGCATTTAATGTTTGTGGTGGCTTTGACACACTTCAAAAGCCCTTTGAGCATTGGGTTCTTGATACAAAAAACCCAAAAGCTGTCGATTTCCCAACAGAAGATGTGTTAAAAGCTGAAAGAGCCGCGCGCCTTACACTTCGTATGGACGTTAATGATGCTTTAATGGATTATGCCGCACCTCGTAACTTAATTGGCACAGTCATCCAACCAGCAACATTAACAAATAAAAGAAACAAGCTTTTAGCAAAAAAGAATCCTGCAAACGTAAAAACAACAACCCTAAGGCCGTAAAATTATTATGCATGATTTCAAATATGGATGGTGTCTGACAGATTATAAGGATGGGCTTGAAATTCGTCGCAAAAATGGCGGCTCAAAAAGACGTTCTGATTTTTTTAAAGATATACGCTATGCCTCTTTTATTGAAGAGGCTTTGGCCTTTTATGGTCTACCCATGCCTGATCTTGAAACAGATATTTATCGAGGCACTAATCACGATCTCTTATTTTTAGACAGCCACGGTGTTGTTGTGCGTATTGGTAAAACAGATATACGCGACCTTGTAAACCCTGCTATTCTTCAACCCCTGCACTGGATCGATAATCAATTTAGAACCTTTACGGTTGCCCTTTATCCTGGGACAGGATTATACAATGGTATTATCCGCTCAAATAATGATGAACGTGTTATAAGTCCTCGTTTTCTTCACGAATCCATCCCTGAATTTGGGAATAATAATCATGATGTTAATACGGGGAATAGTGGCCATTTAAGCTTTATCTTTAGAAACAGAACCTATATAGCCCCTGTCCTAATTGATCCAGATAGCCAGTTTACACCAGCTATTAAAACAAAACCACTCCTCCCCCTGCACGAAACAACAAAGGCGGATGCGTTAAAGCAATGTGTTGATTTCGTGTATGCGCAAACACTTAGACATCACCCTATTTCAGATATATATGCGGCATATCAAACTGTTTTTGAATATCACAACCCTATCAGGCGCGCCTTTTCACAAGCCTTAGATAAAGGTGAAAGAGATCCAGAAAAACTAAAACGGGCTTGGGAAATGGTTAAAAATTATCATGATTCCGGCTATGGTATTTGGAAAAAACAAACATCAAATAGTCCTGAATGTGTAGAAAGACGTCATACATTCAGCCCATGGAGCGTTGAAGAAGCTCTAAAAAATGGCACAATCGAACTCTATAAGATTCCTGCGGCCAAAAGATCTGCAAAAGTGTGTGAACGTGCCTTTGATAAAGACCCAATAACATTCTCACTGATCCCTGATGAGCATAAAACCTATGATATGTGTGTTGAGATTTTAAATCACCCTACATTAAAACCCTTTTATAACAGCATTCCAGAAAGACATATGGACACAGCGCTTTGTGAGAAACTAATCTCAAACGATCCTTGTTATATGGTGATCATTCCTGAAGAGAAAAGAACAGATGAGCTATGGGCTCTCTTTATTAAGAATAGTAGACGCTATAATATTCATGAAGTTGTAATTCATGGAATCCTTCCACCGCACCTCTATACAGATGTTGTTCAAAAAAACCCAGACTGGATTTATGCTCTAGAATGCGACCTCTTAACACAAGATGTTATTGATATTTCAGCAAAAGCAGGCGTAGATCTAGATGTTCTATATGAAAAAATGAATAAACCTTCTAAAAAACGCTTGCACGCTACCCCCAAAGCACCCTAGAATCACTATATCGATTCTTTAAGTTAACCTTATATAGTTTTACTTTCTTTACGTGGCTAAGGCATTTCTTGTCTTTTTAAGTCACATCAAAACAAAGATTTGTTTAATTTTTCTTTTATGACAATAAAGGAGGATATATCGTCATGATGGGAGAAGCACGCACCCAGCTCAAGAATGAGCCTAAAAAAGCTTTGAATAAAACAGTTCAAGCACACAATATTGTTATGGACTTCACACAAGCGCCAAGCACGCATGATATAGAGGCTTTGGCGGCTGAAGCGATTGAATATTTACCCTTTGAGTTTAAAAAATACTTAGGGGATTTTACTGTTCAAGTAGAAGAGTTTCCTGATCTTGATGTTGAAGAAGAATTGGATCTTGAATCTCCTTATGATCAGCTTGCTTATTATAAAGCCTTACATGCAGGTCAGACAATGGCTGGGGTTTCATCTAATAAAAAGAGTGATGATGATATCTTAATCCTTTATCGCCGCCCTATTCTTGATCTCTGGTGTGAAAGCGAACAAGATATAAAAGAGCTTATGCGTGGTGTTATTTTTCAAGAGCTTGGCCATCATTGTGGTTATGAAGAAGAAGAAATTGACCGTATGATTGATGAAAGTTTTTAAATTAAAAAGCCGCTTTAAGCGGCTTTTTTAATGTAATGTTGGTTTTCGAGAAGGTTTTTTATTAAAATCAGCATCAACCACGATTTCAAAACTTGCTCTTAATAACGTATCAAGATCAACATTTTCCTCAAACATTGCTTGTTCAATAGCTTCATAAAACTGCTCTGAGGCGAGATTCATTTCCATTAAACCCCCATAAGTTAATTGAATCCCATCTGCGGTAGTTACATCAGGATGTACAACATCTTCCAATCCTTTACGGGCTATAAAGGCGCGATAGGTATTTTCAATCTTTTGTCTTTCTCTTCTATCCATTTCTATGATCTCCCTGTTTTAATGTATTTATTTTGGACGTAAAGGCTTATAAATAGGGGGTATTTTCGGAACTTCATCAACAATAAGTCCAAATATATGCCTTAAAGCAATATCAAGATCGACATCATATTCATTCATGATGGCCTCTACTTTCTCATAAATCTTACCACTTTGAAGATCTTGATGCATATATTCGACATAACTCATATAAACACCCGTTTCTTTTTTTATAGCGGCTGGGTGAGCGCGACTCTCGCCCATTTGACGAACATATTCTTGATAGATGTGAGCAATTCTGAATTTACTCTCCCAGTCCATAAAAGCCTTCTTTTTACTTTTTATTATTTAAAAGCACCCTAGCAACCCCCTTTAAATATGTCAAGAGAGTGATCCTAATACAGATAGGAGTATATAGAAAAAAAACATATAAAATTGTATCTATTTTTGAGCCCTTTTTTGCGCTTTTTTTAGGCTTAAAAACACCCTGTAATCGCACATAAAATTATTTAAAATCAATTACTTAAACAAATAAATAGATACAATATAAAGCGTAATTAAATCAAATTTTATGTATAATTAATAATCCCTTATATGGGTGCGTATTAACATAACCTCGTAGTCACAAATTAGACATAACAACGAGGACAAAATGACAACTTTAACAAACAACTTTTCAAAAGCACAAGACACAACAGTTACTGTTGCTATTGACGCAGTTGTAAGTGAGTTAGCATTAATCGACGCAAAGATCGATGCAGCTGGTAAAGTTGTTCCTATGAGCCTTTCAATGAAAAAAGCACAATTATTAAGCCTTTTAAAAGCATTAGAAGCACGTAAGACAAAATATGTTTACTTACCTGCAAATGATGAGAAAGATGCTGATAAAGATTTTGCTTTCTTCGCAATGTTAATCGCTGTTCTTTTACAAAAGAAAAGACAAGAACAAGTAAACAAACTAGCTGCTAAAAAAGCACCTGCTTTAAAAGTAGCTTAATCTTCATCACTTAAAGGACGTGTTAAAACAGAGTTGATGGCTTCATCAACCGTACTTTGTCCTTCTAAAACAGAATAGACCGCATGACAAATAGGCATTTGAACCGCGTGACGCTGTGCTATTTTTTCAACCGCTTTAGATGTATGAACCCCTTCTGTTACAGAAGAACGGCCTTGTAATATATCATCCAAAGAACGGCCTTGGCCAAGCATAACACCAAGAGAAAAGTTCCTCGATTGCATTGATGAACATGTCAAGGTTAAATCACCCATACCAGACATCCCCATAAATGTCTTGCGCTGTGCGCCCATCGCATTACCTAGACGCCATATTTCATGAAGACCACGTGTAATCAATGCTGAACGTGCATTATCCCCCATGCCTTTACCATGAACAATACCACAAGCAATTGCGATCACATTTTTAACAGCGCCACAGATCTGTGCGCCAATAGGGTCATAACTAATGTAAGGACGAAATGTTTTGTGACTAAGCGCATTTGCTACATTACGAGCAATATCTTTATCATCACAAGCAACTGTCACAGCAGTTGGCCATCCTTTTGCTGTTTCGACAGCAAAGCTTGGACCTGATAAAATTGCATAGGGACGCTCGGGCTGCTCTTCTTTTAAAATAGATGACAACATTTTACCTGTTTCAAGCTCAATTCCTTTTGCACAAATCACAAAAGGCACAGAATTATCCATTTTAGGGGCGTCTTTTAAAATTTTTCTGAAATGCTGAGCAGGTGTTACAAATAAGACCGCATCTGTTTTTTTCATGTCTTTCAAAGAATTTGTGACTTCGATATCAGGCTCAATCATCACGCCTGGTAAATACATTTTATTTTCGCGACTGGTTTCAATAATCTCTTTGACTTCTTTTTCAAAAGCCCAAAGTGTTACTTTTCGACCTGCGCGGCTTGCTGTATTCGCAAGGGCTGTGCCCCAAGCGCCAGCACCTACTATAAATAAATTTTGGTAGGGAGATTGTTCGAGATATCGCTCTAAATCTGAAAAATCCATAAAAAACGTCTTTCTTGGTAAATTATTATTACGCCTTAATACCAGATTTGGAAGTTGCTGATCCTATAGCAGCTTGTGCCTCTTCGTCAAGAGGCCATCTTGGCCTTGCTGATAAATTCATATCACTTTTATAGCTTGCTTTAAGTCTTTCAACCCCCGCCCATGCAATCATAGCGGCATTATCACCACATAATGATAAAGGAGGCGCAACCAAACGGCCATCAAATTTTTTACATACTGACTCTAACCGCTCACGTAAATATAAGTTCGCAGCCACACCGCCACATAAAACACATGAGGGCATCTCCGGTTTTGTTTTGTCAATATAATCTTCAAATGTCTTAGTTAAGCGGTCTGTTAGCACATCCCCAATTGCTTTTTGTAAACCAGCACATAAATCGGCGACCACATCCACTTCAATCTTACCATCATGAATATGTTTTTCGGCATGACGTCTTAAAGCTGTTTTCAATCCAGAAAATGAAACATTTAAAGGATGGTCTTTTAAAACAGGGCGCGGTAGGTCAAAGCGATCTGGGTTTGTTGCTTGTTTCGCCATTTGTTCAACTTTTGGGCCCCCAGGATATCCAAGCCCCATTAATTTAGCTGATTTATCAAAAGCCTCTCCCACTGCGTCATCAACCGTGGTTGCTAAGCGCTCATAACGTCCTAATTCATGCGCAATTAAAATTTGGCTATGCCCACCAGAAACCAAAACACTTAAATAAGGAAACTCAAGATCACTTGTCAGACGGGGGGTTAACACATGCCCTTCTAAATGATTAATGCCAATAAGGGGTAAATCATGTGCCAAAGCAATTGATTTTGCCACCATCACACCAACAATAACACCGCCAATCAATCCGGGGCCAGAAGTCACAGCAATACCATCCAAATCTTTAAAAGAACAACCAGCTTGCTTTAAGGCTTCTGGGATCATGAGATCAAGATAGTCTAAATGTGCACGTGCCGCGATTTCAGGGACAACACCAGCATAAGCCTCATGCTCTTTGAGTTGTGTTTTAACAATATTTGCCAATATTTCTTTCTCATCTGTGACAATCGCAACAGATGTTTCATCACAACTTGTTTCTATTCCTAAAATTTTCATGAAAATCTTATATCAAAGCTAGACAAGCTTTGCTATGATTTGCTGTAATAAATTTCAAATTTGTTTTCTCATACATTCAGGAACATAAAAAACATGGCAAGCAAAAAAAGCGAAAACCAAAAAACAGATCCAAAAGCGCAAAAAGAGATTTCTTTCGAACAACAACAAGCGCTCTATGTGAAGCAAGCACGCAATCAAGCGATCAAAACTGCCCTTATTACATGTTCGGCTACAATTATCGCTGTTGGCGTTGCTAGTTTTTTAATTTTAGGACCAAAATTCACAGATGATTTAAAACGTGAAGCCGCAACTAATATTGCTTCCATTCAAGAAGAGTATCAAAGAATGGAGCGCAAACAGGCAGAACTTGCCCAAAAACAAGCAGAGCTAAAAGCTAAATTGAATAACTTTATTGATGCAGATAGCTATGATCAACTTGCTCAATTAGGTACGATTAACTCTGAAATAAAAACCATCAATGACCGCCTTAAATCTTTACAAGAAACAACAACAGGTCAAAATATTCTTTCAAGTTCTGCAACAGATTTACAACAACTTGTCTTAGGAATGAGTGGCCGCGTTGATACGCTAGAGCAAGAACTAGAACAAGCAAAAGAAGATAATGATTCTTTAGCTGATATGTTAGATGGTATTACTGGACAAGAGTTAAAAGCCGCAGCGATGATGCTCGCTGTTTCTCAATTAAGATCAAGTCTGATGCAAGGCAATAGCTATGAGAAAGACTTAGAAACTGTGCGCCAGCTTGCTGGTGATGATCCTGAATTACAAGCCGCGATTACGAAAATCGCCCCTCTTGCTGAAACAGGTATCATGAGCCGAGAATCACTATCGCGTGAATTCAAAGGATTAGCTGGCGATATCGTCATGGCAAAACTGAGTGGCGAAGACGTTTCATGGCAAGACAAAGCTAAAACGCGTTTTCAAAACTTGATAAAAATTGAAAAGGACGGATTAGCAGAAGGTCAAGACACACAAGCTATTGTTTCACGTGCTCAAACCTATATGGATGAAGGTGATATTCAAGCCGCAATCGCAGAATTACAAAAGCTTGAAGGAGGCTCAGCTGAAGTTGCTCAACCTTGGATTCAACAAGCTCAAGCGCGTATGAATGCAGAAAATATGGGGCCTCTTCTATCTGAAAACATCTTAAATATCATTCAACAAGCCCAAGGTGGCGCTGGTGGCTCTTCGCCTGTTTTATTTGGTGGCCAATAAAAGGAATTAATAGATAACTATCATGATACGTGCAATTTGGTTTTTTATAAAAGTCGGTCTTTTGATTGCAGCCTCTGTTTGGGTTGCAAACCGCCCAGGTGTGGTTGAGATTGAATGGCTTGATTATAAAATCGAAACAACTGTTGGGATTGCGCTTTTAGCCCTTATTATTACAATCATTATCTGTGCACAACTCTATCGCGCTTGGCGTAGTTTCTTATCCGTACCAACTTGGTGGAAGAAATACTCAAAAACAAAAGATCGTGAAAATGGCTATGAAGCACTCACAAAAGGTTTAGTTGCGATCGCAGCTGGTGATAAAAAACAAGCGCAAAAATTTTCTAAAAAAGCCACAAAGCTCATTCCTGAAAATGCGCTCACAAAGCTTTTAAAGGCACAAACAGCCCTCCTACATGAAGATTTTGATGATGCTGAAGTTGCGTTTTTAAAATTAATCGAAGATGACAAAGCCTCTTTCTTGGGTGTGCGTGGTCTTTTAAATCAAAAATTAAATACTGGTGATCTTGATGCCGCTTTACGCATTGTACGCCACGCCGATCAGGTTCAACCAAAAACACAATGGATCTTGAAAATCTTATTTGATTTAGAGGTTCATACACGCGACTGGACAAGAGCTGAGGAAACATTACACAAAGCCTTTAAAGCAAAACTTTTTTCAAAAACAGAATTTAGAAATCACAAGGCTGTTATTTTATTAGCGCGTGCAGACCTTGCTTTAGCCAATGGATCTTTTGATGTAGCTTTTGAACTAACGCGTGAAGCATGGCGCTTAGATGAATATTTTATTCCTGCTATTTGTGCCTATGCAACATCCTTACAGAAACAAGATAATTCACGCAAAGCGCAAAAAATACTCGAGAAAGCATGGAAACGCCAAAACCACCGCGATCTTGCGCGTATCTGGTGTCAACTTTTTGATGATACACATGGAGATGAGGCTAAGGCAGAAGAGCGCCTTGCATGGATTGAAAAACTTAAAAAGTGGCAACCAGACTCAAAAGAAGGTCGTTTTCGTTATGCCATAGCCGCAATGGATATTGGCTTATATGAGAAAGCCCGCCCTGTTCTAGAAGAGCTTGTTGAAGACAGTCCAACAGAAATGGTTTTTCTAGCCTTAAGTGATTTGGAACTCAAACAATTTAAAAATGATAAAGCGGCAAGCCTCTGGCTCAAAAAAGCTCAAAATGCAGAACAAGAAGCTGCATGGCTTTGTGATATCTGTCATCATGATCACAGCCATTGGGCACCAGTTTGTAAAAACTGCGGCAGTTTTAATAGTTTAGTTTGGGGGGTTAATGATTTCAATTTACACACCAACCTCAATATGGTAAAACACACTCATATTTTACCAGCTTATATTTAATGCACTAGAAATAAAGGATTTTTTATGAAAGTTGCCGTTATTGGTTCAGGATATGTTGGTCTCGTTTCAGGGGCTTGCTTCTCGGAATTTGGAATTAATGTTGTGTGTGTTGATAAAGATCACAATAAAATCAACAATCTTCAAAAAAATATCATGCCCATTTATGAGCCTGGCTTACAAGATTTAGTCAAAACAAACCAAGATGAAGGACGCCTTTCTTTTACAACAGACATCAAAGACGCTTTGATAGATGTTCAAGCTGTCTTTATTGCTGTTGGAACACCCCCAACTATTGGGACTGGACGTCGCGGTGAAGGACATGCCGACTTATCTTACGTCTATGAAGCAGCAAAAGAAATTGCCACGCATTTAGACCATTATGCTGTCATTATCACAAAATCAACGGTCCCTGTTGGAACAGCGGCTGAAATCAAAAAGATTGTTAGTGAAACTAATCCTTCATTAGATTTTGATGTATGTTCAAATCCTGAGTTTTTACGTGAAGGGTCTGCTATTAATGATTTTATGCGCCCTGATCGTGTAATTGTTGGGCTTGAAACTGAGCGCGCAGAAAAAATCATGCGTCGCTTATATCGCCCTCTTTTCTTGCGCGAAACACCTATGATTGTGACAAATCCAGAAACATCTGAATTGTCGAAATATGCGGCTAATGCTTTCTTGGCAACTAAAATTACTTTTATTAATGAAATCGCTAATTTAGCTGAAAAATGTAATGCCGATGTTCAAACAGTTGCTAAAGCAATGGGCTTAGATGGCCGTATCGGATCAAAATTCCTTCATGCAGGTCCTGGTTATGGGGGGTCTTGCTTCCCTAAAGATACACTCGCCCTGACAAAAATTGGTGAAGATTATGACGCTCGCCAACATCTTGTCGAAACAGTTGTTGATGTTAATACAAATCGTAAAAAAGAAATGGGTCACCGCATTGTTTCTCATTTTAATGGTGATTTATCTGGAAAAACGGTTGCTGTTTTAGGGTTAACATTTAAACCAAATACAGATGATATGCGCGAAGCACCAAGTATTGATATCATTCCTATCCTACAAGAAGCTGGGGCTTCTATTAGAGCCTTTGATCCAGAAGGTATGAAAGAAGCAAGCAGCTTATTACCGTCAACAGTCCGTTATACAAAAGATGCTTATGACTGTGTTACAGGGGCTGACTGTGTTGTAATTATTACAGAATGGAACCAATTCCGTCTTCTTGACCTTGATCATGTGAAAACTCTTATGAAAGAGCCTTTAATCTTTGATCTAAGAAATATTTATAAACCAGAAGAAGCGATTGAAGCTGGTATAACCTATTTCTCTATTGGTCGAGGCATTTCTACAGAGACAGAAACCACTGAAACAACAAAATCAAAAGTGGCTTAATATCACCCATGCATCATTTTCACCCCAGCATATTAAGAGAATATGATATTCGCGGTATTGTTGGAGAAACACTTCATGACGCTGATGCCTATGCAATTGGAACTTCTTTTGCACAGATTGTGTCCTCAAAAGGGGGTATGACAATTGCTTTAGGTTTTGATGGCCGTTTGAGCTCCCCTAGCCTCTCTGCACATCTTGCAAATGGTATATGTGATGCAGGGTTAGACGTTATTAATCTTGGTATGTGTCCTTCTCCTTTAACGTATTTT
Organism: uncultured Rickettsiales bacterium; assembly: GCA_950054255.1. Taxonomy (GTDB): domain Bacteria; phylum Pseudomonadota; class Alphaproteobacteria; order Micavibrionales; genus CATLOR01. Next base: position 379,469 of record CATLOR010000001.1, on the reverse strand, counting down.
GCGGGACATACCGTTAAAGACATTGACGCAACAATCATGATAACAGGCTCTCATAACCCAGGGGATTATAATGGCTTTAAATTTACACTTCATAAAAAAGCCTTCTTTGGGGATGACATTCAAAAAATAGGCGTTATTGCTGGACAAGATTTTATAAAATCTTCTGAGCGTGGCTCCATTAAAGCGCTTGATATTAAAGAAGCTTACCTTGATAGATTAATCCAAGATCTACCGCCTTTGACTCGTCCTTTAAAAATAGCATGGGATTGTGGGAATGGTGCAACAGCGACTGTTATTCATGATTTAACAAAAAAAATTAAAGCCGAGCATGTTTTCTTATTTGATACAATTGATGGCACCTTCCCAAATCATCACCCAGATCCAACCGTTGAAAAAAACCTGCAAGACTTAATTCAGACGGTTAAAGAACAGAAATGCGACCTTGGATTTGCTTTTGACGGTGACGGTGATCGTATTGGGGTTGTTGACCAAGAGGGAACGATTATTTGGCCTGATGCTTTAATTACACTCTATGCGCGCCATATCTTAAAAACACATAAAGGCGCTGCAATCATCGGGGATGTTAAATGTTCAAATGTAACATTTAACGCGATCAAAGAGACTGGTGGGACGCCTATTATTTGGAAAACAGGTCACTCAAACATAAAAAGTAAAATGTTAGAAACGAGTGCCGTCCTCGCTGGAGAACTTTCGGGACATATCTTTTTTGCTGATCATTTTTATGGCTATGATGATTCTTTATACTGTGCTATTCGCCTCTTAGCTATTCTTGAATCAGAACAAAAAACACTTGCTGAACTCACAGCAGATCTACCAAAAACAATTTCAACACCTGAAATTCGTTTAGAGGTTGATGAAAGCAAAAAATTCACAATCGTTGAAACTCTTAAAACAAAAGCGATAGAAGACCCTTCTTGGGAAACACTAGAAATAGACGGTCTTAGATGTCACAATGGTCTTGGCTGGTGGATTGTCAGAGCTTCAAATACGCAAAATGTTTTATCTATTCGCGCAGAAGCAAAGGATGCCCCAACCCTTGAAAAAATAAAAGATCATATTAATCTTTTACTAGAGAAAAGTGGCGCGCCGCGTCTACCTTAATCAATTAAGTAAGACATCATGAATGATACGCCTCTCAAATCTGGTGTTGATGTTATTAAAGGATACGTCAAACATCTATCCACCAAATCTGGTGTTTATCGCATGCTGAATAAGCATAGCGATGTAATTTATGTTGGAAAAGCTAAAAACCTTAAGCGTCGCGTTAGTAATTACACGCAACTCGATCGTAATTCAAATCGTATACAACGCATGATCCATGAAACATGTTTCATGATCTTTGTTGAAACCGCAACTGAGGCTGAAGCCCTGATCTTAGAAGCAACACTTATTAAGAAATATAAGCCTGCTTATAATGTCTTATTACGTGATGATAAGATGTTTCCCTATATTAAAATTACGAAAGATCATGATTTTCCCCTGTTAACAAAACATCGTGGCAAACAAGATAAAAAAAGTAATTATTACGGCCCTTTTGCCTCTGTTTCTGCTGTTCATAAAACGATTAACGCACTTCAAAAAGCGTTTAAAATTCGAAATTGTTCTGATTCTATTTTTGAACAAAGAAAGCGCCCTTGTCTTCAATATCAAATCAAAAGATGCACAGCTCCTTGTGTAGATTATGTTGATAAAGAACACTATAAAAACCAAGTTGATCAAGCACATGCTTTTTTATCTGGGAAAAGTCGCGAAATACAAAAATCATTAGAAACAGAAATGCTAGAAGCAAGTGACGCATTAGATTTTGAAAAAGCGGCACAATTACGTGATCAAATCAAAGCGTTAACCTTTATACAAGCTGATCAAAATATTTCTTTGAACGACGCAAAAGATACTGACGTTTTTGCACTCTATAGAGAAGGAGGGTTTATTTGCGTCCAAGTCTTTTTCTTCAGACAAGGAAACCATTACGGGAACCATGCTTTTTTCCCTAAAGCAGAAGAAGAATTATCAACCGAAGAAATTTTCGCAAATTTCTTGATGCAATTCTATGATAATAAACCCATTCCAGAGGCTATCCTTCTATCAGATGAAATATATGATCAACCTCTTGTAACAGAAGCGCTTAGCGCCAAATCAGATAAAAAGCTCTCTCTTATAATCCCTCAAAGAGGCGATAAAAAAGGATTAATGGGACATGCGCTCGACAATGCTAAGCAGGCACTACATCATCATTTATCAAAACAAGCTGAACAAGATCTTTTGCTTGAAAGTCTTGTTGATATTTTTGATTTAGATGATGTCCCAGAACGTATAGAGGTTTATGATAACAGTCATATTTCAGGTGAACATCAAATTGGTGCTATGATTGTTGCAGGGCGTGATGGATTTTTAAAAAACCAATATCGCAAATTTAATATTAAACAAACAGAACAAAAAGGCGATGATTTCGGCATGATGCGCGAAGTCTTTGAACGTCGTTTCAAACGTGCCTTAAAAGATGACCCTGATCGTAGTCAAGGCTTGTGGCCTGATCTTATTCTTGTTGATGGCGGAAAAGGTCAATTATCAAGCGCTTATAGCGTCTTACACGGTTTGGATATTATAGATATTCCAATCTTTGGTATTTCAAAAGGCCCTGATCGTAATGCTGGGCGAGAGAAATTCCATCGCATTGATGGCTCGATATTCGAACTCCCTCATACTCACCGCTCTTTGTTTTTTATTCAAAGAATGCGCGATGAATCACATCGTTTTGCCATTGGCACACATCGTACAAAGCGGGCTAAGAATACATTTACTTCTCCATTAGATGATATTCCAGGCATTGGCGGGAAACGTAAAAAAGCCCTCCTCCTCCACTTTGGATCTGCTAAAGCTGTGAGTGAGGCGAGTATCACTGACTTATCACGCGTAGAAGGGATTAGCGCCGCTTTTGCAGAAATAATTTATAACTATTTCCACATATCTTGAAATAAAATTACACAAACTATACATTTCCTTCATTTTTCTATTGACACTTTCCATAATATTAATATATCATTAACTACTCTTAAAGAAAGGTTAATGTAAAGATGCCATATACAAAGCAATGCGATAATGAGCCATTCATCAAATGGAAAAGAAATGATCACCGCACACTCAAGACGGTTGTTTATCCTTGTCATCCAAGCAAAAAAATAGAACTTGATAAGGTTATTAATGCAGCTATGAAAGTTGCAGAAGACCTATATTGTTTAAAATATCTAGAATTAAAAGGCATTGGCTCACATAATATAGACACAACTGTCGTCATCAATTATTATGGGGTACATTTCTCAGTCAATGAAGAAACCACCTTAGAAGAAGCTCGTACAGCTTATAGACTAGCTGAAAACAAAATGAGACCAGAGGTGAATCGTTTAAAAATCGTTGCGTAACAATAAAAAAACAGGGACAAACAAATGAATGACTTACTAAAAACACCAAGAGTTAATACAGAACTCGAATTACAAAGCTTTCCAAATATAACATATTTTCATACACGTTTATCAAATCCACGTTGTATTCAAACTTCTGTATGTTCAAAAGATCCTGAAGTCGCCCTTAAAGATTTAATTAACGCTGCTTTTGTTTTGGCAAATGGTATTCATGACATGAAGCAATTCATGCGTGGGAATTTTGAAAAAGAGCGCATGCTTGATACCGTGAATATTTACTATCAAGGTGTGGTTTTTGCCGTTCGATCTGGTAGTAATTATGAAGATGCACTGTCAAGCTACCACTATGCTAAAGAAAGCATTGATCTCTCGCAACAAGGTCATAATGTAGCCGAGAAATCACCTTATCTTATTAGGGAATTTGTTGGTGGTCCTAAAGAAAAATCCAGAGCTTTTTTATACCGTATTAAATAAATAAAAAACGCACAAAATCATGTGGTGTTTTTTCGATCTTCCGTTATGATAAGGAGGATGAAAGCTTTACCAAATATTTTAACATCCTCACGCATTTTGATCATTCCACCGCTCTTGTATTTTTTATTTATCGGTGAAGAATGGGCGTCTTGGGTTGCCTTAGCATTATATGTCTATGCTTGTATTACAGACTTCCTTGATGGTTATGTTGCCAGAGAAATGAAAACCACAAGCAATGTCGGTAAATTCCTAGATCCGATCGCAGATAAGCTTTTGGTTATTGCTGTTCTTTTCTCTCTTGTCGCGCTTGATCGTTTACAAGGGTTTATTTTCTTGGCAGGACTCACTATTATCTTACGAGAAGTTTTTATTTCAGGTCTTCGCGAATATTTAGGGCCAAAAAATATTCAAGTCCCTGTAAGTCGTCTTGCTAAATGGAAAACATTTGCACAAATGCTTTCTCTCGGGTTTCTTATTATGGCTGTTCATAGCCCTTTCTGGATTCCTTCCTTTTTTCTAGGAGAGGTTTTAATTGTTATTGCAGCCCTCTTATCTGTGTTAACGGCCATTGATTACACAAAACTAGGTCTGCGTCACATTTTATCGGATCAATAAATCATGTATGTTTGGGGACATCGCGGCGCCAATACTCATAAACGGTTTCAAAATACGCTCACCTCTCTTACCTATGGGTTAGAGATCAGCCAGGGCATAGAAACCGATTGTGTTGCCAGTGCAGATAACACGCTCTATCTGATTCATGATATGGCCACAGATAAATTAAAGCGCATTATTCATGAAGATCATCATAAAAACATAGGCGATCGACGCTTTGATCAATTAACAGATACAGAAATCCAAACACTGCGTTTGAATAATGGTGACCCTATCCCGACTTTAGAACAGTTTCTTAATGCGGCTAAAGCATATAAAAACAAAACGCTGAATTTAGAGTTAAAAGGCGATCATCTTGCCGCTCTTGTTTTGGACTGTGTTCATCATACAGATTACGGCGATAACGACATTATTTACTCTTCTTTTAATCACCCTCAGCTTGAAACATTGCGCACCCTAGATCAGAATTGTTCTATCGGTATTTTATACGGGTTATATGATCACGATGAGCAACCTATGTATAAATGGGACCCGAAAAGTGATGCCTTCTATATCCCTCCGCGTGAAGAAAATATTGATCTCTCTTTCTATAAAAACCTAAAAGCATCTTACCTCCATATTGAAGCAGATAGCTTTGTTAATCACGCTTACCGCTATATTCCAAAAGAAATCCCTGTGACACTTTGGACAATGGGAATAAATATCAAAGCGCATGAAGATGAAGCCCTTTTAAAAGCTCTCTCAAATCCAGATATTAATAAAAATATTCATGCTGTAATTGTTGATTATCCAGAGGAAATGGCATCCGTTTTAAAACAAGCTAATCTCCTAACGGCGCCCAAATAATTTTTCTATATCTGCTAATTTCAACTCAACATAAGTCGGACGACCATGGTTACATTGACCTGAATGCGGCGTATTCTCCATATCGCGCAGTAAAGCGTTCATTTCTTCTGGGCGAAGACGTCTTCCCGAACGCACAGAGCCATGACACGCCATTGTGCCCAAAACCTCTTCTTGTTTTTCTTTTAAAGAATGAACATCTCCCAAAGAATTTAATTCATCCACAATATCTTTGATAAATCCCTGGATATCAAGACGATCAGATAAGATTGCAGGCACAGCGCGTACAACAACAGCGCTCCCACCAAAAGCATCAACTGATAACCCAAAACTTTCCAACTTGTCACGCGCCTCTAAGAGAGTATGGGCTTCATCTTCACTTAATTCAACAATCTCTGGTACCAATAGCCCTTGCTGTTTCACCAGCCCCTCTGACCCATATTGTTTTTTCATACGCTCATAAACCAACCGTTCATGTGCAGCATGTTGATCAACAATCACCAGCCCATCTTTTGTCTGGGCAACAATATAGGTTTCATGAAGTTGCGCTCTAGCAACGCCCATCGGATAATCTTCTTGTTTATTCTCTTGTACTTCTTCCGTTGATTGATAAGACGTGGCGGTGGGTGCAAAATCTTGTTGCACTACAGCTCTCTCTTGTACAGAGAAAGGAGTAGATGTGTAACCATATCCAGATGATGATCTAGAAGAGGGCAAATGAGAATAAGGTGTCGAAGAACTGCTGCCGAAACTCATTTGTTGATGGCTACGCTCTGGTGTTTTAAAAGCAGCTAATGTCTGCGTGGCAACTGTTGTTGAGGCAAACCCGCCATGTTCTTGTAAAACGCGTTTCAAAGCACTCACGATTAATCCTCGAATTGCATTCGCATCACGGAAGCGAACCTCTGTTTTAGCAGGATGTACATTCACATCTAGCTCTTGTGGATCAATATCAAGGAACAATGCCAATAAAGGGTGACGATCACGCGCCAGAAAATCTGCATAAGCGCCTCTCACCGCACCAACTAAAAGACGGTCTTTTACTGGACGCCCATTCACAAATAAATATTGATGATCTGGCATACCGCGATTAAATGTCGGAACACCTATAAAACCTGTTAATGTAACACCATCACGTTCTGCGAAAACTTCTAGAGCATTCTCCATAAAAGCAGCGCCCATAATCTTCGATAATCTGCGCAAACGAGGAGAGGTTGGACTATCCAAATTTTCTTTGGGGAGCTCTCCTTTTAGATCAAGGGCTTTTTTCTCATCATTATAAAGACTAAAGCCAATATCAGGATAAGCCATAGCAAGACGCTCTAAACTTTGTTTAATTTGCATTGTTTCGGCGCGATCTGTCTTCATAAACTTTAAGCGCGCAGGCGTCGCATAAAAAAGATCCCTGACCTCAATAGACGTTCCCTTTGGGTGCGACGAAGGTTTAATATCACCTTCTTTTCCACCTTCAATTGTAATTTCTTGGGCATCATTTTCCTCTGCGCTATAACTTTTAATCGTCATACGACTAATCGCCGCAATAGAAGGTAAAGCCTCGCCCCTAAACCCTAAAGTATCAATATGAGTTAATGTATCATCTTGTAGCTTTGATGTCGCATGACGCTTGATCGCAAGCGCTAGATCGGTTTTGCTCATGCCAATACCATCATCTTTGACCAAGATAAGGCTTTTGCCGCCATTGCGAATTGAAACTGTAATATTTTTAGATCCTGCATCAATTGCATTTTCAACGAGTTCTTTAACAGCCGCGCTCGGGCGTTCGATGACCTCTCCGGCAGCAATCTGATTAATCAGTGTTTCTGGTAATTGACGTATAATTGGCATAAGAAGCAGAGTATCTAGCTCACCCTTCAATTGCAACAGCTAAAGTGCTTCCAACAGTAATTGCTTCATCAAAAACGGCGCCTTGAAGGCGCGCCATATCAAAATCGGAACTTGATAAATTACTGTATGAGAAATTAACACCCGTTACATCTGCGCCCTTAAAATCAGCTTCAGTTAGAACCGATCCCTTCATGGACGCACCATGAAGATCTGCATAACGGAAATTTGTGCCTGTTGCCTGTGCTGGAACTGCTTTTGGCTCAGCGCCTTGTTTCTGGATCAACAAAGCATCAAAATTAGCATTGCGTAATGTCGCTCTGGAAAAATTAGCACCAGCGATATTTGCCCCTCGAAAATCTGCATTATCCAAGTTACAATAACGAAAATCTGCTCCAATTAAAGTTGCATTCTGAAATTCTGCTCCTTGGAGGTCTTTTTGTAAGAATTTACAATTTAACATACGCGCCGCAGTTAAAAGCTTTCCCTTAACATTATCAACAAAACGAAGGTCGAATCCATCTAACATTAACATCGCGCCTTGTGCGCCTGCTGTTTGAACCCAAAGATCATGTTGCTTAATTTTATCTTCTAATTCTGTATCTGTGTATAGCTGTTTGGCTTTTTCATCATGTTCTTTTGTGATGTTTGAGAAATTTGCGCCGCTCGTTTCAACGAACTCCATAACACTATTAATCATGATCGCTTTTTCTAAATTGGCGCCACGTAAATCCGCGCCACTTAAATTAATCGATTCTAGATTTGCCCCTAAAAAGAGAGCATTTCTTAAATCTGCATCTGTAATCGAAGCTTCTTTTAAAACAGCATCCGTGAAGTTCGCATTCATGGCAACTGATCCAGATAGTTGAGCGCCTGTTAAATTTGCTCCCGAGAAATTTGCATAGCCTGTTTCAGAGCTTTCTAACTTACGACCATTAACAATAAATGTCTCTTTCATATTGTGTTGATAAACTTGTCCAACACGTAAATCTGCTTTTGTTAAATTCGCGCCCGTTAAGTCTGCACAATCTAGACGCGCCCCTCTTAAATCGGCTTTAAAAAACGATGCGCCCCTTAAATTTGCATAGCGCAAATCACATGCAAACATCACAGCGCTATCAAACTTAGTCCCTGCAAGATTTGTTTCTATCATAAGCGCGCCTGTTAAATCGGCTTGTGATAAATCTTTATTACTCAGGTCAAGGCCAGATAAATCATGAAATTGTAAAACAGCACGCGCGCCTCCCATACGACCCGCACAGAATTGCTCATGCTTTTTTATAATCTCATTTAATGCTTTTTGTTTTATCTTTTTCATGAAATCGTTCGTTTCTTAACCTTTTGACAGACTTTGTCACACACTACACTATACTATAAGACCGCTAATCATTTACTAACAAGTTTTCCTTAATTATTATTTTTCTCATAAATACGTCTTGCGACTTTTTTTCCTAACTCAACACCCCATTGATCAAAAGCATTTATGTGCCACAATAAAGACTGTGCATATATACGATGCTCATAACATGCTAATAACATCCCCAGATTAAATACAGATACTTTATCAAAGAGAAGTGTTGTTGAGGGTCTTCCTCCTGAGAAATGACGATAAGGCTCATCCTTATTTTCTTCGCCAATATAAAGAGCTTCTGCTTGCGCTTGCATATTAGATAATAAAAGCGCTTGATGATCCCCATATTCAGCAAGAGATTCTTTAAAACCAATAAAATCAGTTGGAATAATATCGGTACCTTGGTGGAGCCACTGTGCATACATATGCTGTGCATCTGTACCAATTTGACCAAAAATAATAGGCCCTGTCTTTTTTGTAGCTGGTTTATTATCGATTGTAACCGACTTACCATTACTCTCCATAGAGAGTTGCTGTAAATAACCACATAAGTGGCGCAGTAAAGAGCTATAAGGCATAACTGAGAGCGCTGGAATATTTTCTGTATTACGATAGTAATCATCTAAGACAGCCATCATAACGGGGATATTTTGTGATAGAGGCTGTGTTTTGAAATGTCTATCCATTGCTTCCGCTCCAAGCAAAAACTCCTTAAACATATCTATTCCAAAACCAAGAACAAGAGAGAGAGATACTGTCGACCAAACACTAAACCGCCCGCCTATTGCTTCATCAAGAGGCAGAATATGAGAGGGGTTTATACCAAACTCCTTGGCTTTTTCTGTATTCGAACTAATTGCAATAAAATGATGGGCCCAAGCATCGCCAATTTGTGATTCTTTTAATAAATGCTTAGCTATCTTTGCATTTTCAGCCGTTTCTAATGTTGAAAAGCTTTTTGAAACAACTACAAATAATGTCTGTTCTAAATCAATTTTTCTTCTTAATAAATGCCAATCTAAGGGATCTATATTTGACACAAAATGGATCTCTAAATCAGATTCTTTAAAAGCAGAAAAATAATCATAAACTAATTTTGGGCCTAAATCAGAACCCCCAATACCAATATGAACAATTTGTTTTATAGGCTTTCCTGTTGCCCCTAGAAACTCATGATCTTTTATCTTTTGACTCCAGACCGCCATCTCATCAAGATGGGATTGAAAAGTAAGCCATTTTTCTTGTAAATCTGGTTCAACAGAATCAAGGTTTGAAGCGCGCAACAAGGGGTGTAGAACTTGTCTATTTTCACTCTTATTCAAAATAGCGCCTTTAAATAAGTCTTCAATTCCTGCTTTTATAACTGTTTCTTGGTCATCAGATAGAGAGAAATCTTCTTTTCTCTCAAAAAAAGAATGTTTTGAGAAATCAACTAAAAGACCTTGCTCTGTAATGTAATGATTTTTGTTTTTTGACGCTTCCATACAGATTATTTTTACGCGTTTCTAGCACTCAATTCAAGCACTCTTTCGCATCTAAACAATCTTGATCTATTTGTTTTATAAGCGTTTCTATATCTGAAAAATTCTTTTCACCACGTAAATACGATACAAATTGTACACGCATATTTTGATCATATATCTCTTCATCAAAATCAAATATATATGTTTCGAGTAAAGGTGTTGGAACTTCAAACATCGGGCGTATACCAAAATTTGCGACACCATGACACCATATTGGTGTCATTGAATCATCATTAAGCGCAACGCGTACCGCATAGACACCATATTTAGGGTATAAATAATCGCCTGTCTTCATATTTGCCGTCGGATAACCGATCTCTCGTCCACGTTTATCACCATGGATAACCTTGCCCTCTATTTCCCACAACAAATCCTTCGGCCAATCTAAAAGATGATTGGCTCGATCCAAATCTCCCTCATGCAAAGCTTCTCTTATGCTTGTTGAGGAAATCACATAATTGTGCTCATCTCTAATCGGTTCAATTGTTTCAACCTCAAATCCTTTTTTTAAGCCATATTCTTTTAATAAATGAATATCGCCTTCTCGGTTATTCCCAAATCTAAAATCAGATCCCACAAAAATATATTTCACATTTAAGGTCTTGATTAAAATAAGCTCTATAAATTCTATGGCGGATAATTTCGAAAAGGCTTTATCAAATTCTAATTTATAATATTGATCAATCTCAAAAGTATTTAGCAAACGATCTGCATGTTCTGGTGAAATAAGATGAAAAGGGTCTTGGTTGACTTGAAAAAACTGTCTTGGATGCGGAGAAAAGGATAAAAGAGCTGCCCTTAACCCCTCTTCTTTTGCCTTCTTTACAACATGCTTTAATAATGTCTGATGTCCTTTATGAAAACCATCAAAGTTTCCAATAGTTACAACGCATCCCTTTAAATTTGGTGCGTGATCTTTCCATGATGTAATTTTTTCCATTTCTTAAGATTAAGTATCGAATAACGCTCTGTTTGTAAAGGAATAATTAGATACGGCGCCTGAGGGGATCAGGCGCCGCGAGGGGACAGAAGGAACATAAGTTTTGTTTTTTAAGGATGCTTTTTAAAAAGCATATTTACACACACATCTCTATCTATTACAAAAGGCGTGCCAAATTAAATTCTTGTTTTTTTGAAATTATATTCTATTTACTGCGTACTGATTATCTTTTTATTACAAAAAATATCTTAATAGCCATACCAGCTTCGCAATATGCAGTTTTATTTTGCAAATATATAAGAGGAATTAAACTTGAGCAGATGTTTGGATTTGTTGAACCACACCAAAGAGTGCCGAAATTAACATCCCAATAACAATTGCGATTAGAACAAGAGTAACAAAGTTCACAATCTTCATATAGGCCGTTACTTTTTCTTCAATAGAAGTCACCCACTCACGTGTAACATTCACTAGATTTTGTTCGAATCCTTTAAGCGTTGCATAAACACGCAAATCTGCAATAAGCTCCTCATCTGGGAAATTATAGCCCGTTTTATGAAGCGCTTCCCCAAAGTTCACCCCTGATAAAATCCACTTACGAACGGCGCGAATCCTTTGCGCTAAATAAGGATCGGCTTTTCTAGCAATACGGTTTAATGATACCTCGTCTAATTTCACACCAGCAGACATTAAAGAAGCAACAGATAATAAGAAAGCAGAACCCTGCCACATACGATAAATGTTCCACGGAAACACATTATCAAATTTAATACGTGCTTGGCTCGTCCATCTAGGAAGAGAAAAGCCAATGATAATAAAGACCATGGCTAAGAGCCCTAAAATAACAACAGACCAATCTTTAAAGAAAAAGGCTGCACGCGCAACACCATAAGACACACCTGTCCATTCATTCACAGGTAATACATTCGCAAATGTTGGAATAACCTCATATGATGTGAGGAACATGGCGGCTAATAACACACAAAGAAGTAATACAGGGTAAGACCCATTTGAAATAATTGCTTTTTTAACACGTCCTTGCTGTTCAACAGATTCATAAGCATCCATCATTGATTTCGCAAGCTGTCCAGAGTTTGCCCCTGTTTCAATCAACATCGCCTCGGCTGTTGGAATATAAGGTGCCATACAGTAACCAAGGTTCATACCATTGGTGACTTGTTTTTTCCACAATAAGAATAATTTAGGAAGAACAGATCCTTTATCTTTTTTACCAATTGTTGCCACCTGATGTAGGGCAACATTCAATGACACACCATTATTCATCAATTGTGCCATTTTATTATAGAATTTCATCCGCGTTTCTGCGTTAAATTCAAATTTGGCTGCAAAAATAAAAAAACCGCCAGCTGCCATAAGATCTCTTAGCCCCCTCTATTTGGTAGAGCTAATGGCCCCATAATACGTTCAGCATCTTTTGGATCAACAACACCGCGCCCAATAAGCTCGGCCATATTCTCCATCATGTTACGGCCATTTAACTGTGTCAGCCAATAGCGCTCTGCTTCCCATTTTTTATCTTCTTTAACAAGCTCCATGAAGCCAGCATCTGGAACAATAACTTCCGCGACAACCGTACGACCCGCATATCCATTACCCACACCACAAACTTCACATCCATTCGGATTATGTGTTCTAAGGGAATCAAAAGCGATACTAAAAGCTTCCATACGTGCTTGTAGATCATATGGAATTTCATCAATTTCTGGCATATGACAACAATTCGGGCATAATTTACGCGCAAGACGTTGTGATACCAGACCTGTTAGAAGTGTTGGATCAGCCAGTTTATAATGCTCTACTTCTAAGTCACGTAAACGGAAAGGAATTGTAATCGCATCATTCGAGTGAAGCGTTGTCCATACTTGGTGACCCGTCATCGCCGCCTCAAAGGCGAGCTGAGCAGAAGCAGCGTCACGCACCTCCCCGATCATAATACGGTCAGGGTTAGAACGCAGGGCAGCGGCAATCGCTTTTGTAAATTCTCGCGCACGGGCTTCCGCAGTAGCCGCATTCACAACAGGCATCTGTACCGCACCAGGAATAGGGTATTCAGGTGGATCTTCCACTGTGTAAATCGCAATATTATATTTATACTCTTGTAAAATAGAGACAATGTTTCTTTGTAGAGTTGTTGATTTACCATGACCTGTTGGCCCAGCCACGATATTAATCCCAAATGGCTTAGCACGCATATAAGTAAAATCTTCTAACTGATCAGGTGTAAATCCGAGACCAGCGACATCCCCAGCATTTTCGTCCGCACCCCCATAAAGGATACGTACAATCATCGCGCGCCCATTAAATGTTGTTGGGTTAAATTGCAAACGCAAAGAAATCACCCCAGGAGGAAGTTGTAAATCCTTACGACTAGAAACACGCGCCCCTTGATATTCGTAGGGCTGATAGTTCACATCCGCCGCATCGGCCATTGTAAAGGCCGCCGCACAGAAATTATGACCGTAATCAGCAGGCCATTCACAAATATGCTCCATTGATCCATCAATACGCGCACGTACAATTGTGTTTTGTTCAGCCACTAATACGTGAATATCTGATGTTCTTCTTTTGGCACAACGCGCAACAAGGTCAAGCACGTCACGACGCATACGCGCATCATCTTGTCCTGCGGCTGTTTCACCAAAATTACCTGAACGATCATAACAGCCTTGAACTTCTGATAAATCAACAGGCTTTACGATCGGATCAGGGTAATCCGTCATATTAATCTCAGCAATAAGACTTAAAACTTGAGGGTTTGTTAAGTGAGATTTAGAAACAAGCAAACGCCCATCTGCAAAATAAGCAGCAATAGAGCGCAAATCTTCACCCCTATCAAAAGGGCCCTCGTCAACGGTTAATGGAATTGTTTCATCCCATGTCGACTTTCTTGTATTTTTGTTTCCTAATAATGCCATTAAAACTTATTCCCATTTCAGATAAAGGTCGTTACCTTCTTTTAAGACTACCACACCTTGTGTTGATATCTCTTTAACAACAATGCCTTTTTCAATTGTGTCACCAACAGTAACACGTTTTAGCAACCCGTCTGTTGTTTTTACATCCGCAGTAATCCCTGTTTTTGTATTTCCAAAGATATTTACCAATGTTGGTTCCGTTGGTTTTGCTTGCTTTTTAGGTTTAACAGGTTCTGCCATCGACCCATCTTCATTAACCATCGTGCCTATATTATCTGTTAATTTATTGCCTGTTTCTTCTTCATTAAAATCAGGCAATTCAAACAAATCATCATTTGCGAGTTTCTTTGTTTTATTATTCAACGTCTTCAGCTTTTGCTCCGCCATATCCTCTTTGGGATCTTTCACAAGATTATTAAGCGTTTTAAGTAAATTGGCACGCTCAACACAGAGTTTCAAAATATCAATATCGGATTGAACATCTGCTAAATCAAGAGGGTTTTCACCAGCTTTTTCTTCTGGAATAGGACATGGATCACTCATCACATCTTCAGCAGAAACGGGTTGAATAGAGGTCACAGCAATTAACATCATTGCAAGAACACATATTTTAATTTTATCAAAATTTATCATCATAATACCTGCCTTATTGCTCAACATGCACCTTTCCTTCATATGTCCAATCTCCTGACTGGAAACTCCATTTAATGTCTGTTATCTCAACCCCATCAACATCAAAATAAGAAGCCACTGTTTGAGGTGCAACACGTGTCACAAATTTCATATCTAAATTCTTAGGGTCATTTGTAAAATCTTGAACTTCTTCTTCTTTAAATAAACTTAAACGATTATTTTGTTTTTGCTGTTTACGGGCATAAAACAAAGATAAAGAACCGGCGTGATTTAATCTATTATTGAGTAACAATTGAACTTTTTTACTTTCCATGGGAGAGTTTCTGCGGCTTAATGCTGTTAAATCTGGAAGTGTTGAGGTCACAACAAATTCATTATTCTCAAAGCGCGCTAAAGCCCCTTTCGGAAAAACACCTGCTGTTTTTAATAACAATTCTAAAGAGCCTAACCTTCTTTTCCATCTCACATTTGCGATCGATTTACTACATGTCGCCTCTGTAATATTCCATCCTGGAATAGGACGAACGATCCTAGATAATTGCTCACCACATGTTGCAATAACAGCACTCGGTCTTGGAATATTCAACGTCGAGAAAACTTCAACGACTTCTTCTACAATTTTTTCTTCTTTTGGTTTAGGGGGGGCTTTAATCGCTGCAACATCCATATTCAACTCAGAAACCGCCATCACAGGAGGTGGTTGTTGAAGATTTGATAAAATCATTGATGGTAATAATGAGATCAAGAAGATCAAGGCACAAAATATAACAAAACCAATAAAGGCTATAAACTTATTACGACGCCCAGCAAATAGCGCATCTAATGTTACAGGACGCAGTAACGCCGCTGTTTGTTGTTCCCCTAGAATACGATCTAAAGAAAGCTCCGCTGTAACATTTGGAACATCCCAATCATTTGGGGCATAAATGCGTGGCCATTTAAATTTTTCTGATTGATCTTTAAAGAACGCATATGCTTCTTCTTCATTTTTAAAGAAACGATCCCCGTTAGGTGCTAATGCATCCCCGTGAACCGCCAAATACCACCAACCATTATCTGCTTTTAAAACAGCATGCCATTCACCAACAAGCGTATCCGCAACAATCGCGGCACCCGCTGGCATACCAACTCTGTGGCCTTTAGATAAATAACCAAACCCATGTTGAGAAACAACAGTATCACGAGAGCAATAATAATCTGCCTTCGCCATCTTCGCCCGTCTTTTTGCGAGAGAAGCGGGGCTCAATTCATCATTAACTAACCAAAAAAGACCAACAGCATATTTCTTGCCTTGATGTACAAGAACATGCTCGAAATCATCTTCAAGATCACCTTCTGGCATCTCCAATCCTGAGAACACATCTAAACTTCCGCTCTCTTCTTCTAAAGAGCCGAAATCTTCAACATCGTCAAAATCTTCTTCTTGTGTTTGGTCTGTCATTATACCGTCTTAATAGTTAGATATTAACGCTTTAAAACGTTAAAAGGATCTTCTGGTAAAATATCTGCTGTAATCAAAAGAACTGATACAGATCTATTTCTTTCATTTCCGCGTGTTCCCCCCAAGAAAATATTATTAGGATCACCAACACCAGCACGCTCAACTGTCGAGTCATTACGCTCAAAACCACTCATAACCAATGTTTCACCACCAGATAATACGATATTTTGTAAAAATCCTGTTGTATCCAAATCAGGAAGCTGAACTGTTAAATCACCCGCAACGAAATCTGCAATCTCACGAACTTGTGTGATACCAACCCCTAAACGGAGGAGAACTCTATCTTGTTCAATCACACGTGGTAACACATTCATTGTCAAACCTTCTTCAACTGTTCCAGGCTCAAGCGATGTTGACGATGAATCTGTAGTAGCGGCGGCAGAAACACGCGCAACATATGTTCTTTGACGTGCAACTTGTAAAGGAGCAGGTTGGTCTGAGAGTGTTACAACTGTACCAGTATGCACAATACCAACACGGTTTTCTCTTGCAAGCGCATCAATCACAGCAGAAACAGAATCGTTCAAACCATCATCTGTCGCATCTGTAATTGTTGTATCCCCATCAATTTCAACACGGGTTAAGTCAGCAGGGAAAGCACGCACAACCCCAGTCGAAACACCAGCTGTTCCCGCATCAAAGAAGAAAGGCTGGTTATCTAAGCCACGCTTAACAACCGCTTCCAAATTAAAGTCAACATTGTTTGTTTCTGTTTGTTGAACACTTAAAACACGGACAGTTACAGCAACACGACGTAAACGCATTCTATTTTGATAACGCAGATAATCTTCAACTTCTCTTACAGAGCTTGGCGCTCCAGAAACTGTAATCGTCCCTGTCGCAGGAGAAAATGTCGCATTACCACGGCTTGATAAAATATTTTCAACAGCCTCTTCAATCTCATCCCATAAAGCCAATGTTACTGTTGTATCAACATTTTGAGAAGGAAGGTTCCCCGCTTCACCAGAGCTACCTGTTTCAACCGATCCTGTTGTTGTCACTTCACCAGCAAGGGCATGCATCATGAATGTGCGTGTAACTTGTGATGTTAAACGAACAACATTATTAACAAATGACCACTCAACATCATACTGATCTGAAACTTGATTTAACAAAGAATCTAAAGAGCCTTGCCATAAAACACGACCACCCGTTACTTCAACACCATCAAATGGAAGGAATGTTTGTGCTTGTACTGTTTCACCAGATCCTTCTTTTCTATCTTCTGCAGTTACAACAACACGTAACCCTGTTGAGATTTGTATTTGGCGCGCAAACTCATTTAATGTTAAACCACGCTCAAATGTCATCACGACACTATTAGGTTGTGTGAAATCAACAGGTAAAGGATCACCGTTACGCATGCGAACCGCTTGATGTCCATACCAAGGTTTTTCATCAACAATCAAAGCCGGGCGAACCATTCTTCGTGGTTCTGCTTTTGTTAACGCTTGATCCGCTTCCATTGTGATTTTTTCATAGCCGTCTCTTGCTTGTTTTTCATCCGTACAAGCAGATAAAACTGTCACACTAATTAAAAGCGCCAGAGCCATAAAAAAAGAAGGCACAACTTGAGAAAAGTTTTTACAAAAAGATAATTTGAATAATGTCATCGAAAATTTCCTAAAAGAATCAGATAAAGCCTAATGTATAGCTTATACAATAGCTTACAATATCAAAAGAATGTTTCAAGCATCTTTTGTAAAAAAATCAGTAAAATACTAAAAAAATTAACGAATTAAGCCATTTGCTTCAACAACAAGTACCGCATGATCATCTTGACCATTTCTATGAAGGCGTCCAAGAGGTCTTGGTTGTGCTTGATCAAATCCTTCTAAGATCTTTTGTACAGCTGTTTCAAAAGTACCCTCAGCCACAAATGTTGCTTGCAAAGGATAATCAAACTCACAATCCCAATAAAGATCAACATCTGCTTTTTGAGCCCATGTCATAAGCGTTGAGCGCAATGTTTCACCTTTACCACCATACCAAACTTTTTTCTCTGGTTTCGTTGGTTTTTGAAACGCAACTGTTGGTAAACTAACTTTAGCAGGCGTCTTTGCATCTACTTTTGCTTTTTCCATTTCTCTTTGAGAGTCATTTAATAACTCAACATCTTCCCCTTGAGGTAACTTAGCAACAACTTCTGAAACATCTCTTGCATCTTGAGATAATATCTCTTTTTCAGTTTTTGCTGTTGTCACTGGGAGTTCTGTATTTCCTTGTGGTGCAATCACTTTATTTCTAGCAAGCTGATAAGCCTCACTTGATAATAAATCACTTTCTGTGCCTGTTTTATAAATAGCAACAACATCTTTATCATTTACCAAAGTAAATGTTAAACCAGATGGTGCAAGCGCATCTGTTAATACTCGTTGCCACGAGCGTCCACCTTGCCATGACACAAATGTATTAACTTGGATATCTTTATTAAAATAAAACTCATAATCCACAGGAACGATTTGTCTTACAGCCACAAGCAAAGGAACTTGCTTCCCAAAGCCATCAACAATTTGCGAAACCCCTTGTTCTGTTGCAACAGTTGGGTTGATTTCAATATCTTGTTTCATTTGAGGCATAGAAAAATCTTGTGCTGTCAAACTTACAGGCGCGCTATTCATCATAGCAGGGGCAGGAGCCGCTTGCTCCATCTGTGTTGGCATTGGTGCCATTTTTTGTTCTAAAGGTGGTTTATATTCATTTGGCTCTTGACGAGGTGTTGCCATTTGGGGCGCTGGTTTTGGTGCAGGAAGTGTTTCCTCAACAGCAACAGGCAAAGGTGTACGATCGACTTTTACAGCTGTTTGTGTATCAATCACAGCCGCTTGCTCATCAAGCATCACAGAAGCCGTGTCTGTTTTTTCAGATGGAACAATATCTTGCGGAGGGCGCCACTCAAAGCCCGCAAACGCAGACGAGCTAGTTAGTCCCACCAAAACAGCAACAGAGAAAATAGATAATGACTTAATTTTTTTCATGACGATCTTATAAACGAATCCTTGTAAATAATTCTACCCCTTATAGTTTTATGCTTAAATTGATCCAGTATCAACCATTTTACGTCTTTTTGTGTATAAAAGTGCAGGTCTTTTATCCCCAAGAAGCCAAACACGTAAAGCGCGTAACGCAGAAGCGAATGTTAACCCTCTTTTTTCCAATGTCCAAAACACAAATAAAGAAATAATAAAAAGCACTAAAGTCCATGTTCTTGCATGCATTAAAAATAAAAAAACCGGCCCTGCTGCTTTCGCATCAAACATAAAAAAACGAACCGTTTTCATACTATTGCGCCAATGCCAACTCATTTATAAATCCTTCTTATAGAGGGTTAAAAACAACACACTCTCTATTATCCATTACCTTGTGTTAACATTAAGTAATCATTTCTAGAAATTTCACCTTTTTCAAAAGACATCAAAGCCGCTTTTCCTATCGATCGACCACGCATCTCAACAAAACGCTGTACTTCTGTTGCCCATTTATCATGGTGCATTCCTAATAATTTTTCACGGATCTCATCATCAAAGAATAAAAACTCCCTTAAACCAACACGGCCACCACCAATTTTTTTCACCAAAGCCTGCGTGATAATCATACGTAATGTTTCCATTAACGCATAAGCACGTTCCCCACGCTCTTCTGGCTCAAAAGAAGAAATCATACGACGAATTGTTGACGCCACACCCATTGTATGGGCTGTTGCATAAACCAAGTGACCTGTTTGTCCTGCTTCAATAGCCGCTGCAATTGTTTCCCGATCACGCGCCTCACCAACAAGAATAATTTCTGGTTTACGACGCAAAGCGTTACGAACACCTGCTGCGAAATCAGGTAAATGGCGTGGAATTTCTGTTTGAGATATAAGACTGCGAGGCGATTGAATTTTATCATAACTAAATTCAATCGGTGCTTCATATGTTAAGACTTTACCGCAACCTTCGGGCTGCTCAAGTAAATAACGAATTCCTGCTGATAGAAGTGTTGACTTACCACTCCCTGTTGGACCCGTTACCAAAACGAGCCCTTGGCGTGGCGCCCAAGATTCAATAATTTCTTTTTCAATACCCAGATCCTGAAAACGCATAGGCTCACTAGGAAGGGTACGCATCGTAATCTGTGCACCATCACGTCCCTTTGATAAAATCGCCGTAATATTGACACGAAAACGAATACGTGTCGCACGATCAGGACGAATTTCATAAGACAAGTCAAGATCACGTCCACTGGCGAGCTGTGCTTGTGCCTCAGCACCATAAAGCTTTGATAAAAAAGCAGCCATCTCTGAGGCATCAATAGCCCTATATGTTGCTGGATAAAGCGTTCCCCCCAGTTCATTATAAACAGGTTTATCACTTTGAATTGAAATATCACTTGAGCCTTTTTCAACACACCACTGTAAAAGCTGATCAACATGCACTTCTGTCATGCGATCTGGCTCATCGGGCCATGTTTCTTTTAGCTTATCAGCTTCTTTTAGAAGACTTACCGGTCTGCCGGTTGCCACTGTTCTGCTCCTGGTTTGAGTTGTGATGGTCCAGTAATTGTCACAGCTCTATCTCCAACGCGCATTTCACTGCCACCGCCAGTAATACCAAAGTCTTCAGATAAAGCATAAGGTTGGGAGACCATCCCTTGAGCTAGTAGAATACGATATCTTACCATGCCTGTAAAGTCTGCTTGTAAACGATCGATATCTGTTTGGAAAATTTCTTCCGCTTGCTGATATCCTTCTTTCCATCCTTTTTTAACCCATCTGCGCCAATTTCTACGCTCCTCCGCATTTTGAGGAAGTAAAATATCAGGAGGAGGAGGTACTTCTTCCCATTCACGCTCTAAGTAACTACGCCAGTTACGAGGTGATGTTACAATGCGAGCAGGATCATTAATATTAAAGATACGCGATGCAACCGCCGCTTCTTGTCCATCTGCTGAGATAATAAGGTTATTTTCACCCTCACTAATTGTCGGGGGCTCAATCAAAAGACCTGAAGGCGCCTTAATAAGCAAACGCTTAAAGTCATAAATTTTATCCATGACACGTGCTTGCTTTTTTAAATCTTGACGAATTTCATAAATACGCTTTGATAAACCACCACGCGCACCATAAGAAAGCGCTGCTTCTTTCTGCGCTTCTTTTCTAATCTCTAAAGAAAACTCTTCAGAGTCAAATTCGCCTTCGGCTTCTTTTTCTTGGAGCTCGATAAGCTCTTCTGGCATATCCTCAGCCTGAGAAACTTGAGGAAGAAACCCAACAACAAAAATGAATAAGAAAATAAAAAGAGAATTACTGAATAGCAGGCGCATAATGAACCTCTACAATACGGTTTTCAGCATCTAAAACAACAGAGCCTCGTTGACCCATTTGCAAGCCAATATCACGTAAAACATCCATAACAGGGCGGTTCACAACATCAATATTCACAATTAAAGGAATAGGGGGTGTATCACCCAAAGCCGTAAAACGATAACCAGATCTCTCCGCCATACGCTGAACAAGCTGATCTGCTGGACCAACCCATGTAATTGTCACTGTTCTCTTCAACTCAACAGGAACATTATCTAAACGTTGCGCAAGAGGGGGTGGGTTTTTCGCCGCCTCAACCTCGGCCAATGTCGCCATTGCTTGAGCCGCCTTATCAGCAGCTTCGGCTAAACGAAGATCAACCCTATTTGGCTCAACAACCAATTGAGGATCTGAAGGCTCAAGACGAGCACATCCTATGACGATGAATAATAAAGAAAGCAGAATGTAGTTTTTGACCATTTTTTATATAAACTCTTAAAAGTCGACCTGAGAATCCTTATTCTTAAGGATAAAAAAACATTTTAGTGACATGAGAAAATATTACAAGCGTTCTATATCACTTTTATTAAATTTATTTCATTAATCCTGCATTTTGCATAGCTTCAATCACTTTTTGGCGATATCTTTTACCAATATGCGGTGTACGAGAATGATAATATGCCAACCCATCTGACAAACCGCCTGTTGCATTGATATTACGACGCAATATCCAAGCACCAACACCCACATTCACACATTCATCATCGCGCACCCATTGACGCGCCACATCTTTTGATACATTCCATTTTTTTGATAATTCTTCTAACCAAACTGTATTGATTTGCATCGGACCTAAATCATAAGTCCCATTTGTGTTAGGACCAACCTCTTGACCAACCGTGCCGCCTTCCACTTTTAATATACCAATCAAAATCGCTGGGGGAACGTGATATTGCTGTGATGCCAAAAAGATACATGTCGCTAATATTGATGCTGTCATTTCCTTAACCCTTATTATCTGCTTTTTCTTAAGCCACTTCAGCCCATTGCTGTTTATTCTTAAGATCTAAATGATCTGCTAAAACTTGTAACATATGCACGCGCATATCAAACGCTTGCCATATAGGATCCAATGAATATGAGCCATTATACTGAGTTATATACTCTTGCTGCGCCTCTTCTGTCAAGCTATTCAATCGCGCTATCTCTTCCATATGGCATTCATAATATAAAGTCGAAAGTGTTTTCACCAATGTCAACTCCAACATATCTCTCTGCCATAAGGCTTCATTTGAAAAAGACAAACGCTCCACAATACGAGAAACACGGCCTGAGAGCTCATCCATTATATAAGTCAGCAACGCTTCATTTTCGAACCCAAAATTAAATTTAGAAATAGCCTGTATTAAAACCCCGCCTGCTTCTAATTGACCAGATGAAAACAAAGAATCTGAGCGATGATAAGCTGCGCGCCAATCATTAACTTCTAAATTTTGAACCCACTTATTCAAATCAAGACGCGATAAAACAACATCAACTTTATTTAACAACTCAAATAAAGCCTCTTCATCTGGAAGAACAGCAAAAGTTTTATAATGATCTGACACAATTGAGCCAACAAAACCTGTTAAACCAATTCTAATTGCCAATAGTTTATTTGGGTTATTCACTGAAAAGCGAGAGGAAATGTGGCGAACAAGGGACATGGATGTTTTAACAAGCGAAGAAAGATTACGTGCATCTTCTTCATTACGAGCAGGGTGCTTTCCTTCACTTGAGCGAGAACGCACATCAATAATCGCATTCATTAAAGGAACACCTAAAGCGCGCATTGTTTCCACTTTGACAACAGCCAAAGATAATGTGTCTTCTTCATCCCGCATATGAAATGGGTCTGAATTTTGTCGCTCATAGTATGATACCATAGAGGTGTTTATAGTCTATTTTGACTCAAAAAGGAAGATTTTTTCTTTTTACTATGGAAAAAATTATTTTTTCACACCCATATCATTCATGATCTTTGATAGATCAAGGGGCACATCTTGAACAATTTGCAATCGTCCTTCTTCATTTTTATAAAATGTCACAGGTACGCCTGCTTCTAGTTTATAATTTTTTAACACGGCTGTATTCTGAGAAAGCGTATTATTGTAATTAAGCGAAGAAAAACTAATATCTCCTATTTTAGGGTCTTCAAGAAAAGAAAAGAGCTCTGCCTTAGGATCATCTAATGCAAATAAAGAAAGAAAGAGCTTTCTTTGTTCTTCATTTGTATAAACAGGCACAAATTGGACATTGATTAACCCCTTATCAAAAAACTGCTCTTTCAAAGCCGAATAATAAGGTAGACACCTGCGACAATCAGGAGTCATGAACACATAAACAAAGGGCTTATTCTCATTGCCTGAAAATGTAAAACCCCGTGTTTCTTTTACTAAATAATCTAGTTTATCAGCAGGCGACATTGCTTCTAATTCTTTTTTACGCTGGATGTCTGCTTCTAACTCTTTTTGAACAGCATTATCATTTAATGATTCATAACGTCCCAATTGTTGAGCTGTTATATTTTCACCATTTGGTCCAATTAAAAAACCACTTAAAACAATATTTTGACCCGGGACAGTATAAAAAGTTTGTAATTGCCCCCCAGATGTCATCAACCAAGAATCAAAACCAAATTCATTTCCAAGTGAGATCAGTTTAATGCCACGATCAAGAAGTCTTTTTAAAAAAGGATTTTGCCGCATGATCTCTTGCGCCTTATTTGGTACCCATGTTTCATTAACAACAACAGGCTCTATCACCTCTTCATCTGCATACACAAATGGAGCGAAAGAGAGTATTAAAGATATAAAACAAACCCCTATAAAAACGCGTATCATTTTTTCAAATCCTTTCATAAAACAATATCTCGGAAATCAGTATAGCAAAAAATAAAAAAAGGGCGAGATAAACCCGCCCTTCTTATCAATTTTATAAATTCTAAAAATTAGAACTTAACAACTGTACCTAATGTCAGAACAGTAGCATCGTTCTCATCAGCTGCAGATCCTGCATCATCTTCGATTTCATAGAAGTGAACAGCACCGTTGAAGCTCATGCCTGGACCGTATGCGTAAGAACCGCCTACTAGTACACGCTTAGCATTGTCTTCAACACCAACACCAACTTCTTTTTCAGTGTTAAGGTAAGAAGCACCAACTGTGTAAGGGCCTGTTGCATAGTTAGCACCTAAAACATATGTTTCACGGTCGCCATTTTGATCTGCACCTTCGTTATCAGTGAAGTAAGCACCACCAACTGTGAAGCCAGCGAAGTTTACGTTAGCACCAACGTTCCATTGCTCACGATCATCGTTAGCAGCAGTAGCAACTTCTTGTTGAGCTTCAGCCCAACCAGCACCAACTGTTACGCCAACGCCTTCGAATTCACCAGCCCAACGACCAGCAACTTCAAGACCATTGTTGTAATCAGCAGCAGTAGCTTCAGATGGGAAACCAGCGCGAACGCCATCATCTTCACCACCAGTTAAAGCTGTACCGAAGTCAGGTGTATAAGAAACACCAACTTGGAAACCAGAAAATACTGGAGACAAGTATGTTACTTTCTCAACGTCGCCGCGAGACTCGTCACCACCAAAGCCCATGCCGTAGCTTAGGCCGCGGTTTGTGTCAACAGCACCGTTAGCACCAGAAGCAACTACGTGGTACTCAGGATCGATACCGTCGAAGTTAGCATCAACAGCAGGCGCACCAACTTGTAGAAGGTAAGAAGCACCGTTTTCAGAACCTAAGTTCACACGACCCCAGTCGCCTGAGAAGTATAAGTAAGATTCGTCGATTTGGTCAGCTTTCGTACCGCCTTCAAGCTGAACTTCAACACCAACAGTTAAACCGTTATCAAGTGTTGTTTCACCTGTGAAGTAGATTTCTGTTTCACGTTGGAAATCGCTATCAGATAGACCAGCAGCAGCTTCACCAACACCATCGTCTTGGTTAGCAAAGATACCGTAAGCAGATACATGACCACCAAGACCTAGATCGATCTCAGCAGCAGCAGGAGTAGCAGTTAAAGCAAGTGCAAGACCAGCGATAGCTGTACCGTTTAGTAGAAGTTTGTTCATTCCGTATAATCCTCCAAAAATGTCAAGTTGAGTAGAAATGTAAACTTTATAGTTGAAATACCTGAAGTCATTTCAAGCATTATCCTTATTAAAAGTTAAATAGGGGCTTAAAATCAATGCAATTAGAAGTGGTCCGATGCGTTTTCGCAACAGATGTGCTTTTTTTGCAACAGTTTATGCTTTTCTATCTTAATCTCTTAAAACAAACAACTGTAAATAAAAGATAATATTTATCATTATACATAAAAATAGGTATACTCTCTATTGTTGCATAGAGCACACATTTTCCACGGTTTGGGTTTCCGTAAGATTTAAAATATCTACAATCTAATGCTTTACAGGAAAAACACTTTTGTTTTATAGTGCATTTTTTACACCGCAAATTATAAAGTGATTTTAGGATAGTCAACGACATGCCATACTTATATATACCAACATTCTTTGTTTTAATCACAGCCTTGTTTGTTTTAAACGCCTGCGATTCTGTGAAAACCGAATCTGCTGCTAAATACCCTCATAGCCGCGCTGGAGAAGTTGTTTACACAGGAGAAGAAGAAAGTATTTTTGGTGATGAAGGGATTGATCTTTTTGGCAATAATAAAGAAGAGGTCAATACAGGCAACGGCATTGGGGTGAATAAATATTTGTGGCAAGCAAGTTTAGAAACACTTTCTTTTATTCCAATCGCTTCTGCTGATCCTTTTGGGGGTGTTGTTTTAACAGATTGGTATGTGCCTGATGCCGCTAAAAACGAACGTTTTAAAACCCAAGTCTTTTTAAAAGGCACAGATTTAAAAGCCTCTAATGTTAAAGTCTCTGTTTTAAAACAAATCAAACAGGGAGATACATGGGAAAGTGCCCCTGTCGCAGAAGACACACATACAAAAATGGAAGATGCGATCCTAACAAAGGCACGCACACTTCGTATAGCTGACGGTCAATAATAAACACGCCTTAAAAAATAAGCTTATAATTTTATCTGACTTTCCTAATGACTAGGGAATCGAGATAGGCTATAGTCTGAGCCATATAAGTTATTTATAAAGAACCAAGGCGAGATTTATATCGATGACACGTTATAATATTAAAGAAACCGAAACAAAATGGCAAAAAGCATGGGACGCTGCTAACTCTTTTGAAGCAAAAGACGATTCCTCGCTTAAGAAAAGCTATGTCCTTTCTATGTTTCCTTATCCATCAGGGCGGATTCATATGGGACATGTGAGAAACTATTCTCTCTCTGATGTCATTGCGCGATACAAAAAATCTCAAGGATATAATGTTTTACACCCTATGGGATGGGACGCCTTTGGACTTCCTGCTGAAAATGCAGCGATTGAGCGTGGCGCACATCCTGGTGAATGGACACGCGAAAACATCAAATCAATGAAGCAACAATTAAAAGGGATTGGTTTTTCTTTTGATTGGTCACGTGAGATTGCCACATGTGAACCTGATTACTACAAACATGAACAAAAAATGTTTTTAGATTTTTATAAAAAAGGCATTGCGTACAAAAAAGAAAGCATGGTCAATTGGGATCCTGTTGAAAACACGGTTTTAGCAAACGAACAAGTTGTTGATGGAAAAGGGTGGCGTTCTGGGGCACCTGTTGAGCGCAAACAACTGAATCAATGGTTTTTAAAAATAACGGATTACGCTGATGATCTTCTTGAGGGTATAAAAGAGCTTGAAGGCTGGCCTGAAAAAGTCCGCATCATGCAAGAAAACTGGATTAATAAATCTCAAGGTTTGGAATTTACATTTCAGCTGAAAGAAAGTGATGACACAATCACCGTCTTCACAACACGTCCAGATACGTTATTTGGGGCTTCTTTTGTTGGAATATCGCCAGATCATCCACTCGCTAAAAAAATAGCTGAGCAAAACCCACAAGCCGCTACTTTCATTAAAGACTGTCAATCACAAGGCACAAGCGAAGTTGCTATTGAAGCGGGTGAGAAAAAAGGACACGACACAGGACTAAAAGCAATCCATCCTTTTGATGGTAGGGAGTTGCCTGTTTTTATTGCTAACTTTGTTTTAATGGAATATGGAACAGGCGCTGTATTTGCCTGTCCTGCTCATGACCAACGTGATTTAGATTTTGCTCGTAAATACAACCTTCCTGTAACCCTTGTTGTTCAACCAAAAGATCAGCCTGATTTCGAAATTGAAAATGAAGCCTATACAGATGACGGAATTATTGTAAATTCTGACTTCTTAAATGGGCTTTCCATTGGAGAGGCTAAAAAAGCAGCGATCTCGAAAATTGAAGAAATGGGTGCAGGTAAGGCGCAAACAACCTACCGTATTCGTGACTGGGGGATTAGTCGTCAGCGCTATTGGGGGTGTCCTATTCCAATTATTCATTGCTCGGATTGTGGAATTGTTCCTGTTCCTGAAACAGATTTACCAGTTAAGCTTCCTGATGATCCTGATTTCACACAAACAGGCAACCCTATTGCCAACCACCCAACATGGAAACATGTCGATTGCCCTCAATGCGGTGGCAAGGCTGAACGCGAAACAGATACATTTGATACATTTTTTGAAAGTTCATGGTATCAATTCAGATTTACTGATCCAAATAATACCGAAAAAGGGTTTGATGCTGATAAGGCTAATTATTGGGGGCCTGTTGATCAATATGTTGGTGGCGTTGAACATGCCGTTATGCACTTACTTTATGCACGCTTCTTTACACGCGCTTTAAGTGATTGTGGTTATTTAGATGTTAAGGAGCCTTTTAAAGCATTATTCACACAAGGCATGATTACACATGAATGTTATAAGGATGAAAATAATAATTGGCTTTATCCAACAGAAGTCATGAAAAATGATACTGGGCAATGGGTTACTCTTGAAGGTAATCACCCTGTTAAGGCTGGTGGCATTATTAAAATGTCTAAATCAAAGCGTAACACGATTGATCCCGAAGAAATTTTAAATAGTTATGGTGCCGATGCCGCACGTCTTTTCGTCTTATCAGATTCACCTCCTGAGCGTGATCTTGAATGGACAGAGGCTGGTATTGAAGGGTCTTGGCGTTTTATTAATCGTTTCTGGCGTATGGTTGCAGAGGCGGGATTTGATTTTCCATCACTTGAAACTGTTCCTGCTGATTTATCAAGTGAGGCAAAGAAAGTACGCGCACAAACACATCGCACAATTAAAGATGTAAGCCAGGCTTTTGAAAAATTTCACATGAATAGCGCTGTTGCGAAATGCCGTGAACTTGCCAATGCTCTTGATACATTGGATGGTACCAAAGATGCTGGAGATGCTTGGGTTTACCATGAAGGTGTCAAAACACTTATTCAACTCATTAATCCTGTGATCCCTCATTTAACGGAAGAGCTGTGGGCTTTATTAGGTCAGGATACGCTACTTGTTGATGCGCCTTGGCCTGTCTGTGACGAGAGCTTGCTTCAAAATGAAACAATTACAATTGGTGTTCAAGTAAATGGTAAATTACGCGCAACAATTGATCTTGCAAAAAACACTGACAAAGAAGAAGCTGAAAAGATCGCGCTTGCTCAAGATAATGTTCAAAAGGCGATTGAAGGCAAAACTGTTCGTAAAGTAATTGTTGTTCCTAACAAAATTGTTAATGTCGTGGTGGGGTAAATGAAAAACATTTTTAAAACATATTTTTTTACACTTTCTTTTATCTTTATCCTTGCAGGCTGTGGATTTCAGCCTATGTATGGTAAATTTGGAGGCGTTGAAGCAGATATCGCAAAATCTGTTGCTGTTGACACGATTGCCTCACGCCAAGGACAAATATTAAGAAATTTACTCCTTGATCAACTCAGCTATGTACCTACACATAAGCCTATGTATCGCCTTGTTGTACAAAAACCATCTAGATCTGTTATTGGGATGGGTATTGATAGAACATCTGAATCGGAAACACGTGTTCAACTTCTTATGACAGCTGACTTTTCCGTTGTTGAGGATAAAACTGATATGGTGTTACTTAAAAGCTCATCACGTGGATTTGTTGCTTATAATGTCTTAGATAGCCAGTATGAATCAATTACAGCGCGCGAAGACGCAGAAAAACGCGCTTTAAACATGGTTGCAGAGGATATTGTACGTCAAACAATTCTTTTCCTTCAAAGAGAACAAGAGGAAAAAGCAAAAGCTGAGGAAGCACTTACTCAATGAAGCTCGGTTTCAGAGATATAGATCATTTTGTTAAATCACCACCTGCCGACATTAAGGCTGTGTTGATCTATGGGCCAGATCAAGGGCTTGTTAAAGAGCGCTCAAAACTGATTGGTAAAACTGTTGTTCCTGATTTATCTGATCCTTTTCTTGTAACACCTCTTGGAAATGATGATCTTGTCGATGACCCTTCACGCTTGAGTGATGAAGCGAATGCGCTTTCTATGATGGGTGGGCGTCGTTTGATTATTGTTTCAAATGCAGATGATAAAGCGACACAAGCGTGTAAAAACACCATTGAAGACGCCTCTTTTGATAGCCTTGTCATTATTGAGGCGGGTGAATTGGGCCCCAAATCCCCTTTACGTGTGTTATTTGAGAAAGAAAAAAACGTCGCAGCTCTTCCCTGTTATGTCGAAGATGGTAAAGCACTCGATTATACAATTCGTAATTTAATCGAATCTCATAGTAAATCCGCTAGTCGCGATGCGATTGCTTTCTTATTACAAAACATTCAAGGCGACCGCATGATTATTCAATCTGAAATTGATAAATTATGCCTTTATGTCGGCGATAAAAAAGTCATTGAGTATGAAGACTGCATTGAAATCATCGGCGCAAGAGGCACAACAGGCTTTACTCAAATCACTTTTGCGGTGGCTTCAGGCAACATAAAAGAGCTGAGCGCAAAACTTCACCAAGCCTTTGATGAGGGGTTTCCGCCTCAAGTTCTTATTCGTGGCATGCAAAATCATCTCAAGCGCCTTTATCAAGCAAAAGTTTATGTTCAATCTGGCAAAACCCCAAAAGAAGCCATGGAGTCTATTCATCCAAAAGTTTTCTTTAAAGAACAACCAAGCTTTCAAGCTCAAATTGCAAAATGGTCATTACCACGTATTGAACGTGCCTTAGGCTATCTTTTAGAAGTTGATAAACAAACAAAAACAACAAATATTCCCGCTGAAACGCTATGTGCTTATGCTTTTACAAAGCTTGGTTCTTTTTAATTGACATAAAAGTTTTGTGTGGTAGACATAGTGTATGGATTACACAAAACTAAAAACACTTTTATCCTCCTCACATGAAGGACCAAGCCCTCTTATTAAAAATCTTTTTGATGTTCTTGAACGGGCAACAGGGGAAACAGGTGCGGCCGCTATAAAGCGCTTATGTCCTCATAAGGAAGAGCGCGATCTTTTCTTCGACCTCTTACACAGAAAAATACAAACCACTTCACCAGAAGAACGTCTTGTTTTTATTACTTTAATTGAAAAAATTGCTTTATATGACCCTGAAACATTATCTAAATCTAAACAGGCGAATATGTATTCCAGTTTATGCTTGTTTGATATATTTAAAAACAAAGAAACAGTTGAGCAAGCTTTAATTATTCAAATGCGCGCTGCATTTTCAGTGTTTAACATTGATATGGAACACTCTAAAAACGCCTTGAATTTATCAGAGCTTATTATTGCGCAATTAAGAGATGAATCTCCTTTATTTTCTTTTTCATCACAGACGAAGGCGGCTTTAAAAAAATTAATCCTTAATACAATCACAGACGATAAAGCCCTCCCGCCATCTCTGACTGCTACATGTATTAACGTCTTAAAAGAATCTCTCCTAGATGAGAAAGAAGAATGGGAAAATACAGTGTTAGAGCCCTTGCTTTTTAATCCTCGACAACCATTCTCATATCGTGCTTCTTTTTTTAGTTTCATGCAAACACAGCCTGAACAATTTACTGATTTTATTAATGCGCTTTCATATGATACAGAGCCTGGCGAAGGAATACTTGATTCAATCATTCAAGCTAAGGATATTGAAAATCAATTTCGTCATATGGCTTGTGAGAAAAAAATTACATGTTACCTAAATGAAGAAGAATATCGATCTGCTATTAGCGCTATAATACCTATCAAGATGTTTGACGCCAATTCAATGAATAATAAGCTTGGTTTTCAAATTGTTGATGCTCTTTTTGAAGCTTTAAGCCAAGAGAAAATGTCTCTAGAAGTCTATTTAAAAAACATAAAGTCTTTATATGATAGTCATTGTGATTTTATAAGTGAGCAATTTGTTACATCACCAAAATACATCTCAGATGAATTTATGAAGGAGCTAAAAAAATCCGAATCTAATTGTGACTATTTCTTATTTTTTAATATTTGTGATGGATATAATAAGCGTAAGCAAAAAGAGAAGAATGAAAAGTCGAAAGAAAGGAAGAAGCGCTTTAACCCTTTATCCAGACTAAGAATTAAATAGTTTTTGCTGCGTTTTTCTACACATTACAACCCTGCGCAACAAAAACCCTATTAAGCATGGGTTAGCTTAGCAAGAACGTCATCTAACTGATCTAAATTCTGGTACTTAATTGTCAAAGCACCACTGCCTTTTTTATCGTAAGAAATTGTTACCTTTAAGCCAATTTGCTCTTCTAAACTCTTTTCCAGCGCCTTTATGTTTGTGTCTTTTGACCCTGTTGTTGCAGGGCGCGGTTTAACAACTTTCACTGGATCTTTTTCATCAGACACAGCGCGCTCAATTTCTCGGACACTCATATTTTCTTTAAGCATACGTTTTGCCATTGCCTCAGGGTCTTTAGCTGATAAAAGCGCACGCGCATGACCTGCTGAAATTTCACCCACATGAACACGGTCACGGACTGTTTCTGGGAGTTTTAATAAGCGCATCATATTCGCAATATGTGGCCTTGACTTCCCTAACGCTTCGGCCAATTTTTCTTGCGTATGGCCGAATTCTTCCATTAAACGCTTATACCCCTCCGCTTCTTCTATAGCTGTAAGATCTGAGCGTTGTAAATTTTCAACCAAAGCGATTTCAATCGCTTCTAAATCTGTAAAGTCTTGAATAATAACAGGGATTTCATGGATTTGTGCTTTTTGAGCTGCGCGCCAACGGCGCTCACCAGCAATAATTTCATATTCGCCTGCTGCCCCTAAAATTGGGCGCACCAAAAGAGGTTGTAAGACACCATGTGTTTTAATAGAAGATGCCAGTTGTTGAAGCGCTTCTTCTTCGAAAAAACGACGCGGCTGTGCATCACTTGCTCTTAAATTAGACACATCTATCATTTTTTGTGATTTTAACTGTGTCCCAGCTGCCTGTGTTTGAGTTATAGACATCTCTGTATCACGTACAATCTCTTTAACTGTATCTGTTATGCGATCCCCAAAAAGAGCATCTAACCCTCTCCCTAATGCTTTTTTATCCGTATTCATGCTGCCTGTTTCCCTTTCTGGCTTTCACGCTCACGTTTTAAAACCTCTTTTGCTAATGATAAGTAAGCAGATGACCCTGCACATTTCATATCATAAATAATAGCGGGAAGACCGTGACTTGGGGCTTCTGAGATTTTTATATTACGTGGAATTATTGTTTCATAGACTTTACTTCCAAAATAATCGCGTACATTTTCTTCGACCTGTAATGTAAGATTATTTCTCTTATCGTGCATCGTTAATACAATCCCCTCTAATTCAAGGCTTGTATTCAAATGTTCTTGGACTCGTGTAATTGTTTTATGGAGCTGACTTAGCCCTTCTAGCGCATAAAACTCACACTGCAAAGGTACGAGAACGCGATGCGCGGCACAAAAAGCGTTTAATGTAACTAACCCTAGCGATGGCGGGCAATCAATAAATATATAATCATAACGCTCATTAATTTCTTCTAAAGCTTTGCTAAGTTTAAACTCGCGCGCGTCTTGAGAGATAAGCTCAATCTCAGCTGCTGCCAAGTCTTGCGTGGAAGGTAACACAAACAAACGTGGAACCAATGTTTCTTTAACAAGCTCAGAAGCTGTTCCATCTCCCAAAATCAGAGCATAAGCACCATCGCCTCTTTTATCATGGTCTAAGCCAAGGCCAGTTGATGCGTTTCCTTGAGGATCTAGGTCGATCAACAAAACATCTTTGCCACAAGCCGCCATAGATGTTGCTAAATTAACAGCGGTTGTTGTTTTACCAACTCCACCCTTTTGATTTGCAATCGCAATAATCTTTGTTTTTTTCTGCATATATTAGTTTTAGCAAAAAAAGAAGCGTGCTTCAATTATTTTTATATCAGATTTGTTACTTTTATGATTTTAGCCGTTTTAAGGCTTATACTTGGTGTTAACTCATACTCAAAAGACCATTTTTCTAGTGCGTCATCAATCTCTTGCTGATACATCTCTCCTTTTAAGAAAATAAGTGTCTTAGGATTAAAAGAATACGCATACTCAAAAAGACTATCGAGTGAAGCTAAAGCACGCGCCGTTACAAAATCAACATTCTCAATGTCAGTCTGTTCAATACGTTTTTTGTGAACAACAAGGTTTGTTGATGTTTCACGTGAAACAGTTTCCATGAAAATGCATTTTCTTTGATCGGATTCAACAACGTGAAAAACGCCATTGGGGCGAAGAATCGCAAGCACCAATGCTGGAAATCCACCTCCACTCCCCATATCAACACTCACAAAAGAATCTTCCTCTGGAAAGAAGGGGAGAAGCTGCGCAGAATCTAAGAAATGACGTATCTCAGCTTCTTTCAAAGTATTAGGTGCGACAAGATTAATGGCTTTTTGCCATTTTAAGAGTAAAGCACGATAATGATCCAATTTATCTAATGTTTCACGTGAAACATTATAGTCTTTTAAAAACGTATTTAATTGCTTCATGACGCTTTCTTCACATAGCGTAAAAGAGAGAGAAGAGCAGGTGGCGTCATCCCTTGAATACGAGAGGCAGCACCAATTGTCTCCGGTTTTGTGCGCTCTAATTTTTCTACAATTTCATTCGATAAAGAGCCCACTTTTCTATAATCCAAATCCAATGGGAGTGTTAGATTTTCATCCTTTTTATAAGCTTTTATATCCGCTTGCTGTCTAGAAATATAACCGGAATAGAGTGCGTCAATTTCAACCTGTTCCTTAACGTCACTACGCCATTCCTTCATTTCGGGCCATATAGAAGCCAATTGTTCAAAATCAATCTCTGCATAACGAAGTAAATCCATTACACTACGTCTGACCCCATCTTGATTAACCTCAATCCCATATGAAAGCAATTCATTCGGAGTCAGGGAAAAAGACGTCGCTTGTTCTCGTGCACTTGTAAGTAAGGACATTTTCTCTTTATAACGGGCTTCACGCTCGGGTGACACACAACCAAGCGCTATTCCCTTATCTGTCAAACGTTGATCTGTGTTATCTGCCCTCAACATAAGGCGATACTCTGCACGACTTGTAAACATGCGATAAGGTTCTGACGCTCCTCTTGTTGTTAAATCGTCGATCATGACACCAATATAAGCTTCGCTGCGATCTAACACAAATTTATCTACTGAGCCTGATGCTTTTAAAGCCGCGTTAATACCTGCCATCAATCCCTGCGCTCCAGCCTCTTCATATCCAGTTGTGCCATTAATTTGACCTGCTAAATAAAGGCCTGATAATGTTTTAACCGCTAACGTGTTATCTAACGCTCTTGGATCAACATAATCATATTCGATCGCATAACCTGGCTCGAGAACTGTTGCATTCTCAATCCCAGGAATTGTTTTAAGGAAAGCGAGTTGTACATCAACAGGCAAAGAGTTCGATAATCCATTTGGATAAACAGTATCGTCATCAAGTCCCTCTGGTTCTAAGAAAATTTGATGCCTTGGCTTATCAGAAAAACGAACGATTTTATCTTCGATTGAAGGACAATAACGTGGGCCAACACCTTTAATATGGCCTGCATACATTGCTGATTTTTTTAAATTATCCTCGATAACTTTATGTGTTTCTGCTGTTGTGTATGTAATATGGCAGTCAATCTGTGGTGTTGTAATCTTATCTGTCATAAATGAAAACGGAGTCGGTGGATTATCCGCTGACTGCGATTCTAGAATAGACCAATCAATTGTTTTACCATCCAGGCGCGCAGGTGTTCCCGTTTTCAAGCGCCCAAGAGGTAATTTCAGGTGCTCAATTGTTTCCCCTAGTTTTACCGAAGGCTTTTCACCAACACGGCCTGCTGGGGTGCGTTCTTCACCACGATGGATCATACCGCGCAAAAATGTACCTGTTGTTAAAATTACAGTTTTCGCAAAAATCTCTTCACCGAGCTCTGTCACAACACCTTTGATTGTTTTACCATCTAACTCAAGAATTAAATCACCAACTGGTTTTGCAGCGATTGTTAAGTTTTCTTGATTATGAAGAATATCTTGAACAGCTTCACGATATAAACGACGATCTGCCTGAGACCTAGGCCCCCTAACCGCAGGGCCTTTACTTTTATTTAAAATTCTAAACTGAATACCACCACGATCAATCGCGCGCCCCATAACACCGTCAAGTGCGTCAATTTCACGCACCAAATGTCCTTTTCCAAGCCCGCCAATGGCTGGGTTACAAGACATTACGCCAATTGTTTCTAGCTTATGTGTTAAAAGAAGAGTATTTGCCCCCATACGTGCAGAAGCTGAGGCCGCCTCACATCCCGCGTGGCCGCCACCAATTACAATAACATCATATTTTTGAATATTCGTTGTCATAGCCGTGATTCATACCTCAAAATAGGGATAAAAATCAAGGGTTTTATAATTATGTAAGATAAGTAAATAAAATGATTTATTTTACCTGTGGATTTTTAACACCCATAAAACCAGCTACCGCTGTTAAAACTTTATCTGCTTTTCCGCTTTCCACACGATATAACATATATTGGGCCGCTGAAATAACACCAAAACCAATCCCCGCTCCAAAAAACATAGGATATCCTGTAACAAGAGCTGCGCCTAAAGCCGCACAAGCAGTAAAACCAGACATACTCGCACAAGCCATCCAAATACCTGCACGTACCTTATTATTAAAAATATTTTCTAATTTATCACCAAAAGACTGTTTATTTTCTTCAGACATTCTTACGCTCCTCCG
The DNA here is from genome assembly GCA_950054255.1 of uncultured Rickettsiales bacterium. Taxonomy (GTDB): domain Bacteria; phylum Pseudomonadota; class Alphaproteobacteria; order Micavibrionales; genus CATLOR01. Next base: position 342,858 of record CATLOR010000001.1, on the reverse strand, counting down.
TTTTTTTGTATTTTTTATACGTTATAGCATATATTCCATATGTCAATCTGAAAAAATGTTTCACGTGAAACATCGGTTACTTACCGATACAAAACTCACTAAAAATAACATCTAAAAGATCTTCCACATCAACATGACCTGTTATTTTACCCAATGCTCGAACAGCTAAACGTACATCTTCAGCCATCATGTCAAGCTGAGGTGCAATTAACGCTCGCGCTAAACACTCTTGCGCTTCTTCTACTTGTTTACGGTGACGTTGCCTTGTTATAAGTGCCGCTTGTTTATGTTCGATATTATTATGTTTCATCAAATCTTTAACATGGCCACTTATGATGTCGATGAAATTAGCTAGCATTGCCTCATCTTCAACACTCAATTGAATAGGTACTTCTCCTTGGATTACCTCATGACTTGGGTGAATGTCTGCCTTTGTAGAACAAATAAGAGTCTTATCATCAATAAAAGAGAGGCTCTCTTGGTCTAGTGTTTTACTACTATCAAATAAAACAATTTTTATATCTGCATCTTCGGCCCATTTTCGAGCACGCCTAATCCCCTCTGACTCAACAACATCATTTGTTTCTCTTAATCCTGCTGTATCAGCTAAAATAACGGGATATCCTGCCAAATTCAAAGGAACCTCTAACACATCACGCGTTGTTCCTTCTATATCTGTAACGATTGCTATGTCACGCTGTGCTAATTTATTTAACAAACTAGACTTCCCAGCATTAGGCGCCCCTATTACAGCAATTTTAATCCCCTCGCGTAAGCGCTCTCCTTGTCTTGCATCATTTAAATGCATATATATTTGGGCAATAACCTCTTCTAGAATAGGTTTCATACTGCTTGAAAGCTCATCTGGAAGCTCTTCATCTGAAAAATCAATATCTGCCTCAATAAAAGCCAGAGATTTTTTTAACCGCTGAGCCCACCCTTGATACAAGTCTTTTAAACCACCCGAGAGTTGATCCATTGCGAGAAGACGCTGGGCTTCTGTTTGTGCATGAATTAAATCACCGATCGCTTCAGCTTGTGTTAGGTCTATCTTATTGTTTTCAAAAGCTCTTTTTGTAAATTCTCCTGGCTCTGCCATTCTATAACCATCAAAAAACCCCATTAAATCCACAAAAGCATCAGCAACAGCATGGCCTCCATGTAAATGATATTCTACGACGTCCTCACCTGTAAAACTGTGAGGTGCTTTAAAAGGTAAAATAAGGCCTTCATCAATCACAACACCTGTTTTAGGGTGTTTAATCTTTTTTAAAAGTGCTTTATTTGGAATGATCTCTGTACAAGATGTAACGCGTTTTAAGCTCTCAAAAGCATGCTCACCCGAAACACGAAAGACGGTTAAACCAGAGCCGCCAATTAAGGTTGCTGGTGCAAAAATTGTTGTCATTACTCTTTTGCTTTTTCTTGCATCGCATTGAAAAACATATTCTGCCATTGGTTCATATGTTCAGCCATTTGATTAAGTCCATTTTCACCTTGTGGCATCCAATATTTCATAAGTGTTTCTGCATCAATATTGGCCATATTATCCATCATTGCTTTGGTCATTCTTTCTTGAACCTCAGACACATCTGGCATCCCTAAAAAACGGCGTGCTTCCTCTGGTGAACAATCGATTGTTATATTCAATTTCATGCTTTTATCCTTTCACTTGAAAAACAAGATAGAGCGTGTCAAAGTCTAAGTCCAGCATATTTGAAAGAAAGGTCGCTAAAATGACATATGTAACTCTTAAAGCATCAGATGAATCGGGCGAATTTCAAGCCTATACTGTTTTTCCAACAACAAAAGAAAAAGCTCCTGTTATTATTATAATCCAAGAAATTTTTGGTATTAATAAAAATGTACGTGATATTTGTGATTTATATGCGTCTAAAGGGTATATCGCACTTGCCCCAGATCTTTTTTGGCGCCAAGAACCAGGTATCGACATAACAGACCAAACACAAGCCGAATGGGATAAAGCCTTTGAACTCTTTAATGGGTTCAATGTTGATAATGGCGTTGAAGATCTAGCAACAACACTTAACTATGCTAGATCACTAGACGGGTCTAATGGGCGCGTTGGCTGTGTTGGTTATTGTTTAGGAGGAAAACTTGCTTACCTCATGTCTGCTAGAACAGATATTGATTGTGCCGTTAGTTATTACGGTGTTGGTTTAAATGAACTTGTTGGTGAAAAAGATAAAATAACCACCCCACTCTTAATGCATGTTGCAGAAAAAGACCAATTCGTTCCTCGTGAAGCACAAGAAATCATGGAAATGCATTTAAAACCTCATCCTTGCATTGATTACCATGTTTATGAAGGAATGGATCATGCTTTCACACGTATTAACGGCGCTCACTATGATGCTGATAATGCACAAATAGCAAATGAACGCTCCTATAGTTTTTTCTCTAACCATTTAAAATAAAAGGATAAAAAATGCCGATACTCCGTGTGCAAATGATTGAAGGTCGCACTCAAGAACAAAAACAAGCCCTTGTTGATGGCTTAACAAAAGTTGTCTGTGAAACATGTGACCAAACCCCAGATCGTGTCCGTATCTTGCTGGAAGAAATGCCAAAAGAAAATTATGCTATCGGCGGCGTTTTCGTTAAAGATATGTAAGGTTTATAGATAACGCTTTTGTGCTTCTAAGATTAGGCCTTTACCGACACTACCAAACATATCACCGTCTATAATATCTGCCTCTGGTATGAGAGAGAGTAATTCTTGACGGACGAAAGGAATAGCGGTTGAGCCTCCTGTGAAAAATACGGCGCCAATGTCTTTAGGGGTAACCCCTGCCATTAATAATGTGTCTTTTAAGGTTAATTTTAGGTCTTCAACCAACGTGCTAATTGTCTCAATAAAGGTCTGTAATTCAATTTCTGGTAATAAATCGTTTTCGATCTTTGAGAGATTAATAGCCGTTTTATCTTGGGAGGATAAAGCAATCTTTGTTCTTTCAACTTCTAAAGATAAGTTATGACCTTGTTGGTCTTCTAAAACTTTGAGCAAACGTTGAATTAACTGCGGAGAAAGTGATTTACGATGTAACTGCTTCACTTCTTCTACAATCTTGTTGCTATATAAGAAGTTGATCTTATGCCATGTTGATAAATCGTGATAATAAACGGAGGGGATTTCTAAGATATTATCCGAAAAATTGTCTTTTATTTCAGAGCTATAGCCTAAATGAGGCATCACAGCTTTTAGATTTAAAACACGGTCAAAATCCGTCCCACCAATATGAATACCGTTTGTTGATAAAATATCATCAAAACGATCAACTTTGTTTTTTTTATTCTCTGATACTTTCACAACAGAAAAATCTGCTGTACCACCACCAATATCAACGATCAGGGCCGTTTTTTCACCTGAAATCGTTTGCTCATAATCTAATGCCGCAGCAATTGGCTCATATTGAAATGTAACATCATCAAACCCACTAGAACGTGCAATGGCTTCTAATGTTGTTTCAGCTTGTTTATCTGCCACCCCATCATGATCAACAAAGAAAACTGGACGCCCTAAAACAAGACGTTTTAATTCTGTGCCTGTTTCACGTTCCCCTTGTTTTTTAAGATGTCTGATAAAAAGGGCTAAAATATCTTGGAAAGAATAGTTTTTGCGCCCTATCCTAGTTTTTTCGTTAATGAGGCTGTTACCCAAAATGCTTTTCAAAGCACGCATGAAGCGTCCATCATAACCATCTATGTAATTCTTAATTGCCGCACGACCAAAAGTGACTTCTTCTGTATCACTATCAAAAAACAACGCACTCGGTATTTCATCCTTATTCCCTTCTAAAGAAACAAGAGACGCTTGATTACCTTTCAACACACCCAATGTTGAATTAGACGTGCCAAAATCTATGCCACAAAAGTCATGCATTTTAAGGTTATATATTTGTTAGTGTAAAATTTCTTATTGGTTCATTGAATCGAAGAAATCATCATTATTCTTACTGTGCTGCATCTTATCAATTAAGAATTCAACTGCATCAACAGTTCCCATTGGGTTAAGAATACGACGAAGTACCCACATTTTCGACAATGTACCTGGATCAACAAGAAGATCTTCCTTACGTGTACCAGATTTTTGAATATCAATCGCTGGGAAGATACGCTTATCAGAGATTTTACGATCAAGAACGATCTCTGAGTTACCTGTACCCTTAAATTCTTCGAAAATAACTTCATCCATACGGCTACCTGTTTCGATCAAGGCTGTCGCGATAATTGTCAAACTACCACCTTGTTCAATATTACGAGCAGCCCCAAAAAAGCGCTTAGGACGCTGTAGAGCATTTGCATCGACACCACCGGTCAATACCTTGCCCGAAGATGGAACAACCGTATTGTATGCACGTGCTAGACGTGTAATCGAGTCGAGTAAGATGACAACATCACGCTTATGTTCAACCAAACGTTTTGCTTTTTCAATAACCATCTCAGCCACTTGTACGTGACGGGCTGCTGGTTCATCAAATGTTGATGATACAACCTCACCCTTAACTGAGCGTGCCATATCTGTCACCTCTTCTGGACGTTCGTCGATTAAAAGAACGATCAAATAAACTTCTGGGTGGTTTTTCGCAATTGAGGCTGCAACATCTTGCAACATAACTGTTTTACCTGTTCTTGGCGGCGCAACGATCAAAGAACGCTGACCCTTACCAATTGGTGAAACAAGCTCAATAATACGCTGTGTATAGTTTTTATTCTTTTTGTTGTCTTTTGTTGGGTCTTGCTCAACTTCCAGCTTTAATTTTTCATCAGGATAAAGCGGTGTTAAGTTGTCAAAGTTAATACGGTGACGCAGACGCTCTGAATCTTCAAAGTTAACTTTACCAACACGTAAAAGGGCAAAATAACGCTCATTATCTTTTGGCGCGCGAATTTCACCTTCAACAGTGTCCCCTGTTCTAAGACCAAAGCGCTTAACTTGGTTAGGAGAAACATAAATATCATCAGGTCCAGGAAGATAGTTTTCTTCAGGAGAACGTAAGAAACCAAATCCATCTGGTAAAACTTCTAAAACACCAATTCCAGAAATAGGAACGCCTTCATTTGAAAGTTCTTTTAGAATTGCAAACATCAATTCTTGTTTACGCATAGAGCTTGCGCTCTCTATATCCAATTCTTCAGCAAAAGCTAGCAATTCAGCAGGCGTTTTGTTCTTCAAATCTTGCAAATTCATGGGTGTGTCTCTTAATGTTTTTAGGAAAAGGTAAGAATGTAAAATCTTCTTTTGTTCAAATACTGTTTAAAGAATTTATATTAATTGTATGGAGTAACTAAAAAATGCATTCAAAAACGCATTAAACAAGCCCAGTAGTTAAAAATTTATTATATTGTGTGGGAAAGTTTTGTAGTTACGTTGAATATCTAACACACTCTTAACGCGTAAGTCAATAAAAAAGAATCACTCTTCTTTAAAATGACGGTTGTACCAAAACAACGATCACAATAATGATCATCATGATGGTTGGTATTTCATTCAATATTCTAAAAAATTTAGATGAATGTGGGCGCTCATCTTTATTAAATTGTTTTCTAATTTTTGCTAAATATCCATGACACCCAAATAGAATAAATAAACAAGTTAATTTGATATGAAACCACCCCTGTGACATAAGATCTGGATTTGCATGTAATAAAAATAATCCTAAGATTAAAGACACAATCATAGCTGGTGTTGTTATATATCTTAACAAACGAAGTTCCATGATTTTAAATGTTTCAGATGTTTCACTTTTAGGCTTAGTTTCTGAATGATATACAAACAGTCTTGGTAAATAAAGAAGACCACACATCCAAGCAATGATAGCGATTAAATGAAATGCTTTTATTAATTGATAATGACTTAGTAATAAATCTTGCATAGATATTTTATAAGCGCTCTTTTTTTAAATAACAATATAAATAATATATATAAATATATTTGTTGTTTTTGTAGAGCACAATGAATCATGGGGATAAGTTAGTTATTCAAAACTTATCCAAAAAATCATGAGTCTGTGAAACAAAAAGAGACTCTGTTGGGGATAAAATTTAAAAAACCAGTTTTAAAAAACCATAATAAAATAATTAAGCTTTATAAAACAATAAAAGCTCTAAAAAATTATAGGAAAACATCAAATTTAATAAAACAGAATAAAAATCATAAAAGTTCCAAAAATTCATAGCCTGTGTTTAAAAAAATTATTTTTGGAGTAAATAAATGACAAAAGATGATTTCATACACATATAAAAATAAGACTTTTTAGATTCACCTAGTTTTAACTTTTTACTCGTATCTTTTCCACAGGGTTATAATTATTTAGAGGAAAAAAGAATGGGTGTATATGATCAAGAAATCTGGGAAAAACTAAACGAGAATATGATCGAATCATTTCTAGATGAAGTAAATCCTTCTTTAGAGCCTATTCCTTTTTTTACAGACACAACCTCTGTTAAATATACAGACCTTTCTTTTTATGATGAGTATGATTTATATCAATTAAAAGATTATGACGCAGTGCCAACTGTTGAAAAATTTCTTCTTTATAAAAAAGGATCGGCTATTCCAATTACTTGGACAAATGAGGGGATTTATAATTTAAATAAATCAGCACCCGTTATTTTAACAGATGAAACAATTATCGACTATGTGAAATTCTTTTTTCATTATGTAAGGGGTCGTCATGGACGTTTTACAATCGTTGAACATGTCGATGATATAAATTGGAAAGAAGCGCCAATTTCAAATACGCGGAAAGCGTTAAATGAAATGATTAAAACAGTAGAAATAATAGGTAAAAGCATGGATGGAAACTATAAGCTTTCAGCAAATATGGTTTTTAAAGATTCTTTGTTTAAAAGTACGATTTTAATCGATAAAAACGGGCGTGTTTCCTTAACAGATGAAGAAATACTAGTTGAAGCAATGCCTGTTTTTTTGGATATGTCTTCTTAAAAAATAAAGGCATTAAGAGCTTGTTAAAGTTTTGCTAGCATTTTGTTAAGAATATCTCTGTATCCTATAACTATAAACTTGCTCAATCTAATAAGAGTAAGACCATAAAAAAATAAATTAAAAAAAATGTGTCTGGGTTTTTTTACTAAACCATAAAGGGGTTTGCGGTGGACGAGTATAAAGATAAAAAAGGCAATAAGCCTGAAGAATTAGAAGATAACCAATTACAAGGATCTATTCTTGAAGAGAGTGATGCGCGTGAGAAAGGGTTGTCTCTTTTTTCTCATGATATTTCAAGACATCATAAACCTTTAGAAAACGATGCTGAGATTGGAGAGCAATTAGCTTATGTCGAAGCACGTTTAGAAAAGTATTATCAATCTAAAGCTCATAAAAAAGCACTTGAATCAAAAGTTAAGCGTTTAGAGCCTTTAGAAAAAATTGATGGCAATATCAATGTTGAAACGTTAAAAAATATTCTAAGTAAAAGTGCGATTGGTGAAGCCTTAATCCAAGGTAATAACGAACGATCAGCTGAACTTGTTATTGATGACCAAATCTTTGGCGTTTCTCTCCATAAAAAACTAGGAAAAATTGGAATTCATCACCAAATGACATATGGTGAGGCTCTTTATTTAACAGCGAAATCATTGCGTCGTGCATGGTTATCTTTAGATAGTGATATGTTGTATCCGTTGTCTTATTTACCAGATGATGCTGTTTTGATGAATCGTATTTTAGAAGCAGATTGTCGTATATTTGCTGTTTGGATTGCATGGGAATTAAAATTGCAATCAGAAACCGATATGTGGGATCACATTATTCAAAGCGATGATGCAACAATGGCTGTTGCGTTCGCAGAACGTGCAAAGAAAAGCTTTGTAAACTTAGAAAATGGCGAAGCTGCACGAGCGAGCTTTAATGCATGGTTTACTTCATATAATATAAAACCATCTGATCATGCTCTTATTCAAAGCATGCTTTCAGATGAAAAAGGATATGTATTCACATCAAGCGAGCCACCGCTTTCAATAACACATGATTTATTAGAAGCAATTGGTCAAATTCCACAAGGTGGAAATTATATGAACGGTATGGAAGAAAAGCCATTGCCAGGAACAGAATATGGTATTGTGCGTGATCGTTCGAATGCTAATTTCTTATGGTTTGTTAAGTTTGAAAAGAGCTTCCAAGAAACAGAATTAAAAATGTTGGAAGAAGAACGTGAAGAACAAAAGCGCAAAGAAAATATAGAAAAATCAAAGAATTGCGCAGATGATATTTCTAAAATTGCTGAAAAAGACGAAAAAATAGTAGACTTTGCAAAGCATTTTAGGCCACAATCAGAAGGTGATGTTCAATCACTTCAATCTGATGAAATTCATGAAAATCAAGTCTTGGGTAAGGAAAAAAGTAAGCCGGCGCCGGTGACCTATCTCTTTGATGAGTAATAATTCATCTCTAGAGATTTTGACAAGAAGCGTCAAATTATAAACAGGATTTTTGTGAAAGAGATACTAAGATGACACATTTTTCATCTTTGCTTGAAAAAATAAATAATGTTGCAAAGCATGTGACTTGCGATGCCGTTTTTGATATTTCAACTTTATTACAATTAGCGGAAAGACCTCAAAATACATCTTTAGAGGGACGTATTGCTTTGGCTGTTAATGTTGTGAAAGTGCTTTTAAAAAGCCCAACAGCTTATGCGCTTCTTTATGATCTCGCAGAAAAAGAATTTGAAATAGATCTGGTTTCCTTAGAGGGCTATGAATCAGCTATTAGTGAGCGCAATAAAACAATCTATCTGAAATCGTCAGATCGATATCCTTATTTAAAGAAGGAAGAAGTTCGTCTATCAGTCGCTTTGGCGCATCAATTAAGACGTGCGTGGCAGATTTCAGAAAATTATCATGCGAAATTAACACAATCATCATTAGATTTTACCCGTGCATATCGCCTAGAAGAAGCGGATGCCGAAAGTGTTATGATTAAAATTATATGGGAGCTTCGTCAAGATGGTTATGTAGCGCCTTGGTATGAGCTTTTATCAACAGCAAGTAGCGATTTAGCACTTTCTTATAGCTCGTTAATAGAAACAGATCCTAAAGCTGATATTGATGGACGTGCGATGCGTTGTTGTTTTGATTTATGGGCAACAGACTTTAAACGTGTGCAAGCATGTGATGACTTAGCGGTGATGATGCTTTCTTTGGAACCAGAACATCCCTTATATGGAATGAGGTTGGTGAATGATCGCTATATTTCTGCTGAACCAACAGATATTATTTCTGCGCTTTTATCTTAAGCCGCTTTTTCACTATGATTTTTGTTTGATAGAGATGGTAACCAATTCTCGGTGATGACTAGGTCGCCCACCAATTGTTCAATCATATATGTTTTTCCTGTTATCTTGCCAATGAAACGCAAAAAGCGTTCAGGGCAGTTTAGAAGATAGGCTTTTTCTTCAATGTCTTTTGAGAGTGTCGAGATAATTTCTGCGGTTGAGCATGTTTTTGAAACAGGCAGCATAATAGAATGATCCCATTTTGCTGTTTCACAGGCCTCTTTTAATGCCATACATAAATCAGAAACAGTAACAATGGATCGTTTATTAGAAATTGAACCAAAAGGAAGCGGAAGTTTATATAAAATTGCTTTTTTCAAACTCGCAATATTCCCTGGTGCTGTTTTACTATAAACAAGCGGTGGGCGAACAATAACCAATATCATATTATGTGTTTCACAAAATTCTTTTAAGAGCTCTTCCGCTCTGAGTTTTGAGCGTGCATAAGCCGTAATAGGAGCAGGAATATCAGAAACCGAAAAAGGATCTTTATTTGTCGTTGTGTAGCCGTGAACACCAATTGTGCTGACAAAAACAAATTTCTTAACCCCAGCTTTTTGACAGTAGTCAGCCATTTTCAGCGTTAAATCAACATTATCAGGCATAAAAGACTGAAAGTCTGAGGCTTGTTTTCCTTTTATATGCGCTTTTCCAGCAATGTGAACAAAGGCATCATATCCTTTTAAAGAAGAAATAATGTCTTCCTCGTTCTGCGATAAGCGTATAAAAGAGAGTTTTGATCCTTCTTTTTCTCTGAAATTAGCGATCTTATTTTGTCTTAAAAGCGCTAAAGCAGGGCTTGAATGATCTTCTAATAGATCACCAAAATTTTTACCAATAAAGCCTGTATATCCTGAAAAAGCGATTTTTGTCATTTGTTTAGTAACTGTGAATATAAGTCAAATGTTTGTTCAACGACAATTTCTTTTGAAAATTCCTGCTCGGCTTTTTTACGGCTATTTTCAGCAAAATCATGTCGCAATTCATCATTACTGATTAATTTTTCTAATGCAAGTGTTAGTGCTTCGCTATCTTTGATAGGAACAAGAAGGCCATTCACGCCATCATCCACTGCTTCGCGACAACCTGTGTGATTTGTTGTAACAAGCGCCCGCCCGCTCGCCGCCGCTTCAAGAAGGCATTTTGGCAATCCTTCTCCGTAATAAGAAGGCAGGCAAATAATGTTAGATTGACGATAGATTTTGGCCATGTCTTTACAATAACCTAGATATTCAATCCAACCTTGTTTGACCCAGTCTTTTACTTCATCTTCGCTATAGCCCGTTGGGTTTTGGTCATCTAAAGGCCCTGCGAGACAAAAACGGGCTTTAATATTTTGTGCTTTAAGAGCGCGCGCCGCATCAACAAATTCATCAATGCCTTTTGGTTTAATTAAGCGTGCAGGGAGTAGAACAACAGGCGCTTCAAATTCAGGCTCTTTTGTTTTTTGAAATTCTTCTAAATCAACACCAGAACCACGAATAATGCGTGTTTGTTTCTGGCGTACAAGCCCTAAGCTGACAAGGCGTTTTAAATCATCTGTATTTTGAAAAAGGGCAACTGAGTGTTTTTTGGAAAATGAGAATTTAAAAAGAGGCCATAAAAAGGAGCGAATAAGTCTTGTTTTTAGCCTCTCATCCGTGAATAAAAACCCTAATCCATTAAACATATGGATTTGTTTTATTTTTGGAAAAAAACGCCCAATGAGCCCCGCATAAAAAGCAGGTTTTAAGGTAACACCATGAATAAGATCTGGGCGTGTTTTTTTAATAAAATAAAATAGAGTTAGCAATCCTTTAATTTCTTTAAAAGGGTTCAACCCTTTTCTTTGAATTTCAAAATTGTGATATTCAATAGGTAAATCAAGAGATGTAAATGGTTTATAGGTTTCAATTTCAGGGGCTAATACACTGACGCGCCACCCCATCTTTAAGGCTTGTTTTATTAAATGAAGTCTATGCGAAACAACATAGGATGCTTCATTAATAACAAATAAGATATGAGGTGTTTTCTGGGGCATGTTAAATAGATTTCGAGTTTCTTTTGAGTTTCTTTAAACAAATAAGAACAGTTACAAAAGCGCCTATCAGAGCATAAAAATTAAGAATAGGGACTAAATAAGCCCACATTAATAAACACGCATTACATATGCTGATCATAATTAAAACAGTTTTATGTGTCTTTTTATCGGATGTTGCACGTTGTTGGTAGAAATGCTCGCGATGTGCTTCCCATGGTTTGTGCCCTTTTAAAAGGCGTTTTACAAGCGTGATGCTCGCATCCATAATGTAATAAAGAGGTAGAATGAGAGATACAAAGAAAGACTCAAGTGAATATTGAGCATTTTCAATTAATAAAGTACCTGCAATAAACCCTAAAGAAATAGAACCACTATCCCCCATAAAGATTTTAGCAGGTGGCAAATTCCAATAAGAAAACCCAATAATGGCAGAGGCGTAAATAATCAAAAGCGTTGGATCAATAGGAGATAAAAGCCCTAATCCAAGGAGAATCCAGAGCGTTTGAAGCGAGGTGATCCCATCAATACCATCCATAAAATTATATAGATTGATAAACCACAATAAGCCAAAAAAGAGAACAGAGTTAATAACCCATTCAGGGACAAAAGGCTCAAAATAAGGGAAGAAAGGCGCTAAAAAGAAAAAATAAATTGCAACGAGTAAAATATGAATGGAAAAGCGGAATTTAGCAGATAATTGAATACGGTCATCCATAAAGCCAATCATCATGAAAATACCGATTAATAAAGCATAGATCACACCATAAAAATCATAGGTGAAAAATATATGATAGAGGGAGAGTGCCATACATATAACGCTCACAAACCCTAGACCACCGCCAGAGGGAGTTGGTGTTTCATGGCTAGATCTTTGATTTGGAACATCAAGCGTTTCTGTCTTGCGAAGAACGGCAACACATAAAAAAGCCATGAGAAAAACACCAAGTGCGATTATATAATTAAACATTATAATATTTCTTATACCAATCTACAAATTCAGGGATACCTTTGCTTATAGGGGTTTGGGGAATATAACCAAGATCTTCGGTTGAATCTGTTATATCAGCATAAGTTGCTTGAACATCCCCAGCCTGCATGGGTAAAAATTCTTTTTTTGCCTCAACGCCATAAGCGGTTTCTAACTCTTTAATATAATCGGTTAGTTTTTCCGCGTTATTATTGCCTAAATTATAAACCTTGTGCTGAACACCATGTTCATCTGCTTTCGGGATTGTTGTTAGGACGCTACGTAGACCTGCGACAATGTCATTAATAAAAGTAAAGTCGCGCATCATGTCACCATTATTAAAAACCTGAATAGCTTCGTCTTTTCTCATAGCGTCTAAGAATAAGAAAGCCGCCATATCAGGGCGCCCCCATGGGCCATAAACAGTAAAGAAACGTAGGCCTGTTGCAGGAATGTCAAATAAATGTGAGAAGCTTCTTGCAATTAATTCGGTTGATTTCTTTGTTGCGGCATAGAGAGAAACAGGATCATCTGTGCGATCTTTTGTAGAGAAAGGAATTTTCTTATTATGGCCATAAACAGAAGAAGAGCTAGCATAAACAAAATGCTCTAGATTAGGTAAATGCAGGCGTCCTTCTTGAAGTAATACTGTTTGCCCCATAACATTCGATTGAATATAAGCATAAGGATTAACCAAAGAGTAGCGAACGCCAGCCTGAGCGGCTAAATGAACAATATGTGTGATATCGTTATTGTCTTTAAAAATAGTCGCTAATTTTTCAATGTCTTGGATATCTTCGCGGTAAAAGGTAAAAAGCTCATCACTGCGTTCATGTGAGTGTAATCGCTCTAAACGCGCCTCTTTTAGTGTTGGATCATAATAATTATTTAAATTATCGATACCAACAACATCATGACCATCATTCATAAGGGAAAGTGCTAGATGAGATCCAATGAAACCAGCAACACCTGTAATAAAAACTTTCATAAAAGATACCTGTTTTATCTATGTTTTTTCTATACAGGGAGAGTATCAAAATAAAAAAGATTGTCAAAAGATTATGACACACACCCTAAATAAAACCATTCATGTCCTATCAAAGTGTCATGCTTACATAAATAGACAACGCAATCATAAGGGGCAATGAGTGTTTCACCATCATCATAAGTGGCTAAAAGCTGACCTTTTTTAACAGGTTCAAAATTAGCCCATCTCTTTTCTAGGTATCCGTCTTTTTCCTTATAAAAAAGCGCGGATGAGCGAATAATAGTAGGAGAAGAACGCTGTGTATCACATGGCTCAATCATCCCTAAATAGGCGAGCGTGTTTTTTATTCCCTCATAGGCGATGATGGGCGCTTTCGGGCTGTTATGTTGGCCGCATTCTAATAGAAAAGAATATGTATCATGATTAAGCGCATAATTTGATAAGCAATTGAAATCAGTGATGCCTTGATCGGCGAGCATGCGATCTGATTCTGTCATGATGTAAGATACGGGTGCAGAGGCTGAAACGAAATCCAATAAATGTTGATCGTTACGCTCACAAAAAGCAAAAGGAATATCATCTGCGGTGTAGGAGTGCAAATCAAGATGATAATCGGCCCAATCAAGATGCGTTATGATGTCTTGTGCAAGTGAATGTTCATAGCTTTTTGGTGTGTTGCTTGGTGTAATGACGCGGTTTAAATTTTCTTCTATAAAACGCTCACTTTTTTCAAAGGCACGTGGGTTACAAATAGGAATAAATCGAACTGTGCCACATAAGATTGTTTCTTTGTTTGAGTTCAATAAATCAATCCATTGCCTAATAGCAATCGTGCCACATGCTTCATTGCCATGAACAGCACCCGTTATTAATAAATTTGGGCCTTTTTGAGCGCTTTCGAAAGATGTGTAGTCGAGCATTGTATGATATGTTTATGCTTTCTTCATAACAAAGCTTGTCCATTCGTCTATTGGGTAAGCTTTTTGGAGTGTTAGCCCATAGGATTCATGGGCGGATTGTACATCATCTTGCTGTTCTATTAACGTCCCTGACAAAACAACAAGACCATTCTGGTTTAGATGATGCGCTGTTTGCTCTGCCATGTCAATAAGGGGGCGGGCAAGAATATTGGCTAAAATAAGATCAAAGCTTTTTTCTTCTCTAATTAAAGAACTATCATAACCGAGGGCTGTTTCCGCTTGGATTGAAGCCGCAACGTTATTGATGCCAGCGTAATCGAGTGCCACCTCAACAGATTCAGCGTCCATATCTGTTGCAATAATTTTAGCATCAGGCCATATTTTGGCAGCGGCAATTGATAAAATGGCCGAGCCACAGCCTAAATCAAGAATGGTTTCAGGATTAAAACCTTGTGCTTTTAAATCTTGGAGCGCTTGTAAACAGCCTTTTGTTGTTGGGTGCTCACCTGTACCAAACGCATTAGCGGCGTTAATTTCAATCCCTATTAATCCTTCAGGAACAGGCTCTTTCACATGTGTACCAAAAATAAAAAAGCCCCCAACTTGAATAGGCTTAAATTGTTGATAAACATGTTCTAACCAATCAATATCAGGCACATCAGAGGTTGTGAACCGTGCTTTTGCATCAAACTCAAAAACATCATTACCAATTTTTAAACGGTGATTAATGTCAAGCGGGTCAAACTCAATTTCATGAATGATTTGTAAAACCCATTCATCATCGGCACTTCGTTTTAGGGTGAGGCTACTGCCTAAATCCTCAAAAAGCGTCGAAAACTGTTCCGCTTGGACTTCGGTGAGAGTTGGGTTTAAATAGATTTCTAATTGTTTTAAGGCTGTCATGAATATCCTTATATCTGTGTTCTTTTTTGCTTTCTATCAAAATCTTTACTAAAAATAAAGGAATTTTGCATAATATGTACATATAAAGAGAATTTAATGATTTTTGGGAAAAACAATAAGAAATATATTGACCCATTATAAAAAACAAGGCTTAATTAAAAAAAAGCAAAAGATTTTTTGCAAAAAAAGAAAGATTGGTAAACAATCTAGGTTAAGTTGAACAGGAAAACCTCTCTTTTTAAATAAAGAGTAATAAGAACTAAAAATAATAAGGGGTTTAAAATGACGCGTTTAGCACAAGAATATCATCAGACTATAAATGAAGGCGTTCACGCACGAATGTCTATGGCATGTGTGGCAATGTTTACTCCTCAAAATGACGATCTTGCTATGAAAATGGGGTATAATAAACCTACAGTGTCAGCTGTTGGCCCACGCGTACAAAAGCCTCGCCTATAATATTTTAAGATAATGATATAAGTTTAGACGGTCTCTTTTTTGATAAAAGGGACTGCCTTAGTTCGTCTTGATGTTTGGGGGATAGATTTTCTAGAAGCGCTTCTCCTTCTGTGTGAAAACTATGAAAAGCGTCGGCTGTTTCTTTGGCAAAAGTAAATATTTCTCGTCTGTAGGTTTTTGAAGCAATCTCTTTTTCTCTTTTCTCATATAAAAAACCAATTGTTGTTAATATCCCAACAGTCGTAAGAATAGGGGAAAGAGCCGCACTTGTTGTCCCTAAGAATAAAAAAGGCAATATTGCTGTGGATAATCCAATAAGAAGACCAACAGATGTCGCATTTGGTAAACTTTTATCCGATTTTATTTTTTGATTAAACAAAGTTCGTAAATCACTCATAATTTCTTCTTGTGACGTATAAGCATGTGAGAAATATGTACGCACACACGGATACCTTTTCAGAAAACTGTGAAAATCAGAGTCTTTCATTTGCTTCTTTGTTATGTACGTATTTACCAAAGATGTAATCATGGAAATCTTCTACAGAAAACAAAAAATTATGTCAACGTTTTTTGTCATGTTTCGTTACAAAGTTTGAGTTTTTTATAGAAGGCAGGCGTTGTAATCTATGGATCTCTTAAGATGTAAGAGGTGATTCGTATTAATCACAAAACGAGATGGGATGAGAAAATGACAAAAGTAAAAGACTGTGCTGTTTTAATTTTAGCTGCGGGCAAAGGCTCTCGTATGAAGTCCAATAAACCGAAAGTCATGCATGACCTTGCTGGTGCACCCCTTATTCATTATGTGATGGCCTCTGCTTTGGAATTACAGCCTGTTTCACTTCATACAATTATTGCACCAGGGATGGAGGGGAGTGTTGGACAAGCGGTGGCCCCAAATCCAATTTGTTTGCAAACAGAACAAAAAGGCACAGGTCATGCTGTTATGCAGGCAAAAGACGTCTTAAAAGAATTCAAAGGAACGGTTCTTATTTTATTAGGGGATGTGCCTTTAATTAGAACAGAAACATTACATCAATTAACGCGTACATTAGAAACACAAAAAAATACAATCCAGCTTCTAACATTTCAACCAGAAGACCCAACGGGTTATGGCCGTGTTCTAACAGAGGAAGATGAAAGTGTTACAGCAATTGTGGAACATAAAGATTGTGATCCAAGACAATTACTAGAAAGACGTGTTTGGTCTGGTTGTATGGCTGTTGATGGCGAGAAACTTTTTGAGCTTTTGGATCAAATCTCAGACGAGAATGCCCAAAATGAATATTACTTAACATCGATTGTTGAAGTGGCGCGCGCCCAAGAACTAACAGTTGGCTTTTTGGATACAGATACATTTCAAGTTCAAGGTATTAATAGCAAACAAGATCTAGCACGTATTGAACAACAAGTTCAACAAATGCTACGCCACCAACATTTAGATCTGGGTGTTACGTTACAAGACCCTGAAAGTACTTATTTTTCGATTGATACAAAAATTGGTGCGGATTGCATTATTGAGCCTCATGTGTATTTTGGTCGCGGTGTTGAGGTTGGAGATAGCTGTCACATTCGTGCTTTTAGCCATATTGAAGGCGCAAAAATTGGCGCAGAAACAATTATTGGTCCTTTTGCGCGTTTGCGTCCTGATACAGTTTTGGCGGGTAAAAATGATATTGGTAACTTTGTTGAAATTAAAAAAACAACAGTGGGAACGGGCTCAAAAGTAAAACATCTCTCTTATATTGGTGATGCAACAATTGGTGAAAAAGCCAATTTAGGGGCTGGTACAATTACATGTAATTATAATGGCTATGAGAAATTTAAAACAACAATTGGTGATCATGCTTTTACAGGGGTGAATAGTGTCTTGGTTGCACCTTGTGAGATTGGGGCTCAGGCAATAACAGCCGCAGGTTCTGTGATTACTGAGCCTGTCAAAGAAGGCGCGTTAGCAATTGCGCGTGCTCATCAAACAAATAAAGAGGGCTGGGCCACCGCCTTTCATACGGAAAAACAAAAATTAAAAAGTAAAAAAGCGTCTTAACGCTTATTAAAAGGAGAAAATTATGTGTGGGATTGTCGCTATTTTATCAGAAAAACCTGTTGCTGATCGTTTGGTTGATGCGTTAAAGCGTTTAGAATATCGAGGGTATGACTCAGCTGGTGTCGCAACACTTCACGATGGTGAAATTGATCGTCGTCGCGCAGAAGGTAAGATTGTGAATTTAGAAAGCAAAATTAAACAAGAACCCTTGCCTGGAACAATCGGGATTGCTCATACTCGTTGGGCAACACATGGTCGTCCATGTGAAAATAATGCACATCCTCATGCAACAGACCATGTCGCGGTGGTTCACAATGGAATCATTGAAAATTATCAAGAATTAAAAGCAGAGCTTGAGCAAAGCCAGTTTCAATTTGAAACAGAAACAGATACAGAAGTCATCGCCCACTTGATCACATATTATTTGCGTCAAGGGATGGAACCATTAGAGGCCTCACGAACAGCATTTGCGCGATTAACGGGCGCTTATTCAGTCGCAGCGATTTTTAAAGGCCAAGAAAAAATGATGATTGGTGTACGTAAAGGAACCCCTCTTGTTGTGGGGTATGGATCTGTTGATGATGAGCTTTATTTAGCCTCCGATGCCTATGCTTTGGCACCTTTAACAAATAAGATTTGTTATTTAGAAGACGGTGATCATGTTTTAATTGAGGGACAAAAAGCCACTATTTTTGCAAATGATAATACAGTGATTGATCGTCCTGTTAAAACAACAACTGTTTCTGGTGCTTTAACAGGGAAGGGCGAGTATCGTCATTATATGTTGAAAGAGATTTACGAGCAGCCTGCTGTTTTGGGATCTACTCTCTCAAGCTATATTAACCCAGCACGCAACCGCGTCTTTATGCCAGAATGTCCGTTTGATCTTGCTAAGGCTAGTCGTGTGACAATTGTGTCTTGTGGCACGTCATATTATGCGGGGATGGTTGCTAAATATTGGTTAGAACAAATTGCGCGTATGCCTGTTGAACTCGATGTTGCTTCAGAGTTCCGTTATCGTAAACCACCGATGCCTGAAAATGGTGTAACGCTTGTTATTTCTCAATCTGGAGAAACGTTAGATACATTAGAAGCATTACGCTATGCTAAAAGCCAAGGGCAATATGTGATGTCGATTGTAAATACAATTGAGAGTACGATTGAGCGTGAGAGTGATTTTGTTCTTCATACACAAGCAGGCTCTGAGATTGGTGTTGCTTCAACAAAAGCGTTTACAACACAGCTTGCGACATTGGCTTGTATGGCTTTCTGGATTGCCCGTGAAAAAGGTGTTGTTGAAGGGACATTCTTAGAAAAGCTTGCTTTGGGCTTAAGAGAGTTACCAGCGCGTGCCGCTGATATTTTAAATCATGACGAAGATATCAAAGAGATTGCTAAAGATATCGAAAAAGCCCGTGATATTTTATATCTGGGTCGTGGTTTGGCTTATCCAATTGCAATGGAAGGGGCTTTAAAACTAAAAGAAATTTCCTATATTCACGCCGAAGGTTATGCGGCTGGTGAGATGAAGCACGGACCTATTGCTTTAATTGATGAAGATGTGCCTGTGATTGTTGTCGCTCCTTTTGATGAGTTATTTGAAAAGACAGCGAGCAATGTCCGTGAAGTTGTTGCACGCGGTGGTAAAGTGCTTCTTATTTCAGATAAACAGGGGTGTGATCTTTTATCAGATTGTGTTGAATGGGCGGTCGCTTTACCAACAGTAAATGATATTATTGCACCAATTTTATACACAATTCCTGTCCAGTTGTTAGCCTATCATGTAGCCGTATTAAAAGGCACAGATGTTGACCAACCAAGAAACCTTGCTAAGTCAGTGACTGTTGAATAAGGCAAGTGAAGACATACATATCTTTATAGCAAGAAACGGGTTGTGACTGTATAAAACACTCTCTAAATTCCTGACTATAAGAAAGGATATGTTTATGGGACTATTAGATCAAAAAACAGTAATTATTACGGGCGCAAGCTCTGGTATTGGTGCGGCTACTGCAGAGCTTTTTGCGAAAGAGGGTGCAAATATTGTTATCGGTGCAAGACGTGAAAATAAGCTAAAAGAGATTCTTGAAAGAATAAGAGCAAATGGCGGTCGTGCCATAGCGCTTGCGGGAGATGTGACTTGCGAGGATTATAACAAAATGCTGGTTGATAAAGCACTCTCAGAATTTGGTCAATTAGACATCGCATTTAATAATGCAGGGACACTTGGGACGCCTGCGTCTTTACCTGATGTATCTTTAGAGGATTGGAATTTTACACTTCAGACCAATTTAACAAGTGGATTTCTAGCAGCCAAATATCAAATACCAGCGATGTTAAACAATGGGGGAGGCTCACTCATTTTCACGTCTTCATTTGTGGGAAATACAATTGGTTTTCCACAACATGGTGCTTATGCAGCCAGTAAAGCTGGATTAGTTGGATTAACAAAATCGCTGGCCAGTGAATATGGAGAACATAATATACGTGTTAATGCCCTTTTACCAGGTGGGACACAGACAGATATGGCGAAAGAATTTGGTGATGACCCAGCTGTAGAAGAATTTGTAAGAAATATTCATGCACTTAAACGCACAGCTTCAGCCGAAGAAATCGCAAAATCAGCCCTTTATTTAGCATCAGACTTATCAAGTTTTACAACGGGATCATCTTTGCTGGTAGATGGTGGTGTTTCTGTTTGTAAAACCTAGATGTTTGACAATGGTGTGAATATGAAAGACCAAAAACAAATCGATTACGAGCGTATTGAAAAAGCCATTCATTTTATTCGCGAGAATTTTAAAGAACAACCATCTCTAGATGAAATCGCCGAAGCTGTTCATGTTAGTTCTTTTCATTTTCAACGCATGTTTAGTGAGTGGGCTGGTGTAAGCCCAAAAAAATTCATGCAATATATCAGCCTTAATTACGCGAAGTCTTTACTTGGAGATCGTATGACATTGATGGATACGGCTTATGAAATAGGGTTGTCTGGAACAAGCCGTTTACATGATTTATTTATAAGCATTGAAGGGATGACGCCTGGTGTTTTTAAAAATGAGGGTGAAAATCTTGTTATAAATTATTCTTTTGCCAACAGTCCATTTGGGAAACTCATTATTGCCTCAACGAGCAAAGGGGTGTGCCATATGTTTTTTGAAGCGGATGAACATAAAGCATTGCATGATTTGAAGCAGCGTTTTCCAAAAGCATCATTTCATAATACAACAGATAAGTTCCAACAAGATGCTTTGATGATTTTTCAAGAAGATTGGAAGCAGTTAGATCAAATAAAACTTCATCTTGCGGGCACGCCTTTTCAATTAAAGGTCTGGGAAAGCCTTTTGAAAATACCGATGGGGCGTTTAACAACATATGGAGATATTGCAAAAACCATTGATAACCCAAATGCTTCGCGCGCTGTTGGTACAGCAATAGGCAGTAACCCTGTCGCATTTTTAATTCCATGTCACCGCGTTATTCAAAATAGCGGTCATATAGGGGGCTATATGTGGGGCTCGGATAAAAAATCTGCGATTATAGGGTGGGAAGCGGCTCAAATAGATCATTAAAAAAGATGGTTTTTACAAGACAGGAATAAATCTTGACCCTCTTTGTTTTTATATGGTAAAACTCACATAAGGAGTTTGATATGAAAAGTAAATGGGATTATTTCTTAAAAAATAACGCAAGCGTACGCGCGTATTTTCAAGAACAAGGTTATAATAGTGAACAAGCTGAAGCACAGCTAGATACAGTCTTAGAGAAAACAGTCTATTCAAGATCTCAGTTGGTAAAACGTGGAACTCTTATAGCAGGAAGTGCAGGGCTTGGTATAGCAAGTGTTTTCACACTGGGTGGCTATTTTGGTTTATTTATGGGCAGTTTATTTGCGCTTTCTCAGTGGCTTGAGTTGAAGGGGTATAAAAAAACTACCGTAGAAGATTATACAAGATCCTTAGCGAATGATTTCGCACAATCTGTGAAATGGGCTAAAGAATTAGGGGTTGAAAATACCTATCAACCAAAACCTCTTATCCCATATGAAAAATTTGAATTAAAAATAAAGTAATAATAAAAAAAGAGGCACTTAAATATGAATTCAAATCAAACAAAATGGCAGGCATTTAAAGAGAAAAATGCAGAAATTGTTGGGTATTTCTTTTCAAGAAAACCCTTAGCGACAAAAATACAAACTAGAAAAAGATCACGTGATCGTATGATCGCTATTTCAGCGCTTGGCGGTATGGCAGGGTTATATGCTGGGCTTGCGCCATTTATCATTATTCCTTTTTCTTTGGTGTTAATAGGGGCAGAGATTAAGTTTTATAATGATTATAAAAAAATTAATCCAGAAAGTAAGTCTATACAAAAATCATCCCCTTCTTATAAAAGGCCCTCACTTAAATGACACACACAAAGACAGATAAAAAACATCAAAAAAAGCTTCAAAAATGGGCAAACTATCTTGAGAAAAACCCAAAGATTGTTGCTTATTTTCAATCACAAAATATGGATCTGGAAGATTCTTATGAACAGTTTGAGGCCGTTAAAGCAAATGTGTCTTTATCAGATAAGTATAAAAAAGGACAAAAAAGAATAATGATTGGTGCATCCATCGTTTCATTTGCTTTTAGTACAGCCCTAATGTCGAGTGTGAGTATTCCAGGTCTTTTGATAGTGGGTGGTGTGATAACAACAATGTGCTTTGTAAAATTGAAAGAGCTAGAATCCAGTTTAATACAAGCTGCTCCTTATAGTTATTTGAAACACTTTTCGGACGAATTTAATGCCAATGAAGAGCAAGCAAAAGAACAAGGTATAGAAAACCCATTTCCTGCAAGGAGGCTCGTTGATAAAGCGGGGCAACCTCTTAAGATTAAACTTTAATGTGGGTAAAGAGTTTGTATGTGACGCGTTTTTAGGTGCGCTTTTTCTATTTTTCTCAAGGCACGCCCAATCGCTTTTTCAAAGATTGTTTCAGGGGCTTTTAAACATCTCTTCATATAAGCTCTTGCATAATGGGCATCGCTTTCTTCCTGGTTTTGATCAGCTGAGCTATTTAGTCGAATAAGAATTTCTGCGAATTTTAAGACATCACTAAATTCTATTGTGTGATGGCTTGTTAAAACCTTCTTTTTTAATCTCTGTAAAATAGGGTCCTTATGTGGTGCGGAGAGAAAGTCTGAGATATGCTCTTTTTGTTCAAACAGAAACTCTGTGTAATTATCTTTGATAAAATGAGATAAAAGACGCATATCTTTTCTAGTGATAAAACATAAAGAGCGATATGCTGCGCGCTGCCATTGACGAATAAGTCTTTGATCGTCATTGGAAGCATTATTTAAGAATCTGGAATAATTTGTTATGGAGCCAGCCTCTCTATTAATAAGGTGCTGCGTCTCCTCTCTTAAAGGAAGTGTCATATTTACTGCCTGTTTTACTTTTTTTATATTTTTTACCATATAATTATTATTAAAGATTTTTTTTGAAAGCAAATGCTTTTTTAAAAAGAGATTGAAATAAAGGTAATAACCAAGCTAAACTGAGGGCGTGATGATACGATTCTTTATATCTATATTTTTATGTGCATTTGTTGTTTTTCCACATTTTTCTGTGGCAGAAGACAGTATGCAAGAAACATCAGAGGCGGAGATCTCTGTTCCTTTTGAACAATTCAGAGCTCAGGATTGGGAACCGCGTATTTTGCTTAAATATGATCCAGAAGCACAACAAGATAATAAATCAGTTCTTTTGCCGCCGTTCGCGCCTCATTCTGATGAACAAATGAATGAGATTGAATATATTCGTACAATAACAAAAGCACGTACGGATAAACAAGAAGCACAATTTAAAGCGATGCAAGATGATCCTGTTCGCCAATTATTGAATATTTTAGGTTTAGATGGGGAAGAATTGATTGAAACACGCTTATTACTCTTTAGTGGGTTAGAAGCTTTAAATAAAAAAATCTGGGAAGAAAAATGGCGCTATCAAAGATTACGCCCGACACAGTTTGACCCCTTTATTAAAAGCTTAAAACCACTTCCTGGCAGTGCATCTTACCCTGCTGAGAAAGCTTCACAAGCGAAAATGGCTGCGTTTATTTTAACTGATCTGTTTCCAGACCATGATTATATTTGGATGGGGTGGGCTGAGTATGTTGGAAAGCAATATGAGCTTGCTGGATTACAATTTCCAAGCGACACACGTGCAGGCTATGATTTAGCGGAGCGTTATTATATAGATTTAAAAAGCGATATTGATTATCAAAACTTAATTTTAAATTCGAATATAGAGTTGTTGAATAAAGCACCTAATATTAAAAAACTCACAAAAGAGATTGGAGAGATTACACCTCCAAAGAGTTTTCCTTAAAGGTTTATCATTCTGCTGCCAAAATATGTTGCAACTTTTTTTGACCGTATAGAGTCATAAAATTTTTCTTTTTCAAATATGAAATCATTTAAAGATGTTTTTCGACCAGCCCGCATACCAGTATAGTACCAACTGCTAATTGTCGCATGGATATTAGCAGGTGCGGAAATATTTTTGTATAAACGTGAAAGAGCGTCCTCTGTTATGGCGATATCAGGATCTTTAACAAAATGCGCAATATAAGCTTTTTTAGCAAAGTGTCCCGCATAAACAAACCCAAATTTTAAAAGATGATCTGCCATTAACTGTGTGTTGTATTGTTGAGATATTCGAGCGCCTAGTGTTTTGCTGTTGTCAAGCTTAACAGGGGTTGCGAAGGCATTATTTGTATCATAATCAGCAAAAAACTGTCTAAAAGTCGGATCTAAAATGAAACTATGTTTTGTTGTCTTTCCATTTTGTGAGATGGGAAGAGCGAGCAAAACAAAAGCATGATTTATTTTATCTTTAGGAGATAAAAGAGGCGATCCGTTCATAAAAGAATATGTGTGTAGAGCCTTTATATGACCTTTTAAACCCAGTTTGATGGCCATGACATAAAGATAACTAACAGAGTGAATACACCCATTTCTTAATAAGTTTTCTTGTAATGTTTCTCCCTGACATTTCCATGGAACAATAGGGGCTTTTTCTTGTAAGTCTTGTTCTATAAAAAGACGTGTTTGATGAATTAAGAAATAACACAACTCATGTGCGTCACTCCATGTAAGAGCATCTCCATGATCAAGGTCTTTTAAAATAGAATTCACATGTTTGAGATTTGGTGAATCCATAATTGGATTAGCTCCTTTAAAAGGATAATCATAAGGGTTTAGATCTTCGATTGCTTTATACAGCATATAATCCTCCCCATGGTTTTATTCTTGGGAGAGAGAACTTTGAAGGGGTTGTTGGTGTGTTGTATTCCAAAGCTTTTAAATAAGGACCTATAAAAGGGTGGTTAAAGCAGGCTGATAATGTTTGTCCTTCTTTTTTTATAAAGTCAGAATAATCAGCTTCTTGCCAATTAAGGGGAATGCTTAAAAAGTTGTGGTGATAGGTTTTATGTGCCCCTTTTCCCATGTAAATAAACCCGAATTTAAGAAGATGATCTGTAAGGGCATAGCTTGGAAAATCAAGGGTTGCTTTCTTATCAACAGAATTAAAAAAATCATTTATATCAGGGTTTAAAAATTGGCGATATGTTGTATCTATTACAAAAAGATGCGTTTTTTGATGTCCTTCCTTATCGAGAATGGGGAGTCCTAACACGGAAAAAGCATGATCAAAGACAGGCAAATCAGTGTAGAAACTACATCTCGTATGAAGAAGGCGATGATCTTTTATGCCTAATTTATATGCTAAGATTGTTGAAAAAAGTGCGGCGCCATTGCACGCTCCATTGAGCGTGTTTTTAAAAATATCAGGATTTGGATCATTAAATTGAACCGTTCTTTCTTTTAGCGGTGCTTCAAGTTCTTGTCGCAGAAAAAGGCGTGTTTGATGTGAGATAAAATATAAAAGACTATGAGTTTCGCGCCATGTTAAGGCCGTGTTCGAATGTAGTTTTTCGGCAATTGGATCAAGCGTTGAGACGCGAAGAGGCACCATAATGGGATCTGCCCCACCAATTGGATATTCATCTTTATTCATTATTTTACACGCCCTGTACATAGGGAGGGAGTATAGTAGAGTTGTATTAATATGTAAAGTTATTTATGCGGTTAAATCCCAGTCTTCTAGCCATTTTTGGAATATTAAGAGATCCCAAAGATGAGGCCCCCATTTTGCTTGAGAAGACATATGCTGAGTTTTATATTTTTCCACGAGATCAGGGTTGAAAATAGCCTGACTTTTAAGGCGTTCAGGGTTTAAATAATCATTCACCTGTTCTTTTAAGGGGCCTCTTAACCACTCATTGATCGGGACGCTAAATCCTTTTTTGGGTCGGTCATAAAGATTTTTAGGTAAATATGTTCCAAGTAAATCTTTTAAAATGCGCTTTCCCGATCCTTTTTGATATTTATATTCAATCGGAAGATTCCATGCCCATTCAATAAGCTCATAATCAAGGAGAGGTGCCCTCGCTTCTAAAGAATGCGCCATAGAGGCACGGTCAACCTTGACTAAAATATCATCGGGTAGATATTGTAAACTGTCATACAACATCATTGAATGAGTGAAAGAGGCAAAGTCAAAATCATGATCATAAATATCTGTTGCAGATTCTGATCCTAGAACAAGCGTTTCTGGTGTTTTCCAATGAGATTGCAATGCTTGGTAAAAATCTTTTGGTTGATCACATAAGAGTAAATTTTTTAATGTTTCTAAACTTTCACCCTTAACAGAGGTGAGAGAGGCAAGGCCTGATTTATCCCAAATCTTAGGCGGCATAAGAGAAAGACCAAATTTTACAAGGTAACGCGCTTCTTTTGGCAGTTTTGCTATTTTTAATAAGCGCTCATTCATCCACTCATAGCGTGTATAGCCTGCAAATGTTTCATCTCCGCCGTCACCAGATAGGGCAACAGTGACATGTTCTTTTGCAAAGCCACTTACAATATAAGTGGGAATTTGTGACGAGTCAGAGAAGGGCTCACAATAGAGAGAGGGGATTAAATCAATAACATTAAAAAGATCTTTTTCATCAATGATTTTTTCATGATGGTTTGTTTTTAAATGAGTGGCAATTTCTTTTGCATGCTCAGCTTCATTATAGGCTTTGTCTTTAAAACCAATTGTAAATGTTTCGATCGGTTTATCTGAAAGAGCAGCCATTTTTGCAACAACGAGAGATGAGTCAATGCCTCCAGATAAAAAAGCGCCTAGAGAAACATCTGAAATCATACGTTTTGAAACAGCGCGCGTGATTTTCTCATCGGCCTGTTTTAGGGCTTCTTCATAAGAGATATTTGTGGGCATGGAGGCTGTTTTTTGCGCGTATGAAGCTAAGTCCCAATATTTTTTCTCATATGTTGGGCAGCAAGTATTGTGATCAGAAAAAGAGAGGTAACAACCAGATGAGAGTTTATAAACATCTTTAAAAATAGTGTGGGGTGCTGGAATATAGTTATATCTTGTAAATAAATTCACCGCATTTTTATTAAGTGTCTTTGAAAAAAGAGGCACATGCTTAAAAGCTTTTAATTCTGAGGCAAAATATAAAACACCCCCTATAACACCATAATAAAGAGGTTTTTTTCCTAAGCGATCACGGGCAAAGGTTACAGATCTTTTTTCTTGATCATAGAGTGCAAATGCAAACATGCCATTTACTTTTATAAGAGTTTCTTCAATTCCCCATTCTTCAATTGAAGCGAGTAGAATTTCCGTGTCACTTGTACCACGGAAGGAGTGTCCTAGAGCTTGAAGCTCTGTTTTAATTTCTAAAAAGTTATAAACCTCACCATTATATGAAATGATATATCGACCTGTTTTAGAGGTCATTGGTTGTTTACCTGTTTCAGATAGATCAAGAATAGATAATCGAAGATGGGCGAGATCACATATGTTAGAAGCATCGCGCCAAAAACCATTCATATCTGGACCACGGTGAGAAATACTATCAGCCATTTTAGAAAGAATGTGTTCTTTCTGGTTCGGAATCAGTTTTGTATCAAAATCAATAATGCCAGCGATACCGCACATGATTATTTAGGCCTTTTGTTGATAAAGAGAAAGATAATCATGTGTAATTTTATCGATGGTAAAATTATCATTGATATGAATACGGCACGCACTTGAAAGACGATGATAATCATCTTGATCAATATTACTCATAGTAATGATAGCATTACTTAATTGATCGCTATTTTGAGAAGAAATAATGATCCCATATTCATCAATAATGCGCGCATTATCACCTATATTGGTTGCAATTGCTGGAATACCACAGGCCATTGATTCACCAAGGAAATTTGAAAAGCCTTCTCCCCAAGCGCTTGATAAAATCGCATAATCAAAAGCAGGTAGAATTTCATTAATATCACGACGCTCTCCCATCAACACAACATGATCTTTAAGAGAGAGTTTTTCTATCAGAGTGGAAAGCGTTGAGTTTGACTCATCAACATTCGTACCAACAAGGACAAGCTTTGCTTTTATTTTTTTATTTTCTAATGCTTTTGCAAAACCTTGAAGCAATGTTTCATGGTCTTTCATTGGATGATAACGGGCGATCATGCCATAGACTTTTGTTTCTTCTTCGCAAGACCATTCCTTGCGCCATTTCATACGACTTGAAGCGTTGGGTGAGAATTTATCAATGTCAAAGCCATTGGGCAAGATGACAGATTTCCTTGCGGAATAAAAATGTTTCTGGTGCTGTATCTGGCTCATGTGAGAATTGTAGATAATCTTTTTCGGTAAGAAAGATAAAAAGCCGCACAGACGTATGACCCAAGCAGTGCTTTTCTTTTCATGTTTTAAATCATGTAGAGAATGTCTGATATTCCAATAGAGAGAGGCTCTTGAAAAACCACATATTTTTCCAGCTAGAGCTGCGAGATTTCCATGATACATCCATCCTTGTATAATATCTGGGTCTTCGATGTGAATGAGGGTTGCAAGCTTTTTGAGTGCGCTGAAAGAGAGTTTTCCACGTTTTAGGCCAAGTGTATGAAGAGTGTGTTTAGTTTCCTCATAAGAATTTTTCAATGATCCCCCATCCGTTAAGCTAATAACACAATGCTCATTTTCTGTGTCTTGGGATAAGATCTTTAAGAGCATGTGTTCAGCTCCACCCATTTCTAATCCTGTAATAACATGTACAATTTTCATCTATACTCCCCCTTTAAATAAAGAGATAAAACTAATCCTTTTATAATCCATAGAATAATAAATTCTAGGTAATTATGATGAAAAAACAGATTTCCACTATATTTAAAACTGTTTAAAAGTGTGTTCATAGGCATCTATCATAGAAGAAATACTATAGTTTTGTACTATTTTTTCGCGTCCTTTTATGTTTCTTTCTAGCGGAGCTTTTGTAAGGTTTTTTAAGAGAGCTGTTTCTAATTCTTTTTGGTTGTTTACTCCAAAAAGGAGGCTTTTATTATCAATAAGTTCTTTGTTATTACCGCAATCTGAGGCAATAACGGGGAGCTCACATAAAAAAGCCTCGGCTATAACATTTGGAAAACTCTCGGTTTTAGAAGGAAGAATAAAGAGATCAAAAGCAGAATAAAAACCACGTGTTTGTTGTTGTTCTCCAGCAAATAAAATGTGATTTTCTAGCCCGTTCTCAGTTACTAAGTTTTGAAGATACGCTTTATAACTATCCTTACCATCACCGACTATCAGAAGTTTTATCGTTGGATTTTTCTCAATGATAGAAGGAAGCGCAGAAATAAGAAGATCTAATCCTTTTATCTCAGAAAGACGACCAACATATCCAAGGAGGCATGTATTTGAGGAAATTGAGTAATTTTCTCTTACTTTCTGTCTTTCTTCAGATGAAAAATAAAAATCATCAGCATTAAATCCATTTAGAATTACAGATGTGTTTTTTGTTTTAAATCCTTGTTCTTGTGCATAAGAGAGAGCAGGGTGTGAATTGGTTATCAAACCATCTATTGTTCTTTCTAAAAAGAGCGTTCCTCTATAAAAAAAACGGCTATTAATATTTTTTTGAGGTGTGAGTGTGCGTAGCCCGATAATAAGCTTAAAATGAGGAAAAATAATTTTTGTTAGACAGCTTAAAAAAGTCGCAATGTGTAAAACAGAAACACATAATGAAATATTATGATTTTTTAAATAAGTGCGCATTTTAAAAGGGATGGATAAAAAACCAACTATTTTTTCAATAAAGGAAGGTGTTTGATTTTTAAAAAAAACATGCGTTTTAAGGGTTGGGTGACTTTTTAAGTGATCGTAATTTTGTCCTTTAGGAAATAATGAAAGTGCATGTATCTCATAGTCACGATCCGCTAAACCAAGCGCTAGGATCGTTATTTGTTTTTCTGCACCCCCTGATGATTTAAATGCGGGGAGAAAGAAAGCGATTTTTTTACGGTTATTCATCTAAAATACCCATAAAAAATAAGAAAAGGAAATGCAATGATAGAAAAAACAAGACGTTTGGATTTTGGAAAGCTTTCGCGCCAGTCATCTGATGATTTTAGTTTCACACTCCCTTTCATACGCAAACGATTGCCCGCCACAGTGTGACCAGCTTTGAATGGTTTATCATGATTAAGCTTATCTATAACTTTGGTGTAGGACAGGTTAAATGTTTCTCCGAGTTTAGGTAAAACACGCGGTGCATTCTCAATGAAATCTTCATAATAAAGGCGCGTATAGTTTTGGTTTTTAAATAAAGAAACAAAGTGACTAAATAGATTGGTTATGCACCAAAAAAGAGCTGTACGCCAAACAGGCTTTGGTGCGAGGGATGTTTGAACCCCTTTCTTGATATCTTTTTCATATGCTTTTGATAAAGAATAAGCAACACCTCGTCCATCTCTGATTAAGTGGATTGTGTTGATATCTAGGTTTTTTGAAGAAGAGAGATAAAAAGCACGTAATGGATTTTTACTCGAGTCAATAAGCGTATCTTTTTTAGCAATATGAGCAATCGAAGCATATAAATCCTCATTCAATTTTAAATAAGAGAGATAATCAGGGCTCTTTTTTATAAAATGCCAAAAACCAAGGGGAAGTGTTTTGAAGCGTTCAAACATATTTTGCTTCGCTTGAAGATCTTCCAAGGCGTTTTCATTTTTGGTGCGCTTTTTCCATTCTTTTAAAACATCAGGCCAAAAGGAACAGCTTTCGTATAATGATCCACAGGCGCAAAATTCACTTTTGCTGTTAATGAAACGATGTAGATAATTAAGTTCACCGACACCAAAACTATCTTCTTGATTGCTTAAAATAATATCAAGCACTGTTGATCCAGAGCGACCAGACCCACATATATAGATAATTTTTGGTGTTTTAGATGTCATTCAATTCTCATTTTACAAAAGGTAGACAGTTAATCTTATGTTTTTTATACAAAAAATAAACACGTTTTGCACTCATGAAAATAAGACTTATAGATGTTGCTGTGGCGGCGCCTTCCATCCCATAAAGAGGGATCAGAATAATATTTAGCCCTATATTTAAGAGGAGTGTTTCAATGGAAATGCGCATGGATATTTTCTCATCACCCAACATATTAATTAATATATGAGCAGCCCCAGCAAAAGCAGTCAAGAAATACCCAATAATTAAAATACGTAATGTTGTAACGCCTTGTGTAAAATAATCACCATAAATTCCCATGAGAAACTCAGCCGCTATGAAAATGAAAAAAGCAATAAAAGCGGATGGAATAAAAATCATATAAGTGATTTTTTTTGTATGTGTTTTTACATTCTCCATATCATTATTGGCGTGATAAGCAGCAAGCTGAGGCCCAAAGACACGCACTAAGGTGTTTTGAGCAAACCAAATAAGACTAACCCATTTAATGGCCGCGTCATAAATACCTGCAAAAGCAACACTCATAAAAATAGGAATAATAGCCATATCAATCTTACCCAAGATAAGACGTGAAATATTAACCATCATGAGGGTGATGCTTGATTTGCGCCAGTCTTTTTTATCTTCTTTCGAGATAGGCGTGCGGGTTTTTGTTTTGAAAGAAATAAAGCGCTTCAGGAAAAGATCAACAATTATAATCCCTAAAAGGGTTGTGCATAAAACAGCAATCAAAGGTGCATGCGCAGAAAAACTATCCGTGGTATTTTTTGTTAGAAATAGACCACCAAAAACACAGACTAGAACAAAATTCCTTAAGAAGTTATCTGCGCCAATGGCTAAAATATACTCACCAAAAGCTCTAAGGGCTGCCATTCGGATTAAGAGATAAGAAAACAAAGGAACGCCACATAAAACATACCACAAAATATCGGTGTTGATTATTTCAAAGAAACACGAGATTAAATAAAGGAAAAGAGCGATGACAATTGAAAATAACAAAGTTTCTTTTTGGGCTTGTTTTAAAAAGGAAGTGATAAGTCCTTCTTTCTTTTGATCATTAAAAATACCAATGAAACGCAGCGTAGATATATCATAACCAAAAGCCCCAATTACACTTAAACTTGTCAACCATGCCATAGCAAGGGCATATAGACCATAGTTTTCAGGCCCTAAAAGGCGCGCTAGGATAATACCAGAAAGCAGACCAAGAAACATCCCTGTGCCGCGAATGCCAAAGGTTAAAACAACACCCTTATTGTCCTTTAAAAAAGAGAGAAGCTTTAACAGCAAAGCGCGCACAAATTATAAGCTCCAATAAGTTTGGTTCTTACTAAAATCTGTGTGGGATTTTAAAGATTTGATATCAACAAACCCACCATCAGGCTGGATCATGGATTTCATATCAAGGTCATTATATTGATCATGAGGAACAGCATAGACAAGGCAATCAAGCTCTTTGAATTCATCCAAAGAACATAACGTAATTCCGTATTCTTCTTTTACCTCATCAAAATCTGCGTAAGGGTCATGGGCAAGAATACAAACGCCGTAATCCGCAAGCTCTTTAATCATATCAATGACTTTTGTATTGCGAATATCTGTAATGTTTTCTTTGAAAGTAAATCCGAGAATACCAACACGCATATGACGCACAACTTTTCTTTGTTTAATCATCATTTTAACGATTTTCTCAGCAATCATTTTACCCATGCCGTCATTCATACGGCGACCAGATAAAATGACATCAGCATGATGACCTAATTCACGTGCTTTTGCGGTTAAATAATAAGGGTCAACACCAATACAGTGACCTCCAACAAGACCAGGTTTGAAATTTAAGAAATTCCATTTTGTGCCCGCAGCTTCTAAAACATCTTTTGAACGAATGCCAATTTTTTCACAAATAATAGCGATCTCGTTAATCAAGGCGATATTGACATCGCGCTGAGTATTTTCAATGACTTTTGACATTTCAGCGACTTTAATATTTGGTGCAACATGCACTTTTGCACCTGTAATAATTTTGCCATAAATGTGAGCGAGTGTTTCTGTTGTTTCTGCGTCTTCTCCTGCAACAACTTTGTTAATGGTTTCAAGTGTATTAACTTTATCTCCTGGGTTAATACGTTCTGGTGAATAACCAAGTTTGAAATCAATCCCTTGTTTAAGGCCAGAGAGCTCTTCTAACCAAGGGCCACAAACTTCTTCTGTTACACCTGGGTAAACAGTCGATTCAAAAACGATGATATCGCCTTTTGACAAGACTTTTGCGATGGTTTCACTTACCTTACGAAGAGGTGTTAAATCAGGCTCTTTATTATCATTAATCGGTGTTGGGATACAGGCAACATAGATATTTGAGTCTTTGAGATCATTGACATCGTCTGTTATTTTTAACCCACAAGATTGAAGGCGCGCGCTTTCAACTTCGCCTGTTATGTCATGATGTTGTTTTAAAGCTTGAACACGGCTCGAGTTAATATCAAATCCAACCACATGATCAAACTGTTCAGCAAACCCAACAGCAACAGGTAAACCAACATATCCAAGTCCTAAGACCGCAATTTTTTCGTTCATTTTTTAACGCTTTCTTTAATCTAAATCATATAGGGTGATATATAGCACCATTTACTAGCATGCAAATGGTTAAAAAGCAAAAAAATTCATATTTTATATGCGTAAAGTTTAAAAATGAGATACACTACTTTAACAATTTTCTTGCCGATACTCTCGGCTGTTCTAACTTTATTACTATACAACCTGTTTCGAGGAGATAAAAAATGCATAAAAATGTTGTAATTTGTGGCTATAAACGCTCGCCATTCCATTTTGCGAATAAAGGCGCGCTTGCCAAAGTTAGACCCGATGATATGGCTGCAGCTGTTGTTAAAGCACTTGTCGCTGAAACGGGTGTGAAACCAGATGATATCGAAGATCTTTTAATGGGATGTGCGTTCCCTGAAGGCGAGCAAGGGTTTAATATTGCACGTTTGGTGGCTAATATTGCAGAGCTTCCAATCTCTGTTGCAGGGGCAACCGTTAATCGTTTTTGCGGATCATCCATGACAACGATTCAAATGGCGGTGGGGTATATTTTAGCAGGTGCAGGCGATGTTTTTATTGCAGCCGGTGTTGAAAGCATGAGCCGTATTCCAATGGGAGGCTTTAATCCTGCTCCTAATCCAGCGTTATTAGAAAGCTATCCGCAAGCTTATATCTCTATGGGAATGACGGCTGAGAATTTGGCTAAGAAATATAAAATTGACCGCGAAGAGCAACAAGAGTTTGCGATTAACTCTCATAAAAAAGCCGCAGTTGCGCGTGAGTCTGGAAAATTTGATGATGAAATTGTTGAAATCGCAGGCGTAAGTGAAGATGGGTGTATTCGTCCAGACTCAAGCCAAGAAGCGCTTTCAGGTCTAAATCCTGCTTTTGATAAAGAAGGCACGGTAACAGCAGGGACATCATCGCCGTTAACAGATGGCGCAGCGGCTGTTTTGGTGGCTTCAGAAGAGTATGCGAAAAAACACAATCTCCCAATTTTAGCGCGTATTAAATCCATTTCAGTGGCGGGATGTGCAGCAGAGATTATGGGGATCGGTCCTGTTCCTGCAACGAAAAAAGTATTAGAGCGCGCAGGCCTATCAATTAAAGATATGGATGTAATCGAACTGAATGAGGCTTTTGCGGCGCAATCGCTTCCTGTTATCAAAGATCTAGGCGCTGATATGAAGAAAGTCAATTTGGATGGTGGCGCGATCGCTTTAGGTCATCCCTTAGGAGCGAGCGGTGCACGTATCACAGGAAAAGCAGCCTCTTTATTAAACCGTGAAGGCGGTAACTATGCACTTGCAACAATGTGTATCGGTGGCGGTCAAGGTGTGGCAACTATTTTGGAGAAGGTATAAGTGGATATCGTTACCTGTCGAAAAGCGACCACAAATGATGTTGAAGGGATTGCTCACTGTCAAATTAAGACATGGCAGTCAGCCTATAAAGGCATTGTTGATCAAGATTACCTAGATCAACAAGCGGAAACTTTAGAAGAGCGTATTGCACGTTGGACAAGACGCGTGAACCGCACAGATCGCGGTACATTTGTTGCGATTGTTAAAGATGAGGTGGTTGGTTTTTCATCAACAGGACTATTACGAGATGCGCAAAAAAATCTTGTGGGTGATACAGATAAGGGTGAGCTTTATGCTCTTTATATTGACCCAGATTTTAAACGCCAAGGGATTGGAATGAAATTATTTCAAAGCTCTGTTTTATGGGCAAGGAACCAACAAATGCAAGATTTCTATGTTTGGGTTTTAAAAGATAATCATAATGCACGTTCTTTTTATGAAACTGCTTATGGCACAACAAAACAAGATATGGTTTCTGAAACAGAAATTGGCGATCAATGGTTAAAAGAAATACGCTATCACTGGAAAATAGGATAAGTGAAGGAGAAAGAAATGGATTTGGAACAAATTAAAAAAGTAGCTGTTATTGGCTCTGGCGTTATGGGTTCAGGGATTGCCGCGCATTTAGCCAATGCTGGATGCGATGTGGTTTTACTTGATATTGTTCCAAAAGAGGCGACAGATCGCAGTGTTATTGCAAAAAGCGCCATTCAAAAATTACTAAAAACAAATCCTGCGCCTTTGATGCATAAACGTAATGCGAAACGTATTACCCCAGGGAATATTGAAGATGATCTAGAGATGCTGGGTGAATGTGATTGGATTATTGAAGTTGTTTTAGAAAACTTAAAAATTAAACATACAACATATGAGAAAATTGATGCTCACCGAAAAAAGGGATCTATCGTTTCCTCAAACACGTCAACTATTCCATTAGAAAAATTGATCGAAGGTCAATCAGCGGATTTTGCAAAAGACTTTATGATTACGCATTTTTTCAATCCACCGCGTTATTTGCGTTTACTTGAAATGGTTGTGGGCGATAAAACAGACCCTAAAAAAGCGGAGTTAATTGCCGCGTTTTGTGATGTAAAACTTGGTAAAGGGGTGGTGCATTGTAATGACACACCAGGTTTTATCGGTAACCGCATTGGAACCTTTTGGATTCAAGCAGCCATTAATGAGGCGGCAATACGAGATATCACGATCGAAGAAGCAGACGCTGTGATGGGGCGCCCAATTGGTGTTCCAAAAACAGGTGTATTTGCGCTTGTTGATTTAGTAGGGGTGGATTTGATGCCTCATTTGGCTGAATCGATGCTATCAACCTTGCCCGAAAAAGATATGTATCGTGATATCCACCGCGAGTTTGATTTTATCGATAAAATGATTGCTGATGGCTATACAGGGCGCAAGGGTAAAGGAGGGTTTTATCGTTTAGACCCTGAGTCAAAAAAGAAAACAAAACAACGCCTTGATTTAAAAACGGGGGCCTATATAGATGCGACTCGTCCAAAAGTACCTGCGGCTGAGGTAACAAAAAAAGGCGGTATGAAAGCCTTAATAGACCATGAGTCGATTGCTGGTGAGTATGCGTGGGAAGTTCTTGCACAAACATTATCTTATGCAGCTGGTTTAGTTGGAGAGATTGCGGATAATCTGTATAAAATCGACCAAGGCATGAAGCTTGGATACAATTGGAAAAAAGGTCCTTTTGAAATGTTGGATGAAATTGGTCCAGCTTATTTCGCAAATAAATTAAAAGAGTCTGGCAAAGAGGTTCCTGATTTTATTAAATCTGTTGGTACTGGTACTTTTTACAAAGTTGAAAAAGGAAAACTTCATTTCTTTGGTTTAGATGGTAAATATCATGAAGTTATGCGCCCAGAAGGCGTCTTATTATTAGAAGATGTTAAGCGCGCAAGTGACCCTGTTCATAAAAATGGATCTGCCTCTCTTTGGGATATTGGGGATAATGTTCTATGTCTTGAGTTCCATACAAAGATGAATGCAATTGATGAAGAAATCTTTGCGATGATTAAAAAAGCGATTCAGACAATTGGTGATGGATCTGGTGATTATAAAGCCTTAGTCGTTCATAATGAGGGATCAAATTTCTCGGCTGGGGCGAATTTAGGCTTGGCGCTTTTCACAATCAATGTTGGGCTTTGGTCACAAATCGATAGCTTTGTTGGTGGTGGCCAAGATATTTACAAAACCTTGAAGTTTGCCCCTTTCCCAACGGTTGGTGCGCCGTCAGGCATGGCACTTGGCGGTGGCTGTGAGATTTTGCTTCACTGTGATAGTGTGCAAGCCCATGCGGAAAGCTATATTGGTTTGGTCGAAGTTGGTGTTGGTATTATCCCTGGATGGGGTGGGTGTAAAGAGATGTTATTACGCCATAAAAATTATGGGCGCGCAGGCGGTCCTATGCCACCAACTGTGAATTCTTTCCAAACAATTGGAACAGCGCAAGTCGCAAAATCTGCGCATGAAGCTTATGACTTCTTATACATGGTTAAAGGGCGTGATGGCGTGACCATGAATAAGGATCGCGTTTTGTTTGTTGCTAAGCAAAAAGCATTAGAACTCGCAAAAGACTATCAAGCTCCAGAACCTGATGTGATTAAATTATCGGGTGCAACGGGTAAAGCGGCTTTGGATTTAGCGGTGAAAGATTTTGTCTCAAATGGTAAAGCGACACCGCATGATGTTGTTGTCTCTGATCACTTAGCTTATGTGTTAACAGGTGGTGAGACTGATTACACAGAAGAGGTCACAGAAGACCAGCTTTATGCGTTGGAGAAAAAAGAGTTCATGAAACTGGTCAAAAATCCAGACACAATTGCCCGTATCGAGCATATGCTCGAAAAAGGTAAACCACTTAGAAATTAAGGGATGTATAGATGAGTTTTATTTATCTTTTACCGCTTGTTTCTGCTATTTTTTGGGGGCTGTGTTATGCGACTTTTGAGCGCTCTTTGGCACATGTCTCTGTGGCTACATATATGGTGGCGGGAGGCATTGTAAGTATTTTAATAGCTTATCCCGTGGCTAAGTTTTCGCAGCAACCAATCGATTTTTCTCCCTTAAAGGGGAAGGAGGCCTTAATAGTTTTTATTGTGGCTTTGGCGTCAGCGCAAATCGCAGCACTTGCGACAAATTTTGCAACCTATCATGTACATTCTACATATGCGGCAATCGGTGAGATATCGTATCCGATGTTTACAATGATTTTTATGTATGTGTTGTTTCAAGTAAATTATTTTAATTGGTGGACCATGATTGCAATGATTTTAATCACAGCAGGAGTTGTTTTACTTATTTATGGAGAATCTATATTTGGTTCATCTTCGACAGAAGTCTTATTAGAAAAAGGGAGTGTATAACAATGCCTATTTATAAAGCACCAATGGATGATATTAAGTTCGTTTTGCATGATGTGATCGGGGTTGAGAAGCTCAGCGAATACGAAGGCTATGAGGAAGCGACGCGTGACTTGGTTGATGCCGTCCTAGAAGAAGGCGCACGTTTGTGTGAAGAAGTTCTTCAACCTTTAAATTTAAGTGGCGATCAAGAAGGGTGCACATGGCACGAAGATGGGGCGGTCACAACACCAAAAGGATTCAAAGAAGCATATCAGCAATATATTGAAAATGGCTGGACGGGCATGTCTGCTGATCCTAATTATGGCGGGCAAGGGCTGCCTCATGTCTTGATGACGGTGATGCAAGAAATTATTTGTTCTGCTAATTTCTCATTTGGAATGTATCCAGGACTATCGCACGGTGCGTATGATGCTCTTCATTTACATGGCAGCGATGATTTAAAAAACACATATTTGCCAAAAATGGTTGAGGGTGTTTGGTCTGGAACCATGAATCTAACAGAGCCTCATTGTGGGACGGATTTAGGGTTGATTAAAACAAAAGCCATTCCAAATGAGGATGGATCTTATAATGTTACAGGCACCAAAATTTTTATTTCTGCAGGAGAACATGATCTCACAGAAAATATTATTCACTTAGTGCTTGCGAAACTTCCTGATGCCCCAGAAGGCACAAGAGGGATTTCTCTATTTGTTGTGCCGAAGTTTTTAGTTAAAGAAGATGGTTCATTAGGAGAGCGTAACGGCGTTGCGTGTGGCTCGATCGAACATAAAATGGGGATCCATGCTAACTCAACTTGTGTAATGAATTTCGAAGAAGCTAAGGGATGGCTTGTTGGTCAACCACATAAAGGCTTAAAAGCAATGTTTACCATGATGAATGCGGCGCGCTTAGCGGTAGGGATGCAAGGATTAGGGATTGGTGAAGTTGCGTATCAAAACGCCGTAGCTTATGCGAAAGACCGCTTACAAGGGCGTTCTTTATCTGGGACAAAGCAACCTGATAAACCAGCTGATAGTATTATTCATCATCCAGATGTACGTCGTATGTTATTGACGATGAAGTCTTTTAATGAAGGAGCAAGAATGCTTGCCTATTGGTGTGGGTACCATATTGACCGTACTCATAAAGAAGGCGATGAGTCTTCTAGACAAGAAAGTGATGATTTGGTTTCTCTTTTAACACCTATTATTAAATCTTATCTAACAGATAAAGGGTTTGAGGCCGCAAACTTAGCGATGCAAACATATGGCGGACATGGCTATATTGCTGAGTATGGGGTTGAGCAATTTGCCCGTGATGCTCGTATTGCTCAAATTTATGAAGGCACAAATGGGATCCAGGCACTTGATCTTGTAGGGCGTAAGATGGGACAAAATATGGGACGATTATTGCGTCGTTTCTTCCATCCTGCTGGTGACTTTATTGAAAAACACCAATCAAATACTGAGCTAGCAGAGTTTGTTTTCCCATTTGCAAAAACATTAGCAAAATTGCAACAAGCCACCGCGAACACAGCTTTATTAGGATTAAAAGATAAAGAAGAGGCTGGGGCTGCTTCTATGGATTATTTGAATCTTTTTGCACTGAACGTCATGGCGTATTGTTGGTTGCAAATGGTTGTTGTGGCTCAAGATAAACTTGAAAATGGCGGTGATTTACCCAAAGAATTTTATGAAAGTAAAATCAAGACAGCAAAATTCTTTTTCGCCCGCATATTACCCGAGGCAGATAGCTATTTCAAAAAAGTCATGGCGGGTAAAGAAACCCTTATGGCTTTAGACGAGAGTGCTTTTTAATAATATAACCAACCACCAAAACGCTTATCTCTTTTGGGGCAGGTTAAAGCAATATCATCTTGTGATAGGTCTTTTAAGAGGCTTTCGGTGGCCTTAGCACCAAGGCGGTGTTCCATAAGGTCTGCAAGACCAACAGGGAGAACATTTCCATTAAATTCTTGTTGAATATGGGCGCGCTGGGATAATTTCAATCCTTTAAAGGAAAAACCGTAAGAGCTAAAATTGAAGCTAAAACTATTTGAGCCATCAGCTTGCTCCATTTTAAATACAGATAATGTTGACTTATGAATGAATGTTTTAAAATTTAATGTTGTTTCGCTGTATGTTAAAATAGGGTCTTGATCTAGGTTCATAATGCCTTCGTAAATATGTGTTTATTGTTCAACTATAATATTCTGCTTTTATATGTCAATTCTAAATTCGAACTAGAGATTTAAACGATTTCGCGTTACAGTGTAGCTGTATATTTTTTCTAAGGAGTTTTTATCATGTCACTTGATTCTTTGATCTCACAAATGCAAGAAAAACTAAAATTTGCACCACCTCTGAATGCGCGTATTTTGGTTAGTTTAGAAGATGAGCAATTTATTTATCTTGATGGACGCCAAGCACCCCCAGCGATTGAAGTGGTTGACTCAGATGAGGGCGAATATGAAACAACGATTATTTTAAGCGAAGAGAATTTAGAAAAACTGATTAATGGGACATTGGACCCAACCATGTCTTTTATGATGGGTAAGTTAAAAGTAAAAGGCAAAATGGGTTATGCGTTGAAACTCTCAAGCTTATTGGAGGATTAAGAGATGATCGGACAAGCCTTATTAGAGTGTGATGCGGTGGCGATTAACACAACAGAGCTTTTCACCTATACATCAGGCAAACAAGGTCCTGTTTATGTGGATATTAGACGGTTGATCTCATATCCTGTGCAGCGCGAGAAAATCATCCAACTCGCCGCCGAACATATCAAAACACTTGATATTGATGTTATTGCAGGTGGTGAAACGGCGGGTATTCCTTTTGCGGCCTTTTTGGCTCAGGTCTTGGGTAAGCCCATGATTTATGTGCGTAAAAAACCAAAAGGCTTTGGCAAAATGAACCAAATTGAAGGGGTTTTACAAGCAGGACAAAAGGTTCTTTTAGTTGAAGATCTGTGTAATCACGGCACAAGCTCAACTGCTTTTGTTGATGTGTTAAGACAAGCCGGTGCAATTTGTAATGATGCTTTTGTGGTCTTTAATTATGGGCGCCCAGAAGTAGCAGAGATGTTAGAAGAAAAAGAAATTATGCTGCATAGTCTTTGTTCATGGAACATGATGTTAAAAACCGTTGAGATGAACCCTTCTTTCCAAGATGTTAATATGGATGTGGTAAAATCCTATCTGGATTTTTAAAAGGAATATAAAGAGCCGTATGAAAATAGCAATCTTAGCCGCGCGTAATAACAAAGCCGTTGAAGCAGCTGAACTTTTGAAAGCAGCTTGCCCCTCTGTCCCCCCTGAAGAGGCGGATGTAATTGTCACACTTGGTGGTGATGGATTTTTGCTGAAGATGCTACGCGTTTATAAAAAACCGATTTTTGGTATGCATCGTGGCACATTAGGGTTTTTATTAAATGAATTTTCAACAGAAGAATTAGAAGCGCGTTTGAAAAAAGCGTCAAGTGCGACACTTCACCCCTTAAAAATAAAAGCTCATACAATTGATGGCGATATTGTCGAAGAAGTTGCAATTAATGATATGTCGATTTTACGCGGATCCCCTCAAGCAGCAAAATTAAGAATTGAAATTGATGGTAAAGCGCGTTTAGAAGAGCTTGTTTGTGATGGTATTTTGGTGGCAACGCCTGCGGGTAGCACAGCTTATAATTTATCAGCGCATGGACCGATTATTCCTCTTGGATCAAATGTGCTTGCTTTAACACCTCTTTCCCCTTTTAGACCAAGACGCTGGCGTGGAGCGCTTATCTCACATACGGCGCGTATTGCTATTGATGTGTTAAAACATGAAACGCGCCCAGTTCAGGCCGCAGCGGATGATCGTGAAATTGGCTATATCTCACGCATAGAAGTAGAGCAAGATAACGAAACGAGCTTCACCCTTTTATATGATCCAGAGCGTAATTTAGAAGAACGTATTTTGCGTGAACAATTTGAAGGCTAGGCTTAACGTTTATAAGGCCCAGGCTTGATGGGCATTTGACCTTCATTTGCGGTTTTTAATTTATCAAGCAATTCTGTTGAAACTTTTGTATCAGGCGTTAATGTCCCCTCAGGTAAGAGCCCTAGTAAACGGGCAATTTCTTGATAGTTTTTGATATCTCGGTTGAGGTCTTTCCCTATATTTTCTTTAGGAAGTTCTTTTTTATCATCCAAACGCCATAAACGACAATTATCAGGACAGATTTCATCTCCTAAAATAATGAAAGGCTCGCCTTGGAAATAAATACGCCCAAATTCTAAAGTGACATCAGCCAATTTTAAGCCAAGTCCAAGAAATAAGCCTGTTAAGAAGTCATTGACGCGTAAAGCCATATGATAAATATCTTCTAATTCTTCTTGATCCGCCCAACCAAAAGTAATGATATGTTCATCACTAATTGTTGGAAAAGTAAGCTTTTCATTTTTGAGCTGAAATTCAACAATTGAGCGTGGTAGATGCGCCCCTTCTTCAACTCCAAATCGTTTTTCCATTTCTTTACTAGCCAAGTTACGGACAACAATTTGGAAAGGAAGCATTTGAATATCCCAAATAAGCTGTTCGCGCATATTGATGGCTTTAATAAAGTGTGTTGGTAGACCAATTTCGTCTAGTTGAGTCATTAAATAAGCAGAAATACGATTGTTTAAAACACCTTTACCAAAGATGACGGGGTTGCTGTCTTCTTTCTTTTTTTGGCTGAGCCAACGCATATTGTCTTTAAAGTGCTGAATTAAGATTCCTTCTTCAGAGCTTTCATAAAAAATCTTTGAACGTCCCTCATAGACAATTTTTCCTTTGATCATGCGTGAAAGCCCCTCTAATATAAGAATGTATTTTAAGTAAGTACGAATCTAAATAAGTGACGCAACAAGTCAAGGAGAAGTTTACCCCGATGGTGGATTTAGAAAATCGTGAAAAAATTATTTCTGAAAAAATTAGACAAGATGAACAATTCCGTTTTAGGCTTCAAGTTCTAACAACGCGTTTATTTGCCTCGTGGGTTGCGGATGTAATTGGTTTTGGTACAGCTGAAAAAGCAAGTTATATTGATCAGGTGATTGATGCTGATTTTGCTGAGCCAGGCTTTGATGATGTGCTCACTAAAGTCTATGGTGATTTATTAAGTGCAGGCATTGAGATTAAAGATGAAGAGCTTCGCATGAAGTTAGATGAAATTAAAACACATGCACGCAATGAGATGATGGTTTTAGAGGCTGAGAAATAAGAGTTAAAGCAACTTATATTCATTAGGCAGATCATCATTACTGAGCGCTGGAAAATCTTTGTATTGATCAAGCGGAAAACGATAATCCCACCATTCAGAAGGAAGTGGAAATATAGGGAGTTCTAATTCTTTTGCGCTAGTTTCAAAAAGATGTGTTAAATAAGCGCGTTTTTCCAATATATCAGAACTTAGGTTTTTGTAATCACGCGCAGCAGGGTTATTGTCTAAATCTGTAGAAAAATAATCAAAAACTGTGCCCATATCGATTATTTTTTTATGTTCATCTAAAAGCGTTACATCTACAGCACACCCCCTCGGATGCGCGCCTTGACCTGGTTGTGAGATCAACACATTAGCCCAGTGAGGGTTTTTTTGAACAAGAGGAGATTGATTCATAAGCGCTTGAGATTCTGTTGGGCGTAAACCATCTTTCAAACAGAGATACCAGCCTTTCTCTTCATGGAGTGCATAAGCAACATCTAACACAATTTCAGCAAGCTTTTCTGTTAAAACAAAAGGAGCGTCTTCTTTATATAGCGCCATTCCAAAAACATTTTCCGGATGTGTTGCATCACAATAAGGCATATCAATTATGATGGCGGGACTTGATTCTGGGTGAATAATAACCAGAGAGTCTATTAACGCTTTTTTATCAATCATATCTTTTCCTGTTCAGCATACTTTTTAAAAAGAGTGGCGCGTTCTTTATAATTTTGAAAAGGGTGTTCACTTGCGGCTGCAGGAGAAAATAAAATCAAATCTCCTTTTTGTGCTGTGCGTTTTGCTTTTAAGATCGCATCTTTAAAATCATCACATATAATTGTTTTTTGATCAATAAGACGATTTTTTACATCAGCAAAAGCATAAAGAGAAACATTTTTAAACCTTGAGAGGTCTTTTAAGAAAAGGGTGTAATCTTGCCCTCGGTCTTTACCTCCAATAAGGAGATGAATGTGTGGATAACAAGGGGATACTCCTTTTAAGGCCAGTAATGTTGCCTCTGGAATAGTTGCTAAAGCATCATCCATCCACGTGATCCCCTTTATAACGGC
Organism: uncultured Rickettsiales bacterium; assembly: GCA_950054255.1. Taxonomy (GTDB): domain Bacteria; phylum Pseudomonadota; class Alphaproteobacteria; order Micavibrionales; genus CATLOR01. Next base: position 298,279 of record CATLOR010000001.1, on the reverse strand, counting down.
GATGATTTCTTGGCGATGAGGAAGGGATGTGTAGCCTTCTAATAATGTGGGTAAATTTGCTAGAAGCTGTTCAAAATCACATAAGCCTGTTGTTTTGATACAAGCAAGCGCCGTTCTTAAATTTGTATAAAAAGGCTCGTTTCTATCAAGCGTTGGGTCAAGGTCGGGGAAGTTATGGATCACATCTTGTAATGCTATTTCTGTGAGCCCTTTTGATCCGAGTGTAAAGGGCCTGTATTTGGCATCTTTATATAGATCGGGTGACCCATGCCAATCTGTGTGCTCTTTATAAATATTTGAAATAAAGTGGAATTTGCTGGGGTATTGTAAATCATGAAGCTGGTAAGAAGAAGCTTCAATCACAGCAATATCATCTGTGTACCACTTTATATCAAAAGGACTAATCCCAATATTGCCTATCAATTTAGCCTTTAAAAGATGTGCTATTAAAGAACTGATAGAGCTTTTCCCTTTTGATCCTGTAACGGTGATCGTATTTTTCGGGGCTTCATGACCCAACCAATAAGAGAGCGCTGTTTGATGTTTTATCTCATGGTCATCAAGCCATGCGATGACTTTATTGTGTGGAGGAATACCTGCTGATCGTATAAATAAAATAGGCTCTTTAGCAAGATGTGTGTTTTCAAAATGTTTAAGAGCATTTTCTTCGTTTAAATATCGGTGAGGTGTTGTGATTTTGCTTTGATCAATAATAACCAGACTTGCATCAGGGTATTTATGTTTAAAATGGCGCGCACTTGCTTGCCCTTCTACACCGTAACCATGAATATAAATTGTTTTAGGAGACATGGGTGTAAATCTCCTCTGGAATAAAATGAGGGCCTCTAAAATCTAAGTGATCTTGAAAGCTTTTTATAAGGTTTGATGCAGATTCATGTTTCAAAATCTCGGGCAGTAATTCTTGGATAATATGATGATCTTTCCAATCAGCATGGTGTGATAAATGGTAAAAAACCGCGCGACATTCAGAAATCGTTCCAATACACTCCCATGGTTTTTTATCACTTAACCCTAGAAGCTCTTTATATATATCAATCATCTTCGGATCATTTAAGAGCGAGTGATTAAAAATATTAAACAAAGCTTCTTTTTTTAAAAAAGGGGCAAGGATTAGAAAAACAAAAGCACATTTAGGGCACGTATGACACCATCTTGATTGGTGCGTAGATTGTGTGATCTGAAAATTCTTATTACAGCTTAAAAATAGAGGGTGAGCGTCCTTGAATTGTGAAAATAAAGAAGCAATATAAATTTCTGAAAAGGGGCGTAAGATAGAAAAATAAATAGGATGCTCTTCTACGACGTCAAAACATTTTCTCAATATTTGTTCGGCTTCATAACTTTTACTATATTGGTGGTTGGCGGTTAATCCGTTAATATCAATTGTTGCTTCGCTTGCACTATGCTCATTTGCAAACACAATATATGTATAGTCGTTTAAAACAGCATAAACAGCAAAGAGAACAGATAAAATAGCTGTAATTGGGATATGTCCATTAAGAGCGCCTTGTTTATTAACATCAATAATTTTTGGGTCCAAAACACGATGAATAAATGAAAGAGGGGCAAGGCTTGAGTCTTGTAATGTTTTTTCAATACGTGTTGAACTTATCACAGATAGGAAATCTGTTTCTATATTGGCCTTTTTAAGGAGGTGTAATGCTGTATAAGAATCTTTCCCTCCTCCAAATGCGCATAGGGCTTTTTTTGAAAGCGTTGTTGATGTCGTTATAGGAGCTGTTTTTTCAATAGAAGAAAAGGTAAAATCTTGCTTGTAAGGATAGCTTAGCTCATTACGGATAAAAAACTCTCCTAATCCTTTTTGGTAAAAGCTTTTAATCGCCTCTTTAAAATGATCGGTGTATAAAGGGCCTATAATAGTGGGGGCGGCAGCCGCTTTATAATAGCTTAAGCCAACAAGCCAACTTAAGAGGTTTAGATAGGGGACTGCTTTTGTAATATCATGTTTTATCTGTGGGAAAATAAATTGTTCAGTAAAATGACCATAAACTGAACATTCATAGGAAAAAATGAGCCTTGATGTTTTATCATCATAGTCCCAAGGGAGAATTTCAAAGGTCATTTGTTTATTTTTCATGCCCAAATATTGACTTTTTTACTTAAAAGCGCAATATCTATCTTAAGAGATCTACGCTCGAAACCAAAGAAAGTTTTTAAAATGGCCATTGAACAACAAGCTTTGCATGATTTGCTAGTCGAGTCTTTTCCTGAAAGTGATATTGAAATTATTGACCTAGCAGGGGATGGTGATCATTATAAAGCTGTGATTGCCTCTGATCAATTCACAGGCAAAAACCGTGTACAACAACACCAAATGGTGTATGCCGCTTTAAAAGGTAAAATGGGTGGCGAGCTTCATGCTTTAGCCCTTGAAACAAAAATAAAATCAAACTAAGCCATATAGAAAGGTGCTTAATTCCTATGTCCTCAGATGCATTTTTTCCTCAAATAGAAAAAGAAATTAATGAAAATGATGTTGTTTTATTCATGAAAGGAACAGATGTTTTCCCACAATGTGGCTTTTCCGCCGCGGTGGTTCAAGTTCTTAATCATATGAATATCACTTTTAAATCTGTGAATGTTTTAGAAGATGATAATATCAGACAAGCAATCAAAGATTTTTCTAACTGGCCAACAATTCCCCAACTCTATGTGAAGGGTGAGTTTATTGGTGGATGCGATATTATTAGAGAGATGTTTGAGAGTGGTGAGCTCCAAGATTTATTCAAAGAAAAGCAAATTGCATAAAATTTTAGGTAAATTTAAGAGAGTTCTAATGTTTTTTGTATAATCTTGAACATTAGGGGTTTATTTTTCTTAAATATTCTTCTATGTTTAAGAAGTGTCTGTTCTGACATTTCTTTTTTTGCGTATGTTACATTTTTAAAAGGAGGGCTTTTATGCAAAATTTTTTATCTACAATGAAGAAAGAAGACGGTTTTACGCTTCTTGAATTATTACTTGTGATTGGTGTTGGTGCCATTCTACTACTAGCTGGTATCGGGACATACGGGTTGGTTACAGAAGGAAACCAAGTTAACGAAGCACAACGTACAATTGCAACTATAAAACAGCAGGTTCAAGGTTTATACCAAGGACAAACAAGCTATGGTACTGCGAATGCTGATTTAACACTAGTTGTGAACAATGCTGGTTTATTTCCATCTACAACACTTGATTCAGGCGGAGACCCAATTACACCTTGGGAAACACCAATTGAAGTGAGAGCGAATGTTGATGAGTTCTCAGTTGTTTTCTTGGACTTACCACAAGATGCTTGTATCCAAGTAGCACGTATGGACTTTGCTAATGACCCTGATTATATCAGAACAGGTCGTGGCGGTGCTGCTGCTGCTAACAGAATTGCTGCTGCTGATGGTCAAACGCCATCTGCTGCTGATGCAAACGGTGTTTGTACAGCTGCTGCAGCTGCGAATGACTTATATTTTGTTTTCTATTAATTGATAGAGATACAATCTGATAAAAAGGGGGGTGCTGCTCCCCTTTTTTTTATCCAAAATAAAAGAATTTCATATATAATAAATAAGATGATTTTTAAGAGAGTAACAAGACCTGAAATTTTAAGAGATGAGAAAGGCTTTTCTTTGTTGGAAGTCCTTCTTGTGATTGGTGTCGGATCTATTTTGTTGTTCGCAGGTATGGGCACATATAATATGGCAACAGAAAGCTATAAGGTGAGTGATGCTAAACGGACTGTCGCAAGTTTAAAACAACGTGTTCAAAATTTATTCTCTGGCCAAACAACTTATGGATCAAATGTTGATTTAACACAAGTTTCATTAAATGCTGATTTGTTTCCAACAACAGCCTTAGATGGGGGTGGAGACCCAATTACTCCTTGGGATACAGGGATTGAGATTATTGGTAAAGGTGATCAATTTTATGTGAAAATCTTAGATTTAGACAAGAAGCCATGTATTTACATGGCGACATTGGATTTCTCTAATGATGATGATTACGTTATGACAGGAACAACAGGCGGAGCAGGCAATACAGGAGATGTAACAGTCATGGGGGTTATAGGGACAGTCCCATCTGCTGCTGTTGCTGATGGTGTCTGTAATGATACGGGCAATAATTTAGGGTTTTTATTTTATTAAAAAGGCTCATTTTTTAATGAAATAATAAGAGATTACAGAGTATAATAGGGAAGAGTATGGGGACTCTTTTTATGATTTTTGTACGTAAACACAAAAAAACTGAATTTGGTATGGCATCTTTCTATAATGAAGAAGGATTTTCTTTGTTATTGGTTTTGCTTTTTATTGGTGTTATTAGCGGAACATTTACAGCAACATTCTGGCGTCAATCTGAACAATATATTAACAGACAAGCCTATGCATCTGGTTGGCACTTAGTTGAGGTTTCAAAGGCCGCTCGTGTTTTTGTAAGAAATGCGTCTGTAAATCCTGTTATATTAACCTCTGGTATTCAATGTTGTTCTCAAGCAGATGTTGAAAACCAAGCAGGTTCAATCGAGATCGCACTTGCTGATTTAGTAAATGCAGGTCATTTATCCCCTTTACTTGATTTTGAAAATGCGTTGGAGCAAAATTTACGCGTTTTTGCCGCTTCTTATACACCTGTTGTTGATCCTTTAACGCAAGATTTGGTTGTAACCTCATATGTGATGACGTCTGCGGCAGTAGCTGGAACAAGAGCTGCGGCGGTTGTTAGCCCTAGAACGGCGGCGTCTTTAATGCTTGGGGCGCGTAATGCGGGGATGTCTGCCTCTGCCCCAACGATTATTGGGGGTGTGAATTTAAGTGATAATTGTGGCGCTGACCCCGCTGTTATGGTTTGGGATACGGGATGTTTAACTCAAGATGATGTAGACATTATTACAGCATCTGCTGGAGGCTTAGCGGTTGGTGATGGACAGATTATTGTTCCGACATGGCGTGTTGTTGATCATGATTTACGTGCGATGATGCGTTTTCCTCAACCAGAAAATCCATCTGCCAATCAAATGTTTACAGACCTTCACTTTGGAGATCCGACAGATTTTGCAGCTAATCCTGATGTTGCGGGGGTAAATAACCGTGTTGATATGTTGAATGTTCGAGACGCAGAAATGGCACAAATGTCGCTTGAAAACCAAGGAGGTCCTGGCTCTGGTGGCGGTGATGAAGATGAAACAGCCTTGGTCTTTGATGCTGTTGCTTATAATGAAATGGTTCTAGCGGTTGGCGGGAATGTTAATAATAATGGGAATTTGAATTTAGAAGTTACTTTTGGCGCCGATGTTGGAGAATCAGTCAATGTTGTAGGTGATATTTTTGTTGCTGATAGTATTGCTATTGAAGAAAATCTGAATATTACAAATACACTGACTATGAATGGTGACACAGTTGCAATGGCGATTGGTGGGGATGCTATCTTTACAGGAACAGCGACGGCTTTTTCTGAGGCAAGTTTCACATCTTTAGATGGTGGCGGTATTGGTGTTCCTGTTTCTGATGTTGATTTACAAGCAGGAAATGGGTTTGCAGAAGCCGACTTCTTTGCGCAAAATGTCGTTGGTTTAGACCAAATACAAGCGAATGATAGTGTTGTTAACGTCTTGAACCAGTTACAAATGGCGGGTGGTACGATTGATGTTGTTGGTGGAGCGGCTTTTGCTGGTGGGTATGATGCACGTTTTGGGTCTATTAACCAGGTTTCTGGCGCTGTTAACTTTAATACAGCAAATAAACCTCGTTTACTTGGAGGGGGAGAATTTGGTCCATCAACAATGACCACGCTCCATACAAATATTTGTAGTGGTATTTGCCCTGATGAAACAACAAATGACGGATCGGATGTGGTGATCCCATGATATTTATGAAAGATAAAAGCACTATTTTCTTAAATGAAGACGGGTTTTCTCTTCTTGAGATGCTTTTAGCGCTCTCAGCTTTTTCAGCAATTGCGCTTGGTTTTGTTGAAATGTCAGAAGATTATTTATTACAAAAAAGAGCAATCACAGTTTCAGAGCATATTGAAGAAATTCATGACGCTACAGGCGAGTTTGTTGATGATAACTTTGATGCTTTATATGCACTAATACCAGCTGTTGGGGATACTATATTAGTTGATGGTATGGGCGGTGCGACAGCCAATACATCAACTGATGATTTAATTGCGAATGGCTATTTGCCTGCAACATTTCAAAGTCAAAATGTATTAAATAATGATGTTCTCGTGATATTAAGAAATGCTGGACTTGCTGGCGCAGGTTTAACAGAGCGGATGGAGGTTTTTACGTTTACCTCTGGTGATCCTATTAACGAAGATATCGCAATAGAAGCCGCATATGAAATTGGTGGCTTTTCAGGTATATGGAGTGGTATGGACCGTGATGTAAACCCGGGGGTTCCACAAACAACAACAGATGATGTTGTGAATTTATTTGGTTTATGGCAGTTTCCTATCGCGAATTTAAACTTAGCTGTAAATGCCCCAGCTATAGTTGCTCCAACGGTGGGAGACCGTGAAGCACATCTTTTTACTTATAGGTTTGTTAATCATAATGATGGTTTAGGGGATTATTTATACAGGGTAAATGTCCCAGGAATTCCTGATGCTAATACAATGTATCAAGATATCGAGATGAATGCCTTTAATGTTGATGGTATTGATAATTTCGACATCGATGGTGATGTATCTGCTGATAATGTGTCTGCGGTTGGTGTTGTTGGTACAAGAGGAAATGTTACGGTCACGTCTTTATTAACGTCAGGGGATGTTTCTGGTGTGTCTCTTCAACCGAATGCCGCTGGTATTTATACAACAGATGTGACGCTTGATATTAATGCAGGGGATGTTGATATGAGTGGGGCGACAAATGGCACAGCTGTTAATATTACAGGTGATTTTACTGCAGATTCTTTAGATGCTTCAGATGTATCGGTTACTAACACAACGACGGTAGATGCTTTGCAAGCAACGGGTGATACGAATTTTGCTGTTGTGAATATGGAGATCACAGATATGTTGATGACAGGAACAACGCAACTAGTAGTTGGAACACTCAATGCTGGTGGTGCAGATGTGAGTGTAACAGGAAATGCAGATGGAGAAGGCTTATCGTCTGTTTCTGGCGGGGTTACTTTTTCAAATGGAGCGTTTGTTGAAGGTAATGCGGTTTTCAATTCCGTTTCAGGGTTAACACGATTTACCTGTGATGATGGGTGTTAAGAGATGAAGTCATTTTTGAAAATAATAAAAGATGATGCTGGGGTAACCTTATTAGAATTGTTACTTGTGGTTGGACTTTTTGCTGGGGTTTCTATTGGTGTTGTTGAATTAACCAATAGTTGGACGAAACAACAAAAAGCAGAGATTGTTGCTAATCATTTGATGGCCGTGAGAACAGCCGCTGAAGATTATATACGAGATAATTTTGCCGTTGTACAAGGAACAGCAGGCGGTATTGGCGGCACAACAATTATTCCTATTGAAGACCCTGGTGCTGGTTTGTTTTTAAAGGAAGGAAATGTTTTCTTACCTGTTGGTTTTAAAGATGAGAATCTTTTTGGGCAACAAATGCAAGTTTTGGTTCGTAATGTTGATGCTGATACAATACAGGCGCTTGTTGTAACAACGGGACGTGCTATTGCGATTGAGCAAGCTTTGCCAGTTGTCGCAGCGGCTGGAGCAGATTCAGGTCTTGTTGTCGGGCAAGATATGGGAGGATATATTACAACATCTTTTTCTGGCTACGGAAGTGGTTGGGCTGTTCCTCTTGTTAATTATGTTGGAACAGGATGGGAGGGAGCAAATCCTGTTGCTAATGACACAGCGCATTTGGTTGCAATTGCAACGATTGATTTGGCTGCTGGTGGTTTAGATGATTATTTATATAGAGTAGATGTGGGTGATATTGATGCGAATCGTATGTCGGTTGATCTTGATATGAATGGAAATGATTTAAATAGTGCGGGTAATATAAGTGCTGATTTTGCAGATATCGCTGGTGATTTAACAGTGGAGTCGGTTGGTTTTTCTGTATCTGAAGGGATGATCATAGAAGGTGATTTGATTACAGGGAGCTTAGATATTGGTGCGCTAGCACAGGTTCTAGCAGAAACACGTAATTTAAATGTTGATGATATGGTCACATTTGGCGATGTGAATGCCGCTGGAAGTTTAAGTGCAACATCGATAACAGGGAATGGCTCTGATCCAGGCGCGGCGAACAATACTCAAATTCAAGCACAAGGCGCACATATACCAACGTCGTTAAGCGCCAACCGATTAACAGCAAATAATGTGGATTTTGGCGGATCTGGATCGTCTGTTTTTCTAACAGATAACGCACAAGTTGACATTGGAACAGTGTTTAATACGATAACGATATCAACGCCTGCTTTGGGTGCAGCAACATTGCAAAATATTGGTGATCTAGGAATTACAGGGACAGATATCGAATTTAGACAAGCTGTTGAATTTACAGGGTCTGTTTCATTTAATGGCGCGGTAACAGATAGACAATCAGATGAAGGGAATTTTACTCCATCGGACGGATCTGCGGTTGATACAAGTGTATCAATTGGAGTCTTGGGTGGATGTGCGACAACAACAAATGGTATATGTAACTAATATTTACATTGTCTTGTTGATCTTGTACAAAAAAGGATCTACACTGATTTGTAGTGTCTTTCTTTAATTATTATGAACACTTTCTTATGAAATTATATCTTTTTATTTTTAGTTTTGTTTTTTCAGTTCTTTTGACTGTTCCGTTTTCGAATTCAGCGCAAGCGATTGAAGGTGTGATTTCTGGTGGACAATCCACAGCGGCTGACTTTTTATCAACGCGCCCAACATCGGTGAGAAGATCAAGATCTTTGATTCAACCGTCTTTTCCAAAATTATCTTTTGGACAACATAATAAATATTTTACAGACATTATTAAACTTCAATATCAAATCTCGTTATTGCAGACTTTGATCGAGCGCCAAAAACAAGATCAAGAAATTCAAAAATCTTTCTCTGAGATGGGAATCCCATATATGCCCTCTGCGCCTAAAAGAACGATGTGTGAGGAATTACCATTAAATGATTTATGCGCGATGTTTTATATGGACTTATATGAGGGACAGAAGGCATCTAACTTAGCATCAAAATCAGACGACCCAAATGCGACATTACAAGATATTATCGATTCAATGCCTTCAGAGGGTAAAAAAAGTACAGGAAAAACTGCAGCTTCCACGGGCCAAGAACAGCCTTTTGGTGCAGTTAAGCAGGAAGAAAAGAAAAAACAATTTAACCCAGCCTATAAATGGGCAGATATTTCATGTGTGAAAGGCGTCTGCAGAGCAACTTTAGTTAAAGATTCTAAAGAGAGAGTGACTGTTTACACAGGCTCTGATTTAGCGGGTGAAGATATTATTGTGGGAGATATTTCTTTTAATAATGTTGTTTTGGTTAATAAAGAGGGAGAGCGAAAACGCCTTCGCCCTGCTGCTTCCCCAGAGCAAGGTGGGGTTAAATCACCTCTATTAGGGGTTGCCTCTATTGATGCGTCAGCTGTAAAAGAATTACAAGAAAGCGGGCGCAGCTTTAATCCGAATGACCCTTTTGGCGAACCTTCAGGAGATGATTCTTTTGATGATGATGTTGATGTTGATGTTTTATTAGATGAACTCACAGAAGAAGATAGTATTTCTGATATTTTGATCCTTGGTCAGTAATAAAATACGAACAATCTTGACATATTTATTATTTCCGTATTTAATAACCTTAATTCTTAAATAATAACAAAAGGCACAAGGAATGGGGTTACAGCAATTGCTTACATGGCAAGATTATTTTTTAATTGCTCCTCTTTATGTGCGTTATTTTCCCGATGATGACCTTTCAAATTTGTCTGATGAAGCTTTAATTTTAAGAGTTCAAGCGATCCCTGCTTTTGATGATTGTTTAACAACACCTGATCTTGAAACGCTCAAGCGTTTGAGATGGCTTATTCTTGATTTAATGAATAAAGAAGAGGTTATGGCGCATGGTTAACCCAATAGAAGGACACGCATTAGAATGGACCTCGAAAGGGGGAAATAATGAATCCTCGATTGGCGCTAATTGTCACATATATAAATACACATATCCAAATAAAAATGGGGATGGCTCACAAAGTGATACAGTGATTATTGATGCGGGATCTGGATCTGGAGATAAAGGTGCTTGGGGCTATCACCGTATTTTACCAGATATTATTGATGAGTTAAAAGATGCAGATAAGATTATATTAACTCATGCACATGGCGATCATATCGAAGCGCTTTATTATTATTTATTGTCACCCATGTTGACATCTCGCGGCGGGTTAGAAATGGGATTTGATCTACCTCCGATTTGGGGTACACCCTATACGATTGAGAAAACAAAGCAATTTTTTACAACGCGTGTTGGTCGTGTTTTGGCGTCAAAAGATATCCCTGATTATATCAAGCAAGATGTCAAAAAACGCTACGATGAAGCGATGGATAAAATGAGTGTTTTTTTACCTGGTCAGACAATTCGTGTTGGTAAAGAAATGCATGTGAGGGCTGTTTCAATGAGCCATAATACACTTCATTGTGTGGCTTTACTCATTCAAACACCAACAGCCACAGTTTTCCATTCAGGTGATTTTAATGTTGATCAAACGTATAGACAACCAGGCTGCGTTGATTTTCATGAGTTAAGAGAATTGCGCAATCGCGGTATAGATGTTGCGATGATTGACTCCACAGGAGCAGATAAAGAAACCCCCGATATTTTTGAACAAGAGATTGAAGAGAATTTAACAGAGCTTGTTAATGCACACCCAGATAAAAGAGTGGTCTTCACCGTAATGGGAGGACATGATCAAAGGTTGATTAGTTTGATGGAAGTGGCGCGTCAAACAGGACGTGAATTACAGGTCGCTGGCCATGCGATGCAGTTAACATTTGATGTTTTTAAAAGTAGAGGGATTATTCCTGCTGATCTTAAGGTTCATTATATTACAAAATCAGGTCAAGAAAATAGAATTCCGAGAGAGAATGCAATTTTGGTTTCAACAGGCTCTCAAGGAGAGCAAAAGACACCTTTTGTACGCTCAGTGATAGAGCGCGGTTATCGGATGTTACAATTAGACCCAGAGAGAGATGTGGTTGTGTTTTCTTCAAGTATGTTGAGTATTAACAGAGCGCGTTATGAGCCTGTTTTAAATGCGCTTCATAAGCGAGGCTTTACATTTTATTACCCTGGAAATACACATAAAAAACTCAATGCGCATGGTCATGCACGCGCGCCCGGTATTCGAAAAATATTACGTGCTATAAAACCAACATATGGCTTTCCTGTACATGGAATGAGTGATGGTCGTGATGAGGGGCGTCCAAAGGGTTTACTTCATTATTGCTCATCTTTGATGAGAAAAGTTGGAATAACTCCAGTTTTGGCAAAAAACAATCAAACATTTCGGCTAGATCATCCAGATGGACCGCAATTAGTAAAAGATAATGCGCATAATCATCAGTGGCTCGGCGTGCATATTTTTAACCATATGCGCAATTGGGCAGAAATGTATTTAATTACACGTATTTCACCGAGCAATGATAACGAAGAACATAATAAAAACCGCTATAATGTGGGTCGTTCATATGACCATATTATATAAAGTTTGAAAGAGAGAGATCAGAAACGATAGAGATCGTCTGATAGCTCGCATTTAGCTGTAGCTCAACTTGTTGTAATTTAGCAATTGTTTCGCTTAAATCAACTTCTTCAATATCATTGACAATCGTTGATAGAAATTGTTTCTCTTCAATTAAACGACTTTCTGTATTTGTAATTGTAGAATTCGCATAAGAAAGACGCACTTGTGATTGCTCAATTGATTCAATGGATGTTGCCAAGATATCAGACATATCACGGATCGCTTGATAAAATTCATCGCCTGTTGCCGCGATGGAACCATCATTTGAATCTGGATAAACAAGGCGGTCAAAAAAACTCATGACTTTTAATAAGTCTTGAAATCCTTGCTCATTGGCTAGAACAGTATAATCAACGTCTAAATTATCATCAACACGCACATCAATATTATCTGCGAGTGACATATCTTCACTATAGCCGACTTGTTCATCTGAAAGTGCTTCAATATTGGCAATCATTTCATCGTAAGTTTGTGTTCCATTAAACCATGCATCCATCTCTACTTGGATATTGTTCTCTAACGTTGCTAAATTCTCAATAGGCTCAACATTAGAGGCTGATCCAGAAAAGAGATAGTGACCATTAATATCTGTGTTTAACAATTGTTGAATGAAAGACTTATTCGAATCAATAAGGGCTTCAATATGTACAAGATCAGGCTCTTCTGCTGTTTTTGGGACAGCAATGAGGGCTTTTTGCAGTTCATTTGCAAATGCTGTGATTTCATCCAGATTTGTGTTCATAACTTCAATACGTGAACTGACGATATTGATATTATTTTGATAAGTTTCTGTTTTTGATAAATCTGATCTTGCAGATAATAAATCAAGGACACGATTATCAAGCCCTGCATAGGTTGTGGCTTTTTTCCCTGTAGAGATTTGTGTTTGTAATCTAAAAAGATCGGTTCTTAAGTTGCTCAAATTTTGGTTTTGTACAATAGAGCTTCCTAAAAATGAGATTGTATTATTCATAGTTTATAGATCTCCTGTTTTTAAAAAGAATTAAGTAATTCATCAAAGAGCTGTCTTGAAGCTTCCACAACCCGAGCAGCAGCAGCATAATTAGCTTGTATTTCAATGATTGCGGCCATTTCTTGGTCTATATCCACACCAAATCTATTTTGGATGCTACTTTGAATTGTTGTTTGATAATCTGTTTCTAATTCTAATGATAAAGACGCATTATTATAATCACTACTATGTTTGTTTATAATATTACGGCTATAGTCTGTGATAAAGTTTGAGGGATTAATATTTGTTTCGATATCTCCATTTGTGCCAAGGCCAGCTGTATTCATAGTCACATGAGATATGTTAGAGAAATCAAGCCCCATCGCAGCGAGTGGTTGTCCAAACCCATCTGTAAGTTGAATATCACCACCAAATTCAGGCAGAAGTAAGAGCCCATTTGATCCATTAAGGGAAGCATTCAAGCCCGGGATGTTATTTAAATCATTAATTAAATCTGCTGCGCTATGTGTTGGTGGAATGGTAATTGTTTGAGCAGCACCTGTAGAAAGCTTAACTGTAAAACTAGGATCTTCAACAGGGGTGGTTCCAACAGAAAATCCAAGCGCGGCAAAACCAGCAGGACTAAGTCCCCCTAATGCAAAAGTGACATCATCATTGGCTTCAATAATAACACGACCATTTGCACCTTCATAAGCTGTTCCATTTGCGCCTAGGGCTGTATCGATCTTTGCAACAAGCTCAGTAATCGTATCTCCACCTGAGATGACAACATTTTGAGGAGCTGCGCCTCCTAATTGAATTGTAAAATTGTTACCTGCGGTAATATCTGGGTGTGTTGTAAGATCACCAAGGGCTGCTACATCTTGATCACCTGTGATAATTGCTAAGCTTTCAATTCCAAGAGAAAGCTGTACGGTTGGATTTGTTGTTAAATCATTTGCGCCTTCAACACGGACACCTTCATTACTACCGAAAGTATAATCCAAGATCTTAGAAATAATCGCGTTTGAGGCTTCACCTACAACAATAGAGGCTTCAGTTCCGTCTTTGACCAAAGCAGAATTGGCAACAATTGCGCTATTCACTTGTATTTCTGAAGAAAAGTTTGTGTAATCTCCGATTGTTGTACCTGGGATAGCACCCGATTCATCACTGAATAAACGTAACCCTTGTGCATCAAATCTAAGGGCTAATTTATGTGCTAGCTCATCTAATTGTGCTTGATAAGAAGGGACTGTTTGATCTCTTAATTCAATAAGTGCGCCTAGAGAGCCGCCAATATCTAAATTTGTAATATCCGTACCAGTTGAACTATTAATATAAATAGACTGAGGCGGAGAAATAGGGGTAATCAAATTTGGTTCAAAGAAAAGACTTTGTGCTGTTTCTGCGGCTAAGATGCTACCGCCTTTCGTTTGCACAACAAGCGTTCCATCATCTCTTGTAAAATGAGAAACACTTAAGAAAGAAGAGAGCTGAGAAACAGCTTGATCTCTTGAATCTTCTAATTCTGCAGTGCTTTGGTTATTGGAGATTGCGTATTTAATGGAGCGATTTAATTTTGCAATTGTTTCTAAGAGCTGATTGATAGAATCCACATCACTTGACATTTCATCTTGGATCTCATTTCTCATATCAGCTAAAAAATCAGCAAATTCATTAAATTTTGAAGCAAGTATATTAGCTGAGTTCACAACATCTTGTTGCAATGTTGTGTCATTAGGAGAGGAAGACAGTTTAATAAAAGACTCTTCAAGATTGTCCATTAAGGTTGGGATAGCAATCCCAGAATTAGAAGATCCGTGAAAAAGTTGAACTTTACTTTGATAGCGTTCTTTAACAGAAAAGCTAGAGGTTTCACTAATTTGAATCCAATAAGTGTTTCTTAGAGCTAAATCCATACGTCGGCTAACATTGCCGAGCGCAACCCCAAAAACCGTTCCATCTTCTGATACGGCTGTATATGTGGGAAGTATTTTCCTATTATAGCCTTCAACACCTGCATTCGAGATGTTATTTGCTGTAATATCAAGAGCTTGCTTTGCTGCGTCAAGGCCTGAGAGGGCTATTCCTAAAGCTTCTATAGTCATTTTTTGCCTACATATCCTTTCAAACGAAATGCGTTTGAGGATATATCTGCAAGGCTTATGCCAGATTATTTATATATAGATTTTTTTAATCGAGATTACGTGCAACTTCTTGCGTGAGCTCTAATTGCTTTAAGGTGTATTGATCGTGATCCATAAACAGGTTCAAAATAGAAACATGTAATTGTTGAGCGCGTGCATTACCTGTCATATCAGATAAAGCCGCCTCCATATCACTTGAGTTTCTTAATTTTGTTACCTCAGCCCAACGGAGTGTTTCCGCAGAAGGACATACACCAGGCGGGAGTTTGTGGAAAGGGTTACCGTAAACAGATGCTGAAACAGTATAAACAATTTCTTGTGATTGAGCACAACCAACACTTCCAGGGGATTGACGTGTTGTTTCAATGCGTGCAGCAACGGCATCAATAAGGGAATTACGTGTTACTTGTTTAACATCTTCGATGATTTGAGTTGGGTTATCCTCTAAATCAGCTTCTGAACGTGGTGGAATATCTAAATCATCGGTAATAATACTATCAACGACATCAACAACACGTTGGTCATCAGGAGACAATGTACAGCCATTACACGCTCTTAATTCTGCTGCTTTTTTGATCAGATCTTGATCATTTTTTGCTTCTTGAACCAAGACAGCTGTTTTTACAGTTTTTGGAAAAGCGCCGCGTCTTTGGCGTTTTTTTGTATAGCGCTCGCGTCGAGCATGTTCTTGCGCTGCTTCTGTGCGTGCTTCTTCTTGGCGCACGGTTGTGTGAAAACAGACCTGTTCGCTTGGCGCGGGGCTATCAACAATGTCTTCATATTGATTACGTTGATAGTTTGTAGTCTTCTTAATCGCATTTGTTGCTGTTTGACGGTTAGCTTCGTTTCTTAATTTCTCAACATTTGCCGAAAGTTCTTCTGCTGCAAGAGCGGTTAGCATTTCTTCGTTTGCCTCGGCCTCAGTCTCTTTTGCCTCCATATATGTTTCCATATATTGTTGAGCGGATTCAAACATTTGTTCAGCTTTTGCAGCCCAAGAAGCACCGAAATTGGCGACACTTTCAATCGTGTCAGAATCCCAAGGACACATACATAAACCAGGGTTAAAACATCCATCATTACAGACACAAACCGCATCGGCTTGCTGTTTCTCAGTCACGGTAATAAGTGTATAAGTGCCAAAAGCAATTAAGAAAACCAAAGATATTTTAAATAGAAAATTTTTCATTTATGTATCCTTTTTGTTTACTGAACACGTGATGCTTCAGAGTGGTTCATGAGAGCACGTACTTGGTCAACGGCTAAGCTTTGCATTTTAATTTCTGTTTGAGCAGAATTTACAAGCATTACACAACGATCCATTTGAGCCTCACCTTCATCACATTTTGGTACGAATTGTGGGCTTTGGAATTGATATTTCAAACGATAACAATCAAATTCAGCCTGTGATGGGCAAGGTCTGTCTGCGGTAATGCGGTCTGTACGCCCAAGCTCTCTATCAATTTCATTCACAAAGTCGAGGCGCGATGTGCCACCTACTTCAGGACATGAGTCAGATGGTTCCATACGTTCTGCTGCTAAATTTTTAACATACTCAACCATTGTACTGTTTTGAGCACGGTTTTGAACTTGGCGTAAGTAGTTTTCTTGTTGGTCTGGGTCATTAAGATCAGCATTTGACATGGGTCTAGCTGACTGAACATCAACAAGCAGGTAACGAATCATTTGAGCAACATAAGGCGCTTCTTCCTTGGGGAATGTGTGGCATTCTGTTAAGAGATCTGCGCGCACATCCTTATCAACATTTGCTTCATCAGGATTACTACAAAGGCTTCCTAAATTGTTATTATACTCAGTTGTGCTACATGTGTTGGCAAGGCGAAATTCCAAAAGACGTCTATTCGCTACCACAGGTCCTTTTTCTGTTAAACTGCCGGGCGCTGCGGTTAAATCATCGGTTAATAATTGTGAAAAGGCTTCTTTGTAGGCTTCGACATCACTATGTCCAGCACTTGAAAGATAAGACGCTGTCACAACTTGGCATTCACCATCACTAATTTTAGCATCTTTCATTTCTTCTAAAGCAATTTGTTCTTCTTGATTGGCCATATCTTGTGCGATTTCTGCATCTTGGATGGCATTCATTTGTTTTTGGTTTTCAATATCAGCCAAGCGTTGCTCTTGCGCAAAGCGTGTCCATAAATCTTGCGTGAAGGGAAGGAAATCACCTAATACAGTATTCATCATATTATTAGCCATATCTGAGATGGCTTCTTGAATCATTTGGGTAACAATTGCTTCCCCTGCTTGAACGGCGGCTCCTAGAATACCTGAAGAGGCTGTTGATTCTTTTTTATGTGGCGTGAATAAAACAAGTAAAACGGCTATAAACGCGATTACAAACGCTGCTAGAAAGCGATTCTTGAAAAACTTCATAATAATTGTCCCTCTTTAAAGCTATATGTGTTGAAATTCCCTCAAATACAACAAACATATACATCAATGCTAGCATAACACATTTAATAAAATATGAACAAGGGCTTAATAGAAAAGTAAGTGTGATATTGAATTTACTTTTTCTTTATAAAATCATGCTTTTTTATTATGGTAGTATAGTGTATAAGAATCTAGAGGGTTTTTAGTGTCTTTAAGAAAACCGTAAACAATTGATATCAAAATTATTATTGCAATAACATGACAGAGAAACAGTCAGAATCACAAAATAAAGAAGCTGGGTCACAAAAGCCAGCAGGTCAAGCGACGCCTCAACAACAAAGGCGCCCACGTCCTGCACAGCAACGTCCACAACAACAGCGTCAACCTCAACAAAAGCCAGCGCAACCTGCATCAAAACAAGGGCAAGATAAAGCACAAGCTGATGTTATGCCGCATGTTGGTGGTATTGAAAATGTCTATATGCGTAATGAATATTATCGTGATGGATACAGATCTCTTCAAAAAATCGCATTATTTGAAGGATTAGGGATTGTTATTTTATTAGTTGTTTTAGGGTTTTTCATTACAACAACAAAACCACAAAATATTTATTTTGCGACGACATCAGATGGTCGTCTAGTTCGAATGGTGCCGTTATCTCAACCGAATTTAAGTAACGCAGCTCTTTTATCATGGGTTGCTAAGGCGGCAACTGAAACGATGACATTCGGATTTCATGATTATAAAATTCGTTTACAAGAAACATCTTCTTATTTTACGCGTAGAGGCTGGGAGAGTTTTACTAAAGCGCTTCAAGATTCAAGCGTTATTGATGCTGTTGAAAACCGTAAACAGGTTCTGAGTGCTGTCCCAGGAAGTGCGCCAGTTGTTGTGCAAGAGGGGATTGTGAATGGGCAATATCGCTGGGTAGTTGAAATGCCTTTGATTGTAACGTATAAATCAGGATCATCGAGTCGTCCTGATTCGATGCTTGTTCGTTTAACAATTGTTCGTGTCCCAACTTTGGATAATCCAAATGGTGTTGGTATTGAACAATGGACAACAGGGGCACGTTAATCGTAAACATTTCTTAAAAAAGCCTAGATTTCACAGATCAACAATGGCAGAATTCAAAATTGGGTGTAAGCTTTATATAAAGCGCTAATATAAAGAGGGTTGTTATAACAACAATGAGAGATATAAAAAGGGTTTTTGCAAAAGCAGTTATCGTTGCAGGGTTAATTCTTATTCCTGTGTCCGTTTCTTTTGCACAAGAGATGCCAATTGCAGAAGCGGATGATACAGCGTCTGATAAGGCGATGAATTTAAAGTTTAAGCGTGTTGATGGTGTTAATAACTCTATGGAGGAAGCGGTTTCCGCTGCTGAGCAAGAGAAAGAGGCAGAAGAGGCGCGTAAGAAGTTAGACCAAATGTCATATGATCGCGCTGTTGAGGGAACACGGAATACGCTTTTCCCAATGCGCCCAGAAGATATTGAGAAAATGCTTGATGTGTTTAATGAAACACGTGAAACAGCTGAAACATCAGGAAATCCTATTCCTAAGGCTGAGATTAAAGTCGCGGACATCTCTCTAGACCCAAGTGTGTTACCCGAGATTATTAAAACAGCCCCTGGTCATGTGACGAGTTTAACAATTTTAGATATTACAGGTCAGCCTTGGCCTATCCAAGATGTGACATGGGGGGGTAAATTTGACATTGTCCCGCCAGAAGATGGGGGGCATGTTATTCGTATTACCCCATCTAGTGCTCATGGATTTGGAAATATGTCGATTCGTTTAATTGATTTACCAACACCTGTTACATTTTCTTTACAGACAAGTCCTGATTTGTCTTATTATCGCTTTGATGCGCGCGTGCCTGAATATGGACCAAATAGTCAAATTCCAATTATTGATACAGCACGTTCTATTCAAGCAGGTGACGCTGTTATGACAGCTGTTTTAGATGGTGCTCCCCCTGTTAGCGCGAAAAGATTGACAGTGGAAGGTGTTGATGGACGCACATCTGTATGGGATGTTGATGGCACTATTTTTGTAAGAACACCTCTATCTTTATTATCCCCTGGTTGGGTTGCTTCAACGAATTCTGGGGATGGTATGGCTGTATATAAAATTAAGAAGACCCCTGTTCTTCTCTTATCAGATAGAGGAAATATGGTGAGAGCACATATAGGAAAAGAAGAGATAATAGACGATGAGCAATAATGAATTTGATGGGCCTAACGCGCCTTTAGATGATGAACATGAGTTCAAAGAGTCTCCAAGCTTTAAAGAAGTTTGGCAAAATAGCCCTATGTTAAAGTTACTTGTTGTGGGAGCTGGGCTTGTTGTTGTCGTTGGTTTCATCATGTTTGGTGGCGATGATGGAGAGATCGCACGCTCAAATGTAAAACCAGCTGCTGATGTGAATGAGGTTGTTGGCGCAGCGGTTGATGAACAATATGAGAAGGCGATTAAAGAGGCGGACCGTCAGCGTTTAGAAGCAGCCCAACAAAACCAAGAAAGTTTTATCCCAACTCCAAGAGGGGCTTTGAAAAGCCGTCTGCTTGACCAAGTTGAGGAAGACACACAAGAAGAGGAAGATCCTTTATTACAATGGCGTAGACGTGCAGAACAACGTGAGAAAGAGCGTCAAGAACGCTTAAAGCAACAAAGACAAGAGCGTATTTCAACAACGATTGTGAAACAGAATAAGCAAGAAGCACGTGTTAATGAAAAAGACATCGAAAAAAGAATTGAATTAATGGCTGAGCAAATGCAGTCAATTTTAGAGGGTCGAGCACCAGGACAAACTCAGTCTTTAACAGTTACTGTTCCTATTTCAGATGCTGAAATTGTTGATGCGGGCGGGTCTTCTGATGGTTCATCAATTCCTTTTGAGACAGAAGATGATGGTCAAGAAGAAACGATTATTATTCCAGCAGGTGAGATTTTCTATGGGCAAATGATTACAACAGCAAATTCTGATGTAGATGGCCCCATTCTTGCAAATATTTACTCTGGGCCTTTACGTGGCGCTCGGTTAATTGGAAGTTTCACTAAAACAGATACTGATCTTTTGGTGTTAAGATTTGATAAAATTGTGATTGATGGGTTAGATTTTGATATTGACGCTGTTGCTGTTGACCCGGCAACAACCTCTCCGGGGCTGGCGACTGATGTTGATCATCATTGGCTAACGCGCGTTATTTTACCAGGTGCTGCTTCTTTCATTAAAGGAATTGCAGAAGCTTACGCAGAACAAGAAAACACAGTTGTTGTAACAGGTGAAACAGTTACCCAAGAAACAGAAGATTTAAATACAACAGGTAAGATCGCAACAGGGGTCGCGGAATCGGCTGATATCGTTGGGGATCTATTGGAAGATGAGGCTGATAAGAGAGAAGATGCAACAGTAATTGTTGCCTCTGGTACGCCGATTGGTATTCTTTTCACAGAAGCTTTGACAGATTAAGAAGATAAGGGCTTAGAAAATGGTTGATGATATTAAAAAAGAACATGAACAACAAGTAGAAAACCTTGAGAATAATGATGGGTTGATGCCGGGGTTAGAAGAGACGCCTGATGAGGATATGGTTGACGTTGGTTCTGAACAACCTGTTGCTGAGGATAATTTTATGGCCGAGGATGACTTCCTAGAAGATGACTTTGGCGCAGATGAATTAGAAGATGAGTTTTTTGCTGATGATGGATTTGCAGAAGGCGATTTCGGTGATGATCCTTATAATGAAGATGATTTTGGCGATGATCACCCTGCGGCACCAGTTACAAAATCTGGTGGGGGGAGTTCTTTCTTAAAAGATAATTTTAATTACATTATATATGGTGTTGGTGGGTTAGTCGGCGCATATATGATTTATGCAACTCTTTTTCCATCTGTGCCTAATCAGCAACAAGCGATGCAACCACCAGCGGCACAACAACAAACTGCGCAACAACAAGCGCCTAATTTTGGACAACCTCAAATGGCACCAACAGAAAATAAAGCTGTTGAAGATAATAAACCTAAGGGAATGTTGATGGGTGGCTTAGCAGAAAGAAATACCCCTAATTTAGCAGAGCAAACACCAAATAGAACAGCGGTTGTTTCCCCTAAAACATGGCAACAACCCCCGATGCCAACCCCTATTTCTCGTGACTCAAAGCAAGCGCAAGACAATCAACCTAAGCCAGTTGTGGCGCCTCCTCTTAAAAGAGAGCCGACCGCTGCGCCTGTGATACAGCCTCGTATGGTTAAAAAGGAAGATTCTATGTCTGAGCCAACGCCGACGACATCACCAAGACGTGTTGCACCGACAATGATGGAAACCACAACAACTGTAGATGATGCGCAAGTGAAAGCGCTATCTGGGCGTATTGACCAAATGGAGAAAAATTATTCTCGTTTAGATAATAAGCTAGATAAGTTAACAGATATGGTTGAAAAAGGAATGCAACAAAAAGGATCTTCTGTTGATAACAAAGAATTATCTCGTTTAGAACAAAAGCTTTTCGCTTTAGAAAATGATATGAGGAAGATGGCTGCAAAGCCTGCACCACAAGAAACGGCAAGACCTACAGCGTCAAGACCAGCTCCTGTGAAAGCAACAACAGCTTCTTCAAGTACAGTACCTAAAACAGCTGTCGCTCCACGTACTTATAAGAATGCTCCTAAAACAATGCAAGGTGTTGTCCCTGTTCAAAAACCAACCGCTTTTTCTGATGCGTGGGTTTTAAGAGCGGCTCAAACAGGCGTTGCTTGGGTATCAAAAGATTTTTCTTCACCAATTCAAAAAGTCTTTATTGGACAGGAAGTTGACGGACTTGGACGTGTTCTAGCAATTTCTGTTGAGCAAGGACGTTGGGTTGTTGAAACAACAGAAGGAAAAATTGTTCAATAGTTTTTAATATTTGAGGTGTACAATCACTTTAGATTATTAAAAAAATCTTAAATTATGTCATTTTTGACAAAAGTGCTTTTTTATTAAAACACCATATTTTCAATGGTTTATGTTAATATAAAAAGATTCTTCTTGTAAAAGATGGCGGAAATGTGTTTAAATTATGGAATAGGGTTTGTCGCACAATTTTGTGAGCGATAGTGAAGATTTCGGGGTTTGGAGAAACATATGTCAGTCATTAAAAAACAACAGAAAGATGCAAGACGCCATTTTGGGCTTTGGGCTTTGGCTTTTGCTTTTTTAATTTCTATTCCTGATAGCGCGGCTCATGCAGGCGTTTGGGATGACATTGTCGCGAGTATTGGAACATCTTTAACAGGTGTACCAAAATTAATGGCTGTTGTTGCTTATATCGCGGGTATTGTTTTTGCAATTTCAGCTCTTTTCAAATTTAAAGATCATGTTGATTCATCAGGCAGAGAACCACTTAGAAGCGCTATTGTTCGTTTAATTATTGGGGGAGCTTTACTTTCTCTACCAACAGTATTTGACGCTATGATTGATGCGATTGGCTATAGAACTGGCGGTGCGCCTGAAACGTTACCAACAGGAAGTGCTACAGCGATTGGGCTAGGCGCGCTTATTGGAAACTTAGAAGATTCTTTCTCTTCACCTGAAAAATTATTTGGTGTTATTACTTATTTATTCGGTTTAGGTTTTGGTATTTGGGCATTAGTTGAGTTTATTAAATCAGCGGATAATCCTGGTCAAGCACCAATCCGTCGTCCGATTATGATTTTATTAACAGGTTCTGCATTACTTGCTTTACCAACAATTACGGCTGCACTTCGTTCTTTAATGCAATCTGTTGCCGCTTATCAAAATTCAGCAAGCTCGCAATTAGGAGCTGGTGAAGGTGGTGCGTTAGCATTAGACCAAATTCTTGTGAATTTAGTCACAAATATCCATGGACCCTTAATTGGTTTATTGGGACAAGTCTGCTTTATTGCCGGTGTTGCTTTTGCTGTGGTTGGTGTATTTAGATTGATGAAAAGTGCTCAAGACGGGCCTAGAGCGCCGTGGGGAATGGGGACTATTGGGACATTTTTGTCCGCCGCGGCGCTTTTATCAATCCAAAACTTCATGGGGGGTGCGCAATTATCGCTCTTTGGTACAAATGTTGTGAGTACATATGCTGTTATGGCGGATGCTCAAAATATGGATGCGATGTTAGCAACACGCGCAAACCAAGCTGTGCAAGCTGTCTTTATGTTTGTACAAATTGTTGGATGGTTCAGCTTTGTTCGTGGTATATTTATTTTAAGATCATATGGTGAAGGCGATGGTCAGGCTTCTATGTCTGCGGGTTTCACCCACATAATTGGCGGCGCATTAGCCGTTAATCTCACAGCGTTAGTAAACGCTGTACAAGAAACGTTAGGCTTAGTTGGCTTAACATTTTAAACTAAACTGTAAAACTTTGTCTTTTAGGAGGGACATAACTATGAAAAAATATCAATTAGCAGCTATTGCAACAACTGTAGCACTATTATCTTCGTCTTCTGATGCTCTTGCATCTGGGGCAGGATTCCAAAGCATTACGAGTGGGATCGCCGCTTCTGCAAATAACGTACCTAAACTATTAGGGATCGTTGCTTATATTGGTGGTATTGGTCTAGGGATTGCTGGTGCTTTAAAATTAAAAGGACACGTAGAAAATCCAGGTCAAACCCCATTAAAAGATGGTCTTGCACGTCTTGGTATTGGTGGATGTTTATTAGCGCTTCCAACATTACTAGAAGCAATGAGTTCGGCTGTTGGATCAGGCACTGCTGTGAATTCAAACGCAGTTGATGCATTCTCAGGAACATCGTTCTAATCTAAATAAAAAAGGTTATTTAAGAATTATATGTCTTACATAGCATTAAAATTAGGCGTCGGTCGTTTTTCGGCTGGCGCCAAATCTCGTAAACATGCGCATACTTATTCTGACGAAGATATTAAGCAGATTAAGGCGCAGATCTTTGAGCGCGATAATCATACATGCGGTTGTTGTGGTTTTAAAGCCGAGAAATATCAAGATCTGTATCATCAAGATGGTGATACATTAAATTATTCTGCGGATAATTTAGTGACGATGTGTTTGTTTTGCCATCAAGTTTTTCATTTAGAAGAAGCCGCTCATATGCGCTCGGGTGTTTTGGTTTGGTTACCCGAAGTTGGGCAGGCAGCGCTTCATCATATTATGCGCGCCGTTTATGTCGCGCGTGTTACACAAGGTCCTATGGCTGATTCAGCAAAAGCGACATTAGAATTATTAATGAATAGACGCGAAGAAGCGAAAAAAAGAATTGGAACGGATGATCCATCTGTTTTAGCACGAATATTTAAAGATTTTATGGAAGAGCGTGAATATAATTTAAGAGATCAAAAAATTGACGGACTAAGATTATTGCCTTTAGATCGACGTATTATTCATGAAGGTGATCTTGATTTTAACCAATTCCCACAAATTCTAGCCTATTGGCGCTCAAAAAAAGGGCCTTTTGGCGCCTCTATGCCAACATCATGGCCTTCTTTATTAGAGGCAGCTCAAGCTGAGCTTTCTTAAAAATTTAACGAATTATCTATATAATTCTTGTATTTTGACTATAGACAGGGTGGAAAACTGTCTTGTATAGTAGTAACAATTAACGTTAACCAAATGAGGACACATCTGTTCCCATGAGTTTTTGGAAAAAATTAGCAGCACCTCTTGTGTCTTTGATCCGTCAGCCGATTGAGTCCTACATTAAGTTGGAAACATCGGATGACCCTCAAACACTTGTTGCCAGTGATGGATCGCTTGTGACCTATGTGCGTGTCGATGGTGCACGTCAGATTATTGGGGAAGAAGAATATAAGCATATTGTTCAAAACGCAGCTGTGAATATGGGGTCGCGTTTTGATAGAAAAGGGTATGCGCTTCAAGTTTATTTCTGTCGCGATCCAGATGCTATGCGCCGAGAGATGCCACAATTCGTGAAACCAAACCGCGTTGCTTCTCATAATATTAATCTAGAATTAGAAGATCTTTTCGAAGAAAAAGAGCGTCACTTATCTCGCTTTTTATCATGGGAAGAAATGTATTTTGTTTTATGGACAAGACCAAGCTGTTTAACAAAGACAGACTTTGAGCGTAGTGCAAAAGAAATGCAGGATATGGCATGGGTGAATGCGCGTAATTCTCAAAACCCAACAATGGTTTTTGATATGTTGCGGGGACGTCATAAAAGTTTTGTTGCCTCGATTACAACGGTTCTACAAGAATTAGGGATTCAAGCAAAAGTCTTAGAAGTCCATGATGCCTTACGCGCGGTACGAAATAATTTATTTCCTAATAAAACAAACCCATCATGGCGCCCCTCACTTCCTGGGGATAAAATTATGCCAAGAGCGCCTGAGACAACTGGGGATTATTCAGATTTATTATGGCCGTCTTTGAAATCGCAATTAGCGGTTGATGATGCACAAACGGTTGATCGCTCGATTGTTCGGATTGGAGATCAATTATGGGGCGGTGTTGATATGACTTTAGGCCCCTCTGATTCTGTGCCTTTCCCTATTCTATTAAATAGAATGGTTGAATCAAAAATGCCATTTCGTATTTCTTTCTTGATTGAAAGTGGAGGAATACAAGGGGCCGCAGCACAAAAGATGTTGTCTTCTATTTTAGGATTTACAAACCCTGTTAATAAACAAGTGAAAGAGTCTATTGAAGGGTTGGTTGAGCTTTCTCGTGATGAGCCGATTGTTAAAATGCGTATTTCTGCAGCAACTTGGGCGCCAGAAGGTGAATTGAAGCTTGTTCAAGAGCGGATGTCTAGCTTGATTCAATCTATGGAAAGCTGGGGATATGCTCAAGTATCTAATATGCAAGGGGATCCATTATCTTGTGTATTGTCTTCTGCAATGGGGATTGCTTGTGCGTCAACGGCACCGGCTGGTGTTTTGCCTCTACGTGAAGTGATGCGATTATTACCATGGCAAAGACCTTCTAGTCCATTTGAAGAAGGGTCTGTGTTATTTAGAACACCAGATGGTCGCATTTGGCCTTACCAAACAGGAAGTACATTAACGACTACATGGTTTGATTTGATTTTCGCGCAACCTGGTGCGGGTAAATCTGTTTTGATGAATACATTAAACTTTGGAACATGTTTAACTGCGGGGCAGTCAAAACTTCCATTCGTGGCGATTATTGATATTGGGCCATCATCAGCAGGGTTAATTTCAATGTTACAAGATGCGCTTCCAAAAGAGCGTCGTCATGAGGTTGGTCATTATAAATTTAGAATGTCGCCTGATTTTGCGGTGAACCCGTTTGATACACAGTTGGGGTGTCGCTATGCTTTACCAGAAGAGCGCAGTTTCTTGATTGAGCTTATGACTTTATTATGTACACCACCAGGTCAAGAGAAACCTTATGATGGGATCGCTCAATTAGCTGGGCTTGTTGTTGATGAGATGTATCGTTGGCGTGATGATGCACAAGCAAGCGCAGAAGCACGGACTTATCTTGAGCGTTTAGATGAGCATGTTGATGAAACAATTAAGAAATATAATTTGCATTTACCACCAGAGCCAACATGGTGGGATGTGGTTGATGTTTTATATGAGGCAGAGCTCTATCATGAATGTACATTAGCGCAACGTCATGCTGTTCCAACATTACAAGATTGTATTACAGCGGCGCGTCGTCCACAAATTAGAGCGCTTCTAGAAGAAACACAAATCGGAACAAGTTCTGAAGGTGTGATTAGTGCATTTGAACGAATGATGACTTCAGCTGTGCGCGAATTCCCAATTCTATCTTCTGTGACAAAGTTCGATCTTGGATCGGTGCGTGTGTGTGCGCTTGATTTACAAGATGTCTGTCCTCAAGGGGATGATACAGCGGATCGTCAAACAGCGATCATGTATATGTTAGCGCGTTTCACATTGGTTCGCGGTTGGTGGATTGGTGAGGAAAGCTTGAAAAATATTCCTCAAAAATATCATCCTTACCACATTGCCCGTATTCGTGATATTAAGGAATCTCCGAAACGTCTTTCTTATGATGAATTCCATCGTACGAGTAAGTCTAAATCTGTGCGTTCTCAGATCGTTCGTGATGTGCGTGAAGGTCGTAAATGGGGGGTTCAGATTGTCCTTGCCTCTCAGCTTATTGATGACTTTGATGATGATATGGTGGATTTGGCAACAGGTGTTTGGATTTTGGGGGCAGCGATTTCAGATAGTGCCGTTGATAATGCTCAAAAACGATTTGGTTTATCAAATACCGCGCGCTGGATTATGCGTAACCGTTTGACAGGGCCTCGTAGTACAGGGGCGCCAGCACTGTTTGTTTTGGGGAGTAATGAAGGGCGTTATGAACAGCATTTGATTAACACACTTGGCCCAGTTGAATTATGGGCGTTTTCAACCTCGGCTGAAGATGTGGCTATTCGTTCTCGTTTATATGAGCGTATTGGTGCAGGGCTTGCACGTCGAATGTTGGCGTCAACATTCCCAGGTGGTTCAGCGCGCAGTGAGATCCGTCGTCGTATTAATATGAAAGCCGATGCAGGTGATGCAGATGGAGCAGCAACTTTTGCAATTGTTGAAGAAATTGTTGAAGAGCTTGTTTTAGCCGCACAAAAAAAGCGCATGGAACAAACATTTAGTTAATGCATCAGATCCAAGAGCGATATCAAAAAATAAAGCACCAAATAGGCTCAGCGAAGCTCATCGCAGTTAGTAAAAAACAACCTCAAATAAAAATCGAACAAGCGTTAGAAGCAGGCCTTAAAGATTTTGGCGAAAACCGTGTGCAAGAAGCATATGAACATTGGCAAGAATTAAAAAAAGAGCATTTTGATATAACACTTCATTTAATAGGACCACTCCAATCCAATAAGGTAAAAGACGCCGTTGCTTTATTTGATGTCATTCATACAGTTGATCGTGAAAAAATTGCGCGCGCCCTATCAAAAGAAATGCGCTTACAGAATAAAAAAATACCTTGTTTTATACAGGTGAATATAGGCAATGAGCCACAAAAATCAGGCGTTACTTTTCAAGAGTTAGAATCTTTTTATGATTTGTGTACCCATGAATGCGCGTTAGACATTATTGGTTTAATGGCGATACCTCCACATGATGAGTCTTCGGAAAAACATTTTATATCTTTAAGAAATGCCGCGGAGATGTTGGGATTGAAAGAATTAAGTATGGGAATGAGTTCAGACTACACATGTGCTGTTAAATGCGGATCAACTTATGTTCGTATAGGAACTGGTTTGTTCGGTGCGCGCCTCTAAGTGTAATTCTTCTTGTAAATAAATAAGCCCTAAGGTGAGCTCGTCTTTAAGGAGGGACTGTTTATCTGAAGGAATAGATTTATTGTGCAAAGGTTCAGTATCACTTGTTACAAGATCTCCTAAATCATCTATATAATTGCGACCACGAATCTCAATGGTGAGAGGCTCTTCTTCTTGTTGCGCTATTTGCTCATCGACCAATAGGTTTTCTTCTGGTGTAAGCATCGCTAACATATGCCCTCCGATATCTTTACCAGATGTGTCTTCTAAGATTTCATTTGTAACAGCGCTTGCTGTACCAAGAGGTCCTCCATAAAGTGTTCCGCCAATAACACGGGAGAACCCTTCCATCGTATCCCCTGTTAGGTTTTGATAGAGTGTGTTAACGACAGGGAGATGTTGGAGTGGGTTAACAATGTCAATAAAATCAGAGAATTTAAAATCATTATTTTGAGGTAAGCGATCAGCGGAAATTTGATCACTGTAAACGGCGCTGCTGTCGACAGCGGCCTTAAGTGAGGATGCATTTTTATGAGCAAAATTCCACTTTGCTTCGTCAAATTGATGAAAATATGTTACTGTTGATACACTCATAGTATGAATATGAGAAGCAAAAACAGTGCCAATATTAACCAACTGATATTAAAGACTTATTTTATTTATCTTAGGGTTAGATAGGAAAAAAATACATGGTTGAGTTTGAAATAGAGATAGAAAATGCCTTATTAGCCCGTGAAATCACGTTTTTTGTAGAACAAATTACGCCCTCTCTTACAGAAAAATATGGTTCAGGACGTGTTGTTTTAACCCAACAAGATAAAAAGACGCCTGAGGCTGTGGTTTTGAAAAAACCTATTCAGTTTGAGTTTGTTTTAAACGAGATAGAAGAAATCCTCCTTAAAAGAAGTTTAAAAGAGGGAGAACAATTTAAGATTGGTCGCGGGATCATTGTTGATCGCTATAAGCGCATTTTGAAAACATCAGGAATGGAGATTGAGTTGACAGAGAAAGAAGTCTCTTTGTTAGATATGATGGCGCACTCAGAGGAAAGTGTCAGCCGAGAACATCTCTTATCACAAATTTGGGGATATCAAAAAGGGATTGATACACACACGCTTGAAACGCACATTTATCGATTAAGACAAAAATTAGAAGAAAAACTTGGCTATGATCTGATCGTTACAAAAGAAAATGGGTATAGCATTGAGTCTTCTAAGTAAAATAGGTGTTTAAAAAGTTATTTAAGGACACATATAAATCTTGCTCATGCTTGTGTGGAATATCTTCAAGATGATTCTCTCTCAATTTTTCTAAGGTATCCCAGTAAAATTTTAATAAGCTAAATTCCTCTGTGTCTATCTCGTTTAGTGTCATTCCTTCTGGGAAAGGAAAAGGTCTTTTTTGATAGAGGGATTGTTGGTTTTTCTGGTAGATATTTGTGGCTTGTCGGAAAGCTGGATCGACAGTTTTTTCTGTTGCGGTTTTGGTTTTTTCTTCTTCTAATTCTGTGTCCAGAATAGTATCGGGGACTTCATCGTAAAACCCTAAAAGAGCACGTACATCATGAATGATCTTTTCTTCAATTGCGTCTAGAGATATACGTAAATCATCATCCGGTGTGAGAGGCTGTTCATGATGCTCTCTTTGTTTTTTATGGGGAGGACCTTGATAGGTCGGTGATTGATCATCACTATCTTTTTTACCCAAACCTTCTCGTAAGGCAGGTGTTTGAGGCGGACCAGATATATTTTTGATATCACTCATTCTTATATTTGACCTTAAATCACCACTGAGAGCAAGGAAATATGTATTGACATAATTAATATAAATCTATATGTTTCTTTTAAATAAAGGAAAATGAATATGATTTACGAAGATATAAATTCTGGGTTGTTTATAGATTTTAATACAGTTGCCTATATGCGCTGGAATAGTACTAGTTCAAAATTAGTATTTTGGTCGTTTGAAGATGTCACACAAAAGCCTGAAGTATTACTTGGGGAAAATCATAAAATGATTTTTGATCAGGCGGCATCTTGTGGCTCAATGGTTTTTATATATCATCACATGATCGTTAATGCGCATCTAATTAGGCTAGCAAGAAAACTAAATGAAGATAAGATAGAAATAGCGATTATAGGGAATAAAGCACCAGAAGAAATCAATTTAAATAATCCAAATTTTTTCCAAGAACTTAGTCAGGTTCGCTCAGGAAAACCTCTTTCTCTTGATCAAAAATGGCCCAACATTATTCAAACACACTCAAAACCAAACTAATCTAATCTAAGGAAACACATATGGATTCAGCAATTTATGTAGATGAAGATTTAAAGATGAATTTTAACTTATGGGATTTACGTGCTGTTGATTTAATCGTCGATGAGGAAAAAGGCGCTGGAATTCGTTATTTTGCCACTCGAGGTGACAGTAAAGAATTATTTGGTGATGGTTATCAGGGATTGTTTAATGCCGCTGTTGCCTCAGGCTTATATGTTCAAAATTTGATGGGGCAAGAGGCGATTAATGCGGCTTTGTTATCTTCTTTTTCCAAACGCAGTGATGGCCGATATGACCTTTGTTTTATACAAGGGGGAAGTTTGAGTGGTGATATTGATGATTTCTCTCGTTTTTCAAGAGAAGTCAATCAGGTGCGCGCGAATATCGGTGCTGTCATGCCCCTTCCAAGAAATAAAATTTATTAAGAGATTATTGCGCAAAAAGATCAAGCAATTGCGTATTGCTATTATCATACCAATCAGCTTTTTCAGACCATAGAACCACTTGGCGATCGTTATCCCATATTCTGATCTGTGCTAATTTACACAAGATCATCCAATATTCTTCACTTTCAAAGATCATAGGCTCGACATTATCAGCGATCTCAGGTTTAAGGGTTAATTCCAATACAGCGCTTAGCCCACTTGTATCACGAAACTTTTGGATCGCTTCCTCAGAAAGGGAAACTTCATGGTATTTTTCAATGCCTGGTACAATAACAGCATAGTTTTGACCAAATGCATGATAGTTAAAAAAGGTATCAGGTGAAATTGTTGATAAAAACAGCTTTTCTTGCTTTTCACTATATTCTTGTGTCGAAATAGATGTTTGGATCGAGATCATTTCATCAGCAAAAATATTATAATAGAGTTCTTTCAGTTTAATTTCTTGCTCTTGTAGGGCAATTTTGGCGTCATAATGTTGTGCATTTTTATATTCATCTGTATAAAGAGCCCATTGTTCGAAATCAGGTGTTGCCCCAATCATTTTATGATAGAGTGAAGCGATCTGGAAAGAGGTGGTAGAGCTAAATCCATTTGCGGCGAATAAGCTACCTGCTCCTAGCGTGAGGCAAATAAGTAAGATAAAACAATATTTGAAAAAAGCAGAGCCCATAGTTAAATAATAATCAAAAGATGTTTACAAAATAATTAATATTAAAAGGAAGACATACATGTCTGAACCACCACTTTACCAATTATCAAAAGAAGATCAAGAATTATGGTCGCTTTTTACAAAAGAAATTGAGGTATTTGAACAAGAAAGCTGTGAAGAGTCTTTTGAAACGCTTTTAAAAGAAGGTGAAGAAGAGGCATTAAAACCAACACAGAAAATTCTTCACACAAAACAAAAAACAACATCATATCAACCCAGAAAAAAATATGATCCACGCACGAAAGAGCGTTTAGGAAAAGGGAAATTATCAGTGGAACGTGTGTTAGACCTGCATGGTTATTATCAAGAAGAGGCAAAAAACCACGTCATTCGATTTATAAAAGAATCTTATGATATGGGGATGCGCGTTGTGCTTATTATTACAGGCAAAGGGCGGTTTTCGCCTCAGGGAAAATCTGTCTTAAAACAAGCATTACCAGACTGGTTAGAAATGAACCCTTTGAAAGAGATTGTCTTATCTTATCGAAGCGCAAAGCAAGAAGATGGGGGCTCTGGTGCGTATTATATCTTGATAAAGAAGAAGACATAATTTTCTTGTAAAAAAAGAAATTTTGTGGATAATAGCCTTATTATGACAGATTTAGAGGCGTTAAAACAAAAAAAAATAAATGTAATTGTATGTGATTACGGTAATAATGGGATCGCATTTTTGCAAACAGATCCGGATAAAGCAACTTTTCAAGATATAGAAGCACTACATAAGCATCGTACGGCTCCTTTTGTTTTAAAGGTGGTTGAGCTTGATCTTTCAACAGGTGTAATCAAAGATGCGAGCGATGATTTTTTTTCTAGCTATCCACATCTAAAACAAGCGGAACCATCAAACCCCACAAATAAAGCCTATTTAAAACTCATTGAAACAATGGATTTATATTTCACTTTGTATCGATTAGAAGATGGAAGTCTATGCTTTATTCATATGAATCCAGCAGAAGAAACCAAAGAAACACTGGTTCAAAAATTAAATGATGAATATTTAGAAGACCCTATTGTTATTTTAAAAGCGAGTATTAAAAAAGGAGAGATTCAAAATATTTCTTCAGACGTTGCTATTGATTGGTTTCGCGCCCACAGAGATATTCATGAGATTGAACTTCATTATATTCGAGATAAAAAACCAGAAGATCTTCCCCCTTTTATCCTTAGAAATCATCCTGAGGGCTCTAACCTTCCTAAGCAGTTTAAAAAACCAGCATTGTAGTTATAAAAGGTTTTTTGTTTAAAAAATGAAGTCTGTGCCCAAAACAATGAGATTAAAAGCAATCGTACTTGCCTCACCTCACATATTATGTTGTGGTGTTCTTCCTTTCTTAGGTGTTTTTGGCGCAGAGCTTTTCCCATGGGCGGATAGATTATGGGTTAAAGTTTTAATCGCTGTTAGTTTGACAATAGTGATTTTATACGCAGATGATATGTGGCACAAAAAATCAAAAGAACCACATGCGGGCTTGTGTGAAACGCTCCATGGTAAAAAAGGAACATCTTATAAGAAATATCTGGCATGGACGGTCTTTGCCGTGAGTGTGACAAGCCTTCTTCATTTTTTAGACGGCGTGTTTTTACATGCGCATGAATAGCACTATATAATAGTTCAAGTAACATATTGATTGTGTGAGATACCATCAGGAAATTGGAGCGGGTGATGGGAATCGAACCTTATCTATAATTTGTTTAATAATAACAATATATTAGGTATCTTTTATGTTCCGTTTTTCTAGTAAAAGTGTACCCTTTTTGTGTATAAAAAAGCAATAAATTAATGAATAATATAATTATAATTATAGGATTCAAAATTATAGTTTTCCCCTCGATGGGTACCCCCCTTTATTTATTGAAATAGCCTCTAAATAATACCTCGCACGCACATATAACATTAACTAAAAAAAGGGGGTAACTTAATACCCCCTCCTCTATTTTAAAGTTATTTCTTCTTTTTAGGTTTATTTGGTTTCACTGTCTCGATAACTGTTGTGGAAGGTCTTTTTTTTGCTTCTTTCACAGTTATGAAACGACCATTCGTTGCATCTCTGCCTCGTCTCATGATTATAACGTTCTTTCTTGTTTGTACTGAAAATGTTGATGGGGAAGGAGAAATCTCGCTCCCCCACGCTTAATTAAGAAGCATCAACAATGATAGGAAAAGCCTTTAAACCATATTCACTAGCGTATACACGCTTGTTATTTATGATCCTCCATTTACGGAAAATTAGCTTTTTGCCTTCAGGTACAGTTCTATAGGTCATAGCACTATATCCTTTCAGTTAAGGTTATAGTAATATTTATTTGACAGCATAGATTAAAGAGAGTACATTTCAGAATGAATCTATCTCAGGATTCTGTAAATAGCTCGCTTTAATAATGCTGTAGTTGCGAAATTACTTTTATCGCGAGTTTGAAATTAGCTCCTTAGGGTTTGCAGACCTTGGGGAGTTTTTTATTTCAACCTAATTAAAGACTCTAGCAGAGTCCATAAATGAGTCAACTATTAAAGTATGTGTACACCCAATTCTTTTACCAAACTTTTTCTTGACACGTGTACGAATCTTAAATATTTTTAAAACTAGCAGTATATGCACTATTCTTAGCACATTTATTAAACCTATTATGAATCTTGTTTAAGGAGCTTTTCATGAGTTTATCGTTTAAAGATAAGTTGAAGAATCTGAGAAAAGAGAGGGGTTTGACGTTAGATGAACTTGCGATAAAAACCAGTTCAAATAAAAGCTATATTTGGGAGCTAGAAAACCCAAGAAATGGTCGTAAGCCAATAACGCCTTCTATTGATAAGCTGACGTTAATAGCTGATGCGTTATCTGTTACAATTGATTACTTTTTACGAGATGATCTTAATAAAACACAGGAAATGGAAAAAGAAGCGTT
Organism: uncultured Rickettsiales bacterium; assembly: GCA_950054255.1. Lineage (GTDB taxonomy): Bacteria > Pseudomonadota > Alphaproteobacteria > Micavibrionales > CATLOR01. The sequence continues at coordinate 263,469 of CATLOR010000001.1, read as the reverse complement.
TTATAGAAAATTTTCCAAACTTACATCTGATGATCAAAAAAGAATTGATGATATGATGAGCTTGTGGGGGAAATAATAATTGAGTTTACCTAGCACCTCTAAGCATTGGGCTATTCAATTAGGTCAAGTGTGGAAACAATATTCTTACGTAGGGGGAAGGGCACAATATCCTATCGATCTTGATTTTTTAGCTTTAGAGTATCCAAAACAACTATTTCCTAAAGAGCCAATAACCATGGTGCAAGGCAATGATTTTTCTTCTTCTTTCGACGGAATGTTATTAAAAAAACCTAACTCTCTTAATGAATGGGGAATTTTATATAATAATGCTATACCATCAAAAGGAAGAATTAACTTCACAAAAGCACATGAACTGGGGCATTACTTTCTCCACAGAGATTTAGCGGTAGATGGGACTATACAATGCTCTAAAGAAGATATGTACAGATGGCACTCTTCTTATACTCAAATGGAAACAGAGGCAAATACATTTGCTTCTTTCTTACTTGTTCCTTTGGATGACTTTAGAGAACAAATAAAAGGACAAGAAACATCTCTAGAGTTGTTTGAACATCTATCGCACAGATATGGCGTGTCTCTAACCGTAATTCTATTAAAGTGGTTAAGTATAACGACCAAAATAGCAATGCTTGTTGTTGGTAAAGATGGCCATATAGATTGGTCATGGTCGAATGAAGAAGCTTTGAAGAGAAAAATATATTTCAAGGCGAGACAAGAAACAACAGCTTTACCACAATCATCCATGGCGAATATGAGATCACTATATTTAGATAGTTATGTTGTAGGAGAGCACCCTAAAGGTGTTTGGAGTGATGAATTTGCATCTAAGGAAATGACGGTGTTCTCTGATTACCATGATTTGTCTATTTCTTTAATAATATATATAGAATGACCCTTACAGATCTTTGCATATAAAGCTATTTTTAGTTTTGTGGCACCATTTAACAGAGCCCAAGAAAGAGTTTATCTTGTAATAATTAGCGTAATGCGCTTCTGGTTTTGCGATTTTGGTAATAAATATTGAATTGAAGGCGATTATTATCAGTATTATTAATATAATACTTAGTAAGGTGTTTTGAAAACTAATTTGAGAGAAAGTAAAGAAGCTATCGTTCTTATCTTTTGTTTGTATATCTTTAGATTCCTGCTGTTTCATTTCATTTTTTTCTTGTTTAATCGAAGTGTTTTTTTTTGCTATCAGCCAAGGTGTATGCTTGGGATTGATGATTTCATTATAGGGGTTTATCTTGTAGTTTCTTTTAATTAAAAAAATTGTGGCAAGGGCTATGGGGGCATCTATTAAAAAAATCATTCTTATTAGTGAGTGTGTTTCATTCCCTTCTGGTAAGGCCATCAAAAGAAAACTATTACCTAAAAAAGCACAACATAGAGCCTCTATTATTTTTCTTATGAGTGAGTATTCTTTCTTTTTTAATAAATTTCCAGCAAAAACAGCAAGAAAAAATGTAGTAATAGAGCCTATATAGGTATATTCCATGAGTATCCTTTAGTTATTATATTTTACTAAAAAATATTTTATTTTGAAGAGGTCATGAATGTAAATAACTATTATTAATTACATTCAATCATTAATGATCTGTTTGTAACATTATCCGCAAAGACTCGTCCTGTAATTGTGTAAACTTGTGGGTTAGATGACTTTCTTTCATCTATAATGGTGTAACCATTCTCTCCACAGACTTCACCAGCTTTTTCATAGCAATTACTCCAATCAAGCCATTTCCCATTACATTTTATTGCGTAACCAGCTGAGCCTGATGGTGTATTGATTTCTTTGGCTGTTGTACATGAAATTAATAATGTACAGGCAAGAATTGAAAGTAGTGGTAGTTTATTTTGCATTTTTATCTCCTTTTGTTGTCAATAGCCTACGGACTTTGTTGTTTATAGTCAACAAAATGATTGTATGGATATAGAAAAACAGATAGGGCAACGTATTGCTCAAATACGAAAACAAAAGAAATTAACTCAAGAAGACTTAGCTGGTTTAGCTGAAATAGACAGAAGCTATCTTTCTGAAATAGAGAATGGGCATAAGAATTTCTCTATACGCTCTTTGAAGGCTATTGCAGACGCGTTAGATATTATGATAGAAGATTTGCTGTCTAATAAGTAGTTTCTATTTGTGTCTAGTGTGTAGTGTTTGTGAAAAAATTAGTTATTCAGTTTACGTGCCTTTTTTATGTATTGATGTTTTCGCATACTGTTATTCTAGCGCAGGAATTTAGGACTGTTTACGCTAATGTTCTCTCTATTTATGATGGTGATACAATCACAGTTGTTTTTAAGGATGCAGAAGGCAACGATATAAAAGAGAAAATAAGAATCTTAGAATTAGATACTCCAGAAATAAAAGGGAAATGTTCTTTTGAAAAGAAAAAAGCTATACAAGCAAGAGATCGATTGGTCGATTTAGTTTCTGATTATCCTGTTCGCATAGAGTTCTTCAAGAGAGACAAATACAAACGTATGCTAGCTCATGTTTATACTCACGAAGGTATAAATGTAGCTGAACAATTAATTAAAGAAAATTTAGGTAGGCCTTATGCTGGAGGGCGTAGAAGTTGGTGTGATTAAGTTTTTGTTTTTCTAAGTATTTATTTTATTTAAAAAATACTTGACTTTTTCATAACTAAAAAGATATAAGAACACTCTTAAAATAAAAATACAGAAAGACATCTAATGAAAAAACATATTTTATCTATAATTACAGCTCTATTTTTAACGGCATGTGCATCAAATCCTGACAATATGACAGCATCCCATGTATCACCATTGGTGTATCATGACCATTCATGCAAACAGTTAGCAATGGAAGCTTCATCTGTGCAAACAAGAGTTTCTGAAATGTATGGAACGCTTGATAAAAAAGCCAGTAATGATGCCATTCAAATGGGTGTTGGCTTAGTTCTCTTTTGGCCTACTTTATTTTTCCTAGAAGGAGGAGATGGTGCAGATGCAGCTGAATATAAAAGACTTAAAGGTGAATATGTAGCTATAGAAAAAGCAAGTATCCAGAAAGAGTGTGGTTTTGAATTTGAATCAATTGAACCACAACAAGCACAAAAAACACCAGTAGATACAAAACCTCAATATAACTAAAGAGCAGTAGGAGAAATATAAAATGAAAAGAATTATTTTAGTATTGGCTTTTTTATCAGTTTTAACACCAGCTTTAGTTTATGCACATGGTGGTGGGTGTAGGAAAGATTCTCCTGCTGGAATGTGTTGCCACATGGAGCATAAAACAGGCATCGTTCATTGCCATTAATATTCTAACTTAAATATGCTTAATAAGCGGTTTTAAGAGTCGCACAGGAGTGTTTAGAGAAGAGGCGTTGAAGCTATGCTTTAGAGTTTTAGGATAGGCTCTATGGCCCCCAAAACTCCTAAAATTATGAAAAGTATTATTGTTTGTTTTATGATAGTAGGTTAATTAAAATATAAATTTAGTATCTTTAAAGTAAGGTATATCAATGCTTTGAGGAGAAAAGGTATTATTTATAGTCAAGTATAGGTATATATCTATCTGAATATACAATTACGATAAGAACAAAAAAAAAACTAATCTAATCTCCTACCATTCTACTCATATTCCTATAAAACTCAGAATTATTACTCTTATGTTCATTCATAAGTTCTTGTTCAATGTCAGGATTTCTTTTGTAATATCTAGACTTAGCTTCTATATCCATTTGAATCTTTTTGAGATCCGATATGGATCTGTCTAACTGAGTTAACAGAATTTCTTTATATTCAGGTTCATCGGAATTGTTTTCTTTGTATCCCTCTATATACGTTAATGAATCAAATCTAGAGGATTTAATTGAGTAATCAATATCTGAAAGTTTGATTTTAAGGTTTTGCTTTAGATTCAGTTTCCATTCCTCTAGACAGAATTCTTTAACAGCTTCAACCATAAAGTTTTGTAGCTCTTCTTTTCTTTGTGTTTCAACTATAAAGCTGTCGTGAACAGGTAAAGCAATGAAACCTTGAAGGATACACTTTTGCATGACTTTTAATGCAATTTTAGAGTCTATGTTTTGTAATCTAACACCAGCATCAGAGAAGAAGTGCTCTTCTATTTCTTGGTTGTGTTCTGTTAATGCTTTTTTGGCTTCTACAAACGACATTCCTCTGGGGAGTGTATATTTTTTTATATAATTACCTTCTGTGTCTTTAAGATAATGGCCATCATCACCTTTAGGTGGTTCATTAGATATTCTGTTACTTGTTGAGTTTATAATGGCATTCAAAAGAGTTTTGAGGGAATCCCTATATGTCCTCATCTCTGTTTCGTTTAAGTTCTCAATCTCAGGGATTACGTATGGATCTTTTGTAGGAAGTTTTCCTGTTTCCTGAATATACAGAAGTGTGGGGTGAAGCATTGAGAAGTCTATTTCGATTGTATTGTTTCCGTTGATTTTAATCAGAGACCTTAAATCACTTGAAATACCTTGCCACCAAGCCCCATAAAACCTTCCTCCTTTGTTAATATCTCCTCTGGAGAATGTACGATGCAAGAATTTGCTGTCTAAATCGAAACCAATGTTTCTGATGAAGTCATTTTGATTTCTTTGTAACTTTTGTTTTAAATCCTTCTCTTGTTCGTCTGTTAATTCAATATCTATTGTGGCTTTATTCAGGGCTTCGTTTATTTCCAAGACCTCTGCTTTAATCTTTTTAAAAGATTTTCTTTGTTTTTGCTTAGGCTCTACAAAAGTTTTTATTTTCTCAGGTTTTTGATTTGGATTTTTCTTTGTGGGTTTTTTAGGTTTAATGGTTTTCCATTTAGTGATTTTAGCCAAAGGTAAATCTTCAATATCAATATGGCCATTTATATGAATATAAATATTTGTATTACTTTCTTGGGCTAAAATTTGTTTTAAAAGGCTATCGCTAGCTTCAATAGCTGTTGTGGTATTTGCGCTATGTTCTTTAATATTGATAAACTTGTTTTCTTTAAGGAAATGATAGGCTAAATCAACGTTGTCAGCTGTTCTATGTTTTGGAAGGGTTTTTTTATGCTTTGAGTACCAATTGCGGTTTAGGTTTATAGAGAAAAATGCAGGCGCACCTTCATTTTGTGTTTTTTCCTTAACTAAACGAAAGACGATTTGTTCTAAAAGTTTTTTGAACTGTTTTTCGTAAGTATCACTTTTAAAGCCACCTTTATGTCTATCAATCTTTAAATTTTTGATTATATCAGAGTTGTCTTGATAGAATTTCTCGAAAGCCTTTTTTTCAGGACTATTTTTATAAAAACGATGTCTAAGTTTAATGAACGCATTCTTCATTTGTTTCTCCTCTAAATTAAACCTTATTATACAATATTTTTATATAAAAATCAATAACTTATATGGTTTTTCGTGTGGTTTAAACTTGTTTGTAAATTGCTTTTATTTCACTAAAATCTATAAATGAATAATCGATTTTATTAATCGCTTCATTGAGTTTTACTAGAGACGCTCCAGAACCATATTGAGTGGTCACATCTGTGCTAGCATGCCCTAGAAGTTGTTTCTTGATCTCATAATCAACATTATATTCCGTGAGAATATCTTTAAAGTTATGTCGTGTACTGTGAAGAGATGTTTTAGCTGTTTTAGCCCCAATGGCCTCTAGTAAAACAGAGAAACGCTTAGAAGCATAGACTGAGTAGGTTTTCGTCTTTGCGCTGTATTTAGAAATTGAGAGGAGTTTATTATGTCCTTCTTGTTTTCTAAAACTAATGTATTCAAGTAAGCCCAAACTCAAAAGTCTATGATGAAGAGGAATTTTCCTTTTTGATGATTTGGTTTTAAGTTTTCTTAGTCCTTCATCATGAATATCAAAATAATAAATAATCTCACCATTATCTAATATATGTGTTTTAATGTCGTCAGGCGATAGTTGGCATATTTCATTGGCTCTTGCGCCAGTAAATAAGGCAATCAGAATAAGCCAATAATAACCATCCTGTATAAATAGATCGCCATCCTTAAATCGTGAATGAGTGGATAAGCACCCTTTATAAATAGGACTGTCAAAGAGTTTAGTTATTTGCTCTTTGCTTAGTGGATGCCTGTCATCTGTTGTGTGTGCTCCTCCTTTTGCTTTTTCAATTTTAAATGGGTTCTCATCTGTTGGTAGAGTTTTGGATTTTATCAGGAGATCAAACACGTTCTTTAGTTTTTGAATATGACGGTTTATTGTTTTTGGGTTTAAGCCCTCTTTGTTGCTGTTTTGTTTTGCTTCTTTCGCTGTTTTGAAACGATAGTAATCACTTGGGATGTATGCCATTTCATTTCTTGCCCTCATAGCATCTTGGATTTTTAATTCTGAGAAAGCTTTGTATGGATAGATTTTTTCGATTAGATTTACTGATCTTTTAGTAATGTCTCTGGTGGCTTTACTATCATTTGTAAGGTTTTCATATAAAGTGAAGGCTTCATCATAGCCTATTTGTTTTATAGTCTCAGTTTTTGTGGTTTGAGCATATATAAGATTAAGTGGAGCTATGTTTTTAGAGTTATGAAACAGTTTAATTGTGTCTCTCAGGTGATTAATTAGCCTCTGAAAGTCAGTTAAAACATGCTCTCTTTTTGAGTTATTCAGATCTATTAGACCCATTTCGACATTAACCAAAAGTTGTGAGGCAATGATCTTGGCTTTTTTCTTATTTGAAGTTTTTAAAGATAATTTAATTTCACGTTTATTTAGAATGTGTACTAATTTTTGAGGAATGCGTTTTCTAAAATAGTAAAGCCCTTGCCTTCCAAGTAAGAATTGCCCATACATATTGTGTACCCTTTTTGTGTACCAAAAATAAATTTGGAAACATAATCACATCCCCCTCGATGGTGAACCCGCTGATTCTAAATAATAATATTGAAAACTGGAGCGGGTGATGGGAATCGAACCCACGTATCTTGCTTGGAAGGCAAGGGCTTTACCATTAAGCTACACCCGCATCTTTTGAAATGGTCTTCATTCAATACGACACTTAAAGTCGAATCTCAAGCAAAAAATGTATTAAAAGTGATTATATCTTTTCTCTCTCTGTAGCGCGCTTAGGTTTTTTCCATTCCTGAATATGATGTGTGGCACCAAGATAGTATTTAAATTTTTTAATAACGGGCGCGAGTTTTCGTGCTTGTGCAATCTGTTTCCCTCCACTTGTTGTGGCTTCATATAAAAAGCTATTATGCTTTTCATCGCGTGTAATAGAGATCTTATATAAAAAAGAGGGATCTTTTGAGGATTTATAAAGTAGAAACGCTAAATAACCCTCACCAACGAGTGGGGCGCAATCTTTTACAATATTACGTGAAAGCATCTCATTATAAAGACTTGAAAGGGCGTTAAAGTCGCCTTTTTTAAAAAGCGTTTCTTTCGTTAGACCATGTAAATGAAGAGAAATCGTCATTATAGGCAAGGATAGCATAAAAACTCTTAAAAATCGATAAAAAGAGCTGTAAAGATGGATTTCTTGCTTATATGATATGAGAACTTAAGAAAGTGAAAGAATCAACAAGGTTAGAAATATGTCTGATATATTTGATGAAGTAAATGAAGCGCTTAAACAAGATAAGGTTGAGCAATGGTGGAAAGAAAATGGCGGTTACGTTATTTGGTTTTGTGCCTGCTTGATCTTTTTTACTGGTATGACTGCTTTTGTACGAGGTTGGATGGATAGTAATAAATACGCTGAAACACAAGAGATTGTGTCCTTGTATAGTATACAAGATTCAACAGAAGGGTTTTCTGCTTTAACTGCATATGCAGAAGAAGCGCCAGAAGCACTTTCAAAATTAGCACGTCTTAAGGCGGCGCAAGCAGCATTTGAAGCTGATAAGAATGAAGAAGCTTTTACGGTGTTAAAAGCATTAGCTGAATCAGGTAGCGGTCTTTATGAAGATTATGCACGTATTTTTTATGTGGCTCAGAAATTAAATTTAGAACAATTTGATTTTGAGGGGTATAAGCCGTTGCTGACATTTTTAAACCCTACTTTAGAATTATCAAGCCCGTGGATGAGCGCTGCAATGGAGTTAAAAGCAACGATCGAAACGCAAATGAAGCTTTATGATAATGCGATGACGTCTTATTTACAAATCACAGAATTGCCGAATGTCCCACAAGACAGAGTGGCACGTGCCTTTAAATTGTACCATGTAGTTAAAGTAATGAAGCAAGAAGAGAAATAATAAATGTCTTTTTTACACTCTATTCGTTTTGGTTTTGTTATCATTTTAATGGCTTTTTCATTGAGCGCTTGTTCAGGTGATGGAAATGAGGACATTATTTTAGAAGGGGAGCGCATTTCTGTGCTCGCTTTTGAAGAAGATCTAATTCCTGATGAAACAATCGATATCAGTGATTTAAATATTTTATCTGCTTTAAATAATTTATATTGGCCAGGTCCAAATGGGTATAGTACGAACTTAATGCAAAATATTGCTTTTGATGGCCGTCTTGAAAACATATGGTCTGTTTCAATTGGTGAGGGGGCAAATGATGACATCCCTTATATTTCTAAACCTATTATTGCCAATGAATTTGTTTACACGCTTGATAGCGAAGGAGCGCTTTCAAAGGCACATATTGAAACGGGAGAAATAGAGTGGCAAGTGCGTGTGAACCCACGTCATGAACGACAAGGTGTTATTGGTGGTGGTGTTTCATATTCTAATCATAGGTTGTTTGTATCTGCTGGTTTTGATGAGGTGTTGGCAATTGATGCGGATAATGGAGGATTGATTTGGCGCTACAAAACACGTTCTCCAGTGCGCGCAGCCCCAACTGTTCTAGGATCGCGTGTATTTGTTGCAACAGCAGATAGTGAAACCCTAGCTCTTGACCGCGACCAAGGTATTTTATTATGGCGTCATGCGGGATTGGTCGAAAATGTGCGCATCATGGGTGCTTCTGGTCCTGCGGTGAGTAAGCATTTAGTTGTTGTTCCCTACGCATCGGGTGAGATATACGCACTTCGTACGGAAAATGGAGCTGATCTATGGTCGCAACATTTAACAAGCCGTCGCACCGCGTTCCAAAGTGCTCTTTCTCGTTTGGGAGATGTTCAAGCAGCTCCGGTTATTGAAGGTGGTATTATTTATGCAATGAACTTTGCGGGAACGTTAACAGCGATTAAAGCACGTTCAGGCGCTCGTATATGGCAACAAAATATTGGTGGAACACAAACACCATGGGTGTCTGGCGATTTTATCTTTGTGCTTAGTGATGAAAATATTTTATATGCGTTAAAGAAAAGAACTGGGGATATTGTTTGGTTAAAACAATTACAACGTTATGAAGAGCCTGAAACCTATGATGATCCAATTCTATATCAAGGACCGATTATGGCGGGAAGTAAGCTTTATTTAGTGAGTTCTTACGGAGAAATCATTCAAGTAGATCCTTATACAGGAGAAATTTTAAAAACAACGAATGTATATGAGCCGATTTTATCTGCGCCAGTTGTCGCGTCTAAAACACTCTTTGTCTTAACCCAAGAGGGTAATTTACTTGCTTTTAAATAGAGCTTTGTGATAAGACATCACTCACTATGTTTACACTTGCAATTATTGGCCGTCCGAATGTCGGTAAATCAACTTTTTTCAACCGTATCGCTCGCAAAAAGCTAGCGATTGTTGAAGATCGCCCTGGCGTGACGCGTGATTGGCGCGATGAGTGGGTACAAATTGATGGGCGTGATTGGATTATCCTTGATACAGCGGGGCTTGAAACAAGTGGTGACAGTCAATCAATCGAAGCCCGTATGACGGAACGTTCACGCGTTGCCATTGATATGGCGGATGTTATTTTAATGATGACAGATGCACGCGCAGGCGTCACAACAACAGATGAATATTTCGCCTCAGAACTGCGTAAAACAGGTAAGCCTATTATTCTAGCCACAAATAAAGTTGAAGGCCGTGACTCTATGATGGGTAATTATGATGCTTATTCATTAGGGTTAGGTGAGCCAATTGCTTTATCTGCTGAACATGGGAATGGCTATGGCGATTTTATAGAGCGATTAGAGGATGTGTATAAAGATCTATGTGAGAAATATCCAGAGCGCGCAGAAGAAAACTTTAATTTAGCCGATGAAGATGAAGATATTTTAAAAGATGATGCATTTGCAATCGAAGAGGGCGCAGAAGTTGATTTAACAAAAGATGAGGCCCCTAAATCAATCAAGATGGCAATTGTCGGCCGTCCAAATGTCGGTAAATCAACTTTGATGAATGCTTTATTGGGATCAGAACGTATGTTGACAGGCCCTGAGGCCGGTGTAACACGCGATTCAATTACAGTTCAATGGAATTATGAAGGGCGTGCTATTCGTTTGATCGATACAGCGGGTGTGCGTCGTAAAACCAAAGTCGCTGATGAACTTGAAAAAACAATGATTTATGAGAGTTTCCGCGCTATTCGCTTAGCTCATATTGTTGTGCTTGTTTTGGATGGGACATTGGGTATTGATAAACAAGATTTAGCCTTGGCAAAACGCGTTATTGATGAAGGGCGTATCTTAATCTTGGCTGTTAATAAATGGGATATTGTGACGAATAAAAACGAAACACTTCAAGAAATTGAATGGCGTATTGAAGATTCATTATCACAGTTAAAAAATGTCCCGATTGTGCCCATTTCTGCATTGAAAGGGAAGAAACTTGATTTCTTGCTTTCTTCTATGCTCGATCTATATGATCTTTGGAATAAAAGGGTTCAAACAGGGGAATTGAATAGATGGCTGGATGTGATGACGCAATCACACCCTGCACCGCTTGTGGCGGGTCGCCCTAATAAAATTAAATATATGACACAAATTAAAACACGCCCACCGACATTTGCGATGTGGGTTTCAAGGCCAGACGCACTGCCTGATAGCTATAGACGTTATATTTCAAATGGCCTGCGCGAGAGATTTGATTTGCCTGCTGTGCCTATTCGTATTACCCTACGAACATCAAATAACCCATATGCATAACCAAACAACCATGTAAGGAGAGAAGATGCTTGAAGAATTTGGTATTTCAGAAAAAGATTTAGACGCAACAACAGAAACAATCATGACTTATATGACAACCTATGGTATCGAAGTGTTAGGAGCTATTATTGTTCTTATCCTTGGTTGGTGGGTTGCTGGCTGGGCAAAACGCTTAACAGCGAAAGCTTTGGGTAAAGTTAGAAATTCTGATCCAACCCTTACAGGTTTTTTATCAAGCTTAGTGCGTTATATTATTTTAGCTGTAACGGTTGTTGCTGTTTTAGGACGTTTTGGCGTTGAAACAACATCCTTGATTGCTGTAATGGGTGCTGCCGGTTTAGCGATTGGTTTAGCGTTACAGGGCACATTAAGTAATGTCGCAGCAGGTGTTATGCTGTTATTCTTCCGCCCATTCCGTGTTGGTCAATTTGTTGATACAGGAGGGCACATGGGAACAGTTCAGCATTTAGGATTATTTGTGACAGAGCTTTCAACAATTGATAATGTTCAAATTATTATTCCAAATAGCGATATTTGGGGCGCACCTATTAAAAACTTTTCAGTGAATGGCAAACGTCGTTTAGACTTACAATGTGGGATCGGATATGGTGATAATATTGATGATGCCATTGCTGTCTTTAAAAAAGTTGTAAGTTCTGATGAACGCGTTTTAAGTGAGCCTGCTGAGCTCAATGTGTTTGTGGATAGTTTAGGTGATTCATCAGTGAATATCACAGCGCGTTTTTGGTTAAATGCAGGTGATTACTGGCAAACAAAATGGGACTTAACACGTGAATTAAAAATGGCGCTTGATAAAGCTGATATCGAGATCCCATTTCCTCAGCGTTCAGTTCATATGGTTCAACCGCCTGTGGTTGAAGAAAAACCAAAGGCGAAGAAAACTAAAAAAGCTGCTTAAGCCTTAATTCATTTATTTTTAAAAAGCCCTGATATAATAATCGGGGCTTTTTATTATGTGATCTGATTGACATATTTTAGTTTGTGGTGTTTTATAGATCCTTATCAATTAAAAAAAAGAACAAGGAGAGTAAGATGTCACAAGGCAATGCCCCAGAATTACAAAAAATCTTTACAGCGGTTGAGAGCGAATATTCTAAAGTCACAGGCCTCATTTCTGATATGAGAAAATATGTAGCCTATATCAAAGACCATCATACAGCTGTTAAAGTGCGTGAGAATAAATCATCAAGTTATAAAGTTTCTTACACACTTGATGGTGTGACGCTTAGGCTCGGTCATGATAATTTACTTGAGATCACAATAACGGGTAAAGCATCTAGGAAAGCAAAAAACATCATGCGTGCTTTATCTTTCAACCGTGATGCCAAAGAAACACAAATTTGTTTAAAAGATAGTTTAGGACAAACATTCCAAACACGGGCGAAACAAGTTGTGTCAACGATTGCACATTCTGTTGATGCCCCTAAAACAGTAATTGTCCCCATTGAACATGCCGATAATTATATGCGCGCCACCTTCGCTCATATTTTATCTCATCGCGGTGTTAGCTTAAAACCTTAAGTAAATTATTGACATAATTTACTATTATGTATAGCATATCCTCAATTAAAGTATAATTAAAAGAGGAGCGCGCCTATTGTTGCGGCTAAGCCAGTCATGCCCGTTTATGAAAGTGATTCACAAACCGATCCATTAGACACAATCTTTAACGCTGTGGATGAACAGAGAGCAAAAGCATATGCAGTACAAGAGCGTATAGAGCAGCTGATTGAATTTATTCAATCGAGTTATGGTGATACGGTTTTTTGTGAACAGAAAGATGTCTCTAACTCTATGTTTTCATACAGAATCGACGGTTTGTTACTCTATTTAGGGTATGATTTTGTTCTAAATATACGTGCAGATAAATATAATAATACATCGGATAAAGAGTTGGTATTTGCCAAAGCGACGATCAGAAACTTTGTAATGAATGATCAAAATTCTCAATTTATTTTGAGAGAAAGAAATGGGAACGCAGCTTCTCATGGAGCAACGTTGTCTATTACACCTTTTTATAATGCGGCAGCCCCGATTGCTATAGATTTTAAAGCGCAAAGTTTATTAAAGGGCATTGATCTGATTTGTGTGCCACTAGATCAGGCACAAACATATCTGGACAAGGCTGTTGCTCATTATTTACGCTTAAAATGTCCTCCTAAACAGCTGCACCCGAAAGGGGCCCTTGATGGATAATGAAAGAATACAAGCACAGCTAAAAGATATTTTTACTGTCATCCATAAAGAGCAAGAGATAGCAGAGTCTTTAAAAGCTCATGCCACAGATCTTGTATCAAAAATTTCAGAGCTTCCAGAGATGGGTGTAAGAGATATTGTTGGCAATGATGTTATTTTCGGTTTTACTTTTTCTGGTTTAACAATCACTTTAAACCAAGATTATGTTTTAAGATTAAAAGCCACAGGAAATATCGGGAAAGACCTTATATCTTATTTCCTAATGAATGACCTTCAAATGCAGGCGCTTTTATATAACAGAGAAACGGTGGGCTATAATCCCAGTGAAACAATTTCTATAGGCGTCACGCCAATTTATAATGCTTCTAGTTCGATTGCTTATAATAGTTTATCTTTTGAAAAATCATTAAATACGATCGATCAAATTCGTGTTCCGTTATCACAAGCAAGATCGGTTTTTGATCGCGCGGTGGCGCATTATGTGCGTGTAAAAATGAAACCGCATTTAGACAACTCTGAAAAATTTCAAGCATAAGTGCCAGCACAGTAGCCTGATGACCATGCCCATTGGAAGTTAAAACCTCCTAAATGGCCTGTGACGTCTAAAACTTCACCAATAAAATATAGGCCAGGGACTTTTTTACTTTCAAATGTTTTTGATGATATTTCATCTGTGTCAACACCGCCCAAAGTAACTTCTGCTGTGCGATAGCCTTCTGTACCAGTTGGGGTGATAAGCCAATGATTAGTTTTACTCGCGATCTCTGTAATTCTTTTATTTGAGAGTTCTGCTATCTTTAAGCCTTCTGGGCAGATCATATGTGCCAATCTTTTTGGCAAGATATCTGTCAGGCGGTTATGAGCCTCTTGCTTCACGCCTTTCTCACGATCGTCTTTTAAAAGAGCTTCAATATCATTATCTGGACATAGGTTTAATGTCACATCTGCGCCCTCTGGCAGATAAGAGGAAATTTGTAAAATCGCAGGACCACTGATGCCTTTGTGGGTAAAGACAATCCCTTCGCGGAAAGAAGTTTTTTGATAATGGGTGCTTGCATCTAGTGAAATACCGGCGAGTTCTTTGCTCCATGATAAAGTATTTTCATCAAAGGTTAGGGGGACAAGGCCTGCGCGTGTTGGAATAATATTTAATCCAAATTGCGCAGCAATCTCATAACCAAAGCCTGTTGCGCCAATTTTAGGAATAGAAAGCCCACCTGTTGCGATCACAAGATGTTCACATGTAAAAGTTTGTTTATTTGTGTGAAGTGTAAATCCAGTCTCATTATTTTGAACATCGATGATATTTGTTTCAGCTTGAAGCGTAACGCCTCCTTTATCGCATTCACTTAAAAGCATTGAAATAATGTCTTTTGCCGAGCGATCACAAAAAAGTTGGCCTAGGGTTTTTTCGTGATAGGGAATGTTATAACGCTCCACAAGGGCAATAAAGTCATGCTGTGTATAGCGTTTAAGGGCAGATTTACAAAAATGCGGGTTTTCAGAGAGATAATTATCGGGGCTTGCGTAGATATTCGTGAAATTACAGCGCCCACCTCCTGATATTCTAATTTTCTCAGCGAGGCGTTTTTCTTGTGCATGATCAAGGATAAGAGTCTTGCGCCCGCGTTGTCCTGCGGTTGCAGCGCACATTAATCCAGCCCCACCAGCTCCAATCACAATGACATCATAAAAAAGATCACTCATGATGTTCTTTTACGGGAAATTGTGATTGGAGTCTAGTTTTAGCTGGTTTAAATCGCCTCAATCACAAGTGCTTGTGCCGCTGCACTCAAAGTTGCTGCAATACGGATTGAAGATTGGATACCTGTTTTATTCAGACCAGCTTTTTCAAGCATTTGGGCATGAGAGTCAATACACATGCCACAGCCATTAATGCTTGAGACAGCAAGGCTCATCACCTCAAAATCAACTTTATCAACACCAGAATTGGCAATCACATTCATACGGAGATTGGCTGGCATAGTTGCGTAGCTCTTATCGCTTGAGAGATGGACAAAGCGGTAATAGATATTATTCATCCCCATGATTGTCGCAGCTGCTTTTGCAGCATTGATTTCAGCGTCTGATAATGTTTCTGAAGCTTCCTCAGTGATGGCTTTAATGACTGTTTCATTTTTGGTGGCATAGCTTGACGCAAGCGCCGTCATATAAATTTGGTTTAATGTTAATCCTTCTGCGCCATCCTCACTTAGGACTTTGCTGAGGTTCAATTTAATATCTTTGGCATAGTCGGGCATTGCCTGTCTTAATGTTTCAAGAGACATGGGTCTTTCTCCTTATTAAAAGTGTGGGATTTATTGAAAGGGGCGAGAGGTACGCTGTTCAAAGATGAGGAGAAAGCGTACCTCTCTAAGGGTCGTTAAGCCGCTGTTGCTGCTTGTAAATCGATTGTATCTTCACCTTTGCTCCAGTTACATGGGCAAAGCTCATCTGTTTGTAACGCATCTAAGATACGTAGAACTTCTTTTGGATTACGACCAACGCTTAGGTCTGTAACCATTGTGAAGCGAACGATACCTTGTGGATCGATGATGTATGTCGCACGTTGTGACACACCAGCATCTTTATCCAAGATACCAAGAGCTGTTGATAATTCACGCTTAATATCTGATAACATTGGGATTGGT
The DNA here is from genome assembly GCA_950054255.1 of uncultured Rickettsiales bacterium. Classification (GTDB taxonomy): domain Bacteria; phylum Pseudomonadota; class Alphaproteobacteria; order Micavibrionales; genus CATLOR01. The sequence goes on along the minus strand of CATLOR010000001.1, from coordinate 247,578 downwards.
AGATCGCGAAGCTCATCTTGGTGCTTGCGCCATGCCCAGTGTGTGAACTCACTATCAACACTTGCTGTCATTAAAACAGTGTCGCGATCATCAAATTCTTCGTTAAGATCGCCAAAAGCAGCAATCTCTGTTGGGCATACAAAAGTAAAGTCTTTTGGATAGAAGAAGATTACTTTCCACTTACCATCAAAGCTTTTATCTGTGATTTGTGTAAATACGTTGTCAATTGTGATGTCTGCAAAAGGCTTACCATCAACTGCTGTAAGATCAAATTCAGGGAACTGATCGCCTACGCCGATTTTTGTTGTCATGTTGTTACTCCTCATAACTATAATTCATTATTAAGATGCCCTCATGGCATCGGTTACTGTGTTAGAGATTATCTCTATGTCGTCACTCTAGCAATAATTTTATTATATATACAATTGATTGTTTTTATTGTTATAATTACTTTTATGAATACAAGAGATTTAGAGTATATTGTCGCTGTTGCTGAGCTGAAGAATTTTTCTAAGGCTGCTGATCAATGTTATGTGTCGCAACCTGCACTGAGTAACCAAATTAGAAAGCTTGAAGATTTTCTAGGTGTGAAAATATTTGAGCGCACGAATAAAAAAGTCTTGGTTACACAAACAGGTGAGCTGGTTGTAGAACAAGCGCGTAAAATTTTACAAGAAGTTTCTCATTTAAAAGAGATTGTACGTGTATGTGAAGATCCGCTTTCAGGCACGTTCAAGTTGGGGGCTTTTCCAACATTAGCACCTTATTTTTGGCCTTTCTTTGTGCCGTTGGTACGCGATAAAATTCCTAATATTGATTTAATCTTGGTTGAAGAAAAAACGGCTGTTTTAATTGATACATTGAAAAGAGGGCAATTGGACGCGGCGCTTATTGCTCTTCCAGTTGATGATGCAGAGTTGGAAGCTGTGCCTTTATTTCAAGATGTGTTTTATTTGGCCGCTTCTAAAGAACATCCTTTGGCTAAAAAGGCAAAGATTGATCAAAAAGATTTAAAGGATCAAAAACTTCTTTTATTAGAAGAAGGACATTGTTTGCGTGATCAAGCCCTAGATATTTGTTATATGAGCGGTGCGCATGAACAAGATGAGTTTAAGGCGACCAGTCTTGAAACCCTCAGACAAATGATCAAATTCGGTCCATCTGTGACCCTTATGCCTAAAATTGCGATTCAACAAGAAGACCCAGATTTGGTCTATATTCCTTTCAAAGATCCAATCCCTCAACGAACCATAGCGCTTGTATATCGTAAAGCGACAGCCAGAAATCAAGTCTTAGACCTATTTTCATCTCTTATTTCTCAGAGAATAAATTAATTCGCTTGACATAACCAACACACCTGATGTATTTTACGGAAATTAATTGAATGGGAGATGTAAAATGACACCAGCAGACAAAAAAGAATATTTAGAAGACCTCTTTAGAGCCGCGGCTACAGAAGATAATGAAGCACAACGTGTAATTCAAGAGATGCGCTTTTTAGCGCAAGCCTTAACTAAATATGAAACATGCCACATTCCGCATTCTTATGAACCTGATGCTGTTAAATCTGGCTTATGTTCGACTATTCAAAAACACCAAATACACCTTATTGAAAAAACTCCTTATGTTGTTCCAAAAACTTTCTCTGATATTCACAGTTTAAAAATAGCAACAGAAGAAAATTTTAAAGCTCATAAATCAGGTCAAGTACCTGAAGGTGAAAGGTTAAAAACTTTTTTTGCAACAGGTAAAATAGAGATGTCTGTGCATCCAGTAAGTCATGTGTTTTCTATTACATTGACAAAGCCAGTTTATAGTAACGAAAAAGTAAATGTAAAATATCCAGAATTAAATGATGCAATGGATCTTTTATCAAACTATTTGGAAACACAAGGTGGTATTGAAGCTAATGTCGATGGTTCAACAAGATCAATGACGTTTAATTTTCCAATTTCTCGCGCCAAAGATATCATGAAAAAGACAACAATTCTTTACTTACGCGCTATGGGACATGAAAAAACGCCAAGCATCCAACCAAGATCTCAAAAGTTAAAAATTGTTTCATAAAGGAGAAATTAAATGCCATTAAATACGGTCGATCAAGATAATGTATCAGCAGTAGAGCGCCATATGTTTAACACACTTGCATCATATGAGAATGATACAGCAGAAGCGCTTAAATATATGCTTTCGATGCAGGAAATGTTGCAAGAAAATTATCCAGAAATCTATACTAAGGTAAACATGGCTCGCACGACTTTTGGTTCTGTTAATGGAAATGGAAGTATTAATACACAAATGTTATCTTTATCACATATAGAATTTAATAATATTAATCGAATGTTTATTAGCATTGGTTTAGATATCGAAACACATAGTTTGAAAGTACATGTTAGTGAATTTATGGATGATTCTGTGATATTCCGTTTAGAAACAGTTTTAAAAAATCAAAAGAATGTTAATGAAGTGGCTGGACGTATGGATTCGATTAAATGTGATGTTTTTTGTGCCCCTGTTGCTCAAGCAAAAGAGATAATTGATTTGGTGTGTTATCATTATTTAGATGCAAGAGGTCTTATTCCAGAAGCTAAAAAACCGTATAGATATACGACAAATCAAGATAAGTGTAAGCCTTAATAGTTATTTAAAAAGCCCCGACATAAATCGGGGCTTTTTTATTTAATCTTTATTTTTAGCAGCTTCGGCTCTTGCGTGGGCGCGACGCCCTACTGGCATCCCCATACGCTTCATGATGAAAGCTTGTTGCGCAACAGAGAAGATATTAGAAAAGGTCCAATAAATCACAAGCCCTGCTGGGAAATTAGCCAAAATATACGTCATAAAGAAAGGGAAGAAAGCCATCATCTTTGCCTGAATAGGATCAGGAGATTTTGGATTTAAATGTTGTTGTATTACAAGTGTTAAACACATTAAACAGGGCCATGCACCAATCATCAAGAATGAGAATGGTTCAAATGGTAGATAGCCAAATAAATTAAAGATGCTTGTTGGATCAGGCTGAGAGAGATCTTGGATCCAGCCAAAGAAAGGCGCTTGGCGCATCTCAATCGTGACATATAATACCTTATATAGAGCGAAGAAAATCGGGATCTGAATCAGCATTGGCATACAGCCACTGAAAGGGCTGACCCTTTCTTTTTGATATAGCTCCATAATCTTTTCTTGAAGTTTCATACGATCGTCTTTGTAGCGCTCTTTGATTTCTAATAATTTAGGTGATATTTGTTTCATACGCGCCATAGAACGGAATGTTTTATTAGCAAATGGGTATAAACAAAGACGCATTAAAATTGTGAATACGATAATTGCGATCCCGAAATTACCAACAAGACCATAGATAAAGTTGATAAGAGCCAAGAAAGGCTTTGTCATGAAGTAAAACCACCCAAAATCAATCGCTAGATCAAGATGTTGGATGCCTAGCTTTTCTTCATATGTATCAAGAAGGTCTAAATGCTTCGCCCCAGCAAAGAAATGTGTAGTCAACGTTTCTTGCGTGCCTGGTGCCAGTGTTACAGCGTCACCGCGGTAATCTGTTTGATAACGATCATCCATCTCAGAGCCTGTGAAAGCATATCTAAACTCATGAGAACGCGCGGGGTCAGGTAAAAGAGCAGTCAGCCAATATTTATCCCCAAAGCCAATCCATCCGCCTTGGTCTTTGAAAGTAATTTCACGGTCATCTTGGATATCACCATAAGAATATTCTTGTAAAGCGCCATCTAAATAGCCAACAGGCCCTTCATGAACAATGAAAAGTCCTTCATAATCTTGTGGAATATTGTGACGTGATACAAGTCCATAAGGGAAAAGTGTGACAGATTCATGACCTTTGTTGACGACATGTTGTGTAATTTGGAAGAGGTAATTTTCGTCTAAACTAATCGTTTGTGAGAAAATTAACCCTGCCCCATTATTCCATTCTAAGGTAACAGGTGTTGTTGGGGTTAATTCTTTTGCACTTTTAGGACTTAAGCGCCAAACGCTTTCATGCGTTGGAATAGCGATACGTGGATTTGTACCAAGCCAACCAAACTCACCATAATATGGATATTCATCTGTTGTAGAAGCTAGAAGCTGAACAGGTGTTTCATCTGTTAAAGACACATTATAGTTTTTTAATTTTAAATTATTAAGACGCGCGCCTTGTAAATCAAGATGCCCTTCTAATGTAGGGGTTGAGATTTTGATTTTAGGTGTGTTGGCTGGTGCTTTTTTAATTTTAGCAGAATGCGCGGTTGGTTGTGCTGTTACCTGCGCATCCTCATCTTGTAATTGTTCTTGAACAAGACGTTCTGCTTTTAGTCGTTCTAAGCGTGGCTTTTCATAGAAGTAATGAAATAACCCTAGAATAACAAGTGAAATAACAATCGCGATCCCTAGATTTTTATTATCATTGTGATGCGGTTTACCATTTGGGGAGAAGCTCATAATTTTTTCTCTTCTTTTTAAGTTTTCTTATCAAATCATTTGTGGTTAGTTGTTTTTACACCACTTTAAAACAGTAGGACAATATCTTTTTTAAGAGTTTTTCTCTTCTTTTTCTGGAACAGGGTCATAACCATAACTTCCCCATGGGTGACATTTGCAAAGCCTTTTTAATGTTAAAAGCCCGCCTTTAAAGGGGCCAAAACGGTCAAGCGCTTGTAGGGCATAGCCTGAGCAGGTGGGGTCAAAACGACATCTGGCTGGAATAAGGGGCGAGATACAATAACGATAGGTTAAAATGAGTGTTTTAAACACCCATAAAAAAGGGAGTGATATATAAAAGTGTATTTTTTTAATCACTCTTTTTTTCCTCAAATAAGCGACTCCACGCCCAAGAGAAATCCTTGACCATTTGTTCGAAAGGAAGCGTTAGACTTTCCTCGCGGGCGATTAAGACAATTTGATGCGGTGGTTTTTTATTGATTAAAGAGAGATAGTGATCGCACAGAGCGCGTAATCTTCTTTTTGCACGATTACGTTGAACGGCATTACCGATATGTTTTTTTGTGGCTGTGAATCCGATGAGGCTTGTTTCTAAGTCTGGGGAATCAAGAATTTGGATAACAAATGACTTTGTTACCCATTTACGCCCTAAGCGAGCGGTATTCAAAAAATCTTGACGTTTTTTTAAGCGCAAAGACGCTTACGACCTTTTGCGCGACGAGCTGCTAAAATACGGCGACCATTTTTTGTAGCCATACGAGCACGGAAACCATGACGGCGCTTACGTTTAATAACGCTAGGTTGAAAAGTACGTTTCATCTTAAACCATCCTTTAAGTCTTTAACTATTTAAAAGGCCTCTTTCTTTTTTTCTTTAATCAGACTAAATTTAAGTGTCTGATAAGAAAACGACCATAAAAAATCATTTGAACTGTTCATATAAGGGGAAAACAGTATTTTGTCAAATAATTTTTCAGTCAAAGTGCTAAAAAGAAAGGCTTATTGCTTAAATCATGTCTAAAAGTGTAAAAAAATACGATGTTTGTATTATCGGATCAGGAATTGGAGGTCTTGCTGTCGGGGCTGCTTGTTCTATGCTGGGGTTAAAAACAGCAATGATTGAAAAACATAAAATAGGAGGCGAATGCTTAAGTTATGGAACAGTTCCTGCCAAAGCTCTAATAGCAGCGGCAAGAAAAGCATATGATGCTCAACAAAGCGACGTTTTTGGTGTTTCTTATAAAACATTAGAAATTGATTATAAACAGGCGCATCAACACGCATTTGATGTCATTAAACAGATTGAACCTATGCATGCCACTCATCGTTATGAAGGGCTAGGGATCGATATTTATCATGGGAGTGCATATTTCAGGGATGAACATTTAGTTGCGATTGAAGATGAAGATTTCACTATTCACGCAAAGCATTTTGTGATCGCCACAGGATCAATCCCAGATGTTGCGGAGTTTCCAGGGTTAGTAGAGGGAGAGTTTTATACAAATGAAACAATTTTTACGTTAGAAGATAAGCCAGACCATCTCGTCGTGATTGGGGGCGGCCCTGTTGGAATTGAGATGGCACAAGCCCATAGGCGGTTAGGGGTTAATGTAACCCTATTATCCAGAGGTACGCTTTTATCAAAAGAAGATCCTGAATTAGTTGAAATTGTTCGGAAAAAACTGATTGAAGAAGGTGTGACCCTTATTGAACATGCTGATATTGAGAAAATAGCTAAGAAAGAAGTCTATTATCGCCATGCAGATTCTGTTGAATATCTAGCAAGTACAAAATATTCTCATCTTTTGGTGGCAACAGGACGGAAACCAAATATCGCTAATTTAGGGTTATCGAAAGCAGGGATTAGTTATACATCAACAGGTATCAAAACGGATACGAAATTGCGGACAAATAAAAAACATATTTATGCTTTGGGAGAATGTATTAGCGCGCCTGAATTTAGTTATGTTGCCCCTTATCAGGCTTCTGTTGTTATTAAGAATATGCTTTTTAAGCTTCCCGCTAAGGTTCATTATAATTCTGTGCCACGCGTGACATATAGTGACCCTGCACTTGCGCAAGTGGGGAGGACAGAAGCCCAAGCACGCGCTGATTATAAGGAAAAACATTTAACCTTCTTAAGGTGGCCATATTTTGATAATGATCGCGCCCGTGTTGAGCGTCGACCGGAAGGGATGGTAAAAATCATAGCTTATAAAAAACGCATTATAGGTGGCGCTGTTGTTGGTTCTCATGCCGCTGAAACGGTGCAACTCCTCACGCTCGCTATTAATAAAAAAATGAAAATCGCTGATCTAGCAGGTTATATAGCACCAGCATGTACCTATGGTGAGGGTGTAAAACAAGCCGCAGGTGATTATTTCAAAAGTAAATTGTTCACCGATTCTATGAAAAAAATAGTTCGGTTTTTATATCAATTTGGGTAAGATGGAGATGTGATGAAATTTAGATTTATATTTGGTGTTGGTTTTCTTTTTTGTGTTTGTCTTGTAACATCCTCGATAACATACGCCTATCAAGAAGCAAAATTATGGAGTGTTTGGGAAGCGCATGATGATGCAAATGAACAAGCTGTGATTGATCATTCTGTTTTTGATGATTTTCTAAAAAAATATGTCGCGCTAGGCTATGTGAATAAGCTTCGTTACAAAGAGGTAACACAAGAAGATGAAGAGCTTTTAGAGGCCTACTTAAATACGTTAGAAGCCTTACCGATTAGTATCTATCCCCGCGAGCAACAGCTCTTTTATTGGATTAATTTATATAATGCTTATGTGATTAAATCTGTTTTGAACCATTACCCTGTGGCATCTGTTGAAGATATTGATTTGTCACCTGAATTGTTTAGAGAAGGCCCTTGGCAACAAAAAGTTTTAACAATTGAGGGATATCAAGTCTCTCTTAGTGATATTAAGAACTTAATCTTACGCCCTATTTGGCGTGATCCACGTATCTTATATACCCTTCATTCTGCACATATTGGGAGCCCTTATATTCAGCCCTATGCTTGGACCCCAGAACGTTTTGACACGCATATTGATACGATCATTCGTGATTATATTAATCATCCCTATACGGTTTCAGTTTCATCTGAAGGAATTTTAACGATATCTTCATTTTATGATTGGTATAGTGGGGACTTTGGTGAGGAAAATACATCATTAATAGACCATTTAACACAATATGCAGATCTTCCCTTGCAAGAGAAACTAAAATCTGTAGACTCTGATTTTGTATATGATTATGATTTTTCATTAAATGAAGAACTCACAGAAAAGCCACAACCAACAGAGGATGAACCAACACAATGACATCACCTTTTGAAAACGGAACTTGGAATTTCATTCAAGGTAAAGATTTAAACGAATTCTTAGAAAAAGTATCACCGATTGATGGTCAATATGCGACAAACCCATCAACAACAAAAGTTGCTTGGCAGCCACAGTCTTTTTACAAAAAAGTAGCGCTTATTAAAGTAGAAGATCAAAGTTGGGGCCCAAATTTCGGACCTTTATTCTTTTTGGGATATGGCGGGAATTTTTACCGTTTAAATGGGATGAGTACTCCTATTCACGAAGTGAACCACACAGCTAAAATTTATATTACCGAGGAAAACGTATTGGAATATTTACGTTTCTTCTGCTTCTTTGTTCATGGTGATAAAGGACCTTTCTTAATTGCAGAAGATCCAAGCACGTTAAAATTACCAGAAAGTATTCGTCCAGAGGTTAAAGAGCTGATTAATGACTCTGTTACTGAGGCAACATTTAACGGTATGACGGCTGATGGTAAATTCGACTGTAGCGGTATGGTTTATTACGGAACATCGCTTTTCTCTGCGCAGTTCCACGTCTATCCAAACGGTTTGATTGAGATGGTTGATGATGAACCAATTGTCCAAGACACTACAGGATAACATCAAGATTTAATTTAAAAAAAACGCCGCTCTTTTTGATGCGGCGTTTTTTTATTGTCTAAGGAGAAAGCTTGAATAACTTCGCTTAACACTTTCATCTAGTTTTTGAAGCTGTCCAGTTTCCTCAAATTGCTCTGATAAATGTTTAATTTTATTATAGCCAGCATATCTAAGATCCATAAATCCTCTCAAACAATTATGTGCAATTAACCCGGCACATACCATGCCGAGCATAGGATTTCCAATGGATGCCATTGTTAATGCTAGCCCTGTATAGGCGATATTGATCGCATTAAATTCAACGAGATAGCGTTTGGAAACAGATAAAGGTGTTGCCTCTAAGTGTGTGTAGGCATCATAAGACTCTCTATGAGTCATAGATTGAGCGTTAAAATAATTTTTGATAGAAGGGCTAAGTTCTAATAACTCAATCCATTGATCTATATCCATTAAAAGCCTCACTTTACGATATTTTAATTTTAAGTATCATAAGTTTTACTTTTCATAAAGTCAACAGGTCTTTCTATGTCAATATTTGATAATCAGGGCTTGCAGTTCCTTTGGCTCGAGCGTATTTTGGAGAGAAGGAGATTATGAGATATGAAACAGTATGATGTCGTGATTGTTGGAAGTGGATTGATGGGGCTTAGTCTTGCTGGTGTGTTGGGACGTTATGGCCTCAAGATTGCTCTCGTGGAACGCTTTGACCCTAAGAAAATGGTGGAGCAAGAATTTGATGGCCGTACAACAGCGCTTTCACTTGGTACACGCCGTGTTTTAGAAGCGGCAGGCCTTTGGTCATTACTCGAGAAAGACGCTTGTCCGATTGATGAAATACGGGTGGCTGATGGTCATTCTCCTTTATTTTTACATTTCGACCATAGAGAAGTCGGCAATGAGGCTTTTGGCTGGATTGTTGAAAATCGTTTGATGCGTTATCGCTTTGTTCAATATATCTTAAAGCAGAAAAATATTGATTTCTTAGCACCTGATACCGCGACCTCTCTGGATGGCGATATTTTAACATTGGAGAAAAAAGGCAAGGTCAAAGCCTCTCTCTTTATTGGTGCGGATGGCAAAGACTCATCTCTTCGTGAATGGTGTGGTATTGAAACAAAAGGTTGGGGCTATGGTCAATCAGCTCTTGTTTGTTGTGTCAAACATGAACTCGATCATGAATTTATTGCAGTGGAGCATTTCTTACCTGATGGACCTTTTGCAATATTGCCGATGTATGATGAAAAAGGCGGGCAAAAACGATCAGGTCTGGTTTGGACGGTTCATAATAATGATACAGGTGAAGACCAAGCCTCTTATTATATGAATTTATCAAAAGAAGATTTTAATAAAGAACTCCAAGCTCATTTTGGAGATCAGTTAGGTCATGTTGAAATAGAGGGTGATCTATTCTCTTACCCTCTCACATTACAACATGCAAAATCTTATATTGGGCCACGTGTTGCTTTAACAGGTGAGGCGGCTCACCGTATGCATCCAATTGCGGGACAAGGTCTTAATTTAGGAATGCGGGATGTTGCTTTATTAGCAGAACTCATTGTTGAAGGTCATCGTTTAGGTTTGGATATAGGCTCAGACAGATTATTGATGAATTATGAGCGTCGTCGCAAAGTTGATAATAAAACCATGATGGTGGCGACAGACGGCTTAAATAAGTTATTCTCGAATAACATCACGCCGATCCGTTGGGCGCGTCAAATTGGGTTGGGACTTGTGGAACGTACGCCTTTTGCGAAACGCTTTTTCATGCGACAAGCAATGGGGCTTTCAGGCATCAAAAGCCCAAAAGCCCCAAAATTATTAAAAGGTGAAAGTTTGTAGTTTATTGAAAATTCGCTTGTTTCGGTTTTGGCTCATTCGGTGATGTATGGCGATTTGATCTTGGACCACCAAATGAAGCTGAGAGCTCACCTTTACCAATATTCGCTGTTATTTTATTTGTTTTTTCTCGTAGATCTTCTACTGATAATGATGCATCTAGTTTCATTTTTATGCCTCCACTGTTTTCTTGAGTTCATCCATTGTTTGTATTGAATATTCATGAAATCCTTGACGGTTTGCGTCAAGCAAGCCTGTTTCCAGCGCTTTGCGTCTTACGATTTCGACTTTTTCATGAATCTGCGGGTCTGTTGTACAGGCTGTTACCAAACATGCAAAAGCATCATGGTAGTGCATCCCTTTTCCCGGATTGATAGAGCGTGAGTATAGCTCAGCAGCTCTAAAAATTCTAAGTGATACATCATCAATCTTGCCTTCTGAAACCCATGCTGAGTCTGGGGCAAAATCATACCAGCTACAGCCCTTTTCTAGGCGACCGGTAATAATTGATGATAATTGACGTGATAAAGGTGTACGACAACGGTTTGCATCTTGGAATTTTTCCCAGCCTTCTTTTTTCTCGCGTTCGGCTAATTCCTGTGCATAATCTATAATCTCATTAATTGCGACGCAATCTTCTGGTACAAGATCTTTTAAGTGTTCTTTATGCTGTGCCATTATAGTGACCCTTTCATTTACTCTTTTTTATCCCTCTGCGACGAAAAATGTCCTAAAATTTTGCTTTCGTCTTGTTTGCATAAATCACATTATGCTCGAGATAATTTAACAAAGAGTAAATTTCCCATAAAATTTGAAATATAGATATTTAATGATAGGAATAGGCCAATATTTAACTGTTGTTAAATGGCGGTTTTGGGGCGGGTTGTCGCTTTTTTTGACTTTCATAAACGCGATTAATCATTTCTGGAGATGGCAAAAAAGGCGTTTCCTTGTTCTCTATTGCATCTAATATGAACATTGCGATAGATATGCGGTAAAAGCCATAAAGGGATATGTTGTTATAAAGATAGTATTCGGAATCATCTCTATTTAAATATTGAACAAGATCATGTTTCGCTCGTGATATAATTTCTGGTGTTGGTTCTATATCTGTGTAGAGGTGCATATATAGATAGAGAGATGTTTCATGAGTGTCATCATGCTGGAGATTTGTAATTGCGCGGTAAAAGAGAATGCTTTTAACGAGGTCTTCTTGACCAAGGGGGATTAATAGGTTTGCCGCCGCGAGATCAGCCTCACTTTCTTTCATGATGTCTTCTATAAGTGTTTCTGAAGGCTCTTGAGAGCAATGTTTAAGTTCGTGAAAAACAACAAAATCTTTAACGCGTTCGGGGTTAAAATCATTCCGTAATGTAATATGATCTCTCTCTTTGATATGCACCTTACAGGTATTTGATAGTAAATGAGTAGGTGTCATATAAGAAGATTTGTTTTTTGGATAAAAAATAGCAGGATTAAAATTTCTCCCATTATCTGGAAACAGGGCATCATCCACAAGATCAACAGTTTCAAAAAAAAGCCTAAAAGGGACATTCGCGATATCAACAAAGTTATAGAGCGCGCGGTGTGCCCCTTGTTCAAAGACACGCGTTTCTGTTCCTCCAGTTAGTTGTGTGGCAATTTCTGGGGCATAGCCACGGCTTGCAACATAGTCTTCTGCGGTTGGAAAAGTATATTTTAAAAGAGGTTGACCCAGAATAGAAACAGCTAGCATAAAAGAAAACTGCCAACGGTTTTTAGGAAACCATAGCATTGATCTGAGTGCTGCGCCCGTCAATTTGGCGACTTTATTAAACCCTGTTCTTATTGACATATATTAGCTATAGCATGTCTTTTGATGGACGCAAACATGAATCGTATCTTTTCTGTACGATTTCGATTGAAACCGACGTAGTAGCTATTATATTAATAGGGAAGAGATTAAGGATTTCCGCTATTTAACTCAAAAAGGAGAGATACATGAATTGGAATGAAAGAAATCAGCAAACAGTAGACCCAGTTATTTCTGGCGCACGTGCTGATATTGATGAGGGTTTGCGCTCTTATATGATGAAAGTATATAACACAATGGGGATGGGGCTTGTTGTAACAGCCTTAACATCTTTAGCCGTTGTTTCAATCCCAGCGCTTTATAATATGATTTTTGGCACACCTTTATTTTGGGTTGTAGCATTTGCACCATTGGCGTTTATTTGGTTCGGTTTTGGACCACGTGCGATGATGACAAAAACATCAGCTCAGCTTAAAACACGCTTTTATCTGTTCGCATCCCTTTTTGGTTTGTCTATGGCGTCTTTATTTGAGATGTTTACAGGCGCGAGTATTGTGCGCGTGTTCTTTATTACATCTGGTATGTTCTTAGCGACAAGCTTATGGGGCTATGCAACCAAGAAAGACTTATCAGGCTTTGGCTCATTCTTATTTATGGGCTTGATCGGTATTATTATCGCGAGTGTTGTTAATATCTTTATTGGCTCATCTATGATCCATTGGGTTGTGTCTATTTTAGGGGTGTTCATTTTTACAGGTATGACAGCCTATGATACGCAACGCATTAAAGAAACATATATGCTTGCAAATGGTGAAGAAAATAACGCGAAATACGCGGTTATGGGGGCTTTGAACCTATATTTAAATTTTGTTCTTTTGTTCCAAAATCTGATGATGATTTTAGGCCAAAGAGAATAACCATCTTATTTTAGATAAATTAAAAGCCCTCATATTAGCGTATGGGGGCTTTTTTTATGATTTTGGAATTTATCAAGCGCTTTAGAGGTTTCTTAACAAAGTGGTCTTACAATTTGGAAAGATGATAATAAAAATTATTGTCCTGTAATTGTTTGTCGTAAGGAAAAAGGTCATACTATCGTTATGGATCTGCATACAAATAGATCAATTCTTTTAGTAGAAGATACACCATCTCTATCACGTGTGTACCAAGGCTATCTTGAAAAAGGTGGTTTTACCGTTATTTTGGCTGAAACAGGTCAAGAGGCTTTAGATGCTGTAAATCAGAACGATTTTGAAGCTGTTTTATTAGATCTAAAGCTCCCTGATATGGATGGGATGGAGGTTATGCGACGTTTAGATAATGTTCTTCCCATTGTTATGATGACAGCTCACGGATCTGTTAATAATGCGGTGGAGGCGATGCAGTTAGGCGCGCGCGATTTCCTTATAAAACCTTTTAATGGTGATCGGTTATTAATTACCCTTAATAATGTCATCGAAACAAATCATCTTCACAAAATTGTTAAACAATTTAAACAAGTGCGCCGTAAAGAATTTCATGGTTTTGTTGGGTCTTCACCGCAAATGCAAACTGTGTATCAAATTATTGAGAATGCCGCACCAAGTAAAGCAACCATCTTTATCACAGGAGAGTCTGGGACAGGGAAAGAAGTAACGGCGAATGCAATTCATAAACAAAGCCCGCGTGCGAAAGGTGCTTTTGTACCGTTAAATTGTGGGGCTATCCCAAAAGATTTAATTGAAAGTGAGATTTTTGGCCATATTAAAGGCTCTTTTACGGGCGCTATATCTGATCGTGCAGGAGCAGCTAAGATGGCAGATGGTGGTACATTATTTTTAGATGAGATTTGTGAAATGGATCTCTCTCTTCAGACAAAATTATTAAGGTTTATTCAAACTGGCCAATATCAGCCTGTTGGATCAAATAAGCTAGAAACCACTGATATTCGTATTGTTTGCGCTACAAACAAAGATCCAATGGCAGAGGTTAAAGCAGGAAATTTTAGAGAAGATTTATATTATCGCTTGCATGTGATCCCAATCGAACTACCTTCATTAAGAGAGAGAGGTGGTGATATTCTCGAAATTGCTTACTCCATTCTTCATACAGTTGTCGAAGAAGAGGGGAAAGCATTTAAAGCTTTTGATGAGCAGGCAGAACAAATCATGCTTGCCTATGATTGGCCTGGGAATATTAGAGAGTTGCAAAACATGATACGGAACATTGTCGTTTTACACGATAAGGATATGATCACATACGATATGTTGCCAGCTCAGATGAAAGATGTGAAACATCATCAGCCACATATTTATGACGAAGAAGATATTCATATTCTATCAGACAATCAGACATTCGGAGATAACGAGACAGAAATGGGAGGTTTTATGTCCGAGAAAAAAGTGAAACCATTATGGGTTGTTGAAAAAGAAACAATTGAGAATGCCATCAATTTATGTGAAGGTAATATTCCAAAGGCTGCGGCTTTATTGGAAATTAGTCCCTCTACAATTTATCGTAAAAAAGTGAGTTGGGAGCAATTAGAAGCAAATAAAAAAGATTTATAACGCTTAAATTTTATTAATTTCTGCTAGGACGTAATCACGCTCATTTTTAAATAAATTTAACTTGTCTTTTATAGAGTCGAGACAGATATTATTGTCATCATTGAGTGTGGCCTGTTCTAGATCTAAGAGAACATTTCTTAAATCTGAAAACCCAAAGCTCATACTGCTTCCTTTTAAGGAATGCGCTTTACGGCTAAATGTTTTATAATCTTGTTTTTCAAGACATTCATGAAAGATCTTATCGGCTTCTTCTAGCTCTTTTTGAACAAGTGATAATGCTTGTTTCAAGATATCTTCACCAAGATCCTGTTTTAAAATATCAATCGCTTTAAAATCAATCATACCCATGAGTTTATCCTTATTTATAGATCTGATTATTTTTTGCTTGTAAAAAACACCAGAAAAATTATCCTTGTTAACACTGTTTATGGGGATGTAGCTCAGCTGGGAGAGCGCTTGCATGGCATGCAAGAGGTCGGCGGTTCGATCCCGCTCATCTCCACCATAATAAACTCCCTGTTCAAATTAAGCTTATTAATTAGTGAACGAGATCTTACCAACCTTCACGATCTTACTATCATCTAGCGTCATACCGCCCATACAAATTCAAAAAGAACTTGATTATGGTGAAACTAAATAAACAAGCTTTTTAGCCCATAACATAGTTATCGTAAGATACGGAGATATATTCAGCGCATCTTACCCTTATAGTATAAGGGATATCAAAGAATGGAGGGTTGACCTAGATCAAGGATTCCGTATGTTTTAAAACTTTTGTGTCACAAAGAATTTTAAAGAATGATCTGGTGCTGATTTGGAAATACCAACGCGATATCCTGTTTCATAACCAAGGTTTTCCGTTAATTTACCTTTAAAAACAGGACCTATTGTATGTGATTGGTCATTATAGCCTGAGAGTGCTCTTAAATTACCAAAATTGTGAAAGCCTTCAATCCCTGCTTTAAATGTTTCTGTAACAGGATATATGGCCTGCATACGCCATTGTGCGGTAATCCCTGGCTCAGAGTCTTCGCCAATTTCATGATCAAAGAGCTGACCTAAGCGAATTTCCCACCTCTTATAAGGAATGCGTTCATAAAACTGTAATGAAATATCATCAGCTTTTTTGTCACCATCTTTATAGCTGTAATTTGCTTTTAACCCAAAATCGAAGCCATGTGTGGCTTTTTTAAGGAAATGAAAACGGTTTTCAAGGGTAAGTGAGGCATGCTCAAAGCTATCCCCTTTGCGGTCATCTTGAGCAATGACAAGACGTGTCGCGTAAAAGTCTGTAAAGCCATGATCAATATGAAGGCGGCTACGTAAGCGTTCATCATCACTTGAGGCATTATCAGCTGTACTATAACCAATACGCGCGCCAAACGATGTTTCACCCTCAGTTACAACAGGCGAGCTAATAGAGCTGGTTGTTGAGGCCAGAGCGTGATAGGGGGCAAAGGCTATAAAAAGGGCTAATAATACATAGATACGCATTGTTATCATCTCGCTTTCTTATAAAAATTATTTTTGTTTCCAAAGGATGGAAATGAAGATTGATTTACTAAAGGGAAAGATCAGGGCGGTGGTTATGAGAGCTAGAGCGATTGCGGAGATAACTTGTCCGCCATAGCTGAGCCATTGATTCTCAACCATCATCACAATAAAAGGGACAACGATATGCCCGACAATTAAGATCGTGAGCCACGCAGGCCCATCATCGGCGCGGATATGACCTAATTTTTCTGAGCAATGATCACAGTGATCAACCGTTTTGATGAAATGATGGAGAAGCGCCCCTTCGCCACAATTGGGGCATTTTAACCGCAGAGCACGGATAAGGGCGCTTTTTTCAATCATTTTTATGCAGCCGCCTTATTCAAAGAAGAAACAGCTTCGCTACAACGGTGACAAACATCCCCTTCGCTAACCTCTTCTAAGACTTTCCAGCAACGCTCACATTTCTCACCTGTTGCAAGACCTGCGACAACACCAATACCTGGAACGTCTTCTAAGGTAAACGCGTCTGTAGGCAAGGCGCCTTGTTCAACGGTTGCTGTTGATGTGATACAAATATCGGCAACATTGACAGAATTTAAAAGGGCTGCATCTTCAGCATCTGTGACGTAAATTGTTGGTGATGCTTGAAGAGATGAGCCAATTTTCTTATCAGCGCGTTCAATTTCAAGAGCACCAAGGACAACAGCGCGAATATCTGCAATACGTTCCCATTTTTTGGCCAAGTCATTATTTTCCCATGTTGCTGGAAGCTCAGGGAATTGGCGTAGATGAACACTCCCCTCATCATTATCATATAGATCTGTTGGACGAAGCGCCCATGCTTCCTCTGTTGTAAAGACAAGAACAGGGGCAAGCCATGTAAGGAGACATTCAAAAATAGTTGCTAGTACTGTGCGAGTTGCACGGCGCTCGAAACTATTTTTTGCATCACAGTAAAGCGTGTCTTTGCGAATATCAAAATAAAGCGCAGAGAGTTCAAGCGTACAAAAGTTTTGTAGAGTCGAGAATAGCTTGTTCAAATCATATGTTTTGTAATGTGAACGTACCAATTCATCCATCTCTTTTAAGCGGTGGAGGACAAAGCGCTCCAGTTCAGGCATCTCAGGGCTGTTGATATCAACAAGCTCATCGCGTGTTAAGCCCTCCATGTTCCCAAGAAGGAAGCGGAGACAGTTACGGAGGCGACGATAAAGATCCGCTTGGTGTTTTAAGACTTCATTTCCAATACGTACATCTTCACTGAAATCAGCATTAACCGCCCATAAACGCATAATGTCAGCGCCATATTGATCACAGATTTTTAATGGATCCATCACATTACCAAGAGATTTTGACATTTTATATCCCTTACTATCCAAGATAAATCCATGGGTTAGAACTTGGTTATAAGGGGCGCGGTCACGTGTACCACAACTCTCTAATAAGGATGATTGAAACCAACCACGATGTTGATCTGAGCCTTCGAGATAAAGATCAGCAGGCCATTTTAAGTCCTTGCGTTTTTCACACACAAAAGCATGGGTTGAGCCAGATTCAAACCAAACATCAATTACATCACGGACTTGTGTATAGTCTTCAGCCTTGTATTTATCCCCTAGGAAATCTTGAGGATCGCGACCATACCAAGCATCGGCACCTTCTTTTTCAAAGATGTCTATGATGCGGTTATGAACTGTTTCATCATTTAAAATCTCGCCACTGATCTTGTGTGTAAAGATCGCAATCGGCACACCCCAGACACGTTGGCGGGAAATACACCAATCTGGTCGACCTTCGACCATCGCTTGGATACGGTTTTTCGAACTTGCAGGGAACCATTCAGTATCATCAATTGATTTTAATGCTTTTTGACGTAGACCAGAATTGTCTAAATCAACATACCACTGCGCTGTTGCGCGGAAAATAAGAGGTGATTTTGAACGCCAACTATGCGGATATTCATGGCGCATAGAGCTTTTTCCCATCAAATAGCCTGTTTCAAATAGTTTTTTGATAACAGCGCCATTAGCCGCGCCTTCTTTTCCTTTATCATTATAAACATCAAGGCCAGCGAATAAGCCAACTTCTGGGTGATATGTCCCATCATCAAGCACTGTGTTCTCAGCCTCAACACCATTATCACGACCAAGGAAAAAGTCATCTTTACCATGGCTCGGGGCGATATGAACAAGCCCAGTTCCTGCCTCGGCTGTAACAAAATCACCGTGAACAACGCGTGAGCCTCTTGTATAATAATCATGTTCTTTTGCAAAAGGGTGATCAGTACGTGTGCCAATAAGTTCAGCCCCTTTTAATGTGCCAAGGAGCGTCCAGTCTTCAACACCAATATGTGTTTTAAAGGTATCTGCAAGGGCTGATGCGATCACAACTTTTTTACCTAGAGGCATTTCAAGTTTTGCATCTTCAACCAATGAATTGATTTCAAAAACGCTATATTCTAAATTTTCATGCGCACCGATTAAACGGTTGGCGGGAATTGTCCAAGGTGTTGTTGTCCAGATGACTAAATGGGCATCTTTTACTAAATCATGGCTTGCTTCCACGACAGGGAAGGCCACATAAATGGTTGTTGATTTATGTTCTTTATATTCAATCTCAGCCTCAGCGAGCGCTGTTTTTTCAACAACTGACCATGTTACGGGGCGTAGGGCTGAGTAAATCAGATCTTTTTTAACAAATTTCAAAACTTCAGAGGCGATAGCAGCTTCGCTTTCATTGTCCATTGTCAGGTAAGGGTTGTCCCAGTCTGCGAAAATACCAAAACGTTTCATTTCCTCAGCTTGGATTTTTTTCCATTTAGAGGCATATTGGCGACATTCTTCACGGAATTCTAAAACACTGACTTCATCTTTGTTTTTTCCTTGTTTGCGGTATTCTTCCTCGACTTTCCATTCAATAGGAAGTCCATGGCAGTCCCATCCTGTAACAGATGGTGCACGTTTACCGAGTCCCATTTGAGAGCGAATAATAACATCTTTTAAAATATAAGTTAGAGCGTGTCCCATATGCATATGACCATTCGCAAAGGGAGGCCCCCAATGAAGGAGGAAGGTTTCTTTATCTTTTAACGCATCCATTGCTTGTGCATATAGATCGCCTTTTGTCCCTTTTTCCCACCAAGTATCAATAATGCCAGGCTCTTTTTGAGGGAGGCCAGCACGCATTGGGAAGTCTGTCTTAGGCAGAGCAATTGTATCTTTAAGTGTATCGCTATTTTGGGTCATCAGTTTTTCTTTCTGCACAATATCAATTAAACAGATTTTGTTGTAGCAATGAATTGAAAAAAAAACAAGAGAAAGCCTTATCCTCTAGGGTAATTAATGGCTCTTTTTTGTAATCTAACTAAGAGTTTTTCTTTTACTCGGATGAAGTGTGGTTTGTTGGCGGGGGGTATGCATTTTTAAACGCATTGTTTTTGCACCAGGAAAGCGATCTTCGACGAGTGTTTGTAATTGTTGTTTTTCTTGATTTGATAATCGGGCTGTACCAGCTTCTTGCGCAGGATGAAGATATATGCCGACATAATCTTCAATAATACGTCCTTGTTGTTCAACCTCATAATCATCAAAAGACCATTTATCTAAATCAAGCTCATAAAGGTATTTACCTGCGGGATTTACATGTTTCCAATTGGTGAATTTATAATTGTTTTGTGCTTGCCAGATGTGCACGGCCTCATGGAAAAAGAGGCGATAGAGTACAGGGTTTAATTTTTCGGTTGTATAGTCATCTGAGTGATTTGTTGTGCCCCAAAATGTAATATTTGCAGCACTTGGTGTTGAGGCTGTACGATCATAACAATACATAGGTTGCTGTGTTAGAGAAACAGTTTCCCAATTAACAATTTCTCCTTGAAAAAAAGTACGTAGAAAGAGTTTTTCATTATCTGTTAGATCACGTGAGGCAACAGGAGAAAGAAGATGTCTTAATGCCGTTGCGTGAGGGAAGTTTTGTTCAACTGTGTAAGACAGGATATGTTGAGCATCGCAATTATCTGGGTTTGTTTGCTCTCTGATATGATTCATTTGATGTGATTTGTGTGTGAAGCGGCGCGCATAATCTTCCATGATTGCAGCTTGTTGATAGCGACCAAATTTATGGAACTCAAAAAAGCTGATATTTTTATCTGGGTCAAGTGTGTAGCTTGTGCTTGTTATTCGCTTATTAAAACGCCATTGAATATCGCTTTGATATTGTGCAACAAGAGTCGCATTGTAAATAAAAGCACCATATAAATCTGGATTATCTTCTACGCTGTAATTATCGGAATAATTCTCTGTACCAAAAATACGGATGATGTTTTTGGAGCTGTCTGCAATCAGTGTTTCATGGGGGCTTTCATAGAGCCAAACCTCAACTTTGTCTGTATTAATTTTATATCCAAATAATCTATTTAATAGCTGAGCTTCACGTGTAGCAAGCCCACGCTTTTTAAGCGGGGATTTGATAAAAGTTGTGACACTATGCATATAGCCGCCCAAATGTTTCGAGGGCGTATGACACGCACTCAAGTTAAAGGCTAAAACTATTGCTAGGGCACATTTTAATTTTTTCTTATTGGTGCCTCCCATAATAAATAGATCGTAAGAAAGCTACACGTTTATGTCAACAAATTCTTCTATTGACATAATTTAATAAGAGTGGTAAAGTTTTTGAAATCAAAATTATAAAAGAGTTAGGTAAGAAAATGATTAAAGCTTCTTTGGATGATTTTAAGCAAGTTATTTGCTGTTCTAATAGCTTCATAGATGAATTTAATGCCTGTGTTATTGAATTAACAGGTAAAGAACCTGTCGTGAATGATGAACATTATATGTATGTTTTTGGAGAGCCGCATACTTCAAAAGAGCGTGCTTTTTCTATTCGTATTCAAGATTCAGGCTTTTTTGCTCGCGTAAAAGTCAATGATGCTGGCCAAATTGAAGCGCGTATCCGAGGAAATGGTCAGTTAGTAAAAGTAAGTCTTCTTATGGATTTCGCTTCAAAAGCGGGAGAGAAGTGCAAATTGCCAAAGGATGGACCCGCTAAAATTAAAGCAGCCGTTGCACGTTCTTTAAAAACTTAACATATATATTATAATTATGTTTTTATTGCGCTATGGGAAAGAATAATTTTTCCATAGGTGTTGTAATTGTAATTTTATTTCTATATCAGGTTATTTTTTTATGTTTTCATGCTTTCTATCAGAAAGATGTATTTGCCTCTTGTTCTTTTATAAAAAGAGCGTATATACAGCATCAAGAATAAAAAAACACAATGAACAACCACAGGGATGACAAATTAATATTTTGACTTTTTCAAAGTGAAAGGATTTTTTTGACATGCTTATTGAAGAAAACAGAATTAACGACGAATTTAACATTCTCATGGCTATTGAACCTAAGGTTACAGAAATGCCAACCTCCCCAAGAGATTTATTTACGGATGTAACAATTGAAAGACAAAGCTTCATTTTAGATAATGAAGGGAATGTTTTTGTAGGTTTTGATATGTTTGATAAACCAATCTTTGTGGCACCTGAAGAGCTTGATGATTTTGAAATAGAAGCGGGTGTTTTCTTGTCTTCACAAGACCGTATCGATTTCGTAACAGGCTTAACTGAGGCACAACGAAATGGCTTAGTACAAGCTGTGTTTGTATCAACATCACGTGACATGCTCTCACCGAGTTTTAAAATTACAGACTTATTGAGAGACCGTTTACAAGTATTAGATGTTGTAACACGTGAAAATAAACCTCTTTTTCACCGTCCAATGATACAGGTTCGTTTGTCGCGCCATGCGGCTTTTATGGAAGGCAACCCTGTTCAAGCATTTAAAGAGAAATTACGCTCTATTAATACATTTGCGTCTAAGCAAATGGTTTTAAAAATGGTTGGATAATACCTAAAGAGAATACTTGAAAAAAACCCCCGATTAATGGCTTCTTCCATCAAAATCGGGGGTATCAAGTCTTAGGTCTGGAACTTTATAACATAGAACTGTTTTTGAAAAAAACTGCGCTCTCTCCTTATTGGGGTGTAGTTGTGTCATAAGTGTCGAGGAAGGAGTGTAAACGCGAGCGTTCCGATACCTAAGATTATGTGTCATAGAAGTGTGTCGCTTCTTTTTTTCCTTTCTGGGGTGTGTCCCAAATCTTAATTGGCTTCCTTAAACCTATTGACCTGGAAACAGAAACAAAGAGATTATTTTGAGTTGTAAAGTGTAATCACTTGAGTCATGTGTCGAGGAGGGGAAAACAACCTCTTTGCTCTGTTGAGGATATATTAAGCAGAAAGCATGCCAAAAAATTGACCTAGGTAAAAAATGACGGAAAATAAGGATTATGGTATTAACTAATTGTTAATAAATTCAAAAACTAGGCAAATATTACCCATTAAAAGGGGGTTATTGGGCAAAATATGCCTATTAACTGGGCAATTAATACCCATTTGGGCGTTCGATTTTCATGCCACGGCTGAGTAAAGTTGCTCCGAGAACACCAATAATCAGGACAATAATCCAAAATTCTGTTGGGTTATGCTCAAGTGTTATAATTTTATAATGCGTTGGAATTCCAAGCCCTTCTTGAATCTTAATGACTTGTTTATGAAGAATATAAGCATCAAAAGCAAGTAAGCATAAAGCAATCATGACATAGAGTTTCTTTAAAACTGAATGTGGGGCAGGTGTATTATCCATGATCAAAAAAATCTCCTCTTTTTTAAAGATTCTCATAGTTGAGATGAGATAGCAACATTATTGGTTTTAATCACTGTTTTTATTAACATATTATCAATCTCTATGTGCGAAAATGGCACAATATATAGGAATGAGATGGAAAATAAGTCAGATCATAAATTAACGTTATATGAGAAGATAGGGGCGCATTTATCAGGTGGTTTTCGTCTTGAATTACCGCGTTCTAAAGAAGCAAAGTCTATAAGACGAAATAGTCTTATGGGGCTTGCTTTTTTAGCTGTAAATACGTTCTCCGCAGGTGCTTTTGCTCAAGACGATCCTCAGCAAATATCTTCTTATGAAGGTGTTGAAGGCTATTCACAAATGGTCGCAGACATAGAAAGTTCCTTTCACCAAGATTACCCAGAATATAAAGATAGAATTGCGGTCTTTAATCCTTTAGGTGACCTAGAAACACAAATCCAAGACATAGAAAAACGCCTTGATATTGGAGGCAATCAATTTGATCATTTCTTACAAGGTAAATTAGAAGTCCAGCAAGATAGGACAATAGCAGGAAGTGCGGAAACATTTTCAACGCCTAGTCTAGGAACCGTATGTGTGGCCTCTGCTTGGCCCCGTTTTAAGGTTGAGGACGGCGCATATGATTTCGAAAGTGTAAACGCCTTTACAGCGGATGAAATTCAAGAGCATGCTGTTCGCTATATTCACGAGATTTTCCATTGTTTGGAAGATTTAGAAGGATCCTCCCTTCCTGACATGGAAACAGCAGCACATAATGAGAGCGTTGGCGTTGGCTTTATGGATAGTGGCGCTCATGCAGGTATTATGATGGCACGTGCCAATCATGAACATCATGCAACTTTGGGTTCTGTGGTTTTAATGGGGATGAATAATGCTCCTGTTTCTGTTCTAACTGATAAGATAGCGGAGAGTGATTTTAATCGTCCTCTAATGGCGCATCATACTCTTAATATCGCATATGATGCTGGTCTATTATTAAGGCAAGCAATCCCTTTATTTGAAGGAAATAGTGGCGCATTGAGTTATCAGTTGTCAAATTGGCGTGCGGCTTATGATAAGACGAATGAAATGATGGAAGCCTATGAGCTAACAGAAGAGAAAATGATTGATCAACATATCCAAAACTCTGTTATAAGTGCCTATATAGAAGCTTCTATCTCGCCAGGCCTTAGCCAAGATGAAGTAATTGCGGGGACGATTGACTTACTTAGAGAAAGACAAGATATACTCCCTGTCGCTCAGCGTGTTGTACAAGCCTATGATTATATCAATGGAGATCAAAGTGTGACTGTCCTAGACCCTGTTCCAGATATGGGATTAGAACAAATCATGGCGTCTAGTTTATTGAGTTTTAAAGAAACGGGCAATCATGCCGATTATAAAGCAGCGCGTATCTTATCTTATAGAATTGTAGAAAAACATAGTACAGGCCTAGCACCAAACCCTATTTATGATATGGCAGATGATTTGTATGGGACAGCCGCTCTAACATACCTCATTAAGAATCCAAACCTACTGCAAGAAGTCGCAAGTGGATCTTCTTTGACAGATGCCTACCAACAACACCGTGCTCAACTTGATTCTGGCTTGGCGCAAGACTTTAATAAAGGTGTTCATGTTAGCCAGCGCGCTCAACCAAAAAATGGATCTGTGGTATCAACCCCTTCTATAGTTAAGTAATATAGAAGGATGGGTTTTTTTATTTTCAATTGAAAATAAAAATGGCTCAATGATCTATATTGATAGGCAAGATATTGTGGCTGTTTTGGAATTAGATCAAGGCTTATCTATGTTTTACACTTTACAAGATGAAGAGGCTATTAGGATTAATCGAAGCGAGTGGATTCATGATCTAGATTATATTCAAGACATATTAGCACAATCTGGAAAAGCACTTACGTCTTTGCCTCTTTATGAATATAACGGCGAAAAAACAGGCCAAGCCATCATATCACCCGAACATGTTGAAGCAGTTGTCGTCTCTAAAATACATGATAATGATACAACGGTTTGTGTGGAAGCTTATATCGATGGCTGTGGAAAGATTCGAAGTTTTACAATTCCTGTTGAGGAAGTAAAAAAATTTGTTGAAGATGTGTACGCGCTTGTTTTGTGAGAGGTACGACAGAAAAGAAAGACCCCTATCCTGAGGGAATGTCATTTTATTTTGAAACAGATGAAAAGGCTAAGGCTGAGATTGCGCGATTGACTAAGCTTAAACAGCAAAGAAAATTGGCTTAAAAAACAACGATATTACCATTTGCGAGGAGTGATGTTTCATCTAGGTCAGATGCACCGCGCAATTCTGCGATTTGCGTGAATCCGCCACCAGCCCCGTCAACATTGACTGATAGAATTGAATGGTCGCCAGATTTAGAGAAATTAACGAAATCATCAATATCCGAAACGCCATCAATATATCCTTCCAAAATATCTGAAATATCAAGGATATCACCGTCTTGTTCGTTGAATGAATGAATAATATCAATATCATTGATGTTATCAAATACGAATGTATCAAGACCGCCATCACCGTATAAAACATCAACACCTTCACCACCATTTAAAGTGTTATCAGCGCCTCCTTCGTGGATGACAATATTTTTCCATGAACCATCACCATCATTTCCATTTCCATCATCATCATTAGCAATGAAAAGACGAGAGAATGAACCTGTGTAGTAAGCGCCAACATTAATCTCATAATGAACCCAATCGCCTGAGCCATCATAATTATCAAAATCATTAATACCCCAATTTTGGTCGCCGTAAACCTTGAAGGCATAATTACTACTAATCCCATTATCTATATCAAATCCGATGGCTGATATTTCGGCTTCATTTGAGCTTTTGAAATCAAATTCAATAACCGTGTCACTGGTGACTGTGTAATCCAACATAATTTGTTTCCACATATTACCATCTAATTCAACACCAACCCCATCATCTAGATATTTGATCTGGCCACCATTATCTTGGCCTCCACCAAATGAAACGAGTGTGCTTGATGTTACAGACATATGCGTTGCTGTACCACCAATAAGCGTATCATTCCCATCTAATCCAGAAAGCGCGTTTGCATTTTCATCGCCTGTTAAGGAGTCATTGAAGTTTGAGCCAATAAGGTTTTCAATACTTGTTAATGCATCATTACCAGCACCGCCTGTGTTTTGGCTCGCTGTTGTATTAAGATCAATTGTGACACCAGAACCAGCTGATTCATAAGAAGCTGTATCAACACCGTTACCACCATATATGACATCGTTGCCAGTATCTCCTGAGATGAAATCATCACCGTCTCCAGCAAAGACAATATCATTATCAGCACCTGCGATAATATAGTCATCGCCACCATAAGCATAGATTAAGTCATCACCTGCATCACCATCAATTATATCTGATGCATTATCTGTACCCATAAGGCCGGCTTCCCATTCGATGAAATAACCTGTGATATCAACGAAATTACCAGGCGGTGTTGCAGGCGCATCAGCCCAACCAGTGCTGCCATTATCAAGCATATAGGCATAATCTTGTGAACCATCACTATCATTTGGTTGAGAGGGTTCCCAGCTTACAAACATATTATTAACAGATGTACCACCACTATTGCTGAATTGAATACCAGCTTCTGCGCCAACATCCCAAACCCAAACACCTTCGGTTCCGCTATCTGTACCAGCGATCCATGCATTTGCATTATCCCAAATATCTTCAATAAAAGTTTGTTCGGCGGCTGTTGTAATAACAGCTAAATGCCCATTCAATCCATTTAATGTAGAGGCGGTTGCAGCTGATTCAGCGCTTGTATGATTAATTACAGAGCCAGTGTTTATATATTGATAGAAACTCCCTGTTTCTTCAGAATAAACAATGTCAGGGTTATCTCTTAGAAGAGCTGAAATGTCATTAAAATCTAAACCATGGCCGCGGATCACATCATTGCCAGTGCCACCATTAAGCGTGTCTGCGCCAGCTCCACCAAAAATAAAGTCATTACCACTGTCACCTGATAAGAGGTCACTCCCTCCCTCACCATAAATAATATCATCATCAGCGCCACCAGAGATTTCATCATTGTCATCGCCGCCTAAAATGATATCTTCACCTTCACCACCACTAATAATATCATTGCCAGCACCGCCGCCAATCATGTCATCGCCAGCGCCACCAGAAATGAGGTCATCACCAGCACCGCCAAGAATTTGATCATTGCCGTCGCCACCCGCTAAACCGTCATTGCCAGCATCACCAAGTAAGAAATCATCGCCAGCATCACCAAAAAGAAGATCATCGCCATTACCACCTATGAGCCAATCACCACCATCTTCTCCGAATAAAACATCATCGCCATTACCGCCCAAAAGGCCGTCATTGCCTGTACCGCCATTTAAGACGTCGTTACCGTCACCACCGAGTAAGTTGTCATTGCCTTCTTCGCCATAAAGGCTGTCATCGTCAGCATTCCCAAATAAAACATCATTACCAGCACCTCCTAATATTACATCGTTACCATCTTCACCAAAAATATAATCATTTCCATCGCCGCCATTAATTGCATCGTCATCTCCACGCCCTCTGATACGGTCATCACCGCCAAGACCATCAATTGTGTCAGCCTCGTTACCGCCATTGACATTGTCATCATCCGATTCAGTTCCTGTAACGGTTGCTTCTCCAAGTGTCGGTGGCGTTGTGTCATAATTACTTGCATTTACAGCCAACAAAGATGTTTGACCTAAAGAAAGTGAGGTAAGGCTTAAATCATCAATAATATCTTGCTCTATAGCGTTGACTTCAACATTTGTAAATTCAATGCTATCCCCGAGATTACCTTCTGAAAAACTAAAAGCGATACTAGCAGGGGCAACACCTGTGTAATCTAATAAAAGCTCAAAATTTCCTTCGCCATCAAGAGGCGAAACAGTAGCAACGATTAACCCATTTACAAGCACATCTAGCGCTAAGGGAGTTTCTCCATTAACGTCTGCGAGTGTATTAAATGATAAATGAAAAGTTGCCATTTCCGTCCTTTGCTGTCTTTGTGTGTAGTACTATAATACTACCTTAAAGTAGTTAATCATTACTTAAAGAAACAACCCAGAACAGGGTTTAGTTCCCTATTTTCGGTATTTTTTGCTAAATTTTTATGAAAAATAATATAAAATTAGAATACTATGATACTTTTTGAGTGCTGAAGTTGCTCAACATAATACAGAGAAATCAAAATTCAATGTGTAAGAAAAAATGGTGGGCGTAACAAGATTCGAACTTGTGACCTCTACGATGTCAACGTAACGCTCTAACCAACTGAGCTATACGCCCGCACCAAATATCTCTACTCAAAGCAAGGAAATTCAATAACTCTTAAGGGGTTTACAAGATTTACACTTATTTGCAAATAGTGAAATGGGTGTGTCCCAAGTGTGACCAAGATGTATTAATTTAAACATATATTGACGGCAACAGAACCTTTGTGACTATCTTCTAGGTTGAATGTTACATGTGTTTTATTTTCTTGTAGTTCTTCGTATAGGTTATCATCGGCAAGACTGGAAATATGAAAGAAATATTCGTTACCGGATGTACATTTTATGAAACCGTATTTTTTATCGTGTATTAATCGAATAATGGTACCTGTGTGTATTCCTGATGTGTTGAGGTTAATAAGTTTATTACTCTCTTTTCCTACATCTCTGAATTTTTTTTGTAGTTCTACAATTTTGAGATCCAGGTTTTCTTCACTAGATAATACATTTGTAAGTCTTCTAAAATGAGGTGTAAATCTTAGAACATCTTGTATGTTTTTCTGATCCCTGTACATAGTTGGCATATCAAAGAAGTGATTTAATAATTTCTCTGCATATATTAAACCATTTTTGAAATCTCTTTGGTCTATTAAGTATTCTGCTCTTCGTTTGTAGTATTGAAGTTTAATAGAGGCAAAGATCATTTTACTACGATCATCTAAGAGATCTATTTTTTGATTTAACAAGTAGATGGTACGTTTTGCTATGTCAAAATTTTGTAAGTATATATTTGCTCTTATTATATCTATATCGAATAAGTAGAAGTTTTCTGGGTCTATTTTCTTCCCTTTCTCGAATTGGTTTATGGCCTCCTCATGATTGTTCATATAACGCATCAAGAAGCCACCATACCATAGGCGTAAGGGAGCAAATTTAGGGTTTATACTAATTGATTTTTCATAGGCCTGTTGCGCTTCGGTGATATTATCAATAGCGGCATGATACATAGCATCAACTCGGTGAACCTCATAGAAATTTGGTTCCATTTCACTTACTTTGGTAATTAAGTCTCGAGCTGTTGTGGTATCATCTTTCTTAAGGGCTCTGAGAGCATCATTTAAATATTTTGCGGCAACTCGAAGTGAAGAATCTATTAATGCTACATTGTTAAAGTTATAAGGATAAGATTTGGATGCTTGTTGATAGCCTTCAGTGGATGAAAGTACTTCTTTTCTTCTTTCTTGGATTTCTTTATGAAATTTGGAATCTGGTTTATTGAATTTATGAATGTATAGCTTCGGTATATCACAAATTTTATAGACAGTGGCTCCCTCTTTGCTTTGCATTACGATTATGTTGGCAGAAAGTAGTTCGAGAATTGCTTTTTCTAGCTCATTTACATCTATCTTTGTTAGGTATTGAATCATAGATAAAGAACACATAACATTAACAGCGATCATGGTTTTTAATGCGAGTTTTGCATTTTCAGATAAATGAGTGAAAATATTTTCCATACAAAATCTTAAGAATAAATCTGGATTTTCTAATATTTTTTCTGGGCGAGCTCCTGTGCTAACGGCTATTACAAACCATTTTATAAATCCAGGATTGCATTGCATTCTATTAACAAAATTCTCTAGTTTGTGTTGGGGCATTTCTTTTAGCATTTTTACAGACCTAGAGTTAGCAACTTGTCTTAAGAATTTTATAGCTTCATTTTTTTCCATTGGTGGCATATCAAATGGCAAATCACCTGATGATATGGCTAAACGAGATGTAATTAAGATTTTACTTCCAATAGGTATGTTTCTAATAAAATTTCTGATGTTTTCATCTAGAACCGTTTCTAAATTATCGATAATAAGTAAGATTTTGAATTCTTTCATATATTCAAAAATTTCTTGCGTAGCTTGTGTTTCTGTACCAGCTAATTCTTGACTTATTTGATTGAATACACCTACGGAAGAAGATATAGCTTTTTCTATTTCGATTATTTCGTGTGTGCCGAGCATAGTTGTTTTTGATGATACCCAAACGATAGAGTCATATGAACATTGCGGATCATCAAGAAAATCATACGCAACTTTTAGAGCAAGTGCGGTTTTTCCCATTCCTCCGGCACCAACAATGGTAATTACAGGGTATGGCCCATTAAGAAGCTTTTTTAATTCTCTAGATGCTGTATGGCGTCCAACAAAACCAGTTTCATCAAAATCAGGTATTGGGAGGTTGTGACTAATAGAACTAGTGTCACTAACTTCAGGCAGGCTAAGATCTAGTACAAATTCAGGATGTTTTTGAAGTTTATCAATACAGTTTTTAAGTTCTTTGAAAAAATGAGGCCAAATTTTTATTAGTTCATTACTTGAGTCATGTATTTTAGGAAAATCATCAACCATTAAGGGTCTTGAGTGTACAACGCGGTTTCTTATAGCGGTTAAAGGAGCACATTGTTCAGTTATTTTTTCTATTAAAGTGCTCTCCTCTTTTGATAACTCTTGTTTATACGAGTTTATAATGTCTATGGAATCTTGAAAGTCTAAACAAGTTAATAAATTGTAATCATAATCTTTATCTGCGTGAGTTATGTCTGATTTTTGGTCTCTTACAGTGGCTTTATTGTATAATTTGGGACCTAAAAAGTCAGAGACTGAATATTTGACTAAAAATTCAGAATGAATAAAATTTCTTAAATCTTCCTCTATGGAAGATAGCAAGGCAAACATGGTCATTCTAGAAGCATTATATGACATTTATTAACTTTCTTTGATTCGATATTCAAAACACATTAAAAATAACATTAATTAATGATCTTCTCAACGTTACCTTTGTGGTGTTTACGCTATTATCCCTTAGGCACAAGTACACAAGATTCATGGAATTGGGTAGAATCTAGATATGAGTGAAGTTAAAACTATCATTAAATATAAAGGCCCAGCTGTTGATGGTAAATCAATGGATGTTGGCGATTTAGCCCCGTCTTTAATAGCGTTAAGTGACCTATTAAAGCTAGCGAATAAAAAATTTAACGGTGATCGTTCGGGGCTAACGATACTGGTAAATGCCGATTTGGAACAAAATTGTTTTGAGTTAGGTGTTGAACTAACTCAAACCCTTTGGGAAAACATTTCACAGTTAATAGAGGATGATAGAGTAAAGACAGCAAAAGAGATTGCTGAATGGATTGGGATTGTAGGCGGAACCATTGGTACTCCCGTTACGTTGTACAAGCTCATAAAGTTACTTAAAGGGAAAAAAGTTAAGTCAGTAACAAAGCTAAAGCAAAAAGATGGCAAAAATAGCGTTCAAATCAATATAGATGGCGACCATAATACTATTAATGTCGAAAATAATACCTTAGTCGTTCCGTATGAAGTATATGAGTTATACGCAGATAAGAATACAAGAAAAACAGCAGTAGATGTTTTAGAACCATTGCATAAAGATGGATACGAAAGTGTTGAGTTTTATAAAGGGAAAAAAGTTTTTGAAAAATTCGATAAAAAAGAAGTACCAGAAATAGATTGCTCCGACTGCCCAGAGGTTATTCCTGAAAATATTGTGATCTCAAATATTCGGACTGTGGTTCGTATCAGGTCTGCAATATATGAGGGAAAATCTAAATGGACATTGGTTTATAAAAAGGCATTGCAGGCATCTATGGAAGATTATGAATGGCTTAGTAAATTTCAAAACAATATAATTCCAGTCCCTCCTGGAACAGCTTTAGATGTTGAATTGGAAGAAACTATTGTCACCGACGAACACGGAGAGGCTATAGAAGAACCAAGTTATAGAGTTATAAAAGTACACAGCACAAAACAACCACCAGAGCAAATGGTATTATTGGAAGAAGATGACCACTCTTAAAGACGTACAAAAAGATCCTAAGAAATTAGACCAGTTTATAAAAGAACGTGAAAAAGATACGCCCCCTGCTGATAAAGATAAATTGGATAAGATTGTTAAATCTATGACTGATGGAAAACAGCCAAAAGGTCAAAAGTCATCTGATTAGGCTTTTTACGGTTGTTTATTTGTATTCAAATTCTTTTGAATAATTTCTTAGATATGCGCTTGATACATGGATATGTGTTGAATGGATTTCTTTTTTCAACATTGACCAGTATCCTTCTAATTCGTTTACGTGGACATCGTTTTTAGCGTATTCGCATTTGCCGTGTCCGTGTTCGACTGTTTGGTGTGCATATCCTGTCTTGTCCAAGCCTTTATACGCCCACGTTTGCCTTTTGATTTTTCGCCTACATAAGTTTCATCGACTTCTATAACTCCTGATAATGAATCTTCACCGTCAACATCCGCTATGTTCTTACGAATCTCGTGACCGATACGCCATGCACATTTGTAAGTTACACCTAATTGACGTTCTAATTCCTTTGCTGATACGCCGTGACGCAATGTAGCGAATAGATACATAGCATAAAACCAAGTTTGTAATGATGTACGTGAACCCTCAAAAGTCGTACCGACACATGGGTAAACATGGTCACCGCAAAACTGGCAAGCATAAGCACGTTGTGATGATACACGGCTGAATTTTGAATCACGTTCACATTTACGGCATTTATGTTTTATGCCGTAACGCACTTTCATAAGATGGTCTAAGCAGGTCGCATCATTTGGGAAAAGTTTAAAAAATTCTTTGAATGTAAGTTGTTTCATCATCTATCCTTTGTTACAAGAATAGTATATCAATTTACTCTACTTAGGCCAAAGGGATAATAGCGTTTTTTTATTAAATCAAATCCCAACGGTTCTCATAGGCTTTAATGCTTGGGATTATATGCTGTGGGATATTAGACCATGTGTATGAACCACCTTGTCCATCAGTTCGGGTCCAAGAGTGCGTTTTCTTACTTTTCTCTGGTAAGATGTTCACAGCATCATCATAAGGAACAATGAAGAAACGAGGTGTTTCTAATACGTTCCAAATATACACAAAGACCAAGCCTTGAAACTTCTCATATTTGCGATAAACGCCAAACGATTGTCCGGTTGATGCTTTTATCTGTATTGGCGTCGCTTTGAATGGTTGAGAGGCATCATCAGAATATGCAATAAGATCAATCCCTCTATCTCTAACAGGTCGAGCAAGTTCAAAACCTTGCTTAACAAGCTCAGCTTCTAAAGCAGCTACGCCAATTAGCTCAATTTGTTGAGAATCGTGTTTTATATCTTTTTCCATTATGCACCAAAAATGAGACTCATAGTCTGTAGACCAATCGTATACATGGGCAGAAATTTATGCAATGGATATTTGTAAAAAATTAGGCCAAAATGTTAAAAGATTGAGAGAGCTGGTTGGAGTCTCCCAGGAAGAACTTGGTTTTAAAAGTGACCTACATAGAACTTATGTTAGTGCTGTTGAGCGAGGAGTGCGCAACCCAACAATTAAAGTTGTTGAAAAATTGGCAAAAGGATTAGAGACTACA
Organism: uncultured Rickettsiales bacterium; assembly: GCA_950054255.1. Lineage (GTDB taxonomy): Bacteria > Pseudomonadota > Alphaproteobacteria > Micavibrionales > CATLOR01. Next base: position 214,092 of record CATLOR010000001.1, on the reverse strand, counting down.
CCAGATGAACTCTTGAAGTAAGTTATGGAAGATTTTACACCATCTTACACTGTCTAGAGTAAACCATTTAAAGTACAATATTGGTTAAGAGGGCCCTTCAGAACCGAATAAGTTTTTGTTTAAAGGTGTTTATGGTGTAATTGCTTAAAAATTCATTTGTTCATAGTTATTTCCTTCCGCTAATTTGATGCCATAATATACTGTTACGTATCGTCCTTTTACGTGTTCTCGGCCTCTAGCATAGCCAAGTTTAGTTAATTGCGTACCAAAGACTTTTTGAGAATAAGGGGCTTCACCACTATACTCACACCATTGTTTGTAATCGTTATATATTAAACCTGCAGCTTCATATGTATGTTGAGATTTTGTGAGGCATGCATCTATGTAACGCAGTGTTTGATTGCTGTCATTTTTATATTGTTCGATGCTACTTTTTATAACTTTTGGTTCATTTAAGCCTTGTTTTTTCCATGCTTCATAACCATCAAGCGCCCAATTTAATATACCTGAAAGCTCAGCCTTTAACTTTGTTAGAAGTTGAGGATCAATTTTTTCTTGTGGGATTTTTACATTAAACGGAATAATACGAATTCTCGACCATATCCCATTATCAATGCCTTGAATATCTGGTAGATAGTTTGTTGCAATAAAGACTTTGAATTGAGGTAGATATTCAAAATATTCGCCATATAAAAATCGAACTGACAAGATATCACCGCCTGTAATCTGTTTAACGAGCTGTTCATTTAGCATTTTTGTTTGTCCGACTTCTGTTGCCGTCACAAATCTAGCGCCTTTCAATGCGGCTAAGTCATTTCTAATGCTCTCATGTTTCATCATAAGAAAAGTATTACTACTTGTTGCTTTATTATAATCACCTAATAAATGCGCGATAATGTTGAGTAGGGTACTTTTTCCGTTACGTCCATCTCCATTGAGAATGAAGAAGCAATGCTCTTCTGTTGAACCTGTTAAGCTATATCCGATAATTCGTTGTACATATTCGATCATTTGAGTGTCTTTATCAAAGATATTATTTAGGAATTGCATGAATATTGGACATTTAGCGGTTTTATCATATTTGACAGGTGCTAGTTTTGTTAAGTGTAATGATGATGTATGATTTATAAGGAAGTTATGCTCAAGGTCGTAAACTCCATTTTCTAAATTTAAAAGTAAAGGGTTTCTATCCATTTGATCTAACTCTAAGGGAAGCTCTGATTGAGACAATTTAATCATTGCCTCAATACTGCTTTTGGATTGTAGCTTTTTTAAAGCGCCTCTAATGCCGTTCTTTATTTTCTCATCAACACTATCATCATTCAGATATTCATTCATCTCTTGAGTAATGAGCTCAACAGTTTGTTTTGCAAGTATGTATATCTTCCCTGTTTTATCTGTATTGAACCTTTTTCCGTCCCATATGTACCAGCATTTCCTTTCGTGGCTGTATAAAGCAGTTTCTTTGTGTTGCTCAATAAATGCTTGGGAATTTCCCAAATCTGTTAAAGAATGTGTTGAATTTGTTGTTACGATTGATTTTGTGGATATCCAATCAATAATATTATCAATTTCTTTTTGATTAAGCGGAGGGTTACACAAATCATCATTTGTTGTTTCTAACTCAGAACGTATTTCGTTTTCGTCTAGTCCTTTTGCTCTCAATGATCCTGCATATGATACTAGGGTATTATTTCTTTCTCCTTCAGCAATAATTTCAGGCAGTTTAAACTTAGTGAGTGTTTTTTGATGTTTGATTGCGAAAGATTTTGTATCAATACCATTTGAATAAGACATATTTGCGTATATTGTTTCTAATACTTTGGTATCAATAGCAAGTCGTTTATATTCGTTTTTGAATTGTTCGAATGCCATTTTTGAACAATCACTCATTAAGGGCGCCCTATAGCCATCATAAAAGTCATAAAAAGGCAAATTAATCCAATTGCCAACCTCGCTTTCTTTAAGTATGTCTTGTTTAGGGAATATTTCGGTATCTTTTGGCAACCCTAATATGGTTAGGTAATGAGATAAAATTTTCCTTACTTTATTTGCTGATACTTTTTGTTTTGAAAACAAGTAAAGATGTAATCCATTAGACTTTGATTTGAAGGGAATTAAAGGTAAGTTATGATCTTTGATATTTTTAATAATGTTTTCTTTTGAGATTTGGTAGTTATCAATGTCAATTACACCAAAAGAACACATACCATTGTGATCAACAGGGATAACACCGATCCCGTATTGCTCACCGAGTATGTGTCTTTTCCAATCAGCATTGGTAAGAGGTTGTTTTTCAGTTTTAGCAACTCCTTGATATTTTCCTTTCTGATCCTTTTGTCCTATATAAAATTTCCCGTGTGCATATTGGTTTCCATTAAAGATAAAATTAAGGGTTTTTATTAAGTTTTCGATGTTTTCAGTCATTTTGATTCCTTTTTTGTTAGTTGTATTGATTGAAAAACCAACTTTTTAAAGGAATAGCGATAAAATGTTAAAAGCCTTAAAGTTTGTCTAAAAGGTTAATAATCCCCTTTTTGTATTTTCTTAAAAAAGGAATCATTAGATCAAAATTTTCTAAGTCGGCTTTTTTTTGCATTTCTTTAAGCGAGGGAAAGGTGGAATCGAAGTCAGGATTTTCATAAAGAAAACTGTAATCAAATGTATCGTTTTTTATTTCTGTTATGGCTTTTCTAACTTTTCTGCAGATTCGATCTTCATAAGATTCTAATGATATGGAAGTATTTTGAGCTGGTACATTATGAATTCTTTCATCTTCATCTAAACAAAATTCACCACTATTACGGATTATATCTTTTGTAACTGTTGCAACTTTTTTTATTTTTCTAGTTTTCATTTCTTTAATAACACGGCTTATCATCTCTTGGTCATCTATTTGACGCTTTTTATGTTTCTTATCACGAACCATTTTAGATGGTTTAGATTGATATTCGTAATTAAACAAGAGCTTAATGATATAATCGATAAGTTCAATGTCGCTATTGATTACCTTACGTATTGTTTTTGGTTTTTCGTACCTCCGATTTATATTAAGAAGCTTCTCAGGAATAGGTAAATAATATTGTTCGTCAATATCATCACCAACAACAAGATGGTATTGCATGAGTATATGTTGTGTAATGAGGGTGATTAATAAGTGACGTATTACTCTATATTCTCTTGTGTAGTAGCCTTCTTCCTCTTGGTTTTTAGGTTCCATTTAATTTCTCCACTAATTGTTCAGCTTTAAGGTGAGTATATCTAAAAAGCATACGCATATCTTTATGACCACTAATTAAGGCTACTTCTGGTATTGATAACCCTTTTTCAAATAGTCGACTAATGGCTTCATGACGAAAGTCATGGAATCTCACATTGCTAATATTAGATCGTTTTCTGATTCGTTCCCAAGCTTTCCGAAAAGATGCAATTGATATTGGAAAGATTAAATCGTTATCTTGAGGAAGCGTATTTATGATCTCAATCGCTTTATTAGTCAAAGGGATTGTTCTTGAGTGACCGTTTTTGGTTTCAGGCAAGTGTAATGTTTGTTTTGCTGAATTATAATGCTTCCACTGAGCTTTTAATATTTCCCCTCGGCGCATTCCTGTTTCTAATGCGATAAGAAGAATCGGTTTGATATATTTGTTTCTGCAACTATCACTTGCGTACAACAGAGCTTTTAGTTCTTTTTCTGCTATACGTCTATCTCTTCTGTTATTGAACTTTGGTTTTCTGACTTTTGATAAAGGGTTGACTTTCATTGGTAAATTCCATTCTTTTTGAGCGATCTCAAATACATGTTGATATAATGATAGTTCTTTACAGATAGTACTTGCTTTCACGACTTTTAATCGTTCATCTCTGTAATCACAAAAATGTTTAGATGATAAATGAGATAATCTTAATTCAATGATCTTAGTTCTTAATATGTTACGAAATATATATGTCTCAACGTGATGACCCAGCTTTTTACTTGATATTTCTTTCTTGTAGCGCTCAATAAGGTCTTTGAAAGTATGCTTTTCTAACTCTTTATAAGTAACAGGGATCTCTCCTTGGTCGATTTCATGCTCAATCCTGGTTGCCCATGCTTGTGCGTCTGTTTTTTTCACAAATGATTTTGCAATGCATGGATGTCCTTTTTTCCTAATAATTGCCTGCCATTTAGCACGATGCTTACGAAAAGTAGCCACGATAAATTCTCCAATATCTTTGTTTTTGACCACTTGCTGTGACCAAAGTGTTACCCAAGGATGTTATTGAAGTTTTTTCTTTGTTTTTGTTTTCATGAGATGCTGATTTAAATCAACGGAATAGCAAATGGTGGGCGTAACAAGATTCGAACTTGTGACCTCTACGATGTCAACGTAACGCTCTAACCAACTGAGCTATACGCCCGCACCAAATATTTAGTGTATGTTTAGTAGCATTTCGATTATTTTCTTTCAAGTGAATTTTTAATTCTCTATTTTTTTACTCTCTCTGTGTTATTGTAGAGAAAGTAAAAATATCTAATAGAGGCACATGGAACATCAACATCTTATAGTATTAATCAATGATATTTTATTGATCTTGGCTTTGTCTGGCGTGATTATTCCGGCCTTACAGCGTGTGCGTGTTTCTCCAATTTTAGGATATCTGTTTTGTGGGCTTTTAATTGGTCCCTATAGTATGGGTCTTTTAACGGCGACTTTTCCATGGGTATCGTGGATTGCCATTACTGATACAGACACGATCTCTCTTCTTGCTGAACTGGGGGTTGTGTTCCTTCTTTTTATGGTGGGTTTAAAACTTAGTTTTTCTAAGCTTTGGGCATTAAGGCGCTTGGTGGCTGGATTAGGCGGATTACAGTTTATTTTAACAGCGATTGTGATTTCTGCTGTTGCTTATTATTTCGAAAACACGGTAGAAACCTCTATTTTAATTGGGGCTTCTTTTGCGCTTTCATCAACTGCAATCGTTATGCAGCTTTTAATGGATCGTCATATGGTGTCACAATTGACAGGGCGCGTTACATTTTCGGTTCTTTTATTACAAGATTTAGCCGTTGTGCCTATTCTTGTCTTGGTGAGTTTCTTTGGTGCTGACCAAGCGCCTGGCTCTAATGCCGTGATCTTGCTTGGACAATCTTTGGCGGTGGCAATCGCTGTTGTCTTAGGTATACTTGTCTTTGGTAAGCGGTTATTAAGGCCTCTTTTATATGCATTAAGTCCTGCTAAAAACACAGAATGGTTGTTTGCTGTGAGTTTATTTATTGTGATTGGAACAGCTGGGCTAACCCAATCTTTTGGGTTGTCTGCAGCGCTAGGAGCTTTTCTCGCAGGTGTTTTGATTGGCGAAACAGAATATAAGCATGAAATTGCCGTGATGCTTGACCCTGTAAAAGGTGTCTTGATGGGGATCTTTTTCTTATCTGTTGGTATGAGTACAAATATTGGTGCTTTACTCGAAAATCCTGCATGGATTGTGGGATCTGTGATTGGGATCTTTATTTTAAAATCTGTGTTATTTTATCCTTTAGCACTTTTATTTAAAATCCCACATCTTCAAGCGATTAAAAGTTCGATTATGTTGGCGCAATGTGGAGAATTCGCTTTCATCATTATTAATTTAGCTTTGATGGGGAATTTATTACCAGAGGTTGATGCGCAGTTCTTCCTCCTTGTCGCAACTGTGTCGCTTTTATTGACACCAGCAACAACAAAGCTGAGTGATGTTATTGCTCATTATGTACGGAGTAGACAAAATGCTAAAAACGAAGAAACAAATATTCCCCAACAAGAAGGGCATATTATTATTGCTGGTTTTGGGCGCGTGGGTAAAACCTTAGCCGATATTTTAGAGCGTCGAATGCTCCCCTATGTGGCAATAGATCGTGATGTTGCTCATGTTTCTCGTATGAGGACAGAGGGCTATCCTGTTATATACGGGAATGCGCGCCGTATTGATTTATGGCGTCGCCTCCATGGGGATCACGCAAAAGCGATTGTGATTACAATTGATGACCATGATGTCAGTGACGCTGTATTACAAGCGTTGCGCAAAGAATGGCCACTTGTACCGATCATTGTCCGTGTTAAAGATACACAAAGCGTAGAAGAATATTATGGGCATGGAGCAAGCGTTGTTGTTCCAGAAACATTAGAGGCAACACTGAGCTTGGTGCATAAGCTTCTAGATTACTATGATATTTCCCCAGAAATGGCACAAGAACTCACAAGCCAGTATCGTAAAGAAGTATTGTTTTATAAACACAAAACAGACAGCAAACAAAAAACGACAGCTGAAATTAAAGCTGAGTTGGATTTAGATATTTAAAAAAAGCCCTTCAATTTCTGAGGGGCTTTTTTAAAAATTAAGGTTTTTTCTAAGCAACTTTTGCTTGAGCGCTTGCTTGCTTGGCAATGAATTCAAGCATTGTTTGTGTACAACGCTCTAACTTTGGTGTGTTTTCTATGTATTCAATTGTTGCTTTCATAACGGCATCGCAATATCCCTTTGCTTGAGGATTTAAATCAGATACGGCGCCACAAAAAGCAACGAGCGTTCCGACAGGGCTAAAGAATTTATCCCCTTTAAAGTCAGAATCTTTACGCCCAGGCGCTGTTCCACCAGGAAGTTCGTGATAAGAGAACCCATCACGGCAAATAACTTCTGAGCCCATCGCATTATTACCATGTTGGAAGTCAGCTATATCAGCCATTGTATCGCCATTGGCATTTCCTGTGATAATCATCCAACCACCTTCGTCACCGCCAACATTTAAAGGAATGCGCGCGGCGGCATAATCTGTGATCTCGAGCCAGAAATCACCTTCACCACGATTTTTACCCTCAACAAGACCTTGTTCTAATAAGACAGGACGAACACGATCAATGATTTGTTTTTCACCTTCTGAAATTGTCCATTTCGAAGATAAAACCATCTTAAGACCAAACTTTTTAGCCTTTTCAGCGGCGAGTTCAGCAAAACGAGGGAGATCAGAAACATTCATATGTTGTGTAATAACAGCTGTTTCATGACCATCAATTGTTTGAATATCGCATGATTTCTCAGAATAAAAATCACCGCTCCCATAACGGAAAACAGCAACAGGACTTTTATAACCACCAGGTGCCATTGTCATGCGATACATGCCCAAAGCGCCACAAAGTGGGCGTAACAAGATGTTCGCAGATTTCCAGCCAAGCTCTTTGATACGAGGATCATTAGAGGCTGTTGAGATTTTAACACCGCTTCCACATTCGCGAATTGCTTTTGCAGCCTGCGCGATGCATTCATCATTACTTTCTAAGCGTGCCTCAACACCTGTATCAGCATCAATTGATGGGAAGTCTGAAAAGACAATTTCTCTGACCATGAGAGCGCCTCTGCGCGTACTCTCATCGCCATTACAAAACGCAAAAGGTTTTAAAGGGGATGTAGTATTCATGAGAAATAAAGTAATCCTCACATCGCCTCTCGTCAAGAGTGATAAGAGCGATATGGTTAATTAGTTTTTAAAAGCAAATTTATATGGTGTGTGATTGTTTTGTGTCATGGTTTCTTTGACAGTTTTACGCAGATTCTTTAATAAAGTTGGCTCATAACGTTCTTTCATGTAATCACTTTGTTTTGTTTCACCGATAACTTTTAAAGCGGCTTTATCTCTTAACCCTTGCCCATGTTTATTGAGGAAAATACTAGTGATAAGAAGCCCTACACAGACAAGATACGTGCCTGTAAAAAAAGTAACAGAGCTTGCTGTCATCATGGAGGCAAGCGCAACACCAAAGGCAACTAGACCAGAAAAGGCAGAAACATTACTGCCAAGATCATAGATCGCACTTACTTTATCTTGAGCTTTATAGGTTTGCATCCGTTCATATTGGTGAAAAGAATAAAGGGCATCGCGGTCAAAATTTTTAAAGAGATGCAATAAACCGATAGCCGTTTCTGCGTGGGTGCCATTTTGTTGAATTTCTTGATAGAGTTCTTCTAATACAATTTCGTTTGTGAGTGTATCAAGTTGAAACTCTTGTTGGATAGCTTGTGTTAGAAACCCAAAGCTTTCAGCATTAAAGGCAAGTGTTATATTTTTCTCTTTAAAGTGAGATGTATTAGACAATTTGTCTAACAGTACATCAAAAGATGTCTTGTTTTGATCTAATGGCATTTTCTGCCCCCTGTTTTTTTTATATTTTTATTTATAGATTTACTATAAAGCCAGCGGTGTTCCTGTCAATCTTAAATAGTAACCATTGCTTCAATGGCATCAATAGGAAGCGTAAAACATTTCTCTCTTGTAGGATAAGAGGTCATAAGGGATGTGAATTGTTCTTCTTTTAGGAGCTGGGCTTGTTTTAACGCCTCCGCGCGTGGTGAATTGATCAGTTTTTCTGAGAGAAGGGAGGCAGAGGCTTTGCATAGGATGCAGCCAACACTTTCAAAAGCAATGTCTGTGATAATGTCATCCTCATTAATCAAAGCTGTAAAATAAATGGAATCTCCGCATAAACGATTATGGCACTCGCCTTTATGGGTTGCGTGATCTATACACCCATAATGACGTGGGTTTTTACCATGATCGAGCATGGTTTGCTGATAAAGATCGTCAAAAACTTGTTCCATAAATTAAAGTCTTACCACATTTTTCGTATCTGTGGTTTTTATTTCATCAAGCCCGATATCTAAATTTTTGACAGTATGCGTTAAACATCCAGCAGAAATAATATCAACACCGCTTAAAGCAACGGCGCGGATTGTATCGCTTGAGATGTTACCTGAGGCTTCACAGATCATTTGTCCATTCACCATCGCAACGGCTGTTTTTAATGTTTCTGGATCCATATTGTCCAGTAACACAATGTCTGCATCTGTTGTTAGAAGCTGGCCTAGTTGATCAAGGGTATCAACCTCGGCCTCAATTTTAACCGTATGTCCGACATAGGCGCGTGCGCGTTTAACGGCTTCAACGAGATCACCAGCAACGGCAATATGATTGTCTTTAATCATGATGACATCATCAAGGGCGAAACGATGATTATAGCCGCCGCCCATTTTAACGGCATATTTTTGTAAGGCGCGAAGATTGGGGAGTGTTTTACGCGTATCTACCAACTTTGTTGGTAAATCTTTGATAAGCTCGGCCATCTCATATGTTTTGGTTGCAATCGCACTTAAGTGAGAGAGTAAATTAAGGCATGTACGCTCTGCGCTTAAAATAGAGCGTGCCTCCCCAGAAATCGTTGCCAGCACTGTTCCTTTTTTGACAAAATCCCCATCATGCACAAAAGTTTCAATTTCTAATGTTGGGTCAAAAAGCGTGAAAGCACGTAAAGAGATATCTAATCCTGCGATACACCCATCTTGGCGCGTATTTAAGGCAAGTGTCGTTGTTGTTCCCTCTGGTATAACCGCAAGGGAGGTTAGATCACCAGCGCGCCCTAAATCCTCTTCTAAGGCTGCTTTAAGTAAGGGTTCATACACGAGGTGAGAGAGCTGTGTCATGGCGTTCCTCCGTTTCTTGTCTGTTTTTAGTTTTTTGACAGATCAATGTTTTCTTAAAATCATCTCTTGTTCTTGGGAAATCTCTGCGGTAATGACCGCCACGGCTTTCCTCACGCAAGAGTGCTTGCTTGGCAATTTGTTCGGATATAATCAACATATTACGAAGTTCAATATGATCTTGAACAGAAACGGCATCATGAGCGCCGTCACGATATAGTTTGTTAAGACGTTCAAGTTCATTCAAAGTCTTTGTCATGCCTGATGCATCTCTTACTAAGCCAAGGCCTTGATACACAAGACGCTGCACCATGTCTTTTGTAGGAAAATAGCGACTTTCTTGTTTATCTTTTAAATGCTCTTTTTGGTAGCTGTATTTAACTTGGCGTTTTGTACGCTTAATGGCACGGGCTGTTTGGGTTGCAAAAACAAGACATTCAAGTAAAGAATTGCTCGCTAAACGATTAGCACCATGAACCCCTGTTCTTGCAACTTCACCAATTGCCCAAAGACCATTGATGTTTGTGGCACCGTTCAGATCTGTTTTAACGCCGCCCATGTGATAATGCGCAGCAGGGGCAACAGGTAGACGATGTAGGGCAGGGTTTAAGCCTCGTTCCTTACATAGTGCGAAAACAGTCGGGAATTTGCTTTCTAGCGTGTTTAAATCAAGATGACGAGCATCTAAATAAGCGCCTTTTCCGCTTGTGATTTGTCTATAAACAGCGCGGGCAACAACATCGCGCGGTGCGAGCTCAGCGTCTTTATGTTCACCGATCATGAAGCGCTCTCCAGCCTCATCAACTAGATAAGCACCAGCCCCTCTTAATGCTTCTGTTAAAAGAGGCTTTGGTGCACCCCATGTTTCAACAGAAAGCGCGGTGGGGTGAAATTGTACAAATTCTAAATCAGCGAGAATAGCGCCTGCTTCATAAGCAAGGGCAAGACCATCGGCTGTTGCTGTTTCAGGGTTTGTTGTATGCGCAAAAAGCTGTCCTACGCCCCCTGTAGCTAAAATAATATGAGGAGCGTTCACACTGATAAAACGATTTTCATGATAGAAACGGAGGCCTGTAACACCTGTTTCATCAGTTAAAAGACGTTCAGCCATTGCTTTATATAGAACTGTGATATGTGAACTTTTTAAAATAGCATTACTGAGTGTCTGGCTTAAATTACGTCCTGTGGCATCGCCACCCGCATGTAAAATACGATTTTGGGTGTGGGCGGCTTCTCGTCCTAAGCATAAAGTACCTTCTTTTGTACGATCAAACGGCATGTTTATTTTTTCAAGATTTTCAACAACGCTTTTGCCAGCGCGTGTTAAAAGGCGCGCTGCTGGAATATCAACCAAACCAGCCCCAGCAAAAAGCGTATCGGCTTCATGGCTTTCTGGACTATCTTTTTTATCAACCGCAGCAGCCATCCCGCCTTGAGCGTAATAAGTACTTCCACTTGGAAGACTGTCTGTTTTTGTGATTAAAAGAACGCGTTTTGGTGCAAGGTCTAAGGCGGCTTGCATGCCAGCGGCACCGCTTCCAATCACAATCACATCATAGTCTGTGTCTAAATAAGTCATGCTATACGTCTTTCATCTTTGATATCACGCACTTTTTTCTCATTAACCGCTAACATGCGATCAACTGCAACTTTGGCGCGCGCTGCAACCTCAGGGTCAACTTCAACGCGGGGTTCTAATGTTTCAAGCGCTTGTAAAATCTTTGGTAGGGTAATGCGCTTCATGTGCGGGCATAGATTACACGGACGGATAAATTCCACATCACGCACCTCAGCCGCCACATTATCGCTCATAGAACATTCTGTTACCATTAAGATACGTTTGGGGCGTTTATCTTTGGCAAAGTTAATCATGCCGCTTGTTGAACCAACGAAATCAGCCTCTAACTGTACATCTTCTGGACATTCTGGGTGAGCAATCACAGTGATCTCACCGTTATAGCGTTTACGATAAGCGCGAAGTTCTTCACCTGTGAAGCGTTCATGGACTTCACAAGCCCCTGCCCAAGTAAGGATTTTCTTACTTGTTTGTCCTGCAACCCATTTTGCTAGATACTGGTCAGGAATACATAAAACAGTGTCGCTTTCCATGCTTTCAACAATTTCAACAGCGTTTCCACTTGTACAGCAAATATCACACTCAGCTTTAACCTCTGCACTTGTATTCACGTAAGTGACAATTGGCACCCCAGGATATTTTTGGCGAAGCATACGTATATCCTCAGCTGTGATAGAGCTTGCCAAAGAACATCCTGCCTCCATATCAGGGATCAGGACTGTTTTCTCAGGGTTTAAGATTTTTGAGGTTTCAGCCATAAAATGAACACCGCATTGAACAATAACATCCGCTGTTGTATTACCAACTTCACGTGCTAGCCCTAAAGAGTCACCAACATAATCAGACACACCGTGAAAAACCTCAGGTGTCATGTAATTATGCCCCAAAATCACCGCATTCTTCTCTTTTTTTAATTGATTAATGCGGTAAATATAGGGTGCGAACTCAGCCCACTCGATAGGACTAATCACGTTTTCTACTTTTTTGTAGATATCTGCCGTTGCCTGCTCAACTTGCTTTGTGAATTCTAATGGTGCCATTTTTATCTCCTTATTGCTCTGTTTGAGCATATTTGTATCAAAAATTTTTTAATCAAATTTGTAATTCTTTTTTATACTCTTTATGAGTATTAATATAATTATGTTCTTAATGAGTATAAAAGTCAAGAGGTTTTTTTTTTGTTGCTTATTTCGATTACCGCAAAATTACTACGACCGCTGTTTCAAATGCAATTTGGTTAACAATAGGTTATATGAAATATGACACAGTGATCTCAGGAACACATGTGTCACGCCAAGAATTTATGCTTTAAGTTCAGCGCCGCGCTCATAATCGTCCATTGAAAGCGGTTAGAAAAACCCAAAAACCGTTTCTTTAAATCGTTATAATTAAGCCTTAGGCATAGGTCTTTCGTGGAAGACTTGTTCTCTGAAACGGAAGAGGGCGGCTGGACGGCCACGTTCTAGGGCTTCCATGCGGCCTGTTTCTTCGACAAGCTGTTCATTTTGCATCAAGCGACGGAAATTCTGTTTGTGTAGGCGTGTCCCAGAGAGTGCCTCAACAACGCGCTGTAGATGAAAGAGTGTGAATTCCTCAGGCATTAATTCAAAGACAAGCGGACGATAGCGGAGTTTACCCCGTACGCGTTCTAAAGCACTTGCCAAAATACGGCGATGATCGAGGGACATGGAGAGCCCTAATTTGGGGCTAACACGTTCTTTTAGATCGTTATGGGTTTCAAGGTCGCGTGTAATCGGAAATGAACTCACATGACGTTTTAAATTTTGGAAATCGCGATGGGCTTCGAATAATAATCCCGAATTATATAAGAGTTCTAGACGCGTTAAAACACGTTCATGGTCAAAATGATCGTCTCTATCTCCAAAAGCCATAAAGACTTGTCCTTGACGACGTTTTACATCCGCACTGTTTGTTTCTTCTAAGCACCATTTTTCTAATTCTGGTAAGATAACTTCATTAATAAGCGCTGGGCGTCCGTCGCGCCAATCTTCCCATGGGAGATAATGATAGATATCAACCCATTTCGCATGAGAATCTTCTGCAGGCTCCTTTTCTGACGTTAGGCCTAAGTAGCTAACCGATAAATATCGTGGACCACCATCTGCTTCGCGTGAATCTCTGTACTTATTCCCAAAGGTATAAAGCTGCTCAACATAGCCGACCTGAAGACCTGTTAGATCATGAATCCAGCGACGTAATCCTAGATTTAATGTGCGATCTTTAACAGGATCAAAAAGCCCTGAGGGGAGAGAGTCTGTCTTCTCTGGGTTTGAAGGCGTATTTTGAGGGACAACAAGCACTTTCGCATCATCTTTGTGCACAGCAAAGACGACAGCGTTTAGACCAATTTGAATTAAGCTCGATAAATCATGTGTATTACTCATATCTCTATTCTATACCTGCTTTGTGGGTATTTGAAAAGTGATTTATGCTCAATATGGAATAAATAGCGTGTAAAATAGTTTGTTTACATATTTTTAATATTTGTTTTATAAGATTCATACACAACGTGAGGTTTAAATGAAAACAAATTCTTTAAAAAAGATAGCAGGTATATTTGCTGTATCTGTTATTGGAGGCTTATTTACAAACACAGCTTTGTCACAAGAGGCTTCAGATCCTGTAATGTCTGTATCAGCATTTACTTTAGATGCCAGTACTTCTTATAATCAAGAGCAAGGAACGTCTTTCTTGGAAGATGCACGAGAGATAGCATCACATGTAGGTTTATTAGAAGAATATGATGCTTGTATTGAGCAAACTGTTCAAAATGGGAGTGATAATATCTTTATGGACTTCTTTGAGCAACGCTATGAAAGTGGTGCGCGTGTCGTGATGGCCGAATGTGGAGAGCAAACGACATTCAGAGGAGATTTCCAAGCACATGCAAATGAACCTCCCTTATCAGGAAAGATACAGATTGAAACACGTGATATTGTACGTGTCACAGACAAGTCAGTCGCAGGCGTATCTGCTACAATGCAAACTAAATTATAATATTTTTTTATTTCTCGCGTGCTGTGATTTTTGTGTAGGTGACGTCGTCAAAACCCATTTTACCATTCTCACGACCAATACCTGAGAGTTTTGTGCCACCAAACGGATTTTCTGGCTTACTGTAATGGGTTTCATTTACACGCACCATGCCGGCTTTTATATCTTTTGTGGCTTTTGCTGCTAAAGTTTTGTCAGTTGTAAAAATAGAAGAGCCAAGGCCATAAATGGTGTCATTGGCTTTTTCGATGGCTTCTTCATAAGTTGAAAAAGACACAATCGGTAAAACAGGGCCAAAAACTTCTTCATGCCAAACACGCATATCAGGGGTAATGTTGGTCAGAAGTGTTGGTTCATAATATGCGCCGGTTAACCCTTCTGGCACTGCGCCGCCACAGACAATTTTTGCGCCTTTTGCAACCGCATCTTCAACTTGTTCAATAAGCAGTTTTTGTTGGCGTTTAGCCGCGAGGGGGCCAATATCTGTTTCTTCATTTAAGGCGTCACCAATTTGTTTTGTTGCAAGTATCCCAGATAGCTTTTGTACAACTTTTGTAAGGATATCTTCATGAACAATTAAGCGTTTTGTTGAACAGCAAATTTGACCACAATTATTAAAACGGCCTGCATATAGTTGAGGAATTGTTAGGTCAAGATCGGCATCTGCAAAAACGATAGCAGGATCTGATCCTCCCATTTCTAATGTTACAGGAATAAATTTTTCAGCGGCTTTTTTATACAAAATCTGGCCTACACGTGTACTGCCTGTGAAATTAATATAATCAATATCGCCCTCAACAAGTGTCTTGGCAGCTTCGGCATCTCCATAAATGATAGTGAAAACACCTTCAGGGAAATCGACATCTTTGTGTGCTATTTCTTCTAGTTCTTTAGCAAAAAGCTGTACTTCTTCAGAGTTTTTAAACACAACAGTATTACCAGCAATTAATCCTTGGTAACAGGCCCATACAAAATTTGAGGGTGGAAAATTCCAAGGACTAATACAGGCACCAACACCATGTGGCTCTTTAATTAATTCATTGATCTCTTCTTCTGTTTCGTAAGAAACTTCAGGTGCAAGACAGCGAGGCGCATTTTCTAAAGACCAGTCCATATAAGCAATCGCTCTGTCAACAGTTGCACGAGCTAATGTAATCGTCTGTCCCATTTCTTTACTTGTTAATTGTGCTAAGCGCTCATGTTTATCAACGAACGCATTTCTTAATTTGCGAGCATAAATTAGACGTTCTTCTAAAGGCAGTGCTTTCCATTTTGGAAATGCTTTACGTGCTTGCGCGATGGCATGATTAATTTCATCTTCAGACGAAATGGGTATTGTACCTAGGACTTCATAATTACGAGAAGGATTCGTAGAGATAAGATTGTGTGTAATAGGGGGTGTAATAGAAGCATGTTGCATGAGGTCACCTTTTTGTTTGATTTATGAATTAGTATTAATATAATCCGAATATAGACGAAAGAGAAGAGCCTCCATGAAAGATTTTATCCAAGGATTACCAAAAGCAGAACTACACCTTCATATTGAAGGGAGTTTTGAACCTGAATTGATGTTTGAAATTGCAAAACGTAATAAGTGTGATCTACGTTTTAAAACAGTAGAAGAAGTCCGCGCAGCATATGATTTTAATAACCTTCAAGAGTTTTTAGATATTTATTATGAAGGCGCACAAGTATTGCTCCATGAGCAAGATTTTTATGATCTAACATGGGCTTATATGGAGAAAATGGCAGAACAGAATGTGATCCATACAGAGATATTCTTTGATCCACAAACACATACGAGTAGAGGCGTTGAATTTAAAACTGTGATTGATGGTATTTGGAGCGCGCTTCAAGACGCGCAAGCCAAATTTGACATTAGCTCACATTTGATTATGTGCTTTTTGCGTCACTTAAGTGAAGAAGAAGCATTTAAAACATTAGAGCAAGCACTTCCTTATAAGGAACGTATTTTAGGCGTAGGGTTGGACTCTTCTGAAGTTGGACATCCTCCCTCAAAGTTCGAGCGTGTCTTTGCGCGTGCAAAAGAAGAAGGGTTTATAGCCGTTGCTCATGCCGGTGAAGAAGGACCTGCTGATTATGTTGAAGAAGCGCTTGATCTTTTGGCGATTGATCGCATTGATCATGGTAATCGTTGTTTAGACGATGAGGCGCTCGTTGATCGTGTTGTTGATACAGGACTGGCGTTAACGGTATGTCCACTTTCTAATTTAAAATTAGCGGTGGTTAAAGATTTAAAAGAGCATCCCTTAAAAACAATGCTAGATAAAGGGTTGAAAGCAACTGTGAATTCTGATGATCCAGCTTATTTTGGTGGATATATGAATGAAAATTTCATCGCGATCCAAGAAGCTCTTGACTTGACAAAGGGTGAGTTAAAAACGCTTGTTAGAAATGCGTTCGAAGCAAGTTTTGTGAATGATAATCAAAAAGAAAAAATGATCGGTATATTAAACACCTATTGTGCATCACATGATTGTTGAGTATTAAAAGCTGTATGATATTTTTTCGCTCAAAATTGATTCATTTATGTTTGATCTTGGGATTAATAACCTCAACAATCTCGCCTGCGTGTCAATTTATTTCAGGTAACGCCTCTTTTATTGAGATTTGTACAGCATGGGGATCTAAGACGCTAAAAACGCCAACGTTTGATGAAGACGTAGAACTAACATCGTATTGTGAGTTTTGTTTTTCAAATGCGGTTCACAAAGTTGTTTTTGTATCTGATCCGGCTTTTCAAGCTGATTTATTTGTGACAGCTTTTATCGTTGCAGGGGCATACAAACAAGTCTTTTCAACCTTCTTAGATATTTCTTTTGAGGCCCGTGCGCCGCCTGTTATCTCCTAATCATTTTTTTATTTTACTTTTTTAAACATTAAATCAATTAGGAGATTTAACTTATGCGTATACGCACTTTATTTATGCTAGCAGGACTAGCGACGACGTTATCATTTTCATCACAATCACACGCCCATGAGGCGATAACTTTTGATCATACAGGCACTGTGAGCGGACACGCCCCAATAGGTGTTATGGCAGATCATATGCACAAGAAAGGTGAGTGGATGGTGTCCTACCGTGTCATGCATATGGATATGGCTGGTAATCGCCAAGGCACAGATGGTATTGATCCAACCACGATTGTGACAACTATACCCAATCCAAATGCAGGACCAGCAACTTTACGTGTTGTCCCAACAGATATGAGCATGGATATGCATATGTTTGGAACAATGTATGCGCCAACAGATTGGCTGACCTTATCTGCAATGATTGATTATATTGAAAAGGATATGACGCATATTACCTATGCGACACCGATTGGCACAACTGTTTTAGGTGAGTTTACAACACATAGCTCAGGCTGGGGAGATACAAAACTAGCGGGTCTTATTCGTTTATATGACGATGAGATGCATCATGTTCACCTCAAAACGGGTCTGAGTTTGCCTACAGGTTCTATTGATGAAGAAGCACGCGTTTTAACGCCTGCAAATACAACACCTGTTTTACGCATGCCTTACTCTATGCAGTTAGGAACGGGGACTTATGATTTCTTACCAGGTATTACTTATACAGGCCATAAGGATGTCTGGGGATGGGGGGCGCAATATAGTGCTGAAATTCGCTTGGAAGACGAAAATGATGAAGGGTATGCATGGGGTGATAAACACCAGCTGACGACATGGGCGAGCTATCAATGGGCACCTTGGATTAGTACTTCTGCGCGTATTACAGCCACAACCCAACAGGAAATAAAAGGCTCTGATACAGCGATTACAGCACCTGTACAAACAGCCGATCCTAATAATTATGGGGGTCAAACGATTGATATAGGATTGGGTGTGAATTTACTGGGTACAGAAAATAATGCTTTAAAAGGGCATCGTTTAGCGGCTGAAGCGACATTCCCGCTATACAGAGATTTAAATGGTGTTCAATTAGAAACCGATTTCCAATTTACCCTTGGATGGCAAAAGAGCTTTTAAAAGATATTTTAGAGTAATATTAAAAAAGGCAGAGAAATTTCTCTGCCTTTTTTTGTTTTACTTAAAGAGTGAACAGGGTAGACTTTTGTTTGTAGTTTTAAAAGGAGGCTAAGGAGTGCCATTATCTCAAAAAACAATTGATACAGTAAAAGCAACTATTCCTGTTTTAGAAGAACATGGAGAAACATTAACAACTCATTTCTATAAACGTCTATTTGAATTATATCCAGAGGTTAAAGAAATGTTTGATGACGAAAATCAACGCTCTGGGAAACAGCCAAAAGCGTTAGCAGCAAGTGTTTTAGCCTATGCGCGTCATATTGATAATTTAGAAGCCTTAAGCGGTGCCGTGAGTCGTATTGCTGATAGACACACACAGTCGAATGTTCAGCCAGAACATTACCCAATCGTTGGCGAAGTTTTATTGCTCTCAATGAAAGAAGTTTTAAAAGAAGGTGCAACAGACGAGGTTCTATCCGCATGGGGCGAAGCATATGGCGCACTTGCAGATATTATGATCGGTTTAGAGCAGGATATATATCAATCTGCTTAAGATCATATAGCTTAGGCAGCTTCATCCTGCACGGTTTTAAAACTTGGTGGAAGCGTCTTATTCTCGATCTCGCTCAACATTAAGTCTAGGAATTCATCAACTTTGTATGTTTTTGTATGTTTCCCATCACCTAGACGACGAACAGTAATCGTGTCATTTTCTTCTTCCTTATCTCCAATCACACCGACGAATGTGACTTTGGCATTCATATGTTCACGGATTTTATAATTAATCTTCTCGTTACGATCATCAACTTCTACGCGAAGGCCAGCGTCTTTAAATCGTTTAAGAAGTTTTTCACAATGCGGTGTATTTTTCTCTGTAATACCAGAAAGAACAAGGTGACGCGGAGCAATCCATAAAGGGAAATTTCCTGCAAAATGTTCGATTAAAATACCTACAAAACGCTCAAGCGATCCAACAAGGGCACGGTGGATCATGACAGGGAATTGCTTTTCGCCTTTTTCATCAATATAAGTAGCGTTTAAACGTGTTGGTAAATTGAAATCAAGCTGAATTGTTCCACATTGCCATTCACGACCAATTGCATCACGTAGGACAAATTCTAGTTTAGGCCCATAAAACGCCCCTTCACCAGAATGGAGTTGCCATTTAATACCGACTTCATCGCAGGCTGCTTTTAAAGAATCTTCTGCTGCGTCCCATACTTCATCAGAGCCAACGCGCTTTTCTGGTCGATCAGAGAAACGGACAAAGAAGTCATTAAAGCCAAGTTCAGAATAAATTTCGGAAATTAAATTATTTAAGAGCTTAATTTCGTCCTTGATTTGATCTGGGCGACAGAAAATATGCGCATCATCTTGCACCATAGAAGCAACACGCATCAAGCCGTGTAGAGCGCCACGTGCTTCTTGACGGTAACAGTTTCCAAATTCTGACATACGAATAGGAAGATCACGATAACTGCGTGTTGTATCGTTGAAAATCTGAACGTGACACGGACAATTCATAGGCTTAAGCGCATAAGTTTGATCGCCATAAGCTTCTGTTACAAACATTTCATCTGTCCCAAATTTCTCCCAGTGTCCTGAGCGCACGAAGAGATCTTTATTTACAATGCGTGGGGTGTTTACCTCTTCATAATCGTGGCGATAAAGCTTTTCACGAATATAGTTCTCAAGAGCACGGTATACTGTCCAGCCATTATTATGCCAGAAAACTTGTCCTGGTGTTTCCGCTTGAAAGTGGAATAAGTCCATTTCTTGTGAAAGCTTTCTGTGATCTCTTTTTTCAGCTTCTTCCATACGCAATAAATAGGCTTTTAATGCTTTTTCATCTTTCCAAGCAGTCCCATAAATGCGCGTGAGCATTTTATTGTCGCTATCCCCGCGCCAGTAAGCACCAGCAAGTTTTGTCAGTTTAAAAGCACCAATTTGTTTCAAGGTTGATAGGTGAGGTCCACGACACAGATCAATAAACCCGGTTTCACCTTGGTGATAAATTTGGAACTGATTACCTTCTGTTGAGTCTGAAATAATTTCTTGTTTATAAGGCTCTCCTTTTTCTTTGAAAAGGGCAAGAGCATCGTCTTTTGAATAAATTTTCTTAACAACAGCGCTTTGTTCTTCGATGATCTGCCTCATTCTTTTTTCAATTACTGGAAGATCGTCTGAGGAGATGGGGTCTTCAAAATCAACGTCATAATAAAAGCCATCTTTAATTGTTGGCCCAATGGCGAGTTTTGCAGATGGGTATAAGTCTTTAACAGCGCGCGCTAGAACCTGCGCGGTTAAAGTATGACGCATGATATCAAGACCTTCTTCATCCGTGATTGTTATGATCGCCACAGACGAGTCTTCTGTGATTGGATCACAAAGATCTTTTAAGACACCATTTACCTTGATGGCAATTGCTGCTTTCGCAAGTCCCGTACCAATGCTGGCTGCAATTTCTGCGCCTGTAACGCCTTGGTCGTATTCTCTTACGGAACTATCTGGTAAAATGATTTTCATGCTTGTAATGCCTTGTCTTTATACTTAATAATGAACTATAAAAATTCCTAGCATAAGCCCTGATTTAAGTCAATCACAGGCATGCATATAAACGCTTTGAAAGGCTTTTTTTTCTTACGATGACACAATCAGAACTTATCAAGCCTAAAGCTTTAAAACCAGGTGATACAATTGGTATTTTTTCACCGGCCTATTATTTATCATCAAGTGAGCTGAAAGAAGCTAAGTCACGCTTAGAGAAAATGGGGTTTAATGTTTATTTACATCCCCAAACCGAAGACCGCGATGAGTCTGTGGCGGGTGATCCTCAAACACGATTAGCAGCCATGCATGATTTATTCGCAGATCCGAAAATTGATGCTATCATGTGTAGTGTTGGGGGATATGGGTGCTTAGAATTTCTTGATGAAATTGATTTTGATCTGATCCGTAAAAACCCTAAAATTATTGTTGGGTATAGTGATAATACGGTTTTATTAACAGCGATCAAAAAACGCTGTGGTTTAGTCACTTTTCATGGGCTTAATGCCTTTGGATTAGCCCAAGAAAACCGTGATGCTTTTTCAATTAAGGCTTTTTATGATGTTGTGACGGGTGCAAAAATTAAATATTACTTTCCTTATGAAGATATTGAGCCACAAGTTATCACACCAGGCGTTGTTGAAGCGGTTTTAGATGGTGGAAACCATGTTTTATTAAGCGGTATGGTTGGTACGCCTTCTATGACAGAAAGCTTTAATGGCACTTTGTTCTTCACAGAGAGTAATCAGCCTGTTTATTCTGACGTAGACAAAAGCTTATTTCAGTTCAAACGATCAGGTTTGGCTAATGATATTAAGGGATTGATATTAGGGCGCATGGATGCAGGACATTATCATGCGGATAATCTAAATTATATTCGCCAAAATTTATCATTTGAGAAAATTGTTAAACGTCACTACCCAGATGTACCATCTGTTATTGGGTTCCCTTGTGGCCATGTAAGTCATTTGATGACCTTTCCCTTAGGTATTAAGCATCGTTTAACATTGGGCGCAGATAATAGTATTCTTTTTGAACAATTAGAAAGCGCATGTTTATAAATATTTGATCTATTTGTTTCACTTTATCTATGTTAAAATCACAATAAGTTGAATTCATCAGCTAATTTTTTTTTATCTTTAAAGCTTTTTTCAAATCTTTCGTCTAAACTGGATAATTAATGAAAAACTGTTTGTTTAATGGCATTTTATTTCTTGTTGTCATGCTTGTTTATATAGGGCAGGCACGCGCAACTATTTCTCCAACGGATGTCTTTCAAAAAACTGAAATTCTGGCGCTGAAGCTTGATGTTTTAGGGCTTTTGAATCATGCGGAACAAGGTATGGTTGACTCAACTGATATGTTACGCCATCCGCGCCATGTCATGCAAAAAGTACGAGAATGTCATACATTAGTAGGAAAGATTCTTGTTCAAAAAGGCCATAGTCCTGAAAAGTTACCAGATTTATTTTCAGTGCAAGAAATTCGTCCCATGGATGTGCTCTCAGGTGTGAATCATTTAATAAAAGAAGTTGATAGACTGAACCCTCCGGCTATTAAAATACCAAAAATCAAAGATCAAAAAGTGCCTGGCGACGTCTATGCAAATTTGAATAAAATATGTCGCTCATTAGATGCTGAAATTATCCCTTCAGACCTATTTCAAATTGCTGTAGGAGTGAATGAGCGTTTAGATAATATCCTAACATTAAGAGCTTATGATAATAGTTTTCCTTTGAAGGTGTTCGCAGATATAAAACCGATCGATGTTTATTTAAAAACATTGTCATTTTTAACAGATTTGAGGCTATTGGCTCTTAATCCTGATTTTGCCATTCCTGGTGGAATTATTTTTAGAAATTATAAGCCTGTTGAGGAAGATATTAAACCTCAAGACATTATGTCATTGATGAATGACTCTTTTTCAGGAACAAGCGCTATTTCATATACGTTAGGTTATAGGGATCATGTTCTTTTACCATCTTATGAAGATCACAAAAATTTTTCGGATGTCTATGCTCAAATATCACGCGCTCATGATGTTGTTCGTTTCCTCCTCATTCAAGAAACAGGAGATGAAGAATGAAATCATTAAGATATTATATCCTCTTTGCGAGTATTGTGACTTTGTTTGCATCTGTAACGGTTATATATGGATGGTATAGCCAAAACCAGCTCTTGGTTCAAATCAATCCTTCTTTTGCGCCTATGCAGTATAATACGGCTTTGGGATTTTTATTGTGTGCGATTGCCTTGTTCTTTTTATTCATGAACAAGAAACGCAGTTGTCAAATATTTGGTGGGTTTACACTCTTATTGGGCGGAGCAACTTTAATTCAATATATTTGGAATCTTGATTTTGGGATTGATGAGTTTTTTGTAGAGCCTATTTTTATTGAGAAAACTTCTCATCCGGGACGTATGGCGCCAAATACGGCGCTATGTTTTGTTTTATGTGGTTTAGCTTTTCTAACTAGGAGATATAAACGTTCTTTAATGCTTGGTTTTGGTGTTGCTGCCTTGGTTATCGCCATCGTTTCATTAATGAGCTATTTATTTGATCATGAAAGTATTTATGGGTGGAGTAATTTCATTCGTATGGCACTTCATACAGCTATTTGTTTTGTGATAGTATCAAGTGGCATTATTTTAAATACACTTTATAGCGATAATTATAAACGCATTGAGATGATCCGTTTGGTACCTCTAACGGTTTCTTTAACATTACTCGTTATTGTTGGGTTTTCTTGGTATATTATCCATGAAGAAGGAAGTGCAAGGAATAAGGCTTATTTTGACGCTCTTGTAGCTGATACAGAGAAATCTCTTTTAGACCGATATTCTCTATATGAGGAAACATTACGCGGTGGATTAGGGTTGTTTTATGCATCTGATTTTGTATCACGCCAAGAATGGCACGATTATGTGTATACACTTAATATCCAAGACAATCTAAAAGGTGTTAATGGGATTGGTTATATCGATTATGTGTTAGCCAAAGATATGAAGGATTACATCACTCGTTTTAGAGAAGATGGTGTTCCAGATGCTGAGTTATATCCACAGACCTTTTACCCAGATAAATTCATCATTAAATATATCGAACCGCTTGGGAGCAATAAAGAAGCTTTAGGTCTTGATATTGGTTTTGAAGCAAATCGTCGTGCAGCGGCAGAGCGCGCTCGTGACTTAGGTGTTCCCGCACTGACTAAAAAAATATTACTTGTCCAAGATGAATTTGAACAAGCAGGCTTTTTATTACTTATTCCTTCTTATTCTACAAAAGATATTCCAGATACAATTGAGGAAAGACGGAAATATTTCCAAGGTTGGGTTTATGCGCCTTTCGTGGGGGCTAATTTCTTGAGTAATCTCGGCGATATTACCAGAAATCAATTAACGTTTGATGTTTATGATGGAAGACGTGTCGTTGAAAAAGCTCTTATTCATACAAATAGAGATGTTTTAAAACCTTCCAAAGCACATTTATTGACATCACAAACGCAAATATCAATTGCAGGACGTACATGGAGCATCGTTTGGCGCGCAAGTGAAAATTATACACCACCAGCAAAAGCTGTATGGGGCGTTTTTGTGATTGTTGTTGGTGTTATTTTTACGATCTTTTTATATATTTTGCTCTCAATTGTGCTCAGAAGTAATGAATTGATTAAAAAACAGGTTATTGTCCGTACGAAAGAATTGGCTGAAAGCGAGAGCCGTCAAAGTGCTATTTTAAACAATACAATTGATGCAATCCTCACATTTAATGGGATTGGTGAAATAAAAAGCTTTAATAGAGCAGCAGAAACGATGTTTGGGTATAAAGCTTCTGATATTTTGAATCAACATATCTCAATTTTAACGCAACAAGGTGATGACCATAAAATTAATTTAACGTCAAATGATCTTGTTGGTTATAATCAAGAGCTTTATATGTGCCACAAAGAGGGTCATACTTTCCCAGCATCTGTTTCTGTCAGTAAAGTAGAGCTTTTAGATGCTGATCTATATAGTGTTATTATTCGCGATATTTCTCACGAAAAAGAAGCACGCGAAAAGATTATTCATGCGAATACAGAATTAAAAAGATCAAACAATGAATTAGAAAGATTTGCGTATATTGCTTCCCATGATTTACAAGAACCTTTGCGTAAAATTGGTGGGTTTACAGAGCGCTTAGAAAAGAGTCTTGATGGTGAATTAACAGAAAAACAAGAACAGTATGTGAAATTCATTGTTGATGGTGTTTTCCGCATGCGAGAATTGGTAATGGGCTTATTAGCATATTCGCGTGTGACAACCTCAGAATTGAAAATTGAATATTTAGACACAAAAGAAATTGTCGAACGTGCAATTGATAATCTCAGCGAAACGATTAAAGAGAATAAGGCAAAAGTCACTTTTTCAGATTTACCTTCGGTTCTTTATGATAAAGTTATGCTCACACAGCTCTTTCAAAATATCATTAGTAATGCGATTAAATATAGAGGGAAAGCTGATCCTGAGATCACCATTACAACAAGTCAAACCGAGAAGTTTATTACCTTTGCGATTAAAGATAATGGTATGGGTATGGAAGAAAAATATTTCAAACATATTTTCGAGATGTTCCAACGTCTTCATAGAAAAGAAGATATTAAAGGAACGGGGATAGGACTATCTCTTTGTCAGAAAATCGTCGAACGCTATGGCGGTGAGATTTGGGTGGAATCAGAACTTAGTAAAGGCTCTACTTTCTTTTTCACAGTGCCAGTGCAGATATAGAGAGAAGATGTAACCTTTCTAGATACGGCTCGAATATGACATTAGAACATGAAATTTTTAAGGGGTCATATGCGTCTATTTCTAGTACTTATCTTATCACTTTCAATTTTAGTGATATATAGCGATCATTTACAAGCAAATATCTCGTTTCAAGATCTAAACACGAAATCAGATGTGGTTGTGTTGGAGCTTTTTACGAGCCAAAGCTGCTCATCATGTCCACCAGCCGATAAAATTCTAGAAAGCCTGTCCTACCACAAAGATATCATTGCTTTGGGATGTCACGTGACTTATTGGGATCACTTACATTGGAAAGACACGGTTTCGCGTGATTTTTGTACAAAACGTCAGCATGCTTATGCCAATTCTTATCAAAGTAACCGCGTTTTCACACCTGAATTAAGGATAAATGGTCGTACGAGCATGGTCGGGTCGAGCGCTCATAAGATACAGACATTTTTGAAACAAGATACAAACATGATCATTCCTATCCAGATAGATAAACGATTTTCAGGTGATTATCATATGAGAGCTCTTAAGCTAGAAACAGATAAAAAATTAGCAGCATATTATATTCTCTATGATAAAAAGAAGACCGAAACAATGACGCGTGGAGAGAATAGAGGGCGCACAGTGTCCTATGTGAATGCTGTTTCGCATATGGTGCCCGTATCTTTGGAAACGCTTTCTAATCAATTCATACCCGATATTATCCCTATGAAAGATCAAGAGGCTATAATTGTGATACAAGAAGACCTAGGTTATGGTGTTGGACCTATCGTTGCAGTGGGAAAATTACCTTAAACTAATTTTAGTATTATGTTAACAAAACTCAAGTATTATTCAGGGATGACAATAAATAACCCTTTATTAAAAATTCCTGATAATGCTGTTACGGCAGCGATTGGTGAGCTTTCTTGGAAGGAAATTAAAAAAGGCGGTATGCTTGGCTATCAGCTTGATATAAGTGATTTGAGTGAACAGAAAATAGATCTTTATACAGAACTTATGAACAACAATGGTATTGAAATTGATCAAACACAAACATCTCAAGGGATACCTGTCTTTCGCGCTTTAGGTGATACAGCTTTGAAGATACATCAATGTCTTCTTCTAAAGGAAAGTCTTGATGAAAGAACAGCTTTGGCGACATCTTTTGAAGAAAAGGCAAAACCGTCATCTAATTCATCTGTTCAACCGAGAGTGCCTAGCCCATCTCGTTCTCCTTTGCGTCCATAAAAGAGTATTTTTTTAAATTTTTTTCGAACAGTTTTTGTTTTTCATGCGTTTATATTATGAGCAGAAGTAAAATACTATATTTTGCTTTATAATAAATATTGTATGAAGAGGGGATATCTGTGAACATCACGCCTGTGGATGATATTAAAATGGAAAAAGAGGCAGAATTAGAAGAAGATTATCTTTTGATGTGCCGTATCGTTTTAAAAGATGAAGACGCTTATCAAGCATTAGTCGATAAATATATGCTTGATGTGTTTCGTTTTTCTTTCTCTCTCGTTGGGCAAAAGGAACTCGCAGAAGATATTACACAAGATGTTTTCACAAAACTGTGGCAAAAAGCCCAAATGTGGCAGCCAACAGCTTCTGTTAAAACATGGTTGTTAACGATTGCACGTAATCGTGCGATTGACCTATTACGTCGTCAAAAACCAACAATGGAGTTATTGGAAGATTCTCCATGTATCTATGCGAAAGATGCGGATCAAGATGTTGTGCTTCAAAACCATATGGTAGAAGAAGAAATAAAAAAATCATTATTTTTACTACCTGAGCGACAGAAAACAGCCCTTACCCTCGTTTATTATTTAGAATGCTCTTATAAAGAAGCTGCTGAGATCATGGAAATTAGTTTAAACGCTTTTGAATCTTTGATTGCCAGAGCAAAAAGAAATTTAAGAGATATTCTGCATGATAAGAAAGAAATGTTGATATAAAGAAAAACAATAAGGATATGTAATGATTAAGGATGATGCAGATATAAAAGATCTTATTAAAAATCAAAAATGGCCAGAGCCATCTGTTGATTTAAAAGCACGTTTATATGCCATTCCTCAAGAGCCGGAACATGTTGTTGTCGTTCAATATCATAAAAAGCATTTCGCGCTTTTATCATGTTTTTTAGTGATTGGTTTTTTAATGGGGCTGACTGTGGGGACATCTTTTCTACCTGCTTCTGTGGTACAGGATACAAAGGTTGACGAGATTACATTTTCGTATGAAAGCACAGGCACATTAATCGCTGATCATTTAATGGATCAATTATAAAAATAGAAAGGTATTATATAATGACAAAACAAACCCTTATCTTAATCGCTTTTGGAGCCTCTTTAGTTGCCAATGGGTTTCTAGGCGGTGTGATTGCAACCTCGCATAAAGGCTGTGATATGAAGCGTGATTTTAAAAAAGGCCATCACCATATGAAAGCGTTGAGTGTTTTAGAAGGTGAGCATAAAGAGCGCGTTGAAAAAATTATGAAAGAGCATAAGGATGCAAGCAAAGCTGTGATGAAAGAGATGCACGGCTTGTTTAAGACGTTAAACGCAGAAATGGCTGCCCCAGAATTGGATTTTGATAAGATTGATATTTTACAAAATGAAATTGATGAATTGGATACAGGCTTAAAAGAAAGCATGGCTTCTATGATGTTAGAAATTGCGAAAGTACTCCCCTCAGAAGAGCGTGTTGAGTTCTTTAAGAAAATGGGTGATAAAAGCCCGTTCATGAAGCATCGCTCTCACCATAAAGAAAAACATGGGGATAGAGATAAACCAAGAGAACCACGTGATCATTAAGCTAAAGAAAAAAGAGCCTTAAAAAAGGCTCTTTTTTTTTACTTAAGATCTTTTAGGGCATTGAGTAATTCTTGATTTGAGGGGCGATATTCATAGCTTGTTTCCTCTAAGATATCCTTCACCATGCCAGATGTATCAATAATATAAGTTTGTGGAACAGGGACACCGTAAAAACGTGTGCCTATCTTCATATCAGGATTTAAGATACCAAATTGTCTAATTACAGCAGAGCCTGTATCTGACAGCATAGGGTAAGAAATGGTTTTCTCTTGTGCGAATTGATATAGGAGTGGCACTGAATCATAACTAATTGAAACGATATTATATCCTAAGGCAAGAACGTCTTTATGAATGAGATTTAAATCAGAGAGTTGTTTCTTACAGTAAGGACACCAGTCCGCGGATCGAACAAACACAAGGACAAGACCTTTATCACCATAAAGTGAGCTTAGATCACGTTCTATGCCCATTTGATCTTGAAGCTTAATAGCACTTGGAATTGTTTCATCAATTTGTACTTTTGCTTGAGCGTGACTAGTCAAAACCAAAAAAGGGATGAGTAGTAAACTGATCAGAATTTTCTTCATAATATCTCCTTATCTAGGATAATTAATCCTTCTAATAAAGTAGCTTACCATATTTATAAATCAAGAGTAGAGATTAATTTGTGTCTGATTCATCAAGCTCAGATTTGAGCAGTTTAAGACGTCTTTGACGGTAGCGGTTACGCCAATTTTGTTTGGCATAGTTTTGTAAGTCAACAATACGGTCTGTTTCATCCACAATTTCAGCGCCAAGAAGTGTTTCAACCACATCTTCCATGGTAACAAGCCCCATCGTGCCACCATACTCATCGGTTACAAGGGCGATATGCTCGCGCTGTTCAAGGAAATCCGTGAAAAGTGAGATAATGCTTTTTGTTTCTGAAACGACGAGAATATCCCGTTTAATTTCGTGCAGTTTTTTGTCTTTTTTCCCTTCAACAAGCTGTTCTAAGAGCTCATCTTTTAAAATATAGCCAATAATTGTGTCATCGAACTCAGATTCAAGAAGAGGAACACGTGAGAAAACCAATTCTTCTTGTTGATCAAAAAATTCCTGAAATGTTGCATTTTGATTGGCTGAGGTAATCATAACACGCGGTGTCATGATTTGGCGTACGCGAAATTCTTTAAAACGCATCAAATTTGTAATGAATTCTGCTTCCATATTGTCGAGTTTTCCTTCCTCAGATCCAATTTGAGCCATTGCAAGGAAATCTGATCGTGAGAAGATACTACTCTCATCACTTGAGGTGAAGAAGTTGCTAACATGCTGACAAATCCAAATAAGAGGATGTAAAATAATGAGCAAGATGCTCAAAGACTTAATAGTAAAGGGAGCAAGGTTGCGCCAATTTTTCGCACCAATTGTTTTTGGAATAATTTCTGAAAATAAAAGAATGGCAATAGTCATTAAAGCAGGTATTACAAAAGCTGTGATGGCAGGATGAGAATTTGCCCATATTTTTGTGGCTTCTTGTCCAACACCAATCGCGCCAACTGTATGAGCAATCGTATTCAGCGTTAAAATACCAGCAAGAGGGCGATCAATATTATCTTTAAAGTTTTTCAATATTTGCCCTAGGCGACCACCTTCATTGAGTTTGATTTGCATATATGAAGGAGAAATACTTAATAAAACCGCCTCCCATAAAGAGCAGAGAAATGAGAAGAAAACAGAAATAAAGAAGAAAAGGAGTAGACCTAGATACATAAATATTCTTTGTAAAAGTTGTGTATGTTATAGGGCGTTATTGATAAATAAAACCCAATTAAAAGAGTATAGCAAAAATTCTTTGGAAAACATTTAATTTTTACTCTTATTTTATGAAACAGTTGGTAAATGACACTCTTTCCAGGCTGTAATTCCACCTTCTAGGTTTAAGATCTCTGTATTTAAGTTCTGGGCGAGGAGGTATTCACATGCTTTGGCAGAGCGTCCTCCTTTTAAACACATAACGACAAGAGGTTTATTGCCTGTGAGCTCGAAGTTTGAAAAAGCATGAACAAAATCTGATAAAGGCACATGATGTGAGCCTTCAACATGTTCTGTTTCATATTCATCTTGTTCTCTAACATCAATTAAAACAATTTCATTTTGATTTAATAAAGTTGATGCTTCTGTTGCTGTCATTTGTTTCATGAAATAAGATCCTTTTTTTAATAATGTTATCCGCGCCCTTTGTAATTGGGCACATCTTGATTTGGTATCCAAACACCTTCTGGACAAGTGCCTGTTTGATAAAAAATATCAATAGGAATCCCGCCTCGTGGATACCAATACCCTCCTAATCTAAGCCATTTTGGTTTTGTGATTTCTTCAATCCTCTTAGCAATAGATATCGTACATGCCTCGTGAAAATCCCCGTGATTTCTAAAAGAGGTTAGAAAAAGTTTAAGCGATTTGCTTTCAATTAGCCATTCATTTGGGACATAATCTAGGACAAGGTGGGCGAAATCAGGTTGCCCTGTTAATGGACAAAGTGACGTAAATTCGGGGGCGACAAAACGCACAGCATAATCAGTCCCAAGATGCGGGTTAGAAACACGTTCTAAAACAGCCTCATCTGGGCTTGAGGGAAAGTCTGTTTTCTGACCTAATTGTTGTAACCCGCTGTAATCTGTTTTTTGTGTCATTGTGTTTAAACCCCTCTTTGGTTACCCCAGAGGGTAACATGTAATTGTGGCATGATATAAGGCGCGTACCATTGATCACTATTGACGCGTTCTATGAGCCAGTTGAAACGGTTGTTTAATCCCTCATGGTCAACTTTTCCAGTAATTTTATGGTTCCCGATTTGTAAATAAAGCGGAAGATGCGGGTATTTTGCATGAGTTGCCTTGGCGTAAAGATAATCTTGTTCATCAAAGATAACAATTTTAAGTGTTATCGTTGGCACGTCGCCTGCGGTTTTTAAGCATTCATCAAATATATGCCAATCTGTGTCCATATTACTTGAAGGCGGTTTGGGGCTCAGCGTTAAGAAGTTGAGGTCTTTAAACCAGCTAGCGACGATAGAGCCTTGTGTTTCTAGCGCGAACTCATAGCCATATTTTTGTCCTAATGTGATAAGAGGGCCAAGGTTTTGAATGGCTGGGTTTCCACCAGATAAGGTGACGAGCATAGGTTTTTTACCAGACTTTTCTTGTAGCTGTTCAAAAATGGATTGGGTGTCTTGGTCAAGCCAATCATGACGATACTCTGAATCAACAGCATACGGTGTGTCACACCAATGACATCTGTAATCACAGCCCGCAGTGCGCACAAAAAGAGTGGGTTTTCCTATAAGAACCCCTTCGCCTTGGATTGTTGGTCCAAATATTTCGCTTATTTTTATAGAAGACGCCATTATAAAGGTCTGTATTCAGCAGTTGTCTTAGGTGTTTCTTTCACGCGAACAGCGCTTACTTCTGGCCATTTATCTTTGCACCAGTCATAAAAATGATGTGCTAGTTTTTCGGCAGTGGTGTTTCTATCTCCCAAAACATCATTGAGATGGCGATGGTCAAAATGAGAGTCTATATAGTCTTTGAAAAGTCCTAAATCTCGATAATCAACAACAAAACCATTCTCATTTAAGGTGTCTGATTGAAGCTCTAGTTCAACAATATAATTATGCCCATGTAATCTGGAGCAAGGATGGTCATTTGGTAACCAAGTTAATTGATGGGAGGCAGAGAAATTAAACTCTTTAACAATTCTATACATCTCGTGTGTCCTTATTTTAGTTATAACCGGGTAGGCGTTTTCGACCGGTATTTAGCAAGCGCTAATTAAACTGAGTTATAACAATCCAAGTGTAATATGGCAAGTGAATTATTAATTCTGAACTCAAGACAAGGAGTAATCGTTAGATAGAATGAGATATTTTTAATTAAGTAAGGAAAGGAGTATATCATGTTAGGATGGGCATTTAGCTTTCTTGTCATTGCAATCATAGCTGGTGTTCTCGGTTTTGGCGGTGTTGCAGCCGTTTCAGTTGAGCTTGCACAGCTTTGTTTTGTTGTCTTTTTAGTCTTGTTCGCTGTTACAGCAATTATACATGCTATTAAAGGCAATGATCCAAAATTGTAATAAATTAATTATAAATTTAAAAAAAAACGCCTAGTAACTTAGGCGTTTTTTTATTGGCATTTATTTAAATAAAATAAAAAATCCCCCTTCGTTTATATGAAGGGGGACTTCTAAGGCTAAGTTGAACAGGCTGTTATAAGCGACTGTTCTTTACGTTTTCAAAGTTGCTTGTTTGGTTTGCACTTAATTTAAATACAGTGCGTCCTTCAACTTGTTTCAACGTAATATCTTTAAAGGCAATGGCTGCTTTATCGCCGCCCATGCCTAAAACTTGGTTAAAGCTTAAGATAACTTGATCAGCTGTGCTGTTTTTTAAAGAAATATTCTCGATTTGTGCGATAACATTCCCTTCGGCATCCAATAGATCTGAGTTGATTAATTGACGCGCACTAACTAATTGCGGTGTTTGTGCATATTCAAAAGCCATTGCATCATCAATCATCTCTTCTGAGAGTGGTGTAATAATATCACCATTATCAGCTGTTTTTGTAAGCACACCATATTGGTAAGCAACTTGTTTTCCAAGACCTGTCCAATCACCGTCTTTTAAAACAATCAATTTTGCTTCACCAGCTGTGTCTAATAAAATATCATGGATTTTAGCAACGCGTTCACCTTGAACGTCATAAATAGGTTGTCCAAGCATTCCTGCCACGGTATTACGTTCATTGATTGTAATTGTGTCAAACGTTGTTGCCATCGCCTTTTGAGTTTCTTCTAAAGCTTCTTCTGTTGCGTTTGTAACTTCAGCTGTTGTTTCTTTAACAGCTTGTTTGGTTTTTTCCCAACCTTGTTTAAGGTCTTCTTGAGTCACATGAGGCATTTCCTCAGCTGTATAGTGTGTTGCATCATTTGCCATTACTGGCGTCGCTACTAATAAGGCTAAGGCCGAAGCCGACATAATAATTGTTTTCTTAAAGTTTTGCATGTTTCTCTCCTTTCGAGTGTGTTGCATTTATCAAACAAGTATGCTGTTTTATAGTTCCAACTTTTAAAAAATTTCTTGTAAAGCGTTGTAGGTTATAGGCAAGAGCGCAATACTGAGAATACTCATGAATAAACCGATAAGAAATAACAGCCCGTCTTTTTGAGTTAAAGCCAGCCCTAAACATAAAATTGCTGTTGCTGGGATCAGCCCTAGAAAAGGAATTAGGCCTAAAATAGGGAGTGTCATTGCAACAATTAAACAAAGGGCCGCTGTTATATAAGTCAGGGATTTATCCTTCATAAAGAACCCCCGTTTTTTGAAGATACGGTCAATTTTTCTTGTAAAAGGACGCAGCTTTTGAATGGATTTTTTAATATGAGTTGCTTGAATATGATAATTAGATAGTTTCTGAGGCAACCAAATAGAAGTACGTCCAATTAAGATTTGCCCTGCAATGAGTAAAAAAAATAAAGAAAAAAGGCTGGGTAATCCAGGAATAGCACCTGTTGGTAAAATAAGAATAAGAGATAGAAAAACTATCAAGACACCAAAACCTCTCGTGTCCAATGTCTTGATAATTTCGCCCAAAGATGTTTTATCAGAAGATAATTTATCTGATACTAAATCTAGCATATATGTCAGATTTTGTTTTTTTGGCATTGTCGTTTCATTGATATGTTTTATGAATCAGGGGTTAATTCAATTAAAACACGTCTATTCTCCTCTAATGGAACACCATCATTTGTTTCAACAGCAAGCTCAGTTTCACCATAAGCATCTTCTTCTAAGATACGATTTTTAACACCCATTTCATGTAAGGCATTTGAAACATTGATCGCACGCTCTTTTGATAAAGTTAAATTATAGCTCTCAGGCCCTGCTGTATCCGCGAACCCAGAAACAGTCACTTCGGCAGGGTTCTGCTTCTTGATGATCTCCGTTACGGCTGAAAGCTCAGTTAAGGCATCATCTGTTAGATCAGAACTATTAAAGTCAAAGGTCACTTCATGATCTTCAATGACTCTGTAGAGTTTGACAGGCTCTTTTTCTTCCTTTTCCACAACATAATTTACATGTTTTATCATAAGAGGCTTTTGTGCCATTTCTTCTGGTTTTAAGTCACAGCCTTCTCTGGTGAATCCTTCAGGGATTTCTAGAAAATTAGGGCATGGCTCTCGATCCAGTTTATAGTTCATATATTGACGCAATTGATATTTTGCATCAGTAGGCAATTCTGCGGCATAATCAGCATAAGGCATTTCAACAACAGCAGAGCTTGATGTGAAATCGTTATCTGTTGTTGTATCAGCATAAACAGCTGGAGAGGCGACCACTAATGCAGCGCTAAGGAAACTACCAGCCATTACTCTTTTAAGTGTATTAGTCATTTGTATTATTCCCTTCTTTTGTTTCATATGTCTAACGACTTCTTATATGGGAATGTTCCAAAAAAAACCCTCTTAGATCAGAACGACCTAAGAGAGCTTCGGTTATGAGGGTTATAAGGGGGACTATTATTGGCTTTTTTAGTGTTTTTATTTATGCTTTTAAAAAAAGCATCACCTATTGTAACCAACATATAAGGGGTGTTATTTGTTCCTTAAATCTTGAGCGCGAATAAAGACACTATCAATATGACCAACTTGACGCTCTGCATATTCTTTGATTGAGGGAAGATCTAGTAAAAGATCCTCGATGTCATGTTCGTACTGTCCCACTGTATTACGAGAAATATCTGTTTCTAAGACAAGGATATCTTTTTCATCTCCTTTATAGTCTTTCTCTCTTTGCAGAAACATATAATTAACTAATTTATGTGGCATTTGTTTAATCATACATTGTTGTTTATTCATTTTCTTTCTCCTTTATGTTCCAGTTGAACATCTGTTACGAGATTTAGTTTGAGCGCTTTGTGTATCATCTGAATGTCTGCAATGTTTCTGTTTTGAAAAAAAAGGTTTCTATTTTGTAACAGTTTTAAAAAGAGGGAACTTTTGACCTTATAAATAGGTTGTCTAGCTGTATGACTTAATAACAAAAGGAGTATTAAAAATGGCAACCACATTTAATAGAACCGAGAGTAAAGAGCTGAGTAAGTTAATTAATATTAATGAAGATGCCTGTGAATTTTATGATACAGCATGTCAAAAAGTTCAAAGTAGAAATTTAAAATCAACTTTCCTGAATTTAAAAGCTGTTCATAAAGGAATTGTTGTTAATTTACAGACCTATTTAAATAGTCGTCCGCATTCAGGAAACCCATCAGCTACTCAAACAATGATCGGACAAGCCAAACAATTATGGGGTGAGGTTTCTGCAACTATTGGCCAAGATACGGATGAAATTTTTGTGTCCCATTTAGAAGAAGCGGAAGATCGGTGTTTAAATACAATGGCAGATGCGATTGATAATGAAGGTATCAGCCCAGATGTTAGACGTTTTTTAGGACAAGAATTAGGAACACTTAAAGAAGCGCATGATTTTGTTCATTTATTAAGGATGAGTCTAAATGCTGCTTGAGAGTGTTAAGAGAAACCATGTCGAGATAAAAAGCCATCAATTTTGGTGGCTTTTTTTTGTATCCAGCTTTCCTGTGAACATATAACCAACACCGCGGATAGTTTTGATGAGATCTTTATTACCTGTGTCAATTTTCTTTCTAAGGCGGGCAATTTGGATATCAATTGCGCGATCATAAGTATCGTAATTTCCCTCACGTGTTATATCAAAGAGATATTCACGTTTCAAAGCGCGATTAGGAGAGGCAATTAAAGCATCAAAAAGCTCAAATTCACCAATGGTTAGATTGGCCGATTCATTTGCAGGAGAGAAGACTTGATATTGTTCACGATCAATATACCAACCACTTTCAAAGAGAATTTTTGAGGATTTGTTAGCAGCAGATCCTTGTATCGGTTCTTGTGCAGTTTTTTGTTCATCCATGCGACGAATGACGGCTTTAATACGCGCCGATAATTCCCGCATTTCAAAAGGCTTGGTAAGATAATCATCCGCGCCCATTTCTAAACAGACAATTTTTTCTGTCGTATCTGTTTTTCCTGAAACAACAATAATACCCGCTTTTGAATGGGCTTGTATTTGAGGAATGAGCCCTAAGCCAGCAGCATCGGGCAACACAAGATCAAGTAAAATAATCTGTGTTGGTGTTTCTTTGACTTTTTCTATGGCTTCTTGCGCTGAAAAAGCTTGAATAACAGCATAGCCATCCCCTTCCAAATATTGGCTTAAGACCAATTGGAGGTTCTCATCATCGTCAATAATTAACACAGAATTTTTGCTCATCAACGCAAGCATACAACCATTGTTACAGAGTTGAAACATAATTTTTCAAAATGGTTACATTTTCGAAAAACGGACGTTACAGAGGGCGCCTATACTTATAGATGTAAGCTACAAAAACACACACATTATAAGGAGGTAGCTATGTTTAAGAATAAAGAGATTGAAGAACATATTCCCAGGTTAGAGAAATTCGCATTGCGCTTAACACGTAATGAAGCAGATGCACAAGATCTATTGCAAGATACATGTGTGCGTGCCATTGAGAAAAAAGAGCTTTTTACTCATAATGGTTCAGGCTCTTTATATAGCTGGTTATCCAAAATAATGTTTAACCTTTTTGCTTCACAATTTAAAAGAAAGACAAAATTTGAATATGGCGCAGACCCCGAAGATATTATTCAAAATGAGTCTGTGAGTGCGACACAAGACATTAAAGTAGAATTTAATGAAGTGCGCAGAGCAATTTCAAAAATGTCAGAAAACTATAGAGATGTAATCGTTTATGTTTGTATGAAAGGGATGCCTTATGAGGCTGCCGCAGAGAAATTGAATATTCCTGTTGGAACAGTTCGTTCGCGCCTTTCTCGTGCAAGATCAGAATTATCTTATCAATTGGCAGCCTAAATTACGCAGCGTCTTTTTTAAGATATTTATAAATTTCAGTTTTGAGGTCGGTTTCTACGATGGGTTTAGGAAGATATGAATCCATGCCGGCCTCAACACATTCTTCTTTATCCCCAACGAGAGCATGCGCCGTCATTCCAATAATTGGAATAGCATCTAGCTCTTTTTCTTTTTCAATACTTCTTATTTTCTTAGTCGCTGTGAACCCATCCATAATAGGCATCTGGACATCCATTAGGATAAGGTTATAAAAATTATTCTGCCATAGGTCTAAAGCTTCTTGCCCATTTGTTGCGATGTCATAAGCAATACCAAGTTCTTCTAAAATATATCCAATAACAACAACATTTCCTTCGTAATCTTCTACGATTAAAGCTTTAACCTCATCTTGTATTTCGGTCGTTATTTTATCTGTTATTTTTTGTAAGGTAGATTTGTTTGTTTCTTCTTCCTCGATTTCTTCTTCACCTGCAATATAAGGAATAACGAGTGAGAAGGTCGAGCCTTCATCTTGAATACTTTTAACAGTAATGTCACCGAGCATTAAATGTGCTAATTTCTTAGAAATAGGAAGCCCTAAACCAGTACCGCCAAAACGACGCGCAACGGTTGAGTCTGCTTGCTTAAAACGTTCGAATATAAGCTTTAAGTCTTTTTCTTTAATTCCAATACCCGTATCTTTTACATCCACGCATAAAGCATGATTTTCATGATCGTTTTTAACTGTTGCAACAACAGTTACGCCGCCTTTTTCTGTGAATTTAATAGCGTTTCCGATGAGGTTGATTAGAATTTGTCGAATACGTTTTATATCGCCAACGATGGTTTGTTTTCCAAGTGCTGAATAATCAATATAGAGGCTGATGCCTTTTTCTATCGCTTTGATATTCATCATGCTGACAATCGGCTCAAATAAATCTTCAGCGACAAAATCTTTTTCATCAAGTTCAACTTCACCGCTTTCAATTTTTGAGAAATCAAGAACATCATTAATTAACTCTTTGAGAGAGGTGGAGCTAGAGGTCAGTGTTGAGACAAGCTTCTTTTGCTTATCATCTAAATTATCTTGGTTCTTTTCTAAGATTTCAGCAATTCCAGAGATCGCTGTGAGAGGGGTTCTGATCTCATGACTCATATGGGCTAAGAAATCACTTTTTGCACGGTTCGCTTCGACGGCTTGTGTTTTTTCGTCTTCTAGTTTCTCTTTGCTTTTTATGATGTGAGTTATGTCACTGTGAGAGCCGATCATGCGATAGGCTTTGCCATGATCACCAAAGAGAGCCTGCCCACGAGAGCGCACCCAAATCCAGCGTCCAGATTTATGGCGCATACGAAATTCTTGCATATATTCAGATAAATCACCGTTGAGATACTGTTGCATATGATCCCAAACTTTATCTTGGTCATCAGGGTGGAGGAGTTCTTTTAAGCTTTCAATGGCTTCATATTCGCCGCCTCGGTCATTATAGCCAAGCATCATAAAAAAGGCTCTAGAATAGAAGGCTTTATTTGTAATCAAATCCCAATCAAAGATTCCATCTTGTGTCCCTTCAATTGCAAGTTCTAAGCGCTTCTTCGTTTCTTCTAATTCACTCTCTGCTCTAGAGCGGCCATGTTGTGTGTATAATAAACTGCCATGAATAAGAATAATTAAGAGTGTTGAGATCGCAATACTGGTTGTTAAATTATCAAGATACTGATTTTTCTCATCTTCTAGCGTATCCATACGATGGTCTAAAATATCATATTGTTCATCTAAAAGCGCATTATTTACCTGTGCCAGGTTGTTACGAATTTCTCTAATATAATCAAGGTCTTTTAAAATGGTTTTGTTTCTTTTATTAGGTTCACTCGTTTCAGCATGTTGTTCTAGAGTGCTTGTAAATTGAATTGAGTAATCTCTAATAGTGTTAAGACGATTTTGTTGTGATGAATTTTCTTTGAACTTCTCGCTTAATTTACTGATCAGATCGGCTGTTTTTTTCTTCTCTGTTTGATATTGACTAAAAAAGAGTGTGTCCCCTGTTAAAAGGTATCCTCGTTGGGATGCGAGCATCGCACTAAAAAGCTCTGATAATTCTTTTACTTCTGTAATTGTTTTATAGGTTTCGATTACAAGACCATCTGAGCGATCTAAATCTTTTGAACCGTAATAGATGCTATAAAGCATGACGGCAAAATAGATAAAAAGAAGCCCTATAAAAATAAAGAAGTTTCTTAAAAAGAGCTTGTTTTTGTAGATATCTTTTAATTTCATCCTTGTTTTATAGCCTATTCTATACAGGGTTACTAGAGATCATTTTTTATAAAAAGGATGCACTCTTTATACGTTTCGTAATATTATATAGATATAATGATGAATGAATGCGACAAGAGACAAATAAAGGAGCATTATGTTTGGTATTTCAACACAGCAATCAGGACATCTCACAATAGATTTGAACGCGTTATGTGAGAATTATCAACTCCTTCAAAAACGTGTTGGCAAGAAAGTGGAGATTACCCCTGCTGTGAAAGCCAATGCCTATGGACTTGGTGCCAAAGACGTTGTTCATGCGCTTCATGCGTTAGAGTGTCGAAAATTTTTTGTCGCAACTCTACAAGAAGCATTACATCTTAGACAATATTTCGATGATATTTCCCTTTATGTTTTAAACGGTTTTGATGATGAATATGCGACCACATTTTTAGAAGAAGGCTTTATTCCTGTATTAAGTAGTATGAAAGAAGTGACGCATTATCGTGACTTTGCACAAAAAGCCAATTTGTCTTTACCTGCGTATTTACATTTTGATACAGGGATGAACCGTTTAGGAATTGAGCCAGAGCATGCAACGCCTTTAGCAACAGATACTTCACTTTTAAGTCATATTACTGTGAAAGGGGTGATGAGTCATCTGGCTTGCGCTGACACACCAGAACATTCTTTAAATGAAGCACAGTTAAATCTCTTTAAAGCGATTGGTGATTTATATCCAGATATACCAAAATCATTTGCAAATTCCTCAGGCATTTTTTTAGGAGAAGAGTACCATTTTGATGAAGTAAGACCTGGTATGGCTTTATATGGATTAAATCCAACACCTTATAACGAAATCAACCCAATGATGCGCGTGGTACAAGTGGATTTGAGAATTCTTTCTATTAAAACATTAAGAGCAGGTGCTTTTGTAGGCTATGGGGCGACCTATCATTGTGATGATGTAAAAACAGTAGCGATCATAGGGGCTGGTTATGCGGATGGTATTTTCAGATCTTTATCAAATAAAGGCGCTTTCTATTGGCAAGGGATGAGATGTCCTATCTTAGGACGTGTTTCGATGGATTTAACAGTGATTGATATCTCGCATATACCAGAAGAGATTAGACCCCATGAGGGTGATATGGTGGAAATGATTGGTCCACATCAAGCCGCTTCGGATATCGGTACGGATGCTGGGTCTTTTGATTACGAGGTTTTAACGGCACTCTCTTCTAGGTATGAACGTAGTTATAAATATGATCCGGCCGCTTTTTAAAAACGACCAGATCATAAAGAGAGGTAAAGATTATTGTTGCGTTTTTGCTAAACGGACAAGTGTTACAAACTCACTACGATAGCCGAATTCATCCATTCCTTTTGCACTATTGGCTAAAGCAATTACATCATCATAGTCAAAATTGTTGATATATTGGCTACCTTTTAATAATTGCCCAAAACTAGCAACAGCAATCGCCCAATCTGTATCTTGTTTTAAAGAGTCATCAAGTGTTTCATTCGCCGATGTAATAGGGGCTTCTATTAAGCGTGATGTATCTTCTTTTGGATTTTTGTAACGAATTTTTAAAAAACCATATTCATCACTTTTACTGGTAGAAGAGGTGTCTTTTGTTTGCTCACCATAACGAAGAGGATCAATGCTGCGGGTTTCACTGTCAGTCGGTGTGATCTCGTAAATGGCTGTAACAGCATGGCCTGCACCAATATCACCAGCATCCACTTTGTCATTGTTAAAATCTTCACGTTTTAAAGCACGTGTTTCATAGCCCACAAGACGGTATTCAGCAACCTTATTAGGATTAAATTCGACTTGGAATTTTACGTCTTTTGCAATTGGAAATAGTGTCGATGTTGCTTCTTCAACTAAAATTTTGCGCGCCTCATTAAGGGTGTCGATATAGGCCGCAACACCATTTCCATTTTGTGCTAATGTTTGCATGAGATGGTCATTATAATTACCTTGACCAAAGCCGAAGACAGATAAGAAAATGCCCTTTTCTCGTTTACGTTCAACAAAATCTTTTAATTCTTCGCGGTTGGTGATACCAACATTGAAATCACCGTCTGTTGCTAGGATAACGCGGTTAACAGCATCATCCTTAAAGTTTTGTTCAGCTAATTGGTAAGCAAGAGTAATCCCTGCTGCTCCGGCTGTAGAACCACCAGCGCGCAAGTTTTCAAGCGCGGCAATGATTTTACTCTTTTCTTTTGCTTGTGTTGGTTCTAAGACGGCACCGGCTGATCCTGCATAAGCAACAATTGAGATCATATCATCTTCATTCATGCTATCGATCATCAATTTTAATGAATTTTTTAAAAGTGGCAGTTTATCTGAAGCGTTCATAGAGCCAGATGTATCAAGTAAAAAGACGAGATTGCTTTTCGGGCGTGTTTCAACATCATAGCCTTTAATGCCAATATGCATCAGTTTCTTTCCATCATTCCAAGGGCTATCCGTAATAGCGATTGTTGGTTTAAACGGATGTTCTTTTGTTTCTGGCACAGGGTAGGTGTAATCAAAATAGTTAATCATTTCTTCGACACGGATCGCGTCTTTTTGCGGCAGATTCCCACTATTAAGTTGGCGTCTTACAAAACTATAGCTACTGGTATCAACATCACTTGAAAAGGTAGAAACAGGGTCTTTTGACACCAGTTTGATTGGGTTTGTTTCAACTGATTCAAATTGATCACGTCCGTCTTCTTGATAAGAAGACGGAGTGAGATCGTGGACCATGGGCTTTGCACTGAGCTCCATTCTTGCCATAGGGGCTGATGCAATCCCTGCAAAATCAGCCACGGCTTTGTTTTTTGCTCTCATAGGGGGGAGAGCACGTGTATCAACTTCTGCCATAACCATTTCTTCTTGTGCTGGCTTGACGGGAGCAATTTTTGAAAGATGCGTTTCATTCACATGTTTTCCTGTGTGAGAAGAGCTATCAAAATGGTCAAAAGCAACAGGTAATGCCAGTAAACAGGCACATCCAATGGCAAGCGCGCTGCCTATAAAAAGTCTTTTTTGGTTTTTGTTTTTCATGATTTTTTTCCTTTCATTTTGGTTGTCTATACCGATAAGACGACCGAGAAATGAAAATCCTTGGAATTTTTTTTCTTTTTTTCTTTGATGCTTTTCAAAAGCCGCTGTTGCAAGGTTTACAGCGCGTTTTTTTGCGTTTGAATCACTCTCAGGAGCAGGCATATTTTTTAAAATATCATCTATTTTTTTATCATCCATAATGAGCCTCCTTTTCAAATTGTACTTTTAATTTTTTACGTGCTTCATGAACACGCCATGAAACCGTGCTTTCTTTTACATCTAAGATATCTGCGGCTTCTTTATGAGAGAGCCCGTATGTCACAACAAGGATAAGTGCATCTTTCTCACCTTCCGGTAGTGTATGCAGTGCGGTTAGAACCTGTTTTGCAAATAAGACCTCTTCAGGTTGCTCGTTACTATAGGCGCTTTCTATTTCATCAAAATCTTGATGTGTATGGCGTTTATGTTTTTTATACCAATCTTTCGCTGTGTTGATTGTCACGCGGTATAACCAGCTTGTAAAACGGCTTTCTCCTTTAAAAAGAATAATGTTTTTGGCGAGCTTGATACAGACATCTTGTGTAATATCTTCTGCGTCGTTACGATTACCACACCATTTAAATGCCATTTTGAAAATCGTATCATAATGTAAATTAATAAGCTGTTCGAACGCGTGGACATGTCCGTCTTGCGCTTGCTTGATTAAGCCTATTTCATTATTTTCTTGCGCCATAACACTCCTTAAAGATAGGACGACGTCTTAGTATAGAATCCTTGGAAAAAAAATCTATTTTTTTATTATACAAAGATCATCATAGCTGTCTTTAAGACTAGTATATGTAGTTTTATAGCGATTTAAATGGTCGCAAGCTTTTTGTGTATCACCTGAAAAAGAATAGGCATAGCCCAAATTGTTAAGGGCTGGAACATAGTCGGTTTTTAGAGATAAAGCAGATTTATAATTCTTAATAGCAAGCCCATAGTTTTTCTCTGTCACAGCAATATTCCCTAGTCCAAAATAGGCAGCATGTTGTTTTGGAAAGTGATCAAGAATGGCTTTGTAAGACTGTTTTGCGCTTTCTAAATGGCCAGCCGCTTCAAGCTGTGCTGTTGATTGGAGTAAGTTTTCTGCCGTGGCTGTTTTAGGGATTGTTCCTGGAGAAACGGCAATATAACCCCAATTCTCTGTTCTCTTCCATGTTTTAAAGACCGTCGACATTGATTGCCACTTGGCTTGTGCTGTTCCGTCATGGATAAAGACATTTTCTTCATCAATATCATAGCCACTTATGACGCTATAATGCCATGTTGGGTACCAAGAAAGTCCCAAATTTTGAAAAATTAAAACAGGATAGTT
Organism: uncultured Rickettsiales bacterium; assembly: GCA_950054255.1. GTDB lineage: Bacteria > Pseudomonadota > Alphaproteobacteria > Micavibrionales > CATLOR01. The sequence goes on along the minus strand of CATLOR010000001.1, from coordinate 170,246 downwards.
TTGTGAAATTTCAATAAACAGATCTGTTGGGGAGCGTACAGGGACGGCTAAGAGGTTGAGGCGCTGTATGGCACTGACTATATCATGTTGAAACGTCCCTTTGCGACCTTTTGTGTATACCATACTTGCTGCTTTTGCTTGGCTTAGGGAGCGTTTATTATATTGAGCAACTGTTGCGAGCGCGGCAGGCCCACAATAATGGTCAGCTTGTTCAATAACAGGAACAGCGTTTATTTTATGATATGTTGGGATATTCTTTTCTAATAAAGATGTTTTGGTTGGGATGTGTACAGATGTGCAGGCAACCGTAATAAAAAGAGGCAAGATATATATAAAAATCCTGCCTCTTTTTAAAATAAAATTGAATAGGTATTTAGAAAATAATGTCATCTAAATAACTATAGACGATTATCTGCCGTCGTCAAAGTTATATACGTCTGTTTCACCGATAATGTCTGTAAATAATAATACGAGGAACACGATCAATGCAGCTCCAATAACGGCGCCGACAGCACCTTCACCAGCAGGCATTGTATCAAGTTGTGTTTTCAATTGATCAACTTGTGTTGGTGATAACTGTGCTAAACGCTCTTGAGCTTCTTCTGGTGAAACACCATGTGCTTGTAAGGTGTCACGTACGTCTGAACGATCAAGGAGTGTTGATATTTCAGAACGTTGATCTTGCGTTTTTTGGGTTTCCATCGCTTGTGTACTTGGTGTGTAACCTGCCCAAGCAACATTTGCTGATAGCATTCCCAAAATGGCAAGTGATGCGATAATAGCTTTTGATTTCTTAAACATATTTTTCTCCTTTTCGTTGGTCGTGTTAAGCCAACATGTCATCTTATAAAAGAGTTCCTAAAAAAATAAAAAAGCTCTCATATATAAGTCAGAGAGCTTTTTTTAAGGGTGTTATTTGAGTTTCTACGCTATGCTGTGAACGTGCACATGGCGGCCACCATGGCGTCTTAATATATCCATTGCCCGTCTTTCTTTTGTATGATTTGGAGTATGCACCCATAGGAGAAGACCTCCTTTTTTAATTTGACGGCGTGTTCTGTTTTGCAGACGTTGATTTAAAAAATACACAACGATTCCTCCAAGTAAGGCGCCAAAAAGAGAACCTGTTGTAACCGCACCGAGGAGTGCAAAATTTGAAGCAGGATTTACAAAAAGCGCAGCGATACAGCCAAAAATATAAGCGGGAACACCAATAATGACACTGGCGCCAATTGTTTTTTCTTCTGGATGTACATATGTGCCTCTTGGCGCTTCTGGATTATCTTCTAGACGTTCAGGGTTAACGGCTTGGCTACCAAACCGTTCTTCTAATGTTTCTTGATCGCCTAGAACGCTAATATCATGATGAGCGAATTCAGAAAGTTCTAGTTCTGCGACGGCTGCATCAAGTTTTGACTGATTGTCAAAAATACCAACAGCTTCGCGTGTTCTTGTGGTTGTCATTTTAAAGACCTCCTTTAAAGTTATTTCATAATACTAACGGATCATAGGGTGACTTTGTTCCCAGAAAGAATGTATTTTTTGGGAATTTTTTGAAAGGTCAAATGTTAGAATATTAAAGGAAGGATTGTTACGATGACGCTGACAACAAGAATTGAAAAATTGATATTGTATCCATCTAGCTATTTTAACTCAGCAGATGAAGTTTTAAATAACCAAGACTTAACAAGACAACAAAAGATCCGAATTTTGAAAAGCTGGGCTTTTGAAGAAGATCGTATTCTAGCATCAGAAGCAGAAAATTTGACCACAACTGATGAAACAGATATGGATCATGGTGATACTTTAAAGCATTTAAAGCAAGCAATACGCGAATTGACGATGCATTAACAAAGCACCTTTTATGAGGTCTTGAAATTTAAAAACGGCTCGCCTATCATGAGCGCATTATGATTTAATAATGTGAGGATTTGACTATGAGCTACCGTAAGTTAATTAAAGGCTTTCATACTTTTAGAGAAACATATCTTGAAGCACGGGAAACATCTGATTTCGAAAAGCTTGTCACAGAGGGACAAAAACCAGAAACGTTGGTGATTGCTTGTTCTGACTCACGTATTGATCCTGCTATTTTAACAGGGAGTAACCCAGGCGAATTTTTCTCAATTCGTAATGTTGCCGCTTTAGTCCCACCAATTGATGCGGGTGGCCCAAGAGGGACAAGTTCAGCGATGGAATTTGCCGTACGCGTTTTACAAGTAAAGCATATTATTATTTTGGGTCATGCGCTTTGCGGTGGTGCAAATGCACTCTGTACAGGAAATTATAAAATTGATGACACACAAGAATTTCAATTTCTACCTGATTGGCTCTCTGTTGCGAAACACGCAAAAGACGCTGTTGAGAATAGTTTCGCAGATGCAGACCATGCACAAAAAGCAATGTTATTAGAGCAAGCCATGATCTTGGTATCTTTGGAAAACCTTCTTTCTTTTCCTTGGATAAAAGAACGCTACGATAATAAAGAATTAGATATTCATGGGTGGTATTTCGATATGCCTAAGCGCGAGGTCTTAGAATATGATACAGAGAGTGGCTGTTTCATTGATCCATTTAAGTTACCAGATGAGCGTGTTGCTTTTACATCAGAAAAAGGTGTAACGCATTTTGTAGATAGACAAAAGAAAAAGTCCCTAGATGTTAATCAAAACTGTAACGTGTGCGCATAACACATTGTGTATCAAGTGTGGTGTCTAATTCTATGTTTTTATAGAGATCATTTACAGATATAACACCGACATATGTTCCTAAAACACACATATTCTTATCTAATAAAACGGATGTAGGGAGTGCTGGAACATGCTCTTGAATGATGACATTCATGGCGCTATTTTCGGCATTGTCATTTATAAATAAATCAAAATTTGCACGATAAACTCTTCCACCATCCCATCGTTCTTGTAATGCTTGATAAATAGGCGTCATGCTCAAACAATGTGGGCACCATTCGGCATGAAAGAAGATGAGAGATAGGCCTGGATTATTGGATAAGACATCTTCATATGTATTTGGTGTCAGATCTGGTATATTTGTGTGCAGAAAACTCTCTCGCTCTTCATTTGTAAGAGCAGAATTTGAGTTTGTCTGAGTGATGGCTAAAAACCCGCTAAATAATAAAAATGTGGGTATTAAGGCTTTTTTATAAAAGGCTCTTTTTTTCATACTATCGTATTATGTAGGCTTATGATGTCGTAAATCAATAATTATTTTACAAAATAGATTATTTTTATGAAATTAAGTTATTAAAATAAAGATTTGATGTAGGTCAAGAAATTCATTTTTTGCACAAAAAAATATTTTTTTTATACCGAGATTCAGCTACTCTTTTAAAAAAATCGAATGAGAGGTCCTAATGTCACAAAAATTCATCACAAAATTTCTTACTTATACAGCCTTGGTAGCAGCCGTTTCTTTTTCACCTAATCAGGCATTTTCAGCGGATCTAAGTATTCCTATTGAAGCGGGTGGGACGATTAATGTCGATGGGTCTAATACGTTCCTTGTGGATGGAACGAATGATGGTGATGCAGCAGCAGCTATCGTTTTTAATAATGATGTAACAAATGGTGTTGATTCATTAACGGTTTCAGCAGATGGAACAGATGGTGATGGGACAGCCCAAATAGGCACATTAACAGCCTTGGATGATAATGGAACGAATACATTCACGATTAATGATGCGACAAATTCAACAGATTTCACTTTCTATGTGGATGGAGCCATCAACGGAAATGTTGCAACAGATGCAAATGATCTCAACATTATTATTGATTCAACAGTGACAGATGCTGGTAATAGTATTTTAAGTTTGAACGGTGATGTTGATTTAGGAACAGGAAGTATAACCTTAACAGGGGACGCTAATGATACATCGCAAATTAGTTTTGTGAATACAGGCGCTGGTCAAACAGTTACGGGTGCTATTACAAGTACAATAGATGATGTTGGAAGTGCTATTTTGATCACAAATGGTGCACAAACCGTTACGTTTAATGACTCTGTTGGAAGTGACGGTTCTGGCGGGCTTGCTCTTATTACAATTGGTAATGGTACGGCGAATGCGAATGCAACATTTGCAGGGACGGTTGATGCGAGTGTTTTATTTATTGATTCTGATCAAGGGAACTCAATTGCTGATTTTGATGGTGATGTGACAGGAGGAAATATCCGTTTAGAGAGTGGCGCTGCCAATGATGCGACAGCTCGTTTCTCGCAAGATGTAACCGTGATAGATATTCGTCTTGATGAGGAAACAGCGACACCTGTTGTCTTTTTTGATGGGACAACTAAACAGACAATTACAGGAACAATTTTTGGTGCGTCTGCTGGAGAAGGAGATGTGCGTTTTGGTTTAGCATCTGATGTTATTTTTAATGATGCGATTGGTACAACGGCAATTGACTCTTTTGCTGTAGATGGTACTACAACTGTTACATTGATGGATAATTTAACGACACAAGATGATTTAAATACAAATGTTGGGGTTTTTGCTGCGTCTGGTACAACGCTAAATCTTGATACAAGCTCAAACAGCATTAATATTACTGAGAATACAGGTGATATTAATTTAGACGGTACTATTAGCGCAACAGGAAGCAATAGCGTTGGTATTACAGCAGCAAGTGATTTATTTATTGATGGATCTGTTACAACAGCACTATCAGGCGCATCACGTACATTTACAATCGCTGGGACAGATAGCATTAATCTTGGTACAGCCGCGAATACGTCATTGGTTGTTGGTAACCAGATTGTTGTAAATGGTGATATTACATTGGGGGGCGGTGCAATAGCAAACACCCTTAATATTCGCAAAACATCAGATTTTGATCCCAATACAACAGCTTTAATTGATGCAACGGGCGACATTGTTACATTTGGCGGTGGAACATTTACAATTAGCATTGATGCACAAAGTTTGGATTTATCAACTGGGGATACAATTACGATTATTGAGTCTGATACGAATGCAACAACAAGCTATGCAACCCTTATTACCAATGAAGATATCGTTTTCGAAGATACGCTCTTTTTTGACTTAGTCGATGATAATTCAGATGATCAAGACCTAAAAGTGATTATCCAAACAAAAGAAGATATTGAAGGAACTTCTGGGACACAAGAAGTTGCCGTTAGACAAGCTGTGTCAGCTGTTAATAATGATAGCGAAGCAAAAACAGCGCTCCTAGGATTATCTTCTACTCAAACAAATGAAGCAGGCCAACAATTGATCTCAGATCAAACAGGGGGCGCGGCTACAACAAAAACAACAGCTGCGAACATGTCATCTGGTTTTGATACGGTTTCTGCAAGGCTTTCAAATTTACGCCATGGTGTTGGTCGTGCGCAAAGTGGCCTTTCATCAGGAGATGAATATACGGATAAATATTTCTGGGTGCGCGGTTTTGGGTATTTGGCCGATCAAGATGAGCGCAGTTCAGTTCAAGGATATAGCGCAGACACTGTTGGTATGATGTTTGGTGCGGATGCTATGGTCTATGATATGGTTCGCTTAGGTGTGAATGCAGGTTATTCTGTCACGGCTGTTGACGGCGATGGCTCTGGTAATCCTCAAACAGATATTTATGCGTATCGTTTAGGCGTTTATGGCGGAAAAGAATTTAAAGATTATTATGTTGAAGGACAAATTAGCGCTGCCTTTAATGATATTGATACCTCTCGCCAAGTAAGCTTTGGTGGGTTAAACCGCACAGCGTCTGGTGATACTTATGGTTATGAATACGGAGCACGTTTTGGTGTTGGTATACCACAAACTGTTGGTAATGGTCATCAAATAACGCCTTATGCTGATTTACAATATATTCATTCAACTGTTGATGAATATACAGAAACAGGCGCTGGGTCTTTAAACTCGACTGTTGATACACAAGATATTGATGTTTTGGAACTCGCTTTAGGGGCTAAATACGCAGCCAAGATCGAAAGCTCAACAGGTACATTTATTCCAGAGATTAGAGCCGCGGTAGCGTATGATTTCATCGGTGATACACCTGTTACAAACCAAACTTTCACAGGTGGAGGCTCGACATTCCAAATCAAAGGTGCAGATGCTGCTCAATTAAGTGGAAATTATGGTTTGGGTCTAGGCTGGGATTCAAGTGGTGGACAGTGGACATTCTCTGTTGATTATGATGGTAAAGTGAAATCTGATTACATTAGTCACGGTGCACGTATTGAATCACGCTTTGCGTTCTAATGTAAGTGATCTATTTATAGATATATCAGGCACATTCTGCGCAAATACCATATAATTCTGCATGCCAGTGAGAGAGTTGGAATTTACGTTTTTGACTTTCTTCTTGGAGTAGTTTTGGGGTTGAGCAAATATGAGCTTCTTCTACTCTTTCACAAGCGGTACAAATTATAAATTGTGTACTTTTATGAGCATGATCTTCACGGCAAGCGACAAAAGCATTTAAGCTTTCAATTTTATGGATAAAGCCATGTTCTGTTAGAAATTCTGTCGCACGATAGATGGTTGCTGGTTTTGGCTTGATATCTGTTTTACTAATCTCTTCAATAATATCATAAGCCCCCAAGGGTTTATCAGATGAATCAATCACAGCCAAGATCTGTTGTCTAGGCTTTGTAAAACGAATACCGCGCTTCAGGCAATATGCTTTTGCTTTTTGTACTAAAGATACCATCTCATTTCTTATACTGTTATATCATAACAGTTTCAAGCGCCATTTATGGTGATGGATGTGACGCGTCATTTTTTGTTGGGGTTATACAAAAGCTTTCAATATAGTCCTCAAGGCTCATATTAAACATGTCGGCATTCTGTTTTAATTGGTCTTGCATCTCAGGGGATTGTTGTTCAAACCATTCTTGATGCTCGTTGTGATGCGTATATTGATTAATCGCAAAACTAACAGCGAGCGCAATAGCTGCTGAACTGAGCAGTTTGGTTATATTTGTTTTTACACCACGATAATGGTCAATCGCCCATGTGATCCCCATTGCAATCAAAGGACTTGTGACATACATGCTTGCCATCATAAAACTATGGGATAATGTGCTCCCAAATGCGCCAGAAACCACAGGAGCAGAAAGGCACCCAATATGTGCGACTGCTGCGCCACCCGCACCTTCACATGTTCTTTTACATGATTTTTGAAAGAGGTCTTTGAAAGAGGTCATAGCAGCTATCGAACCTCCGGTTTTATCTTACGGCCTTTTGTGCCTTCGCACATGATGCAATTACTCTCACCGCGAAGACCGAGCCCCTTATCAAGATCGCTTTGAGCTGTTTGAAAAATATAGGCCATGGAATGCTGAAAAGTATCTTCTAATAACTCTTGCACAGGAGCTTGTTTGAGGAAATGTTCCGTTGCTGCGCGGATAGCTTCTAACCTTGAAAGATAAGGGCGTATAGTTTCAGGGATTGTTGGGTCATGTTCGAGGGCTTCTAATTCTTCTGCACTTATAAGTGATAAAACAGTGCTCGCATAAGACCGTTTATCGTTATCATATCCTTTAAAGAGATAAACAACAGCAGCATCTAAAAAAGGGCCACTTTCACGGGGGTCAGCAGGGGCGCAGCATGTTTTCTTATAGCCTTCTTCGGTGATGTTATCAGTGATGTTTAAGTCTTCTTTTGTTAAAGAATAAACAGCCGCAGTTTGTCTCAAAAGATCACGTAATTTATCTGTGTTCTCAATCAGCTTTTGTTCGGCATCTGCCAAAGAAAGTGTTTCTAAGCCAGATTTTTGATAGGCGTTTTGAACTGGCTCTGTGACAATTTCTTCGGGGTTGAAGCCATCAATTTCGAATAGTTCCGCCATTTTCCATTGCTTTTGTTCAACACGATACATCGCCATAGCGGTTAAAGCTATTGCATATAATCCAACGTCAAATTCGTTTGTTTTAGGGTTTTTTGCCACCATTTTCATGGGGTGTTTGTGCCATCTACACATGGGTTTTCTCCTTATATATTTATATTTCAGTTGTTATTTAAGTAATAACTGAAGCAGGAGGGGCACGAGAGGAAAAATGATTATAATTAATCACGTCATTATGTCTTTGCCAGTCTGTATAAAAAACAGACAAACGAGCCACAGGCTCGATAGTGGATAGAGAGTCACTAAAAATAGTTTTTTGAGATGAACAAAATGAGAAAGGACAGTCTTTTGTTTCTTCCTCCTCATCTTGGAGAGGTAGACCAGAAGATATAAGCGTGTCATGTGATGAACAAATAATAAAGCCCATTTCTTGACCGTTTGTCTTATCTGGCATAAAGCCCACAGGAATAACATTCTTAATGAAGAATGCTAACAGCAGGCAAATGATCATGCTTTTATATCTATATAATTTATGAGAAGTCATTTTGGTTTTTATACCATTATCCTTTTTTGTAAACAATATTTATTCACATAAAAAAGAATAAAAGGAAGAAAAGCTTGTCATTTCTTATATGTTATATTATAACACTTTATAATTTTAACAGAGTGATAAAACATGAACCAAGAAATCTATTTAGATTATGCAGCCTCAACCCCTCTGGACCCAGAGGTGGCGGCGGTTATGTCTGAATGGATGTCAATTGATGGAGTGGGAAACCCTCACGCAAAAAACCATATTGCAGGATTAAAAGCGTCGAAAGCTGTTTATCAAGCGCGTCAGAAAATCGCTGATCATATAAAAACAGATCCAGAAAATGTTATTTTTACGAGCGGGGCAACTGAAGCAAATAATATCGTACTTCTGGGTTTAAAGGATTATTTATTATCAAATAATAAAAGGCATATTATAACTTCGAAGGTTGAGCATAAAAGTGTGTTGAATGTGTTCAGATCTTTAGAAGATATCGGTTTTCAAGTTACATATCTGACTCCTAAACCGTGCGGTATGATAGAAGCAGGTATGGTTCAAGAGACAATTGAAGAGAATACAGGCTTAGTATCTATTCAAGCACTCAATAATGAGGTAGGGGTTATAAACCCACTCGCTGAAATATCAGATATGTTACAAGGAAGAGATATTTTATTTCATGTTGATGGTGCACAGGCTTTGGGTAAAATGCCTATTGATCTACAAAGGCTAAAAATTGATTTAATGAGTTTTTCTGGGCATAAGGTTTATGGTCCACAAGGTGTTGGCGCTTTGTATATAGGACAAGATATATTAACCCCAATTATGTATGGAGGGGGGCAAGAAAAAGGATTGCGTTCTGGTACATTATCAACAGCTTTATGTGTTGGATTTGGAAAAGCTTGCTCCTTGATTGATGTGTCTGACAATCAACGCTTAAGGGTATTACGTCATTCCTTACTGACAAAAATCAAAAGCATTTTCCCTTCTGTAGAAGTCTTTGGTCATTCAGATGATGCTTGGCAATTTCCTGGAATTATAAGCTTGTGTTTTCCTGAGATTGATAATGAAACAGTATTGATGTTATTGCCTCATATCTGTTTGGGAACAGGTTCTGCTTGTGGAGCGGATAAAAATGAACCGTCCCATGTCATCACAGCAATAGCGAATGAACAAAAAGCACATGATGTGATTAGAATTTCTTTTGGGCGGTTTACTACTGAAGATGAGATAGAGCGTTTTGGGGATCAATTAATAGAAGCTGTTAAGCACATTTATTTAGAAATAGGAAAGGTTGCATAATGAAAGTAGCATTTGTTGGAAAAGGCGGGTCAGGGAAAAGTACGATGACGGCTCTGTTTCTTCAGTATTTAAAAAAGAGTGAAAAAAATATTCTAGCTATTGATGCTGATATTAATATGAATTTGGCTGGTCTATTAGGTGTGGAAGCTGATCACTCAATCTTGCTTTCAGATCCTAATAATGCAAATGGCATTAGAGATTTTCTAAAAGGAAATAATACAAGACTGCAAACAGCAGCAAATTTCTTGCCAACAACACCACCTGCTTCTGGCTCTAACGTGATTAAAGATTTTGATGCGGATATTTTGCAAAGATATAGCCAAACCATTTCTAAAACACCAACCTTTAAATTAATGACAGTTGGTACCTACGATAAAGAAGGTATTGGACAGAGCTGTTATCATAGTGATTTATTTGTTGCTGAAAATATCCTATCTCACACATTCCCTAAAAAAGAAGATTGGGTGGTCTGTGATATGGTGGCGGGCACAGATGCGTTTGCTTATTCGCTCCATTTACAATTTGATACGATTATTCTAATCGCAGAACCTACACCTGAATCTGTTGAAGTATGTAAGCTTTACATCGATTTAGCAAAAGAAGCTGGTATTGAAGACTTGATACAGATCGTTGCGAATAAGGTTGAGGATGAAGATGATTTAGCTTTTATTAGAGAGAAAACAGGACTGTCACCAATTGCTCATATTCCCGCAATGCGTGCTTTGAAAAAATTAAGACAATCTGGTTCAGCTATTGATGAACTTGAAATCTCATCTGAAATTACAACAGCCATGGAACGTATCGAAACAGCAGTTTTGAAAACACCGATGTCTGAACAGGCGCGTTTAGAACTCTTACATAAGTTGCACAAAAAACTCGCTGTAAAAGAATGGGTTAAAATGGGCTATGGTGATGTCCTAGATCAAATCGATCCAAGTTATAAAATTGAGGAGGCTGCCTGATGCAAAAAGATACGCAATGTCTTGCCGATGATTTATTAGGGAATAAGGGGTTTGATAAAAATAAGCCAAGTGTGACACCCGCGCTTCATCCATCAATTAAACGTTTCTTGGATAATAAAGAATTGGTTTTCTCTCTGATAGACGGTGTCGGTTCGCCTCTTAATATTATCTTTCCAGATCATATTGTTGAAAATATCGATAAGTTTGAACAGGTTTATAAAGATCGTCACTTACAAGGACGTATTTTTTATACATCAAAACCAAATAAATCTTTGGCATTAAAAAGACGTGCTTCTATGGCGAGTGTTGGATTGGATGTATCTTCTGAAGGGGAGATTAAAAATGGGCTAGCAGCAGGATTCCATTCTTCGCGCATTGAAGCAACAGGCCCTAAAAGTGCAGAATATTTATTTTTGTGTATTCAACATGATATTTTAATCAATGTTGATAATTTTTCTGAGTTGAAAAAAATTGTGGAGATGCATGCATCTCTATCTTTATCTCGTAAGGTGAGGATATTAGTCCGTCTGGATGGTTTTGAGTCAGATCTGGTGAAATTTACAAAACAAGATAGCGCTTTTGGTATTCGTGTAAGTGAAGCCTCGCAGGTTTTAGACTTCCTTATAGATCATAAAGATGTTTTAGAGTTCCAAGGATTTTCATTTCATTTTAATGCAGGTGATTATATTCGTCGTCCTATTGCGATTGAACAATGTTTAGAGTTAATATTTGAAGCAATGAATAGAGGGCTTTCACCAAAAGGTATTGATATTGGGGGTGGCTATCGTATTCGTTATGCGAATTCACAAGATGAGTGGAATTCTTATGTTGAAACTTTAAAAGAGTCTGTTCTTGGGGATCGTGCCTCTTTGACATGGAATAATAGTGGTCTTGGTTTTAGAAAAGAAGAAGGCCTTTTAAAAGGGGCGCCTAATTTCATGGAACATTGGCATAAGGAAGACGGCGCGGGTGATCTGGCATCCGTCATTGATACACCTTTAAAAGGATTTGATAATCAGTCTTTAGCTAAAATTCTAAGTGAGAGTTTGTTAGAACTTTATGTAGAGCCTGGAAGGGCGATGTTAGATCATTGCGGTATAACACTCGGGCGCGTTAATATGACGAAGCCTTCTTTGATGGGAGAAACACTTGTTTCTCTTGGTATGAACCGCACAAATTTAAATTCGACACAGTTAAAATTAATGACAGATCCTGTTGTGATTTATCGTGATAATGGAGATAGAGAGAGTGCGAATGACGGTGTGTTTTATGTGGGTAATTTGTGTTTAACACATGACATGATCCAATATCAAAAAACATTTCCGAAATATCAATTAAAAGACGGCGATGTGGTTGCTTTCATTAATACAGCAGCTTATCAAATGGATTTTGCCGAAACAAAAGTATTGCAGCAACCGCTTGCACAAAAAATAGCCATTACTGAACTCGAAGAGAATAAATTTTCTTGGGCTTTGGATGAAAATTATAATCCCTTTTTAAATATGTAGGAGACAATTTATGATTGTTGAAAAAATCACAGACTTAATTGGTAATACACCTCTTATTAAAATTCCTGAAGAAGTGCATGGTTTAAAAAATATTGATCTGTACGGCAAGATGGAAATGTTAAACCCGTTCGGGTCGGTTAAAGACCGCGTTGCTTGGGGCATTGTTAAAGATGATTTAGAAGATATCAAAAAAAACAAAAAAACAATCTTTGAAAATTCAAGTGGGAATACGGCAAAAGCTCTACAAGCGATCGCTGCGATGAACGGTGTGAATACAAAATTGATTACTTATTTAGCCAAGGTTGATCAAGTAAAAGATGTTGTCCGTATGATGGGTGCAGAGATTGAAGAAGTATTAGGTGGAAGTGAGTGTTTTGACCCGAATGACCCAAATGATCCACAATTTTTAATTGAACGTGCGGTAAAAGAAAACCCAGGTGAAGCTTATTTCCCCTCTCAATTCACGAATGAAAAGAACCCACAAATTCACTATGAAACAACAGGAAAAGAGATTGTTGATGATTTAGGTGCTGTTGATTATTTCTTTGGTGGCCTTGGGACAAGTGGCTCGACATTAGGAGCGGCCAAGCGTATCCGTGATGATGCAAATAAGGACCTTGTGGCTGTTGGGATTTGCGCGGCAAAGAATGACTTTATTCCTGGGATTCGTTCTCTCGATCAAATGTGGGAGTCAGGTCTATTCACAAAGGATCACTATAACGATTTTGTTTATGTAGATTCTGGTGATTCTTGTGATGCGATGATGGAATTGGTTAAGAAATGCGGCATTTTATGTGGCCCAACAAGTGGTGCGAGTTATTTGGGTACATTAAAATACCTAAGAGAAATTGATCCAACATTAACAGAACGCAAAAAGGCGGTCTTTATTGTTTGCGACCGTATGGAGTGGTACACAGAATATGTGCGTGAAAGACGTCCTGAGTATTTCAACCAGAAGCCAAAACCAGACTCAATTAAAGCTTTTAAATCTTTGGTGAATGATAATTATGCCATTCAAGCTGAAGAGGCTGAAAAATGGATCGCAGAGAAAGCGCCCCTTATAATTGATGTTCGCGGGAACTTATCCTATAAAATGATGGCGCTACCAAACTCGATTAATATTCCATTGGAATTGTTAGATCAAATGGTTGATGGATCTTATCCTTTTCCTAAAGAGCAAACGATTTTACTTGTTTGCCAAGTAGGTGAGAAGACACATCATTATGCCTCTTATCTACAATCAAGAGGTTATCAAGCTTATTCATTAGGCGGTGGTGTTTTAAGTTGGCGTAGCCTTGATAAACCCTTAAAGAATGTTGGCTTTTGATAGAGAAGAGTTGAATGATGCCTGCTCAAAAACTATCCTCTTATTTTAATTATAATTCCTTTAAAACAAAGGGGTTAACACTTTTGATAGAACATGCTCCTTGTTGTATTCTTAGCTTTGCCGCAGGGTTTATTGGTATATCCGCTCTTAATCATAATCCTGTTTTGGAGTTAGGATTTGCTATGAGTGGAGCAGTTATTGGAGAGTATGTCGGTCATAAATTCTTCGTTAAAAGCCACACTCATAAGGGGACTGGTTTAAAGTCTTTAGCAAAACGCTATTCAGTAGCTCTCGCTTTTGGTCTTGCTTCATGGGGGGTGCATCAGACACTTTTTCATGAGCATCAAGACCCTATTGAAAAAGATTGGCACCACCACCACCATCACGATCATAAACAGGATTATCCGCATTTCCATCCCCACAGCCCCGCAAAATAAGGCTTTAAGGCGTTATGATCGTAATTTTTATGTTCATATATGCTTTTTAGTTATGATTCCTATAGGAAAAAATGATTATACATAGACGAAAGTTATTAATAAGATCATTTTGATACATTTTTATAATGTAATTAATCATTAATTTATAAGGACGGTATAGATATGAATGTAAAAAAGATTTTATTAAGCACAGCAATGGCTGGCGCAATGATTGTGTCACTTTCTTCTGCTTCTATGGCATCTCCTGGAGAGATGAAAACCAATCAATTTTGGTGGCCAGAGCAACTTAATTTAAACCCTTTAAGAGATCATGACCAAGCCTCAAATCCGTATGGAGAAAAGTTTGATTATGCGGCCGCATTTAAGAGTCTTGATTTAGCAGCTGTTAAAAAAGATATTGATGCTGTTTTAACAACATCTCAAGATTGGTGGCCTGCAGACTATGGGAATTATGGTCCTTTCTTTATTCGTATGGCATGGCACAGTGCTGGTACTTATCGTACAATTGATGGACGCGGTGGCGCTGCTGGTGGTCAACAACGTTTTGATCCTTTAAATAGCTGGCCAGATAATGCAAGCTTAGATAAAGCGCGCCGTCTTTTATGGCCGATTAAGCAAAAATATGGACGTTCTATTTCATGGGCTGACTTGATGGTTTTAACCGGTAATGTTGCCATGGAAAATATGGGTTTTAAAACACTAGGCTTTGCTGGTGGTCGTACAGATGATTGGGAACCAGATATCGTTTATTGGGGCCCTGAAGATGTTTTCTTAGAAAAGGATACGAAGCGCCGTGATAATGAGGGTAAATTAAAAGGCCCTGTTGCTGCTGTACAAATGGGGCTTATCTATGTGAATCCTGAGGGTCCAAATGGTAATCCAGATCCTTTAGCTGCAGCAAAAGATATTCGTGAATCTTTTGGTCGTATGGCAATGAATGATGAAGAAATTGTCGCCTTGATTGCTGGTGGGCACACATTTGGTAAAGCACATGGTGCTCACAAGGTGGAAGAATGTGTTGACGCAGAACCGGCAGCAGCACCGCTTGAGCAACAAGGATTTGGCTGGAAAAACAAATGCGGTAAAGGTCATTCAGAAGATACAATTACAAGTGGTTTAGAAGGCGCATGGACATCTGCCCCAGCTCAATGGACACATATGTATTTAGATAACTTATTTAATTTTGAATGGAAACAAACAAAAAGTCCTGCTGGGGCAACACAATGGATTCCAACAGATGAGTCAGCAGCTGAACTTGTTCCAGATGCACATATTGAAGATAAATATCATGCACCTATTATGTTTACGACAGATTTATCTTTGAAAGAAGATCCTGAGTTTAGAAAAATTGCAATGCGTTTTCATGAGAACCCAGAAGAGTTTGAGCTCGCCTTTGCACGTGCCTGGTTTAAATTAACACACCGCGATATGGGGCCAATTTCACGTTATATTGGCAATGATATTCCAGAAGAAACCTTCTTGTGGCAAGACCCTCTTCCTGAGGCTGATTATGCGGTAATAGACACGCAAGATGTGATTAAGCTTAAGAAAGAAATTGCAGATGCAGATATTGCTGTATCTGAGTTAATCAAGACTGCTTGGGCTTCTGCATCGACCTTCCGCGCAAGTGATATGCGTGGTGGAGCAAATGGAGCGCGTATTCGTCTAGAACCACAAAAAAGTTGGGCTGTTAATGAGCCAGAAAAGTTACAAACAATTTTGACGCAGTTAGAAGAAATTCGTAATGAATTTAATCAGGACTTATCTGGTAATAAGCAAGTTTCTATGGCGGATATGATTGTTTTGGCTGGCGGTGTTGCTATTGAGATGGCTGCTGAAAAAGCAGGCTTTAAAGATGTAACAGTTCCCTTTACACCAGGGCGTGTTGATGCGACACAAGAGCAAACAGATAGTGACGCGTTTGCCGTTTTAGAACCAACAGCAGATGCTTTTCGTAATTATTACAATACGAATAGCTATGGTTCACCAGCAGATATGTTAGTGGAAAAAGCAGATCTTTTAGGTTTAAGTGTTCCTGAAATGACAGTTCTTATTGGTGGGATGCGTGTTCTTGGTGCAAACAGTTCTGGTATTAAGCAGGGTGTTTTCACGACGCAGAAAGGCGCTTTAACCAATGACTTCTTTGTCAATTTGTTAGACATGTCTACAAAATGGGAGAAAGCTGAAACTGTTTATAAAGGCTATGATCGCAAGACAGGCGATTTGAAATGGACAGCAACACCAGTTGATTTGGTTTTTGGCTCTAATTCAGAATTGCGCGCCATTGCAGAAGTGTATGCTTATGATGACTCAAAGAAAAAATTCGTTGATGATTTTATTAAAGCATGGGTTAAGGTTATGAATCTTGATCGTTCTTAAAAGCGTTCCTATTCTTTATAAAAAAGCCCAGGATTTATGTTCTGGGCTTTTTTTTATTCTTCTTGTTTTTGCATGAACAAGGTTAGCTCGGCGACAGTAAAACCAAACTTTTTCAGATAAGATCTATTGATTAAAACATCATCATTCATATGGAACATCCAATCATCAAAAGTGATTTTATAAGTTGTATCTCCAACAGGGAGATCCATTTGGTAAGCCCAACGGATGGCGCTTCCTTGGCTTTCTCCTGTGGCTTTGCCAATGATGTCAGAGGCTGTCCCTTCATATCTGTTTTCATCAAGTTTTGTAATCGTCCATATACGATTTTGTTTTTCACCATCATAATAATCAAAGGTTTCTTTTAAGGTTCCTGTATCTCCATTCCACGAACCATACATATCGACATCAAAGCGTCTAACGACTTCGCCTTTACGATTTTGTACAAGTCCCCATGCTTTGATAGGACCTGTGAAATATGTTTTTACATCAACTGATGGTGTTTGATTTTTATACGTATCTATATCAAGTTTTGAACATGAACTAAGCATGAATGTACCCCCTATTAAGCATATGAGTAAAAGAATTCTCATTGTTGTTATCTCCTTTATTTAAATGATAAAGCCACAATCCCAAAACAGAAGCGGCGATTATTTTGATGATATTAGGTAAGAGAGCATAGACAAAACAGAGCATATTAAGTGCTTGCTCAGAGTTGTCGTTACTAGGAATAAATCCGGATTCTCCGAGTATTAAAAAAGCAATGCCACTTCCTAAAGCAAAGGCAGTTTTAAGCAAAAAGGCAAAACCAGAAAAATAAAGTGGTGTATTTGACTCATGTTTTTCTTTATCAATCAGGGCTGATAAAATAGCAGGAGGAATGGCAAGCTCTGCTCCAAAAGCAATGCCTGATAGGAGGCAAATAAGCGCGAAAGGATACAAGTCACCACTGTTTAAAAAATACGTCCAACTAAATGTAGCGATCGCAAGGAGCATTGATAAAAGCCAAGCACGTCCCATGCCTATTTTACGGGACAGATATTGCCATAGAGGCATGGAAAGGCCACCAGAAATAAAATAAAGCAATAGAAACACACCCGTTAAAGATTGAGCATCTAAGAAATCGCGCACATAAAAAATAATTAAAGCTCCGGGGATAGACGCAGAGAGCATGCTGATCCCATAAATGATAAAAAACCATCTATAATCTTTGTCTATAAAAATAAATTTAAAGTGTTTAAAAGATGCTTTTGGCTCATACGTACTTATGCTTCCTTTATGGTTATGATACCAAGGGATAAACAAAATACCTGCTATAATAATAAGGCCTATTAAGAGGTAAGATGTGTAAGAAAACCCTATGATATTAGGAAGAATAGCAGCCATTAGAAGCCCGATAATATTACACGCTTCTCGTACAGATGTGATACGTACTTTATTTTCAGGATCTTGGGACCATAAACTCCCTAGACTATTTAAGTTAATCGATAAAATACTAAAACTCGTTGTTAAAAGAAGCAAGGAGAGTATAAACCACAACTGGATCAAAGCGTGATTTGGGTGAAAGAGCATAAAAAAACTAAGCGCTGTTATAACCATTGCCGCAATGATAAGCGTTAAACTATGGTGTGCGTATTTTTGACTAATATAACCAAGAATAGGGTCTTGGATGGCATCATAAAGCCTAATAAAAATCATAATTGCACCAATGAGGCTTAAAGATAGGCCTCCTTGAGTGGCATAAAAATCAGGTGCATAGATATATAAAGGTAAGCCAACAAAAGCAACAGGAAGTGCTAAAAAGCCATACTGGAATAAATCTTTGTATGGCAGTTTTTGTGTCACGGAGTTGCTCCTATTAGTTTGAGGCGAAGAGTGGGTAGTTCTGTCTTTTGATCAAGCCATATTCGAAAGAAATTGTGTCCAAATTCGGGGTCTTTAATCTCACCGATTTTATGATCGTCTTTATAGAATATAGATCTTTTATCAGATGTGTAAATACCTGTTATTTGATTGCCTTCTTTAACATTTGGGAAAAGATTATCCATTTGGCTATGCCACGTAGCCAACTTGACTTCATCTGAAACACCTAGGCGACGCATTTCTTTTGTGGAATGGTCTGCTATTTCTCTCCCTTCAATATCCATTAGATATTTTAACGAAATAGCAAAAGGCTTATCTTGAGAAAAGACTCCCTCAGGTGCAAAGAGAGAAGCTTCATACAAATCCCAAAACATAATAGAAGCCTGACCTGTGCCGACAAGCTTTCCATTAGGAATGTAAGCATTTATGTTTTGATTGTTAAAAGCAAAAGCATTCACCGTGAAAAAGATCACGCCTGTAAAAATAAAGAGAGATGGTTTAAGCATGCACGACCTCTGCTTGCATGACATTTGTACGCCCTGTTGAAAAGCCTGCAATACAGCCCGCAAAATAGAAATGCCATAGACGCATGAAAGCATCATCAAGACCAAGAGCTTTAATCGTGTCTTTTTGAGCATCAAAGCGATCTAACCACTCTGTCAGTGTACGTGCATAGTCTTGACCAAATTCAAAAGTATTTTCTACGCGCAGGCCTGCTTTTTTTGCTTCTTGTTTAAAACGTGACACGCTTGGTAACATGCCCCCAGGGAAAATATAACTACGGATGAAGTCACCACTTTTTCGGTATGTGTCAAAGTGATGATCGTCAATTGTGATGGTCTGGATGACGGCTTTGCCTGATTTGGAAAGTAGTCTTTTAATTTGATCAAAATACTGTTTCCAATATGCTTCCCCTACGGCCTCAAACATTTCAATTGAGACAATATGATCGAAGGTGCCTGTTTGATGACGATAGTCTTCGAGGGCAATTGTAGCTTTGCCCCCGAGACGTTTTTTTGCGTAGTCAAACTGTTTCTCGGAAATTGTTATTCCCTTGATATCAAAGTCACCTTGTTTCATGGCTTGTTCAGCAAAGCCGCCCCAGCCACAACCTATTTCAAGTAAAGAACCTTTCGTGTCATTTAGACATGATAAAATTCTGTTGTATTTATGCAGTTGTGCATCTTCTAATGTGTCTTGGGTGTTTTTATAAAGAGCAGATGAGTAAGTCATTGTCGGATCAAGCCACAATTTATAAAAATCATTTCCTATATCGTAATGAGCGTGAATATTATCCTTGCTTCCTTTTATACTATTTGGCCTGAATAAATAGGACAATCTCGCGACCATTTGATAAAGTTTATTCCCAAACACATATGGGTTGATTACAGAATCGTTTTTAATGCCCAAAGCTAAAAGATTTTGGATATTGTCACTATCCCATAATCCTTTTTTATAGTCTTGAGCAAAAGCAATATCACCACCTGTTGCCAGATTAGAGAAGACACCCCAATCATGAATATCTAATTGTGCAGAAGCACCAGGCTTCCTTCCTTGGAATTGATGCGAACGACCGTCAGGTGTTCTCATCTCCAATGAGCCATATTCTAGCTTATCTAGATGTTTTAAGAGTTTATCTGACGCTAATCGTGATAACATAGTTTTGTAGTTTTCCTTTTCTGTCTCAACTGTATAATTATAAAGATTTATGCATAACATAAGCGTTACACATACATTAAATTTTTGTAATCTTTTGATTGTGCGTAAGTTTTAATTCTTGTTGTTTTGGTTTTTTAAAGTACCTAATTCCTTTGAAGCACAGCTTTAAAGCTTGGTAATGAATTAAAAAAATAGTTTTTAATGTAATAAGTGGGTGACACCAGAAAGCGTGCAGAGCACTTTTTTTAGTTAAAGGCTCGGTTGTCCCTGTGAGGCTTGTTAAAAGTTTCTTTTTACCGCTTTCATCAAAATAATTAATCGCAATATGGTAGTTTTCCTTTTTAAGTGAAAACTTGAAGCTATAGTGACCTTTTCGTTCTAGAAAAGGAGAAACATGAAACACTTTATGCGCTTTCAATATATCTTTATCTTGAATAATGGCACCATCTGAATGTGCACACAAATATGAGTGTGTTTCTCCAAATGTGTTATTTACTTCGCAAAGGACAGCTCGTAAATTTTCTTGTTTGTCAAAACAGAGCCAAAAACTTACAGGGTTAAAAACATAGCCAAGAATGCGCGGCATAGAGATTAGATAAATTTCTCCATCAATGACGCGATTTAAATTTTGTGTGGCTAAAATATCTCTGACCCATTGCTCCAAAGACTCTCCATTTTTTGAGCCATGGTCTTTATCAAAAAAACTGGTTAAACCGAATTTATTATAGGGAATGGGAAGCTTTTTTAGAGAAGAAAGAGAGAGGACATAATAATAAACAGAATAGATAAATTTATTCTGTTTTGGGAATAGACGATGATGCATTACTTTTGCATTAAAGAGTTTATGCTGCATAACTATTCTTTTTCCCAAGGAATTTCAATTCCCATTTTTTTGGCAACGTTAACAGCACTTAAAAGACCATCTTCATGAAATCCATAGCGTTGATAAGCACCACAAAAAGAGAATCTATCAACTGCTTGAATAGTATCTATTTTTTCTTGAGCGTTTACGGCTTCTTTTGTAAATACTGGGTGGTAAAAAATATGTTCATCGTAAATCATATCTTGGTTAGGGGCGCGCCCTGGATTGAGTGTAACAATAATTGGATAACGCGGATCTATATTTTGTAAATTATTCATCCAGTAACTTAAAGAAACACTTTCATTCTTGTCTTCTTGCATTTCTGATAGATATACCCAACTTGCCCAACTTGTAGACCTTTTAGGCATAAAGCTTGTATCTTTATGAACGACAACTTTATTTTTTTGATAGGAGAAAGCGCTTAAAATAGAAACTTCTGTTTCAGTTGGGTTTGTCATCATATGTAACGCTTGGTCTGCGTGACAGGCGAAAATAACGTGATCAAATTCTGTTTCTATTCCTTTTTCATCTAAAACAGAAACACGTCCATTGTCTAAGCGTGTGACAGAGTGAACAGCGCAATTTTTTCTAATTCTCGTCGAAAATGAAGAACTTATTTTTGTGACATATTCACGACTACCACCTGTGACAGTGTACCATTGAGGATGATTATTGATGGTCAGTAATCCGTGATTGTCAAAGAAACGAATAAAGGTTCTGGCTGGAAATTTTAAAATCGTTTCAACAGAACAGCTCCAAATTGCTGCTCCCATCGCTTGTAAATAATAACGGCGGAACCAATCTCCCAGATTAAGCTCTTTTAGGAACTCGTCTAATGTCGCTTGTTGATTTTTTTCTAAATAAGGAACAGCTTTTTTGTTGAATTTTAAAATATCAAACAGCATTCTCCAAAAAGGGCGTCGAAGCAAATTTCTTTTTTGCGAGAAGATCCCTTTACTCCCATATTCGAGCCAGCCATTATTAATAGAGGCACCAAAAGACATATCGCTTTCTTCATAAGTAACAGAGAGATGATCAAAAAGCCCAACTAAATGTGGGTAGTTGCTTTTATTAAAGACAATAAAGCCTGTATCAACGGGCTGTTGATGGTTGCTTGTGATAGGGACATCAATTGTACGACTATGCCCCCCTAAAGACGCATTTTTCTCATACAGGGTAATGTCATGCTCTCTATTAAAAAGATAAGCAGCACCTAAACCAGATATTCCAGATCCTATAATGGCTATTTTCATGAGTGTTATTATGCATTTTTTTTGACGGTTTAAAATCTAAAAGACATTACAAAAAAGTAATCTTTGTTAGAAAGAAATTTTAACTTCAAAACCTGGGTTTTTATTTTTTGTTTCTATTTTTCCCTCATGCAGGGAAATAATCGCCGAAACAAGACTTAACCCTAAGCCATTGCCTGGCTTGTTGCGGCTTTCTTCTACACGATAGAAGCGATCAAATATTTTTTTGTGATCCGCTTGTTTGACCCCTATACCTGTATCTTTGACGCTTAATATAATAAGGCCATCACTTTTCTCTTTTAAGGTAAGCGTAACAGCCCCGTTAGCAGGGGTGAATTTTAAGGCATTATCGACTAAATTAGCACAGGCTTGGAAAAGTAAATCACGATCCCCCCATATTTTTATTTCTTCTAAGTCACAATGAAGATGAATGCGTTTTTCTTGTGCAAGCGGTTCATAAAATTCAAAGACATCTGTGATAATGTGATTGAGATATACAGTTTTAAAAGCACTTTTTTGTTTCTCCGTTTCAATCCGCGCTATTCGTAATAAAGCGTTAAATGTTGCAAGTAGATGATCTGCTTCTATAATAACATCTTCGCATACGTTCTTATCACCAAAATCCATCGCTTGCTTCATCTCTTCGAGATTATTGCGTAGACGTGTTAAGGGAAGTTTTAAGTCATGTGCAATGTTATTTGACACATTTTTAATACCAGACATGAGTTCTTCAACACGATGTAATAGATCATTTAAAACAGAAGCCATGTAACTTAAATCATCCCAATCAGATCCCACTTCTATTCTGCGTGACAAATCGCCTGTGTGCATGATGTCTTTTGCTGTTTGTGCAATTTTATTTGTCCGTGATACAACAAAATGGCTAATCAAATAACTGGTGAAAATAACAAGCGACATGAGGATAATACTAATAATACTAAGCCATTTCATTCGTTGATAATCATGAACCATATCTGTTATGTCAGCTCCGATAAATAACCGGCTTCCATCTTTAAAGGTATGAAGTTTTGAAGCATATATGGTTTCGCCTTGAGAGAATGTCAAAGTTCCTTCAGATAAAAGATCAATATTTTGAGGTAAATGATCAAGGCTACCAGCAATTTTATGATTGTTTTTGTCAAGTAGAATAAAGGTGGTATCTTGAGCTTCATTAAGGGCTAAGATCATATCACTTTTTGATTGATGATATGTAGCATGACGGATTTCAGAGGTGAGGACAGATTCTGTAACACTGATAAAATGTCCTTTATTAAAATAATAACCGAAATATCCTAATATGACAGAAGAAATGCCACATAAGATAGTGAAGAGCAGTGCCATTTGGAAACTAGAACTGCGAATATAACCTCTAAGTTTATTTGTCTTCAATGATGTATCCAGCCCCTCTAATCGTTTTGATAATAGGTGTGTCAAAATAAGGGTCAATTTTACTTCTTAATCGACTGATATGGACATCAATCACATTTGTTTGTGGATCAAAATGATAATCCCAGACATGTTCCAAAAGCATCGTTCTTGTGACAACTTGTCCTTTATGAGTTAAGAGATATTTTAAAAGCTTAAACTCTGTTGACTGTAAAGAAATTTTATTTCCTGAACATGTCACTTGGCGTGAGAGAAGGTCAAGAACTAGGCCCTGTGCAGATAAGGAGGTCACAGCCTTTTGTTCGACTTGTTTCATAAGGCGCTTTGATAAGACTTCGATACGAGCAAGCAGCTCTGAAAAAGAAAAAGGTTTTACAAGATAATCATCTCCGCCCGATTTTAAGCCTTCTACACGATCATCAATATCTCCTAAGGCGCTTAAAATTAAAACGGGGGTATGATTATTAGCGCCGCGCATTGTTTTCAAAACGGTTAATCCATCTAATTGAGGCAACATGCGATCCATTATCACAACATCATACTCTTCAGTTGTTGCAAGAAAGAGCCCGTCTTTTCCATTCTCTGCATGATCAATGACATGACCCTCTTGAGAGATGCCTTTCATTATATAATTAGATATTTTTTTATCATCTTCGACAAGGAGAACTCTCATTGATAAAGTATCTTTCATATTGGGATGTTAGAATTTATACCATCAAAACTATATGATCTTCTAATAATTGAAGAGAATTATCAATGTTAAAAAAGCAGATTGGTTAACTAATGTGTATTCTGTGCTTTTTTAAGTTCATCTTGGATTGTGTCTTCTATTTTTGAAAACTGATCTCTAAGACCTGCATAGTGATAAAGGAGTGTATTGCGGTCTTCTGTTTTGCCTTGAACAAGATCTTTGGCTGCATATTCAAGACGTTCAGCGGCTCTATGGACATCTGTGATACCAAGAACGCCACTAGCTGATTTCATACTATGTGTTGCATCAATTAAAGTATTCATATCACCATCGGGTAAATTGACATGCACGGCAGCCAGATATGTTTTTGATTTTTTCAAATAGGTTGTCAGGAGTATTGGAAATTTAGATTTCATACGTGTTTTTACTGTATTGAAGACATCATAATTAATCATTTTTATTCCTTCTTTGTTTATATAATTATAGATAATTTTACCATTTAATACCAGAGTCAATTTTTGTAATCGCAGTGACACAATTTCCTTTTTCATTATAATGGAGTTCATCAAAACTCACTTTATTGGCTTGTGCAATTCCACGACCATGCGTGTCGAGCGCTCTTGTTGGATCAATATCTAGATATTGTTCCCAGTCAAATCCTTTTCCTTCATCTTTAATTTGAACAAGAATTTGATCTTCATTTTCTTCTAGATGAACGTAAACGCGACGCTGTGAGAATTGGTCACTTTCTTGGCGTTTTTCTATTTCATTTCGCCATTTTCCTTTTGCGATTAGGTAGGTTTTTGTTGCATAGCCAATATCTAAATTTCCATGTTCGACGGCATTAATTAATAAACTCATTAATCCTGGCAGAGTTGTATCTGGGTTAGGGAAACAGTTGGCTAAAAAGCAAGCTAGATTTTCTGCATCTTCGACCGTACGTATGGTAAAATCAGCTTGATCAATAAAGCCAAAGCTTCTTTGATGTTTGTATAATTCAGTTTTAAGGTTTTTACGTTGTTTTGCCTCTCTGTGAGCCGCTTGTAAAACAGATTTGAAAATTTCATCTTCATAAGGTTTCGCAAGATAGTAAAAGACACCTGCATCAATTCCTTCACGGACTTCTTCAGGTCTTGTTGCGCCTGTTACCATGATGATCGGAATATGTTTTGATTTTGTATCTTTTTTTAAATGAGCCACAACTTCCAACCCATCCATTTCTGGCATATTTTTATCTAATATAATGACGTCTATATGTTGTCCTTCACGTGTAATGATATCGAGTGCTTCAATACCATTCTCAGCTTCAATAACATCATAATTAAGCTCTTCTAATAGGTCAGCGAGGACAGCAAGAGAGGTTGGTTCATCCTCGACTGCGAGGATAACACCTTTTGTTTTATTTATATCTTTCAAGACGGGTTTCATCATAATAGTACTTCCTTTTTTAGTATTATCTTTCTCTAAATGCTGTATCCAGAGAAGTGTGGATGGGTTTTAATAAATAAGATAAAATTGTTTTTTGTCCTGTAATCACATCAGCTTCGACAGTCATACCAGGTAAAATTAAATTACGCTCAGGATTGATTCCTACATGGTCTTGGGTAAGTTTTATACGGCCTTTGTAAAAGCTTTCATTGTGATCATTGACAAATGTTGTTGCAGAGAGAAAGGCAAGTTCTCCTTCTATGACTCCATATCTTGAGAAATCATAAGCACTGACTTTAACGCGTGCGGGCTGTCCAACTTTCAAATTGCCAATCTCACGTGGAGGGATCTGAGTTTCAACGATCAGAGTGCTATCAAGAGGCACAATTTCCATGATCGGTTCTCCCGCTCCAATAACACCGCTAATGGTATTTACACGCAATCCTTTTACAAGCCCACGCACAGGTGCGCGGACAGCCTGTCTATCAACACGTCCTTCAAGCTTGCCTAAAGTTTCTTTATTTTCAGCAATTTGTGTTTCAACTTCTTCTAATTCTTTTAAAGCGTTATCACGTGTTTGAGCGTTTAAGGTATATAAGCGGCTTTGTGCTTCATTAATCGCGTTTTGTGCTTCTGCAACTTGGGCTGTAATTGATCTTACTTCTCCTTCTAAACGATTCACTTCACGTTGACTTTCAATCATATCTTTGCGTGAAACATAGCCGTTTTCTATGAGTTTTTCTTTCATAGCTAATAACTCATTTCCAGCTTCCAATTCTTTTGTTGCTGTTTGTTTTTCTCCTTTTAAACGAATGAGCATTTCTCGTTTTTGTGATAATTGATCTTGTCGGACTTTCTCTTCGGCATAATAAGCTTGAATAGCGGTTTTAAAGAGATGTCTTTGATAATTAATGGCTTGTTTGTTATTGCCAGAAATTGATGAGAAATCGGGTTCTTTATCATAGGCAAGCGCGCGTAATCTTTCAGCTTGTAGCATTAAAGTTGTTTGACGCTCACTTAAAGAAGCAAAATCTTGTTCTGCACCAATTCCGCCCATGCGAACTAACACTTGTCCTTCTTCTACAAGGTCGCCTTCTTCAACCAAAATTTCAGCGATGATGCCACCTTCTAAATGTTGTACAATTTGTGAATAGCCATTGGGAATAATCTCACCGCGCGTAGCGGCAACCTCGTTCACTTGTGTGATACTTGACCATATAATGAACAAGAGAAAACCAATACCTATCGTCAGCGTGGTTAGTCTTGCTAAATTCTGATTTGGGATCTCCTCATAGAGTACGCTACGGGTGAGATCGTTTAAATTTGTTTTCTTATCGATGGTCTTTCTCCTTTATTTTTGAACGCTCGTCGGCGTAAAGTTGAATTTCTATATCGGCTAAATCAATATAATCTTGCCTGTATGTAATATATAAAATTGTCCGTTTGCCTTTTTGTTCTTTTAAAAAGTTAAAGAATTTTTCACCTGCTGACGCACTTAAGAATTCATAAGGCATTTCATCAATTAACATGATTGAACTATTTTGAATATAGGCGCGCACAAGTGCTAATTGAGGATATAAGACAGCAGGCACATTAATATTCCCTTCATGCCCAATCTTAGTTTGTAATCCTTCATCAAGTGTTTGAAACCAATCACCTAAACCGACCTTATTGATTGCATCCAGAAGCTCTTCTTCAGATGCATCTGGTTTATTCAGTGTTAAATTATCCCATAAAGACATTGAAAAGAATTCGGGTTCTTGGCTTATATAAGCAATATTTTGTCTTAAACTAATAGGGTCAATCTGGCGAATATCAGTGCCGTCAATGCGCACTGATCCTGCTTGTGGATGATATAACCCGCTGATTAGTTTTAAGGTTGTTGATTTCCCGACACTGTTGGCACCGGTGATCGCAACACAGTCACCAGGCTTTATTTTAAAGGAAAGTCCTGCATAGACAGGGTCAGCATCTTTATTATAACGTAATCCAACATTGTGAAATTCGATCGCCCCTCTAAAATTAGGTTTTTTACGAGAGGTGATATTCATATCAATTTCTGATGTCAGATTCATAAGGCGATTAATCTGATCAATGTTATTTTTCACCTGATCCATTCGAGGTAGGGCAACACAAGCCATTTGGATTGGTGCAAGACTGCGCCAGGTTAGAATTAAAACAGCGATCATTGCGCCCATACTCATATCGTCAGACCAGATACGATCAACGCCAAAGTAAATCATGGCAATGCCACCCAAGACGACAAGCCCTTGTGATACAGTATCAATAAAGGAGATGGACTGATTATAGAGATAACCAGCATAAGAAGATTCAGCGCTGACTTTGTGGTAGCGCTGTAACCAAGCATTAAAGATGCTAGAGGTTCTAAGTGTTTCTTGTTTGTTAAGAGTTTCAATATTGATGTTTTGGCGTTGATTATTTGCAGTTGCAAGGCGTAAAGTAAGCGCTTTGAGATGTCCATGCATAATAAAAAGCATCGTTAGATAAATTGCGGCGATGATTATAGGGATAAAGACAAGGGGGCCTGCAATAAGGGCAATTGCACCTAAAAGGATGAAAGTAAAAGGAAGTTCAACAAAGGATAAAAATAAAGATCCTGTGAAAAACTCTCGTACTGATTCAAAAGATTTTATACGAGATAATTGAGCGGCGACATTTGCGTGCTCTGTAAAAGAAGCAGGAAGGGACATCAGTTTTTCTAAGACAGAGTTGCTGATAATGTAATCAATACGAGCGCCAAACCATGTTAAGCTTTTAGCACGTAAAAAACGTAAACAAAATTCAACACCAATTGCTAATACAACACCCACGACTAAATAATTTAGCGTCTCGCCAGAATGAGCGCCAATTACTTTGTCATAGACACTCATCACGAAAAGAGGAGTCACAAGTGTTAAGATATTAATAAATAGGCTGGCTAAGAAAACTTGTTGGAAAATGCTTTTGAAGCGATAAAGTAATTTTGAAAACCATGCTTTATCAGAAGCGGCAATCGTTTTATCTGGGATAATGTCATGCACAATCTCATCATTTGTGAATGAAAAGGCACTTCCCATTACGGAACAATCTGAGATCTCTGTGATGATCTTCGGTTCGTATTTTTCTTTATTGGGAATAAATAAACAGGGGAGTGACTCTTTAGAAATATCACTAAGACGTGTATTTGAATATTGAGGAGAATAGCCGAGACTAGCCATCACATTTAGGAAATCTGTTAAGGCGAGAGGTGCTTGTTCCTCTGTGTAGGGAAGAGCATCTCTTAATGTTCTCGCATCTCCACTCCAATCAAGTTCTTTTAAAAGCGTTAACAAATAAGGAGCGTAATTTACGTCTGTTCCTTTGTTGGTTTCTATCACATCAGAAAAGAAACGCTCATTATGATCTATGGGTGTTGTCATTCTCTGAACTCCTTAAATAGGGTAACGATATTGTCGCTTTCTTTATAAACATCTTTATTCAGTTCTAATTTACCATCAGTGATGAAATATTCGCGTTCAGCTAGGTGAAGAATATTGCGGTCATTAGAGATGATAATCATGGTTGCTTGACCTTTTAATTGCCCCATTAAGCGGAAAAGGTGATTGTAACCTTCTTTATCAAGAGAGCTATCGGCACGATCAAAGAGGATAATACGGGGGCGATTTATTAAGATACGAGCGATTGTAATCCGTTGTTTCATTCCTGGGGTAATCGGATCTGCAGGGCCATCAAATAACTCTGTTTCATAGCCATGGGCAAGCTTTGATACCACTTTATCAATGCCAAGATAACCTGCCATTTCAAAAGCTTTCTCTTCCATTTCTGGACGAAATCCAGTGAGGTTATCCATGATTGTTCCTTGGAAAATATCTGAATTAGGGGGGAGGTAACCAACATATTGGGCAAAGCGCGTTTTAGGAATGTGTGATGTTTCTGTTCCATCTATTAAAATTTGTCCAGAGGTTGGCTCATAAAGGCCAGCAAGGAGTTTCATAAAAGTCGTTCTACCAACACCTGTTGAGTGGACAAGCGCCACTGAATCACCGGCTTCTAATTTAAGATCAAGATTTTTGAAAATAGCGTTTTGGTTATCATAAGAAAAGTTGAGCTTTTGAATGTCAACTCTGCCTTTGGCTGTATTTAAAGATGTTTCATCAATAATAGATTGTTCCGGTAACCTTATAATTTCGCCAACTTTTTTATTGGCTAAATGATATTCTTGAAAACTAATCCAAAAAGAGAGTGTTCTTTGTACAGGTTGCATGATGCGTCCAGATACTAAAACACAAGCAATTAAAACCCCCATTGTAATTTGTCCATCTAGGACAATAAGAGCGCCGATAGCAACCATGGTAACCATCATTATTTGTGTAAAAAGGGCAGCTGCATTATAGCTTTGTGAGTTTTGTTTGCTTAAATTATAAGATTCAAGCACATTTTGTTTTTGTAAATTTTCATGACGTCTTTGAAAGGCTTTTTCTAATCCTAACATTTTAACAGTATGAATATTGTCTAAGATTTCAGAAATAAAATTAATTCTTTTATCATCATCTTCATCCCTTAAGACCAAGGATTTATTCATTTCTTTACTAAGAAATAAAGCATATAAACCAAAAGCAGCGAGCAAAACAAGCGGGACAAGAACAAGCCAACCAGCTAGGTAAGCAATAAAGCCCAGAAAGATGAGAACGAAAGGAAGATCAACAATATTGATTAAGGACTGACCACTATAAAAGCTTTTTAATTTTGCAATCGCATTGATACGTTGAAGTTGTTCTCCTGGTGAATATTGTCTTAAGCTTAAAAGCTTTGAGCGCATCAAATGTTCTAACGTATCTGAAAAGGCAGCATGTTCAAAACGAGCCGCCGCCCAATTCGTCATAGATGTACGTGCGAGTTTTAAAATCACATCCATGATAATAATAATCGCGGCACCAGCCGTTAATGTTTGTAATGTGCCAACACTTTGAAATGATAAAATACGATCATAAACTTGAAATGTAATGATGGGGACGACTAACGAAAATAAGTTTATAATTAATGATGAGAATATCAACAAACAGAAATCTGTTGGTTTTAGGCTAAAAGCATATGTAAGACCCGCTTGTATCTCATTGTTTTTGTAAAAAGGCATTCCTCGACTATCCTTTAGTTTTGTTTATTTAAATACCACTCCCTCCAGAAGGATCGCCCGACATATCCATCGCATCGGGCATGATGTACGATAAATCAATCGCACTGTCGGTATCTGAGTTAAAATTATTTTCCTCTGCATTCATTTGGCTTTGAGCAGGATTTGCTTCAATAGCATTGAGCCAGCTTTGGGAGCTAACATCTTGGATGCCATCTTTAAATTCAAAAAACTCTACATTATAAACAGTATCGGCACCGTCGCGTTGATCTTGGGTATTTTGAATAATGAAGCTGCCATCTTCATTGCTGTAAATCGTATAATCTTCGAAATTACCAGTGAAGCTAGCTGTATCATCGCCGTTACCACCATCAATAATATCATTATCTTTACCACCGGTTAGATGATCGCTACCATCGCCACCACGTAATAAATCTGACCCACTTTTTCCTTCAAGTGTATCGTTACCATCCATACCGTTAATAATGTCATCGGAATTATTTTTACCTTTAACCGTATTATCATCATTGTTTAAAAAAGTGGTGGTGTCTTTATTCCAAATTGAATGTTGGCTATCATTATGGTTGTTAAAGACGTCATAGGCATCTGTACCAGTTATTTGACCATCGAACAGAATGTTATGGCCTGTTGAAACATTATCTAGATTCGTAAAATCAAAATCTTCGAGCGTTATTGAAAAATTATCTAATCCATCGAATGTAATGATTGTATCTTCTCCATCATAATCGATGAGCATATTCTCAGCTGTAAATTCATCGCCTTCTAATTTTAACGTATCAAATTCGGGGAGCATATTTTTATCACCCTTACCGCCGCGTCCAACACCGCCAAAATCCGTAATCGTAATAGGCCCGCTATCAATATCTATAAGGAAATTATCATGGCCTCCACCTCCTGTTAGGATGTTGGTACCAGTTCCCGTTTGAACCACATCATCACCAATTCCAAGGTTGATATGAGCGATGGAAGAATCGCCTCCTACTGTAACGTGGTCATTGCCATCTCCTGTGTTGATATCAAAAGATGTTATGCCTTTATCACCACTCACAAGTACAGTATCATTGCCATCATTCGTATCGATATTAAATAAATTACTCCAGCCAGCATTATTCGTTTCAGCATCAATTGAGATATAATCATCTCCGCTTCCTGTTTCTATATTGCCGCGTTTTGCATGATCAATTTCAATATAAGAATTACCGCCATCGCCGAATTGAACATCAGTATGGACAAAATTATTTAGATAAATTTCTGCATTCGTTTCTGAAAAAGCTTCGATATTTTTAACGCTGTTCCACGCCGTATCTAAAGTTACATGAGCTGAATTTTCTGTTATATAATTATAGGTTATTGCTGCATTATCAGAAACGCGTGCAATATCCATTTGAACACCATCAACAGAAACAAAGCTATCATAGTTAAAGGCGATGAGATCATATCCATCTGCACTATTGATTTCTTTTTCACTAAATGTTTGGTTGCTAACCCGAATTCCTAATGATGGCGATAAAATAATATCTTCAACAATAGTATCTTCTATAATATCCTCTTCAATTATATCTTGTTCTTGCGGGGTATCTATAATGTCATTTTCATCATCGTTTCGATTAAGTAAAACTTCCTCGATTAGACGGTTATTATCTTGTGGTTCTACAGCAAATGTTTCAGTTTCTTCTGTAGGTTCCGTTTCTTGAGAAAGTGTATTAAACGGGCTCTCTAAGTTAAGAGATATTTCAGGAATTGTATTAAAATCATTATTTGTATCTCCACGCTCTAAAATTAAATCAATATCATCACTTTCCATACGTGATTTGTGGTGCGTGGAATGAGAATGGAATTCTGAGTCTGATGTATCTATGTTTTTATTGTTTTTTTGTTTTTTTCCAAATGAAAAAGAGGT
This sequence comes from uncultured Rickettsiales bacterium, assembly GCA_950054255.1. Classification (GTDB taxonomy): domain Bacteria; phylum Pseudomonadota; class Alphaproteobacteria; order Micavibrionales; genus CATLOR01. Next base: position 137,788 of record CATLOR010000001.1, on the reverse strand, counting down.
TTCTGGTGCTTCCAAAAAAGAGCTATTTAAATTCTGAGTATCAGATATATTTGTATCTTGGCTATTATTAAAAACAGTATCATGTAGTCTTTGTTCACTAATCCCTAATAAGGGATTTGCGGAAAGCTCTTCAAAATCACCATTAATTGTTTGATCTACTTCATAGGCTTTATTATCAATAGTGTTTTCACTGGTATCAACTTCGAGCAGAACTGTAAATTCATCCAGTTGCGCGTTTAGATTATCATTTGTTATATTTTTATCAGCCATATTGACACTATCCTCAAAAAAGCAAATTATATTTCCATAATTATAAGCAAGTTATGTGCCATATTCTAAAAAAAAGAGTACTATAGTACTATTGTTATTTATCAATAGGTTAGAAAATTCTTCGTAGATACAAATTGTGTTGACTTGACTTAAGTCAATGCATTTTGCAATTGCATATTGAGAATGACAAAAGGTTTTGAATTTCTCTAAAAGCACGCTATAGTCTTTTTTTGTGCACCATTTTAGATCGTTGTTGATATGTTTAATAAGCCCATTTTAGAGCAATTTTTGAGTAGTTTTGAGCGTGAAAGGCAGTCAATTCTATTAAAGGCTTATGTTGAAAGTTTTGAGAAACATATCAAAATAAGCGAAGAAGCGCTTACCAAAGAAGATAGTAAGACGTTGTTAATGGAAGTCCATGACTTGAAATCGCTTTCTTTAATTGTGGGGGATCTTGAAACAGGTGCGCTGGCAGGATCAATAGAATCAAACCTTAAAAATCAAAATATTCAATTGGCTTATAATGATATTCCAGCTTTGTTTGAAGCGATTAAGAGTATTTTAAAAATTATGCGCCAATATGAACATATAACCTTATGACCATTGTTTTTGCTTACGATGAATTGTTGCGGGATTAATCCCCAACATGCGCGCCGCTTTTGTAATATTTCCATCACAGACGGCTAAAACAGCTTGTATAATATTTTTCTCGTAATCAAGGAGTGTTTTAACGTCACTTTCTTGACGCGGTAAAAATGTACCAATTACGTTATTTGAATGGTCATCTGACAAGGTTGAGCTGTCTTTTTTTGTAAATTCACTGAGCATCGTTTCATCTACGGTGTCACTATTATTGAGGATAACAACTCTGCGTATCGTGTTTTCTAATTCACGGACATTACCACTCCAGAAATTACCTTCTAGAAGTTGCACAGCTTCGGGCGAGAAGTCTTTAAAATCCTTGTTTTCTTCCGCAGAATATTTTTTTAAGTAGTAATGTGCAAGAAGCAATATATCTTGTCCCCGATCACGTAAGGGGGGTAAATGAACAGGAATAACGTTTAAGCGATAATACAGGTCTTCTCTAAGAAGACCTTGGTGTACAGCGTCAAGAGGGTCACGATTTGTAGCACATATAAAACGGACATCAACGGTTTGTTGTCTTGAATCACCAACGGCTTTAAACGTTCCTGTTTGGATAAAGCGTAATAATTTTGCTTGTAATGCCATAGGCATTTCCCCCAGTTCATCAAGGAAAAAAGTTCCTCCATCTGCACGTGTGGCAGCACCTTTTCGATCGCTTGTGGCTCCTGTAAAAGCGCCTTTAACATGTCCAAAGATAACACTTTCTAACAGGTCATTTGGAATAGCGGCACAATTTAAAACTTCAAAAGGTTTTTTTGCACGGGGGCTTAAATCATGTAAGGCGCGTGCAGCGAGTTCTTTACCCGTACCACTTTCTCCTGTAATAAAAACGGGTGCATTGCTCGGGCCTGCGTTTTCAATCATTGTATAAACAGCTTGCATTGTGGGCGATTTCCCAACAAATCCTTGAAACCCATCACGTGCCATAATCTCGTAAGATTGTGCGATTTTTTTCAGTTCTATGCGCTCGAGCGCGTTTTTGATACTTGTTTTTAAACGATCAGGGGAAACAGGCTTAGGGACAAAATCATAGGCTCCAAGTTGCATCGCTTCGACAACAACATTTGTATCTGTATTGCCAGTAATGACAATCGCCGCACATTTATGTTGATGTTTTTCAATATGTTTTAAGATGTCCAAGCCGTCCATATCAGGCAACCCAAGATCTAGTAAAATAATTTCTGGATCAATTTTCTGGATCATATGGAGGCCTTCATAGCCATCATGACATAGATGAATATCAAAACTGCTCGCCCTTAAATATTCTTTTAAAGTCAAGGCAATGCTTGATTCATCTTCTATAATTAATATTTTCCTCATAACCGTTGCTTTTTTTAATGGTGTTTTTCAATCACTATATCATTTTGCAACAGATCTGTTAAATATTTGGTTAATTTTTTGTAAAAAAATAAGGGGTGTTGTTTGTAACTAATTGATATATATATGTTTTTATTTTTTATTATTTTTTGGCACAAGATCTGCATTTATAATCTCGCCATTCTGCATGGCGCTTTAGAGTTCTTGCTCTGCTATATGTGTGTGTTCTTAAAACCCTGTCTTGTATTACAAATATGAGGCAGGGTTTTATCTTTTATATGTTCATTATAAGCTTAATAAGAGAGCTGATAATTGCAAGACTTATAAAGCCTCCACTCCAGAGCAAAATGAACCAAACCCACTGTCTTTGCTTTTCACTTAATTGGCTTTGCATGAACTTAGTAAAAAGATTGATCACTTGTTTTTCCTCTAAATACGTAATAGCTATAAATTGTATAAGCTAGGATAATAGGAAGAAAAATAACAATCCCAACTAATAATATTGATTGTGAGGTGGAAACAGCCGCTGCATCCCATAATGTAAGATTAAACGGAACGATCCATGGGAACATGCTAATTCCAAGACCAATATAGCCAAGGAGGAATATTAATATTGTTAAGACAAAAGGTCTAATTTCACGTTTACTATTAAGGTCTCTCCATAAAACAAAAAAAGCACAAAGTGTTAAAATAGGAATAGGAGCAAGTATGAAGATATTAGGAATTGAAAACCATAATGTCGCAATGCGCTCATCAATAAAAGGCATACAAATAGTAACAAGCCCCATTAAGAGCATGACAAACATGAAGACGTAGTTAGCAACACGGCGTGCCCAGTCTTGTGTTTGTTTTTCACATTTCCAGATAAGCCAAGTTGCGCCTAAAAGAGCGTACCCAAAAATAAGGGCAATACCTGTCATAATAGAAAAGCCATTTGCCCAATCGAGAGAACCACCAGAAAAAGATCTTTCAGTGACTTCAACACCTTGAACGAAATTTCCTAAAACAATACCTTGCATGAAGGCAGCGAGAAGAGAGCCAACGTGAAATGAAACATCCCATATTTTGCGATCTTTTCCTTCTGTTTTAAAACGAAATTCAAAAGCCACGCCCCTGAATATAAGCCCTAAGAGCATTAAAGTAATAGGCAAGTAAAAAGCAGGCATTAAGATAGCATAGGCAACAGGAAAGGCAGCAAATAAGCCACCACCACCAAGGACAAGCCATGTTTCATTGCCATCCCAAACGGGGGCAATTGAATTCATTATTTTATTGCGACACGTATCAGAAGGCGCAAATGGGAACAAGATTCCGCATCCTAAATCAAATCCATCGAGAAGCACATAAAGAAAAACTGCCGTTGCAATTAAAACGCCCCATATTAAAGGTAAGTCTAGCCAAGGTGATAAATCAAACATCATTTAATCCTTTCTTTTAATATTGTGCGCAATTGTAGGTGTCACAATTTTACCATGAGCATAATATCCATCAGCCTCATTTGAGTGACTTGGTCCCTTACCAATGAGTTTTAAGATGTAATAACTTCCTGCTCCAAAAATAAAGGTGTATGCAATAATAAAAATTGAAAGACTTAATACTAATTGTTCTGCAATAACAGGGGATATGCTTTGGCTCGTTTTTAAGACGCCATAAACAGTATAGGGTTGTCGTCCTACTTCGGTGACAAACCATCCCGCTAGAACAGCAATAAAGCCACTTGGCATCATAGCCATACACCAAATTTGGAAAGGTTTAAAATCATAGAGACGTTTACTGAAATGTAATATGACAGCCATAATACCAGTTAAAATCATAGCCATTCCTAGCCCGACCATAATTCTAAAAGACCAGAATACGATCGTAACGGGTGGGCGTTCTTCTTTTGATACTTCTTTGAGCCCCGGGATTTCTCCATCTGTGGAACCTGTTAGGACCCAACTTGCTCCACCAGGAATAGTAACGCCATAATCGGTTGTTTCTGTATCTTCATTAGGTACTCCAAATAAATAAAGGGGTTTGTTCCCACCTCGTTCCCAATTTCCTTCCATAGCAGCAACTTTTATGGGTTGGTAATGCAGTGTGTTTTCACCGTGAGCATGCCCAAATAAGAGTTGGATAGGAGCTACAAAAACAGCCATAAGCATAGCCATTGTAAACATGATTTTAGCATGTTTGACATGGATTTGACGGAATAAATAAAAGGCTGCAACGCCACCAATGACAAATGCAGTTGTCAGATAAGCTGCTGTCACCATATGTAGGAAACGGATAGGGAATGAAGGATTAAAAACGATCTCTAGCCAGTTTGTTGGATATAGTAATCCATCTGTGCGAATCTCAAACCCTTGAGGTGTTTGCATCCAGCTGTTAGCTGATAAAATCCAAAAGGCAGATATGAGCGTTCCAACAGCGACAATGACGGTAGAGATAAAATGCATTTTTTTACTGACACGGCCCCATCCAAATAACATGATGCCCAAAAAAGAAGCCTCAAGAAAGAAGGCCGTGAGGACTTCATATCCTAAGAGAGGGCCGATAACATTCCCGACTTTATCGGAAAAAATAGACCAGTTAGTACCAAACTGGTAAGACATCACAACGCCTGAAACAACACCCATACCAAAACAAACAGCAAAAATTTTGATCCACATTTTATAGATATCTTCGTAAATTTTTTTGCCTGTTTTTAGATATAACCCTTCAACGACAGCAAGCCAGCTTGCTAACCCAATTGTAAAGGCGGGGAAGATAATGTGAAAACTAATTGTGAAAGCAAATTGTATGCGCGCTAGTAGGACAGGGTCTAAATCAAATGCAAACATATTTTTATTCCTTTTCTTCTTATTTATTCCAAGCCATTTTTGAGAGTATAAGCGCTAAACCGCACCAGCCAGATACACCAGCAAATAATAAAGCAAAACCAAAAAATCCAGCAATGATAAATCCAACAGGAAAGCCATTGAATCCAAGTAAAACAGATAAAGCAATTAAGAAACCGACAATCATTTGAACTTGGCGCATAATTGATATTTTTGAGGTCTTAATAGAACTATCAATAACGGGAAAACCAGCATTCTTCCATGCCTCAATGCCTCCATCAAGATTCATAATAGTGGTATTTTGTGATGATAGATTTTTAATTTTTTGACAGGCTATTTGACCGCGTGATCCTTTTAAGCATTGAAATAAAATTGTTTTATCTGCAGGGATCGAAAGCATTTTGAAGCCATCTTCTAAAGTGCTTAAAGGAATGGATAAGGCATAAGGAATATGTTGTTTTTGAAATTCGTCAGCTTCGCGTACATCAATTAAGATGGCAGTACCTTGTTGTATTTTTAAATGAGCCTCTTCAATTGTGATAGTTTGTGTCATTTTCAACAATCCTGTTCTTTAAATATCTGATTCTGTATTAATACGGTATAAGGCTCAAGGCAATAGAAAAATCATCATCATTTTTATGTGGGTCGAATTTCATTGTTGAAAGCGTTAAGGTGTTTTCAGACTAACTCTAGCCTTTCTCAAACTTAGCGTATATCGCATGTAATACATGACGGCTAATTTGATGGTTTCTGGATTAGTTTTAAAATATTTGAAATGATTTATTTGCTCATTTGGTAATTTTATCACGAAAACTTTTAAAATTCAGATTTTAACCTGACATGACCAATTGATTGATATTTATCGCTCTTTCTTTTCTTTATACATACCTTCATCAGCAAGTTTTAAAAGGTCTTCTGGCGTTTTTGTGTCGGTTGGATAATGTGCAACGCCAACGGATCCGCCAATCGTAATTGTGTGTTCATTATAGGTGGATGGCGTGGTTATAATTTGTTTGATTTGTTTGATCGTATCACCGAGTTGGCTTTTTTCTTTATCTAAAATAATAAGACTATATTCATCACCACCTAAGCGTGTGATTGAGGCATTGTTTGGGAATAATTCTTTCAAACGATTAGCAACGTCAACCAACATAAAGTCATCAGCTTCATGCTCATATGTATTATTAACAGGTTTAAATTTATCTAGGTCTATAAAAAGGACACAAAAATTAGAAGATTTAGTCGGCGCGATTTTTAATTCGCTCATAAAACCAGAGCGGTTAATTAGTCCTGTTAAAGGGACATTCATGGCAACATTACGACGATAGCGTCGGGTTACATCTTGTAAGATCTTGCCTTTGAAAGCTAAGACCTTTTCATCATTCTATCCCTTCACTTATTTTCAAATTAAAATATATCAAATTTAATCCCTAAAGCATCAAAATTTTATTATTTACAATATGTCCATATTCCCGTATTCGGATCTCTTGTTGGACAGTTCTGATCAGGGCCAGGGAAGCCTGTTGGCGCCGGACGACACACCTGAATGTTGTATGACTGCCCTTCTACAAACACATCTGAACCATGAGACCAGAATAATGAATGGTCATTACTGCCCTCATCAGCATCGCTCATATAGAACGTCTCTCCACCTTCAATTACCAATCTATCAAAACCTAAGTCAGAAAATGTTTCTGGTTGGTTTTCATCTATGGAGAATATCATACCGACATGGGTATCTTCTACCTTCGCCATGTATATAGACATGATATTTGTAGATAACCAAGTATTATCCGGCGATAGACTTCCAATAGATCCATTCGCATACCCTGTAGATTCGGTTGTTATTGTAACTGGATAACAGAATCCACCATCAATTCCCTGAGAACATTGTGTTGTTGTACTCGAATTTGTCGTTCTATCCGCCGTTAAAACATAATTTGTACAAAGATTATTCTCGTTTTCACAAGCGCTAGTATCCCATGCTGACCATGAGCTGTAACCTGTGCCTGTGCTGTTACATGTTCTTGTACGTGTCTTATTGCCTGTATAACCAGCGTCACAGCTTTGTGTGTCTGTCTCTGTTGAGCCCGCACTACAGATAACAGTTTGACAGCTTGACTCATCCCATGCTGACCAATCACCCCAGTCGTAAATTTGACCATTATCTTCACAGCTTCTTGTCGATGTACGTGTTCCAACGGTACCTGATGGACAGGCATTATCAGAACGCGTCTCTTCATCACCCATTGAACAAGTATCACATGTTACCTTTGCACTACCAAACCATACAGGTATACACATAGCACCTATTCCAGATCCACCACAAGATGTCATCTCTGTATCAGAGTAAGAACGTGTAGCAGGTGGATACATATTTTTAAACCCACTGGTATAAGCATTAAAATTAAAGTCAGACCAATCTGGTGGTGTGCCATTTTGAGCATAAACGCGCGCGGCAACACTTAACCAATTTGGACTATTTGCATGGCAAGGCGAACCTTTACTACAATCTTCTCCTTTATTCATTAAAGCCACAGCGCCATGTACGTTCAACAACTCTTCGCCAGCATAATTGTTTTCAGAATAAAGAACAACACGTGTTCTTGGACCAACGGCTAGAGTGCCTAGCCCAGAATACATATCAGGAAAAGCATCCCATAATGCTGCATAATTACCCGCACCAACTATCTTGCTATATTCATCTTCACGACCAATCACAGCTGCTCCAGCTCTATAACTTGATCCCCATAAGAAACAGCCACTTTGTTCATATGATTGATCTGTGGCCGCTGATGCGCTACCACATTCTTGAATATTATCGTCAACCCATGGGGTCCAACCTGCACCACAGATGTAACTTCTCTTTTGTGTCTTTGAACCAATCGCACAATCAACTTCTCTTTGTGAATCACAAAGAGAACCTGCGCCACAATAACCCGCTAAGCTCGTTGTTGTCGCTGTTGGTGGGTTACTCGCACCACTTGCTGTTGGCGCGAATGCTAAGCCGTTACCTGCATAGGCAGGAATACAAGAACTTGTTTCATCTGTCGCGCAATTATCATTCACATACGTCCAATCAGGATTAGTCGGTGATAACGTAGTCGGATTTGTAATATAATTTGTACGCTTATAATTAACCGAACCAGCATCATAAGGACACATCGCTGCTGCTGTCTCTTCTCGTGAACAGCTAATCTCTGTGCGCTCCCACTCACCACGCTTCTCATAGTCAATTGCAGAGCCACCATCACTGGTCTTCGTACAGCTATAAATGTCACGCTCATAAGTCACTGTCCCTGACCAACCGTCACCCGTACAAGCACGAACATCTTCTTCTGTACGAACAACTTCATCATTACATGTAACCTTAACATCTGGCGCTAAGCTTGTCTCAAAATCAACCGCACTATGGCAGTTATCAAATGACTCACTATCATCAATTGCTTCGGTTCTACCACTATCTTTATCTTTTTTTGTCGTGGTCGCCTTAAAACAGACAACGGACTTCGTAGAGCCACTACCTAATGATAGTGCTGAAAAGTCGATCTGATCAACTGTTGAACTTCCGATATCAATACTAATACGATCTGCTGGACGCGCATCATGACAGCTCTCTAAAAATAACTCCCAATCACCTGAAACGCGACCAATCTCTGCACCATCATTATTATATTCAATCTCTACTAAACGACGAAAACGGTCAAAACCTTCATTATTTGTATCAACACAGGCTCTGTTCTCAAACTCATAAAAACGACCACTTCGTGAGAGTTCAAATTCTGCTGCCACCTCTTGGAATAATACAGGAGTACCTGATGGAATAGCTGCCGCTAACTCGTCACAATTAATCACCACATTAACACCCATAGGTGTTGTTAATACACCATTATCATATGCACCATAGCTATTCGCACCGACATGCTGGGCTAATACTTGAGAAACACCTCCTAAACCAGACTCTCCTAAACCTTTAATACGTGCCTTTTGCATCACACCATCAGCATCTTGTGTACCGGCCAATCATGTATATAAAACGCCTTCACAATAACCTGCCTGCATCATGTTTCTTTGACGCGCCGTATTCAAAGCGCCCTCACCACCAGCATCTAACGCTGCAAAAGCATTACTATCAATTAAACCACCTAAAGATAAACCTTGAATTGAACCCGCTGCTGATAAATTAGCGACATGATCACCTTGTGTTTGCGCTTGTTCCATTAACACATCAACAACCGCTGTGGCATGCATCTGTAAACCTCGAGCATAAGAGGCTGCAACATTTTGACGTTGCTCCATCACTTCTTGAACACTTTGCTTAGATGAGACTTTCGTTTCATTATCAAAACATGAAACCAAAACAAAACTTAATAATACTAATAATACAGATTGTATACGAAACGACGTCATCATGTGATCACATTCTCCTTAATATATCCTCTATGCATCTTAAAAAAGATACACTAACTTAGTATGGATAATAGCACATTTGTAGTTAACGTCTCATTAATTAACCTTTATCAGACATGACCATTGGAGCGGTTTTTGTATTCTCTGCATGCGCAGTTGAAATTACAAAGTGCAAAGCCCTCTACGTGTGGGAGTTTCGGGAGGGTGTTCTCTAAGTTCTTGTTATAAAAGAGTAAGTGTTGGTGGTATCAGACACATATAAGCTATTCTCTAAAGGTGACTTTAGTGATTGAAATGCTTTTGACCTAGGGTTTTAAATAGAAAACATTTTTTGGATAATTTTTTTCGCTTGCTTGAAACGTTTGCCATAATCTTTTCCACCGATGATAATATATTTTTTCTCACGCGCTTCTAGTTCCGCGATAAGGTGATGATGGAAAGCAAGGCGTCTATGTTGTTTGCTTTCATCTTCCCATTGACGATGAATGTCTGGTTTCCATTCAACATCAGGGCTTGCCACGATATATAAATCGTAATTTGTTTCATCTATTAAATCACGTACCGCTTGATCAACAGGCTTTTCTGGATAAAGAGTTTGTGACCAAACAGCTGTCGTGATCGCCTCTGTATCACAAATAAGAATACGATCAGCAAGTTTTGCGAGTGATATTTCACTTGCTTTTTGTCCTCTGGCAAAGATTTTTAAGTCTTCATATTGCATTGATCTTGGTTGATCTTTTTCTGCTAAAGATTCTAAAAAGACACGCGCATACTCTGGAACAACAACAGTATTAAATTCATCGGCTAATTTTTTTGCGAGTGTTGATTTCCCTGTTGATTCTGCGCCTACAATCGCAACTTTCTTTAGAAAGTATGGGCGCACAGCATCGGGTAAATATTTCCATGCGGCGAGGGGATTTGCTCTCACTTCTGTACCACTAATTGGAAAGTTGTCACGACCACGGTCAACAGGAATATGTGTCGCACCTAAAACTTCTGCGAGCTTCCAGCCATAAGTTTCTGAGTTGAAAACATAGTCAACTTTCTCAGGGACGGCATTTTTTAAACTTTTCTCCCATTGATCCCAAAATATTTGCTCATCAGGTGCTTCACTTGGGTCTTGATAGTTTAGGTCACCTAAAGGAATGACTTTGATATCAGGGAATGTTTCTTGAATCCATTTTGCACGAATACTTTGTGGGATCGGTTCATCCGCAATACGGTCGATTACGACATAGAGACGATCCACATCAGGATAGCGTCTTGCAAAATCGATTAGATATTCATGTCCTTTGTGAAAGGGCAGAAATTTTCCTAAAATCATCGCTGTTTTTTTACTCATGTTTTTACCCTTTTGTTTTCAAAATCTGTTTTATATATTTTTCTAGTAAATCGTTACTTGGTTTTGGTATAGCGATTACATTTTCTCCTAAAGCCTGTTTTGTATTTTCTTGATCAAAGACAACGTGTGTTGCTTGAAATAAATCCATTGCTTTATGGCGTTCTAATATCTCCGTATTTGGCAATGTACGAGAGATCGCAAAATAAGCCGCTGCTTCTTCCAAGCTAAAGCCTTTTTGCTTTCTTTCTTCTATCTTTTGTTGCCAATCTTTTACAGATACTACATTAATATTATGACCAATTCTAGCTAAAACGGATAAGAACTGTGATAAAGAAAAGCCATCTTGATTGGCAATGTGATAAATTTTGTGCTCTGAGCTTTCTTTTTGTGTTTTTGTTATTAATGTGTTTAAGACATCACATGCATAGTCAACGGGTGTGACATCGACTTTTATAGTGTCTAGATTAGGGTGTTGTACGACTGTATTTAATTCAATAAGTCCTTTAACAAAAAGCGCGAGGAAATCCGTTTTAGAGGCGTGGCCTATTTTTGTGTCGCCAGTAATAAGGCCTAAGCGATAAATAGAAATATCACAAACCTCGCTAGGAATGAGATGTAGAAAATATTCTGATGCCCATTTTGTTTGTGCATAGCCGCCATAGATTTTCTTTGTGTTTTCTAAACGATCACTTTCTTTTAAGACACCTGTATTTTGATCAGTTGAAACAAAGACAGAAAGCGTGGACATATAGTGCAGTTTTTTATGCTGACCCGCGAGTGCAAGCTTCATAACTTCTTTCGTGCCGTCGATATTAACAGCACTTAAATCATTAAAAGATGCGGTCATATTGACGATTGCGCCAGAGTGAATAATGGTATCAATGTTTTGTGATAAAGATTTCCATTTCTCTGTTCTAATACCCATATTGGGGAGAGAGAGATCACCACATATAATTGTAATCTGATTGAGTTTTTTTTCTGATAAAGAAAGACCTTGGTTGTTCAGTGCTTGTGTTAGACGACTTAAGCCTTCTTGTTCGTTTTTAGCTCTTACAAGAGCGTAGATATTGACATCATTTTTTTCTAATAATTGATAAATCAAGCGAGAGGCAAGGAAGCCATTACTTCCTGTGACAAAAATATTTTTTGAAGGTTTAGTGTTTTCTTTAGGTCTTTTTCTTGCTCCTTCTATTCTGCTGCGCCATTCATCATCTAAAGCCATTTTTTGACGCAAAATATCGGCGTCCATTTCCTGAGTATTGGTGTTTTCTTGATCCAGATGATTGGCTATTTGGCGAATGGTTTTTTTTGTGCTTAATAGCTCTGGTGTGATGGCAAGTTTATTTAGCTCTGCTAAGAGAGAAGCCTCAATCATTGCAAAAGAGTCGCCGCCTAAAGCTTTGAATTCATCATTCACGGAAATATCTGTGCGTTTTAAAACAGATTGCCAAATAGGCAGGATTTCTTTTTCTGTTTTGCTTAGAGCTGTGTCTTGTTTTTTTGTGGCTGTTTCTTCAAGAGAAATTTTTCTGTTTGAAAGTGCTATGGGATCGATTTTCCCTGTTGCTGTTTCTGGCATGCTTTCGAGGGTTTCAAAATGATTAGGGATCATCCATGGCGATAGTTTTTGCGTAAGAAATGTTTTAATTTCTTCACGATCAATGGCTGTGTTTTCAGTTACAAAACAAATAAGTACATCACGGTTATTGAGTGTCTTTTTTATAACGCAGGCTTGTTTAATATCATCTCGAGTTAGGAGCGTGCTTTCTATTTCTTCCAACTCAACGAGCTGCCCTCTGATTTTAACTTGTCGGTCAAAACGTCCGATAAAGGAGATTAACCCATCTTCTTCTAAACGAACTTGGTCACTTGTTTTATAGTATTTTTGACCATTTTGTATGATGAATTTTTTCCTCGTTAAATCATCTCTGTTCCAATAACCAGCGGCAAGCTGAATACCACCAATAAGAAGCTCATTATCGTCGTTAATCAGATAGTCGACATTATCTAAGGGCACGCCGATTAAAGGTCTGCCCCAGTTTGTATCGCATTTAATCATGCTTGTGCAAATGGTTGCTTCTGTTGGCCCATAGACATTAGTGATAAGATATTTTTCTGCCCATTTTCTAACGGTTTTAAACGAGCAAACTTCACCGCCGATAATTATTGAACGCAGTGTTTTTGGCATTTTATCACGATCTAGAATACGCATGAGTGAAGGTGGCATATCAATGTGCGTAATTTGATATTTCTCGAGTAGGCTTGTTAAATTGGCTGCAACATATTCTTTTGGTTGTGGCTCAATACATAAAGTTGCACCAGATAAAAGCGCACAAAAAATGTCAGATAAAGAGGCATCAAAACTGATTGCTAACAGTAAAAAGACTTTATCTTGTGGATGAATGTCAAAGGCTTTGATTTGTTGTTTTATTACATTTGGAATGCCAAGATGTGAAACCATGACCCCCTTCGGTTGACCGGTTGAGCCTGATGTATAAATGATATAGGCGAGGTCTTTTTCTTTAATATAAGTTGGTTTATACGTATTTTCTTCTATATTTTTTAGAGCCTCTATATTTAAAACAAGATGTGGTTTGATGTCATTTAGAATAAAGTCTTTACGTTCTTGTGGAATGCTCGGCTCTAAAGGTGTGAAAGAAACATTTGCGTAAAGACAGCCCATTAAAGCGATAATATAATCGGCAGATTTTTCAAATTCCAAAACAACACGAGGTTGCTCATTTGTGGTTTTAATTTCTTGTTGAAGTAAGCCTGCGACTTTTTGTGCTTGTGTTTTTAAATCGAGATAGCTGATTTCTTTATTACCTTCTTGAAGAGCGATATATGCAGGGAAGCTTTCACAGATAAAATCAAAGCGTTCGATAACGGTATTCCAATAGGTGTTTTTTTCTTTCATGATCATTCCTCCTATCGTAATCCAAAGACCTTCGTTGCTGACAAGGTGGTGACAAGCATCATTAAAACGGGTTCATAAGTGATTTTGGTTTTTGTATCGCTTTTAATTAAATCATCGAACCATTTTTTGGTTTTTTCTGCATTGTAAAAAGGCTGATCTTTCATTTCCTGACTGTTCAAAAGGTCACCAATCTTTGTAAAAAGAAGCGGTGTTTTTGTGGCACTAACAGGAGGGGCAATAAAGGGGTGTTTTTGCCTTTTATAAAGTTGTTCTGTTAGGTAAGGTTTCATCGCTTCGCGTAGGATGTATTTTTCTTGATAGCGGCCATCGTCTAAAGATTTTAATTTATAATGCATAGGCAAAGACTTAACAGCTTCAAATAAATGGTGATCAAGAAAAGGAACACGTCCTTCAACAGAGTGTGCCATCTCGCAACCATCCCCTAATGTTTTTAAGATGTAGTTGGCGAGCACCATTTTGCTCCATAAATAGCTTGATTGATCAATTACATGACGGTTTTTTAGCTGAGTGTTTATATCAAAATGATTGATCGTCTCAGTGAAGGCGCAATGTGTATTTTCTTGTTTAAAGTCATTGTTTAACAGCGGTTGTATTTTAAAGCCTAAAGAGGCTTTCGCTTTTAAAAATGCGGGTACAAAACTTAGCTTTTTTGCAATGATATCTGTATTTAATTCTTCGCCGTCAGATAAAAAAACACCAGCTAATTTTTCATTTTTAATGGTATTTTGATTGCTTAATAAATCTTGTTGAAAATGAGGATACCCTGCAAAGATTTCATCAGAGCCTTCACCGCTTAAAGCAACTTTAAAGCCAGCCTCTCTAATAGCTTTGTTAAGAAGATATTTGCCTGCGAAATGTCCATTGATTGATAGACCTTCGCTTTTTAAAACAGCGTCATCTAGAGCATCAATCATGTCTTGCTCATTCACGCGTACAATATTCAGATTTGCGCTGACCATATCGGCTTGTTTTTTTGCAATTTCGAATTCATCATAGCCAGCATTCATGTGATCATCAAAACTAACCGTAAAACAATCTAGTGGTTTTTCACTTTTTTGTGCCGCTAGTCCAACAATTGAACTTGAATCAATGCCTCCGCTTAAATGATAACAGACGGGTACATCAGAGCGCATTCTTAAGCTGACAGCTTCTTCTAGTTTCTCATGAACAAGGTTTTTTGCGTCTTCAAAAGGAAGGTCGTTTTTAGTGTTTTCTTCATAGTAATCAAAGTCCCAATATTTTTTTAAACGAAGCTCTTTGCCTTTTTCATGAATTAAAAAATGGGCTGGCTCGACTTGGTAAATACCTTTAAAAAGAGTTTGATCACTTGGTAAATACTGCAGTTGAGAGGCGTGCGCATAGCCATCCATATTCCATTGCGCTTTGTATCCAGATGCGATAATCGCCTTTGCCTCAGAGGCAATGTAAAGACGGTTGGTTGTGTGGTCAATGGTATAAACGAGTGGCTTAATACCAAAACGATCACGTACAGCAATGACACGTTCGTTTTCTGTATCATATAAAATAAAAGCGAACTCACCTCTTAAATGATGAATGAAATCGAGACCATATTCACGGTATAAATGAAGTGCTATTTCACTGTCACTTTTTGTTGTAAAGACATGTCCTTTTGATTCTAAATCCGCACGGATATTTTCGAAATCGTAAAATTCACCATTAACAATAAGCACAAGTTTGTGATCATGGCTAATGATGGGTTGAGATCCTGTGTTAAGGTCGATGATGCTTAGGCGTGTATGAGCCAGACCAACGGTTTTGTTGGGGTTAATATATATACCATAACTATCTGGCCCTCTGTGGTTGAGTGCTTTTATAGCAGGCATCAAAGCCCCTTGTGTAAGAGGGATTGCTTGCTTTTCTAATGTAATAATACTAGCTATTCCACACATTTTCACCGACCGTTGTTAAAAAGAGTTTCTTTGTTTCACTTGTTTGAGATTTGTTAAAAACATCGTCATAAGCCTCTAAAGGAAAAACGTCTCCTAGTAAGTCATCTACATATAATAAACTGCTTGCGGCAAGATCAATACAGTCTTGGAAGTTCGCATAGTTGACAGCTTGTAAACGGATTTCTTTTTGTACAAGTTTATTGATATTCATCTCAACAGGGGTGTGTTGACGGCTTTTTAACACAAGAACGCCACCTGGTTTAACGATATTAATCATCTCGTTGAATGTTTGTGTTGTCGCAAGTGTTTCAATAATGAAATCATAGCTATTATCAGCAGGTAGCGTATTCTCACCTGCGCTATAAATATCAACATCGTTAAAGCCCTTGGCTTTTAAAATGCGTAATGTGAGTTGAGAAATTCTGTTATCACCATAAATAAGACCTTTTTGATTTGGTTTAATGTCTGCATTTAAAACAGCCATAGAAGCACAAATAGGCTCCATATAGGCGCCTAGTTTAAAAGAAACGCTATCAGGGAGTTTAAAAACAGTATAAGCAGGTACTTTGATATATTCAGCCATAGAGCCGTCGCTATCAAGGCCAAGCATTTCACAATCTTTATAATACTCATTTAGAGCATTATTTGGGTGTAAAAAAGGCATGACACAAACGCGATCATTATGCTTTACATGGGTCACATCCGAACCTGTGGTTTCAACGATGCCAGAAAATTCGTGTCCTAAAATCAGGGAGTCTTTTTTTGTTTTAATGATATCATGCGCAACATAGACATCTGTACGACAAAGACCTGTTAAGACAACTTTGATTAACACATCATTATCACCTAGGTTTTCCGGTGTAGCGATGTTTTGAATGCTAAGACTGCCCCTGTTTTTTACTAAAGCTTTCATGATTTTTCCCCTCTGTTTCTTTATATGCTCTTTATGAGTATAATAATTTAACGCAAGAGTCAACAAAAAAACACATAATAAGTTTCTTTGTTTGTGCTTTAAAAAAGCACACTACGTGTAGGCGTTTCGGGGGGGCGTTTCATGAAAGGTCAAGTGGCGGAGATGTTAGGCTGATGCTAATTATTCTCAGAATAATATTTCAATCAATTCTTTGTTCTTATATCGCTAAATTTGTAAATATTCGATTTTAATCTGACGTGATCTTTTGTATATTAGTTAATATATATCATAAACAATAAATAATAATATTAAGATATAATAGATATAAAAGCAGGATAAGGAGAAAAATATGGCAGATTTACACGAGAATCCGTTAGGAACGGATGGTTTTGAATTTATTGAATATTGTGGTGATAAAGAATGTCTAACAAATTTGTTCTTGAAGATGGGATTTGACGCTATCGCGAAACATAAAACACGCGACATTACACTGTTCCGTCAAGGCGGTATTACCTTTCTTTTAAATGCGGATAAGGAAAGACAACCAGCAAAATTCGTTGAAGAGCATGGTGGTGGCGCGAACACTATGGCTTTTCGTGTGAAAGACGCTGATTTTGCTTTTAAAGAGGCATTAAAGCGTGGCGCAAAAAGTGCAAACGAGATACCAGATGCTAGTATAAATAGCGATATTCCGGCGCTTGTTGGTATTGGTGGGAGTTTTATTCATTTAATTGATGATAGTGAAAGTTATGAGCGAGACTTCAATTTCTTTTCAGAAAAAAGAGATCCTGTTGGAGCAGGGTTAACATACATCGATCACTTAACACATAATGTGTATCGTGGTCATATGGATGTGTGGGCAAAATTTTACGAAGATGTTTTTAATTTTAAAGAGATCCGTTATTTTGATATTGAAGGTAAATTAACAGGCTTAAAAAGTCGTGCGATGACGAGCCCTTGTGGCAAAATTCGAATTCCTTTGAATGAAAGCTCGGATGATAAGTCCCAGATTGAAGAATATCTAAAGCGTTTTAACGGTGAAGGGATACAGCATATAGCCCTTGGCACAGATAATATTTATAACACAGTTCAAACATTAAAAGCACATGGTGTGCCTTTGCAGAGTACACCACAGACTTATTACGATAATTTGGCAACACGTATTCCTAACCATGGTGAAAATACAGACCTATTACGCGAATTGTGTATTTTAGTTGATGGTATGCCAGATGAATCAGAAGGGTTATTGTTGCAGATTTTCACGCAAGATGCGATTGGCCCCGTTTTCTTTGAAATTATTCAACGTAAAGGCAATCAAGGTTTTGGCGAAGGAAACTTCCAAGCGTTGTTTGAATCGATCGAACAAGATCAAATTAATAGAGGTGTCTTAAAAGACGAGAAAGAGAGTGCGTAGTGAAACTTGCATCATATAAAAATGGCCGAGATGGCGCTTTAATGATTGTGTCAAGAGATTTAAAAATGTGTGTGGCGGCATCAAGCGTTGCAAAAACGATGCAAGAAGCACTAGATCATTGGCAAGACTATGCGCCGAAATTAGAAATCTTATCGAAGAAGCTCGATGCAGGTGAATTGAGCGATAGTGAAGCTTTTGATCAAAAGAAATGTGCTTCACCTTTACCTAGGGCGTATCAAATTGCAGATGGAAGTGCTTATTTACATCATGTTGAGTTGGTACGACGTGCACGTGACGCAGAAATGCCAGAAAGCTTTTTAACAGACCCTCTAATGTACCAAGCTGTATCAGATACGATTATCGCACCGCATGACTCTGTGCCGGTTGCAGATGAGAAGTTTGGGATTGATTTTGAAGCAGAGGTGGGTGTGATTGTTGATGATACCCCAATGGGCGTCTCTTCGGAGGAGGCAAAAAAGCATATTAAATTGGTTATGCTGATGAATGATGTGTCTTTGCGTAACTTAATCCCAACGGAGCTTGCGAAAGGGTTTGGTTTCTTTAATAGTAAACCGCCGAGTGCTTTTTCACCTGTTGCAGTTACACCTGATGAGCTAGGCGATGATTGGGATGGTGGTAAAGTATCTTTGCCATTGATCAGTGTTTTGAATGGTAAAGAATTTGGTCGCCCGAATGCGGGTAAAGATATGAATTTTGATTTATCTGAATTGGTTGCGCATGCGGCAAAAACAAGACCGCTAGGTGCAGGGGCAATTATTGCCTCAGGCACCATTTCAAATAAAGACCCATCAACGGGGTTTAGCTGTATTGCAGAAGTGCGTATGATTGAAAAAATTGAAACAGGTGAGTTTAAAACACCGTTCATGTCTTTTGGTGATACGATTAAAATTGAGATGTTAGATAAGCAAGGCGTTTCAATTTTTGGAACGATAGAGCAGGAAATTGTGAAATATGGCTGAGAGCATTTTATATGATTATTTTAGGTCATCATCGTGCTACCGTATTCGTATAGCCCTGTATATGGTTGGCGAAACGTTTGAAGCGCGTTCAATTGATTTATTAAAAGGCGATCATAAAGCTGATGCTTATAAAGAGATTAATCCGCAAGGGCTTGTTCCTTTTTATAAAGATGAGCATTGCGAAATTGCACAATCTATGGCGATTTTAGAATATTTAAATCAAAAATATCCACAAGCCGAATTGCTTCATGGTTCTATCGAAGATCAGGCTTATATTAGACAGATGGTCATGATTGTTGCCTCTGATATGCATCCCTACGGTAACCCGAGAACATGGAAAGGTTATTTGATGGAGAAGTTAGGGCATAGTCAAGAGGAAGCAATGGAATGGATGCATTATTGGTTACATGAAGGTTTTAAAGCTTATGAAACATTTTTAGTCAAGCAGCAGAAATCGGGTTTATTTACATTGGGCGATAAAGTGTCTCTTGCAGATATTTGTTTAGTGCCTCAGCTGTATAATGCACGTCGATTTAATGTGGATTTATCAGCATATCCATTAATTCAAGAAATTGAGAAGAATTGTATTGTTCAAGACGCTTTTATTAAGGCATCGCCAGAACATCATTCAGACGCACCACAAGACTTAGCGCCTATTCATGGTATTGCCAGTCCAATTCAGGAGTGTGCATGAAGAAACCGAGCAAATATGTTTCCAAGCCAATTGATGAGAATGGATTAATTTCATGGAGCAAGGAAGAAAATGAAATTTGGCATGACCTTATTACAAGGCAGTATGAATGCATAAAAGGTCGGGCATGTGATGAATATTTAGTGGGACTTGATTTGATTAATTTACCAACTGATCGTGTGCCTCAATTAGAAGAAATTAATAAAGTTTTGCGCAAAGAAACCGGATGGGAAGTTTCGCCTGTGCCGGCTCTTATTGGATTTGAAAAATTCTTTAATTTATTAGCGGATAAAAAATTTCCAATTGCGACTTTTATTAGAAATCGAGATGAGTTTGATTATCTCCAAGAACCAGATATTTTCCATGAGGTCTTTGGCCATTGTGCGATGTTAACAAATTCAGATTTTTCCGAGTTCACTCATACCTATGGTTTGTTGGGGCAAAAAGCCTCAAAAGAAGATCGTGTGTGGTTGGCTCGTTTATATTGGTTTACGGTTGAGTTTGGTTTAATACAGACAGATAAGGGACTGCGTATCTATGGTGGCGGTATTTTATCGTCTCCAGAAGAAACGATTTATGCGTTAGAGTCTCCAAAACCAGAACGTAAAAAGTTTGATCCCATAGAGGTTTTGAGAACTGCCTATCGTATTGATCATATTCAACCGACTTATTTTATGATTAATGAAATTCATGATTTATATAAACTAGCACATATGGATATCATGGCGCTTGTTACACAAGCAAAAGAATTAGGATTATACCCATTGAAGGAGGTTTAAGATAATGACATTAACAGTACAAAAATGCGAAGCTTGTCACGCAGGTGCTCTTCATGTGAGTGATGAAGAATTGGCAACATTTATGAAGGAATTGCCGAATTGGGCGGTGATTACAAAAGACAATACTTTAATGTTGGAACGTGTATTTGAATTTAAAGGTTATAAAAAAGCGGTGGCTCTTACAAACAAGATTGTTGACCTAGCAAACGAGGAGGGTCATCATCCAGCCATTCTTTTAGAGTGGGGAAAAGTGACAGTCACATGGTGGACACATGCTATTAATGGCTTGCATAAAAATGACTTTATTTGCGCAGCAAAAACAGATGCTTTACTGGAGGGTGCTTAATCGTCTTTGTTAAAATTTTTCTCTAATCCCGCCCATGATTTTAGATAGTCTTCTTGTAGAAGAGGGCTTGTTGAGGCCTGTTCTGTTGGATGCATGATATATCGGCTTTCAAACATAAAGGCAATAGCACCAGAGAGATGAACAGGTTTTTGCTCTTCTTTTATCGCGTGTTCAAAGGTTTTTTTATCAGGACCATGAGGGGTCATGCAATTATGAAGTGATGCACCACCTGGCACAAACCTTCCACTTGTTTTCCCTTCATATACACCGTTAATAAGCCCCATAAACTCGCTCATAATATTGCGATGGAAGTAGGGAGGGCGGAACGTATTCTCTGCAACAACCCATCTTGGTGGGAAGATAACAAAATCAACATTTGCAGTACCAGTAATATGACTTGGTGATGTTAAAACGGTGAAGATCGACGGGTCTGGGTGATCAAAATTCACAGAGTTAATTGCTTGGAATAACTTTAAATCATATTTGTAGGGCACGTAGTTACCATGCCATGCAACAACGTCTAAAGGAGAGTGATCAAGATCTCTTTCAAAAAGTTTTCCGTTTAATTTTGTGATTAATGTACAGGGTGTTTCATCTTCTTCAAAGGCCGCAACAGGCGTTAAAAAATCACGCGGGTTTGCAAGACCATTTGCGCCAATAGGGCCTTTTTCAGGCAGAGTGAACGGGTGGCCATAGTTTTCACAAACATAGCCACGCGCGTCTTTTTCTATCAGATCAACTGCGAACTTTAAGCCACGAGGAATAACAGCAATTTCTTCCGGTGACAGCTTAATAATGCCCAGCTCTGTGCGAAGTGTTAGAGCCCCTTTTTGTGGCACGATCATCATTTCACTATCGCTATTATAAAAATAGCGCTTTGTTTTTTTCATCGATGTGTTGCAGCTGTATAGATGGATCGCGAGACCAGACCATTCATCCGTACTGCCGTTGCCTGCAATAGTCCATAAAGCATCAATAAAGTCAGTCGCTTTTGATGGGGTATCTAATCCATCCCAACGCATTGGATTTGGTGTTGTGAACTCAGTATCAAAAGGCGCTGATTGTAGGTGTGGTTGATTGAATGATCTAAAAGAACTTTGAGCAATTGAAGGACGGATTTTATAAAGCCACGTTCTTTGATTTAAATGATTAGGTGTAGTAAAAGCAGAGCCACTTAATTGTTCAGTATAAAGACCATATTTCATATGTTGTGGTGTATTACATCCTTTTGGTAAAGCATCAACTAATGCCTCGCTTTCAAATTCGTTACCAAAACCACTCATGTAATTTATTTTTGTCATTTTTTATCCCTTATTCTGCTGTATCTAAGCAATAGAATACATTGAAATAAGTGTAAGTACAAAAAATTATTAAAAGATCAGTGATGATTAAAATGATTTTGAAATGTAGATTGAATAGATACGAATTTTTGTAAAGACTTCATAGATCGGAACTTATTCATGATCTTTTCTCGCCGCCTAAAATGAAGGTGTGAATTCTCAATTTATCTTTACGAATATTTGATCAATATTCCAATGCCAATTTTATCATTAAAACTTTTAAAATTCAGATTTTAATCTGAGATGACCCGCGACCTAAATATATCGTGCCTCATTCTTTTTCGATTTTGATATTAAATAATGCTCTTTTACCAATCTGAAGTTTGAAAGGTGAAGATGTGTTGGACTGAGATAAAGGAGATAATAAATCAGACACTTTTTCTTGGTTGACTTTTATAGCCCCCCCTTTTGCTAGGCGTTTTAGCTCAGATTTACTTTTTTCAGGGTAGGCAAAAGAACAAATCTCTAGGAGAGAATTATTTGCATTTATATGTGTCATAGATATGACGACATCTTTATAATCATCTTCTGTGAATGCTTTGTTTTGCACTTTATTTTCAAAAGCATTGCGTCCTTTCTCAGAACCGGATTGTCCATGATATTGAGCAACAATGTTGGTAGCTATATCTTTCTTTATATCCATAGGGTTGGTATTGTCCTGTGCTAATGTCTGTTTTATTACGTTTTTTTCTTCATCTGTAAATGTGGTGGCGAGTTCCAGATATTCCTGAATTAAATCATCAGGAATAGACATTATTTTTCCAAACATATTCTCAGGATCTTCTGTAAGACCTATGTAGTTATTTTTGGATTTACTCATTTTTTCATGTCCATCTGTTCCGCGTAACAGAGGCATGCAGATAACAGCCTGAGAGTCTTTGCCTTGGGTATCTTGTAATGATTTACCAACCATACAGTTAAAGAGTTGATCTGTGCCGCCGATTTCAATGTCAGCATCAATCATGATGGAGTCATAGCCTTGCATGACTGGGTAGAGAAGCTCATGTAAAGAAATTGACAAGTCTTTTTCGTAACGTTCTCTGAAATCGTTTCTTTGCATCATTTGGGCAAGTGTTACTTGTGACATTAACTGAATAATGTCTGACATTTCCATTCTTGAAAACCATTCAGAGTTATAGCGAATATCAACTTTGTTGATATCAATAACTTTTGATAGTTGATTGATATAAGTTTGAGCATTTTCTTTCACTTCTTTTTCTGTGAGAGGTGGGCGTGTGATGTTTCGGCCTGTCGGATCGCCAATACGAGCTGTATAGTCACCAATAATCACAATAATTTTATGTCCTTCATCTTGGAAATCTTTAAGTTTATTTAAGACGACGGCATGACCGAGATGTAAATCAGGTGCGGTAGGGTCAAATCCAAGCTTAACGTTTAAAGGACGTTTAAGGTCAAGTTTTCTTTTGAGCCCATCTTCAGGTACGATAATAGAGATTTTCCTATTAATTGTATTCATTTTACTGTGCTTTCTTTCAATATAAATAATTAATCTTATAGTTATCTTTTATAAATGAGTGCAATCTTTAAATACAGAAATTCTTTAGAAAAAGTCAAAGAAATTTTTTTGAGAGATATGAGTTTTTTACATGTCTCTGGGATTGTAGTCATAGGGGTGCTGTCAGGACTAATTCGAACCTTTCTTCAAAAACGCACTACGTCAAATTTTATGCCGCAAGAAGTTCATTTCACGCATTCAGTGAGGATTGTCTTAAAGTTTTAAATGTATCTCTAGTTTCTGAATGCTTTTGAGAGCTAAAGGGTATTTAAAATATTGACATAATTTAAATAGTATGGTTATTAAAAACTCTTTAATAACACCAAACTAATATGAGTTGATGAAATATGACATATAATCGCCGAGACTTCTTACGTACAGCTACACTTATTACAACGGGATCACTATTTTATCCTATGAGACTAAACGCGCAAATAAACTCTGTTGCAGAGCCTGTCTTAGATAATAATACTTTCGAAGATAAGCTTAAAGAAACAATGGTGGTGATGGCTGGTCGCATTGATGATAGTAAAGATACTGAATATTTAAAACGTAGAATGCAATCTACTGTTGCTTTGCATGATGTGATCAATGATATGAAAAAATTGAAAACTAATGCTGAAAAAGAACAGGCCATTATTGATTTTAATGCTCGTTATAATTCTGCCTATCATCACCGTGATGACCAAGCAATTCAGCCATTGGTTACAGATGTGACAAAACATTTTACGCCAGAAGGTATAGAGTATCTTGCAAAGAAATGCCAAGAAACAGCACCATATGTAAGTAAGACGTTTAAAGAAGCAGGAGAAGTTTTTGGTGATGTGGCTGAAGCTTTAGACTTACCGTTTTTACCAGAAAAAATAAATCAATTTCAGTCAGGTATGGATATTGCTTCGTATGTATCAGAAGGATTATCAATTGCATTTGATCAAGTGCCTGAATCAGATCATATGGTGAACCGTGATACTTTAGAAAAAGTTGATGCTGCTATTAGAGCAGATTTTACACAACAAATTATTAACCTAAGTCGATTAGAGGCCAAAAATAATTCAGATGAAACAAACACATTGGATTTAATGTTAAATAATCCAGAGCTTAGAAAAAATGAGCATTTAAAAGACACATTAGACGCTTTAGAAATGAATACCGGCGATTTATTGGGTTCTTTAAAAAGAAAGGCCTCTCCTGAAGAGTTAGCGGTATTAAAGAGAGCTTTAAATAGAATGCCAGCAGGTGATGCTGATGCAACGGTTTCTGAAGAATATGCACATGTTTTAAATAATGCTGTGACTAGGTTAGCCGAAAACATTGAAAGAAGACTGGCTAAGCAACAGGAGATTAATCAAGCACAAGCAGAAGAGCGGGCTCAAAAAATTGTTGAGAAACAACAAATACAAAAAGAGCTAAGAAATCAAGATGCTACAGTATATTTAGCGGCAACCCTTTTAGGACGTTCTGGAGATCCTAAAGCGGCACAAGCTATTAATACATCGTATCAGGCTTATAAACAGCTGAGTTTTTTATCAAATCAGAACATACAAGAATATGGTGCAGCTGCTATGACAGCTGGGTATGTAGGTGTCGCTCTTTTGGTGGTTGATTATTTTGCGACAAGTTCACAACCATCTGCAGAACAGCAAATGATGCAACAAATGCAATTGATGTTCCAAGCGCTGCAGAAATCTATTCAAGACTTTAGAGAAGAGGTGTCTGACAAGTTAGAAGGACTTAGTAATGGCCAGTTACAAATTTTATCTGCGATTGAGCAAGCTGCGGATAAAATTAATAGCAATGTTATTTTGAATTCATTTCGATTGAGAACAGAGCTACGTAATATTCAAGATTTAATTGAGGCAGAATACAAAAGAGATCATGATAAAATAACAAGAACCCTTACAAGTAAAATCATTGATCATATTAGTGTATTTAATGAAGCTACTGGAAGCGGTTTAACGGATCAAAGAGAAAATGATCTTAGAAAAGCATTTCAGTCTTTGAATAATATTGTTGTTAATACGGAATATACAGGCCCTCATTCAATGTCATATACAGGTGATAAACTTGATGTGTGGAATGCTGAGAAGATTATAAAGGCTCTTAAGCCTGAGGTAATTATAAGCCCTGATTTTAATGTGGGTGTTATTCCAGCTATTGCTGAAGGTCTGGGTGTGGAAAATGATAAATACATTAGTCATATACCCAACCCTATAGAATGGGGTAGGGCGGCTAAGACATTGTTAGCTGGTTATTATAAATTTCCAGAAATTGCACGTTCTGTAGAAAGCAATCAGGGTAAGTTCTTAAGTGCTGTAGAAGAGATAGATAGTAATATTGAACATGCAATGGGAGCGCTGTTGTCTGAATCGACTTTCCAATCAGCGTTAGAACGCTATCAAACATTAGCAGATCAGTTATCGCAACTCTCTAATCATGTGCATGATGAAATTGTTATGAATTTATTACGCCAAAATCAGGGTAAATCTTATATTACATCTCAGTCAGAGTATGAACAAGTATTGGAATCAATCGGACAAGATAATTTACCAGATTTTTATCTGACAGGATTTACATCAAAACAAATCGACGAGTTCGGAAAAAAAGATAAAAAATGGTTAGACGGTCGATTAGATATAACAAGTCCTAATATTAGGCCATTTAAAGTTAGTGGAACGATTAAGGGAGACTTAAAAAGACGAAACGATAAAGAGTATATTACGTCTAATACTATACAGCAGGCGCGCTCATATCTTTATAAAGAACCCACAGTTGAGAATACGATGTTTGTTAATGGTGATTATGACAGATATAGAATTAAAGGAAGTCATCACAAAGGAGCACATCAATTTACAGCACCTGATGGACGTGTTTTGACAGCAAGTTATCGTGATCGCAATATTCAGATTAAAAATAGATTCCAGACGAATTATGATATTTTAGGTACTGCTGGAACATATGGTATGGTGTCTATGCAGACAGGTAAGTGGACGCCTCGTGAACTTTATAGCGTAGGTATAACTGGTGGAAAGGCGTTGGTTTATGGTGAAATTTATCGTACTAATACATATAAATTTACATCAGGTCCTCGTATTTCTTTTAGATTAAGAGAAACATATTTAGCGGCGCCTACAAACCCTAGAAGCCCTATTACGAGTAATAGACAGAGCAAACGTTTGAGTGCTTTGACCGATAAAAAGAATGTAACACAATTGTCGGCACCTAGTCATAGATTACCATCAGATGTTCGTAATTTCGGAACAGAAAAAAGACATGTTAGAAATAGCGAGCAGTTGGTAAAAGCACTTCATAGAGAATTATATCATTATCAAAAACGTGTACGTAAAGCGATTGTTGAGAATATTCAGCATATGGTTGAAGATGTACCTCATATGCCTGGTATTGGATTAAGTGCATCACGTTATGATGATAGGCGTCAAGAGGTTCAAGTAATTGTAACTGAAATGCAAGCTGTGTCATCTGTACTTAGATATATGAGTGCGATGGGCTTAATGGTAAAAGGTGTTGATATGCGAATTGTGACACAAGTTGCGAAAGGCCAATATACGTCACCAAATGTTGAAAGTGGAGAAGATGTCAATATAACAGAAGCATCACTTCCTGAAACGCCACAAGATTTTGTACGTTTGATTGAAGGTATTCAAAACGTTAAACAAGCGCCTTTGGATGAAAATGGGAATCCTTTGAATATAAGAGATTATATTAATACGCAATTTAAAGATGAAGTTTCACAAAGATTAGAAATATATCACCAACGTCATTTACAGGGATTAGAAGATAGTAAAAAAATACCTTTAAATAAGAATATTCGAAAAGCAGTAGCTTCTTTGAAGTATGTGAAATAATTTCTTTGACGCGAATAGTATGAAAACAATAGGGATTATAGGTGGTTTAGGTCCGCCATCAACAGTTAAGTATTATGAATGGTTAAATGAAGGGGTTTATGATGCCTTGGGAGAAAATCATTCTGCTAAGATCATCTTAACTTCTTTAGATGGTGAAGATATTAAACAATTACGTATAAAAGGTGATCTTGATACTGAAGGTGCATTTTACGCATCAGAAGCAAAGCGTTTAGAAAAAGCGGGTGCTGACTTTATTCTGATTGCCTCTAATACGTCTCATAGAAATGCTCCTTATATTGAAAAAGAAGTTTCCATTCCTTTACTTCATTTAGCGGATGCAACGGCTCAATATATTAATTCTCGAGGATACAATAAAGTTCTTCTCTTAGGCACATCGTTAACGATGGAAGAGGACTTTTACAAAGGACGCTTGGTCAGAAATGGTTTAAATGTATTTGTTCCTGATAAACACGATAGAGATTATATGTCCGAAGTTATTTATAATGAGCTTGTTAAAGGACAAGTCCGAGCTGAAGTTAATGATAAATTTGAAGCTATTATTAAAAAATTTCCTGATGTTGAATGTGTTATTTTAGGGTGTACTGAGCTTACACTTTTAAATTTGAATAATATTCCAGTGCCTTTATTTGACACTATTCGTATACATGTGGATGCGGCATTAAATTATGCATTAGAATAAAAATTCTAAGATCATATCTATCATAAATTTTTCTCTTTCTATGTGCTTTTATTAATTTTGAGCCAATTCCAGCTCTTAATCGGCTCATTATTTTGTTTTATTTGAGCCAATTTTTTGTTATAATCGGCTCATGATATATAATTGGCAACAAAAAGATTGGCCTCATTTTCAATATAGCCTTACGCCTGTTGAAGACCGCTTGTATGAAATAGCGGAACGCATGGGGCGTACAAATGGTATGTTGATGGGGGTGTCAAATGACCTACAGTCAGAGGCTCTTGTTGATATGATGGTTTCTGAAGCCATCAAGACTTCTGAAATCGAAGGAGAATATTTAAGCCGTATAGATGTTATGTCTTCGATACGGAATAATTTAGGCTTGAATAATGAGGTGTTGCCCGTGCGAGATCGCCGAGCGAAAGGTATTGCTGAATTAATGAGTGCGATACGTAATAAATTTAGTGATGATTTATCGGTTGAGGAACTTTTCTCTTGGCACTCTATGTTGATGAAAGGTGACCGTATTATAAAAGTAGGGTCATGGCGTGATCATGAAGAACCAATGCAAGTTATTTCTGGTCCGATTGGTAAGGAGAAAGTTCATTATGAAGCACCGCCTTCATCTATGGTTGCGTCAGAGATGGATGCGTTTATCGCTTGGTTTAATAAGACCGAACCTCATGCAGAAAACGCAATAAAACAAGGTGCAATTAGATCTGCTATTGCTCATTTGTATTTTGAAACCATTCATCCTTTTGAAGATGGTAATGGCCGCATTGGTCGCGCTATATCTGAGAAAGCATTATCACAAGGTGCTGGAAGACCTGTCTTATTAAGTTTATCAAAGATTATTGAAGGTAATAAAAGACAGTATTATGATGCCTTAAAAGAGGCGCAAAGGTCTAATGAGATAACAGCGTGGTTAGAGTATTTTGTTGATGTCGTTTTGCAGGCACAAATCTATGCAGAAGAGCAGATTGGTTTTATTTTAAAGAAAACAAAATTTTTCGATCGTCATAAAGATAAACTGAATGCACGTCAATCGCTTGTTTTACAAAAAATGTTGGAAGCTGGTGTTGAGGGTATTGACCAAAGAATGACGGCTAAAAAATATATTAAAATTGCCAAAACAACGAAGCCAACCGCCACCCGTGATTTGCAAGATTTGGTTGAAAAAGGTGCTTTTATGCCTCAAGGAGAGGGACGTTCTAGAGGATATTTGATCGTGCTGTCTTAGTTTTACCATCTATAATCTATATCTTTTATATTCAAATACTCATCTATGCGCTTTTGAGTTCCTACAGAGGTTCTTTCTGGTAATTGATCAAAGTTGAAAAACTGCCATTTATCGATTTCATCATTTTCTTTGAATTTATTTAGGGTAAAGTCTTTTATAACAAAGATAGAAATAAAGTCGTTTTTACTTTCAAAGAAATTTGCGTAGTTTCCTAAGAGTGTTGGTGTCGTATTTATTTTGAGTGAGAGCTCTTCTCTTAATTCTCTTTTTAAAGCATCTATCAGATGTTCTTTTTTATGAACGCCTCCCCCAGGTAGATACCATTGATTTGCATTTGTATGTTGCACTAACAGAATTTCATTGTTTTCATTAATGATAATGGCACGAACGCCAATTGAGAAAGGCTTAACAATTTTCCAATAAAGTTTTAGAAATTTACCGATTAGTTTATAGAGAAATGCATTCATTATTTTAAAGTATCTCGTTTTTTTTAATCGGACAAGAGAGGTGAATCATTTACTTTAAATGATATAATAATCAGCACTTGGTTAAGAAGATGAAGAAAACAGAAACAATATCATTATCAGATAAAGTCAGAGCTGTCGCTCTTGAAGGGTTAAAATACGCAAAAGACCCTTATGATATCGCGCGTTATGAAACGTTATTAGATTATTCTGTACAAGAATTTGCAAATGCGCTTGATTTGGACTTTGATAGATTAAAAGAAGATTTTAAAAAAGAATTGGGCTGTGTGACTCCTAAATTAGGTGTTGATGGGCTTGTTTACAACACTCAAAAAGCAATACTGATTGTTGAACGGGTTGATGGAACAGGATGGTGTTTACCTTGTGGTTGGGTTGATGTAGGAGAAACTCCGTTTGAGGCTATTATTCGAGAAATTAAAGAAGAAACCTTTCTGACTGTAAGAGCATTAGAATGCATATCAATATCAACAAAAGGCCCTACAAAAACGCAAAATATTCAACATCAAGTGAATATGCTTATTGCAACAGAAGTGATCGGTGGGTCAAATATAAAATTATCACATGAACATTTAAATTATAAATGGATATCATCTACGGACAATATTGAGTGGCACTCTAATCATCAGGAGCAAGCGGAGAAAGCTTTAGTATGGATAAAAAAGTGATTTTTATAGATTGGCATGGAACTTTGTCATGTTCAATGTTTTGGGAAGACCTGCAACTTTCTCATCCAGATGTTTTTGAACAAATTCAACGCATCTTGTTTAAGGCAGATAACACGATTATTGTGGATTGGATGCGCGGAGAACTATCTGTAAATGATGTCTTAGATTATTTGGTGGATAATGGAATTAAAGATCGATCTTTAATTGAGATAAGCCTACAGGAAAGCTGTAAAAATATCACATTTATTGATCCTCATAATTTAAAACTTATTCAAGAATTAAGATCACAAGGGTATTTATGTGTGCTGGCAACGGATAATATGGATGTGTTTTCAAAATATACAGTTCCTGCCTATAGGCTTGATACTTATTTTGATGATATTATTAACTCGAGCCATGTGGGTGCATTAAAGAAAGAGCGTGATGAGAAAGAAGAGTTTTTGTTTTTCTCTAAGTTTTTGAAGAAACATAATCTAAATATTTCGCAGGCTGTTTTAATTGATGATAGCGTAAAAGATCAAAACCATTTCGAGCAAATGGGATTAAGTTTTTTACCAGTTAATGCTGTTTATAGCCTGAGAACCCACTTAGAGGATATTTGTTTAAATAGACGTAAGGGTTTTCTTTATAAGAAGGCACGCATTCAGTAGTTTCTGTTATTGAATACCACTCTCCAATATAGAAAAAGATTCTTTATCACAATTTATTTTAGCTTGAACACCGTAAGGTAAAACAAACATAGGATCGGTATGACCAAAATCCATTTGTGTTATTATCGGTAAATTAGTTAGGCCCAACTCTTTAGATACAACGTCTTTCAGAGCTTTGTCATATTGGAATAATTGTTCATCATTTAGCTGTCCACCAGGACGTGCCAAAAGGATACCATTCACATCTGATAAAATGCCTTGTGATCCATAGTTTCTAATCCATCTGGTGAAATGTGTAACATCAGGTCCTTCTTCAGATGTTTCTAAGAAGAGGATAGCCCCTTTCCATTTATCTTTTTCTGGCCAATAATCGGTGCCTTTTAACATTTCCATCACTTCTACGCAGCCACCCATTAAATGCCCTTGGACAACCCCAGATCCCTGAATAATTTGGGGACCTGTTGGAGGTCTAAGTGTACGTTTCTTTGCTTGGTTTTCAGGATTAGACCAGTCTAAATGCTCAACAGTCCATCCATCTTTGTTGGGTTCAACAACATTTACAGGAGTAGTGCTAAATAAATTCTCTCTTACAGATTTCTCCATGTAGGGAAATATGCCTCCATTTTCAGCAAATCCAGACATAATGCTTGGTCCGTAAAAACTTGTTAATCCTGCTTTGAAACAAGCAAAATGGGCCACGGTCGTATCTGAATACCCCATAAAGATCTTGGGATTTTTTTTGAGTACAGAAATATCTAGATGCGGTAAAATACGTACAGATTCTTCTCCTCCTATTGTTGCGATGATAGCCTTAATAGATGGATCAGAGAATGCTTCCATCATATCTTGCGCTCTCGCTTGAGGATTATTATAGATCCAATCCGCAGGTTTTAAAGCATGTCTAGTCTCCACCACTTCAACATTAAAAGTTTTTTCTAATTGTTTTTTGCCAGCTTCATATCTGTGTGGAAACGTACCTGGGCCTCCCCATGATAGAGTGATTGCAGCGATTCTATCGCCTTCTTTTAATGAGTTTGGTTTAATTAGGTTTCTAAACATTGTGTAAGCACTTTCTTAATTAGAAGTTGAATACTATCTAATGTTGGTAGTGGTAGATCTCTATTATTAAAAAAACAAGGGAGTTCTGTACAGGCGAAAAAGAGGTGTTCTATATTGTGGGCTTTTTGGTTTTCTTCAATCATATTCAATATGAAAGAGCGACTTGTTTCAGATAATTTTCCTAGCACCATTTCTTTCACAATAATTTCATTAAGTTTTTCTATGTCGTCTGTCTTGGGTACAAAACAATTTGCGGGTAAGTTTTTTAGATAGAGGCTTTCTGAAAGAGATATTTTGGTTCCTAAAATCAGAGTATTCTTTGTTGTGTTTTTAAGATGGTTTACAGCTTCTTCAACCATGTTGATAAAAGGCACGTCTTTAAAATCAATCTCATCAATGACAAGATGAGATGAGTTCGCAGGCATACAAATAAGATCAACATTTTGATCTATTAAATCATCAATCCCTTTTTGAATAAGGAGCACCCACTTATTTTTATCACCAAAATTATTCACATGATCAATGAGCGGGTGCATTGTCATTGTAATTGTTGGATTATTATAAGCACCAAATTTATCATAGAATGCGATATGCATATCACGATAAGTTTTTGCCGCGCCTTCAGCAGTGACCGCGAGTATCCCGATCTTAGTGTCTGTAATATTCAAAGATTATCGCTCTTTCTTTTCTTTATACATACCTTCATCAGCAAGTTTTAAAAGATCTTCTGGTCTTTCTGTGTCGGTTGGATAATGTGCGACACCAACAGATCCGCCAATCGTAATGGTGTGTTCATTATAGGTGAATGGCGTGGTTAGAATTTGTTTGATGTGTTGGACTGTTTCGCTGAGCTGATCTTTTTCTTTATCGAGAATTAGGAGACAATATTCATCACCACCCAATCGGGTGATTGAGGCATTGTTTGGGAATAATTCTCTTAGACGATGAGCTACTTCAATTAAAACAAAATCTCCAGCTTCATGGCCATATGTATCATTAACAGGTTTGAATTTATCTAGGTCTATAAACAGGACACAAAAGTTAGAAGACGTAGTTGGTGCAATTTTTAACTCACTCATAAAACCAGAGCGGTTAATAAGCCCTGTTAAAGGGTCATTCATGGCAACATTACGACGATAGCGTCTAGTTACATCTTGTAAGATCTTGCCTTTGAAAGCCAAGACTTTTTCATTGTCTTGCATGAGGGCTTCGATTACAGAAACAGGTATTTTTAGAGCGTCTGCTGTTTTATTAATATCTGAATTAAAATGTTCTAATGTGTTGGCAACAATTTCACGGCTGTCATCGACAATATTTAAATCGTTTGGTTCGTATTTTAGATATGTTTTCCATGTTTCTTTGTTCTGCCTTTTGTGGCGGGTTAAAGCGATGAATAGTCCACCTGCGGTGATCATGAGGCCTGCAAAAATGTCACTGGAAGAAATTTCTTTAATGCTTAATCCTGTTAAAGGTGCGGTTGCCCATTCCCAAAATAAAGTAGCGACGAAAGAGAAAGTTGTGACGGTTGTAAAGTTTTCGCCTTTAATGATATTAGAGCTAGAAAATTCCAGAAGTCTTAGTGGCGCAACAAGAAAAACACCAGTCACCATTCCTGAGAATATAGTCGGGGCGTGCAGGAAGTTATTTAGATGTGGTATATTGGTAATAGTGTGATTGGTTTCTCCTTCAAACGCTAGGGCAATAAAAAAAGTAAATACAAGAAAAACGATACTAATAATGAACATGATGAAACCAACAACACGGGCACGTGCCTTAGGATCCTCTTGCATATTCGCAGCCTTTGCATGAGGTCTGTGTAATTCAGCTGTGAAAATTCTTAACACCTGAAACAGAGCATATAAGAAACCTAAAAAGTAAACTATTCCTCTTTGGTCTGCTGGAATTCCTATACATACAATTATAACGCCGATTGTAATAATAGTTGTTCCGATTATTTGATAAAAATCTGGTTTTCTATTTAAAAAAAACCAGCTACCAATTAAGCTGAGGAAGACGCTTATCTTTTGAAGCATCGTGCTTTCTGTTGAGGTAACGTGCGCAAGTAAAATGACACCAACGATATAACTCATCATTAGGATAATTCCAAATAACCATGTATCTATGCTACGCATTGTTTCTTTCGCTAGTGGTCCGACACCCCCTATAAGAAGTAATACAAATGCACAACTTGAGAAAGCTGTGCAAGAAAAAACAACAGGGTTAACATCTAAAACAACAGCGCAATATCGAGCAAATACTTGGTTTATTCCAAGAAAGATAACAATGGCAATAATGGCTTGTATCCATCCTTTTAGAAGTGTTTTTTGATCTGTCATGATATCATTAATCCTATGCATGCGAGTATGATTAAGAAAAGATTCAAAAGACCACATGTTGCTGTAACTTTAATCCAAACAGATTTTTGTTCTTTGATTTCATTGAGGCGATCAAGCTCATCACGACGCCGTTCTTGTTTAATAAAACTATCAACATCTGCTTTATACAGAGCTTTATCAGATGGTTGATTATTGTTTCTGCGATTTTTAGATGTCATTTTAGAAAATAGAATAAAGTTTTACTAAATGTGATTTGATACTACACTACTTATCTATGGAACGAAAAGAGATAATTAATTTATAAGATCTAAATGTGTCTCTGTTTTCTATATGTCTTTGATGATTAAAATGATTTTGAAATGTGGATTGAATGGAGACGAATTTTTGTAGAGACTTCATAGATCGGAACTTATTCATGATCTTTTTTCGCCGCTTAAAATGAAGGTGTGAATTATCAATTTATCTTTATGAATATTTTATCAATATTCCAATGCCAATTTTATCACTAAAACTTTTAAAATTCAGATTTTAATCTGACACGACTCTAAAATGGTTTATGAATGTGGATTGAATAGAGATGAATTTTTAAAGTTAGATCTAGCTTGCTCCAAATCTAACTCAAACCTTAACTCATCGTCGTTTGAACCATCTGGCCAATCATTTTTAGGAGTACGACTAATAAGTTTAAACCCAAAACCTTTGTTCATGCCCTGAGCCGCTAAATTACTCTCTTTGTTTATTGTGAAAATTGTTTTAAGGCTGGGTCGTTTTAACGCCCACTCAATACGAGAGATATAGAGTTTCTTGGAAAACCCTTTTCCTCTGTACTCTGCTGTAATGTAGCCCATAAATAACCCCGCTTGTTGATTATCTATATTTGAGGTTTTTATGCTACCCAGTCCAATGATTCTATTGCCTTTAAATAAGCCAAATATTGCACCATCTTTTTGAGATAACGTATCTTTCCATCGAGATTTTGGAAATTCAATTTCTCTGGTATAAGAGCTTCCAAACGCCTTGGCGCTTTCTTGTAAAGCTAGCAGGCGAATATCTCTAAAAGTTTTCCAATCTTCAGGTAAAAGCTGTCGCGTATATGTTTCCATGATAGGCTTTCTCTGTATTATTTAGTAATATATAATAAACTTCTCATTTAAATCTTTCAAATTATTATTATCTGTAACCCCCAGCGGCAGGAAAAGTCTGGCTATAAACTTTCCTGAGGTTGGATTGTTTTTATCTGTATGCATCTATTGAACCTCTATTTTTAGCTTTTCAAAAAAGGCATCCATATTTTTAATGAGCCTATTCATTTTATCTGTTTTGGAAATAGTCTCTCTCATATTGTGCACATTGT
Source organism: uncultured Rickettsiales bacterium (assembly GCA_950054255.1). Classification (GTDB taxonomy): domain Bacteria; phylum Pseudomonadota; class Alphaproteobacteria; order Micavibrionales; genus CATLOR01. The sequence continues at coordinate 101,809 of CATLOR010000001.1, read as the reverse complement.
TGAATGTTGTTGAATGTAATCTATCTGTACAATCAAGTTGATCACATAAATAAAGACCGATAGAAGTGTGTTTATTTTTCTTGATGGTAAATTGCGCTATATGTTGTGCAGGATAAACAGATAGGCACCAGTCACACATGCAAACACGATTGTTTTTTTGCATTGGTGTTCGTCTTAGTATATGGCCTTGAAGTTTGTTTTTTTGCATTGTTATGACATAGCCCAAATGTTGTGATCTATGTATCCATGAAAGAAAGAAATATTCATCTATTTTATATTGTTGCTGTACAATATTTTCTGGTATCCAGACTTTTTTTCTATCGTTTAAAGAAAAAGAGCTTAGTAAAATATCTTTTGTAAATGTTTTATATGACAACGTTTTTATCTCCATTTAAAAAAGCTTGAGCAGCGAGTACAATTTTTAAATAGTAATTAGAGACAATTGTGCGCTCATAATAGTTGCACATATCTTCTATAGTGATGTTACGGCTTTCTTGCTGATTGTGTATTGAAACATTTTTTTTCTTTTTAGTGAATAGGTCGATAGCATCTTTTAGGTTAAACATGAAGACATTGTCTACTTCTCCTGCTTGTAAGGAGAGGTCGTTTAGTGTTTTGTTTGTTTTGGCTAGAAACACATGACAAAACTCATGGTTTATATATTGTCCTTCTTGGCGGATTGCAATATTTCTATAAATGCCAAGATAATGAGATATTTTTTTATCTATATTTATGCCTAGTTCTTCTTTTAACTCTCTAAAGCCATCTTCAGGTTTTTCTCCTGATGATAAATGTCCCCCAGCAGATGCATCAAAGCTTCCTGGGTCTATTCTATTTTTAGGCCCTCTTAATTGAAGAAATATGCTTTTTTCTTTTTCATTTATAAGCCAACAGGCAAATGTTTGGTGCCATAGTCCTTCTTGATGCACTCTATCTATTGTCGCAACAGGAGGAGATAATGGTTGATATAGTTCATTAAAAACATCTAATTTTTCCATGGTTTTTTCCTTATGGTTTTCTGTTGTTTTTTATAATTCGTTTAACAAGACGATTGTAAATGTCAGGCGTGTTAATATTACAAGAGAATGAAGTTTCTTTGTAGGCCGATAGTATTCTTTTTTCTATACATTTTTGAAAAAATACATCCTCTTTGCATGCTTTATTTTTTAGTAATTCTTTTGCAATCTCAATTAATTCTGGATCTGGGTCTATAATGTAAGCTCCAATATTAATATAATCTTTTTTTGAAGATTTAATTTTTCTTTTCCAGCTTTTTACTGAGCCATTAGAAGCAATATTAAAGCATGCTGCTTTCTTTGCTGGAAAGCTATTAGCGGATAGAATTGAAATAGGATTATTGTGTGTGTCATGAAATTTTTCGAACTCATCCCAATTAAAGTTACTGTATATGTCTCCACAACATGCGTAGACACGCTTGCCTTGAGATATTAGTTCTAATAGCGGAGGTGCTAAAGGACCAATCATTTCATTGTCATTAGATATATGTATGTTTTTACTTTCTTTGAAGTTTCCCATCATAAAATCTATCGTATTATGACTTGCTGAAATTTCTATATTACGAAAGTATGGTTGCGCTTTATTGATAATGGATCCGATAATAGAAGCACCAGATTCTGGTAATGGTAAGAAATGTTTTGTGAAGGGAGATGCTTTTTTATTAAACATTTCTTTGATACGTGATCCTTCTCCACCTGCAATAATGATTAGTTTTTTGTTGTTTGTTATAATTGGACGAGCTTGGAATATTTTCAGCCCTTCACTACCGTAGCCCCATTCGACATCTACTGGATAACCAAGTATTTTTTCAATTTTCAATACAGTTTTTGTTACCTGATCTTTAATGTGTTGAGGGAGATTTTTGTCGGCTTTCATGCCGTTTACAATAGCGGCAGCACCATTACAGCTTGCTTCAATGTAAACAGTTTTCTCTTTGGTGATTGGGTGATTACTAAAAGCTACACCGCCCCATTTATGTGGATAGTATGGCTGCACGAAAACGTAATCATCCGATTCAGTTGTTCTATTTTTGAGTGAAACTATTTTTGGTTTTAGGTAGGAAGCTATAACATCATTAATGGCTTTAGATATTGCTGTTTTTTCAGTTGTGCATACAATAGATTCAAATTGTCCCGCCATTGATGAATTTGAATTGTCTTCGAGCATGCTATTACTACGAATAATTAAAGATAGTGGAGACAGGCCTTTTGCATTAAGAAGATCAATAATATTTTCTGCTAAAGCATGTTTCTTCTCATTTTTTGTATCAACTATAAACCCCGTCAGTGTTGGAATATTGTTTTTTTCGAGTAGGTGTAGGTTTCTTGATTTTGGTGCATTTATATCAAGAGCTCTTGAATCTGATAGATGTATGATACCAGTAATTGTGTTGCTCTTTTTATTTTGCTGTGCATTGAGAATGTGTACATGACTTTTATTTGTATCAATCTCTATTTCTTGCCCATCGTGTAATATGTTCATCGCATTTTTTACATTGATAAGGCACGGTTTTCCAAGTTCTCGTGATATAACAGAGGCGTGACTAAGTAACCCTCCTTCTTCTGTTATAATTCCAGCACAATTTTGTAGGCCGATCATGAGGTCAAAATCTGTTCCGTAAGCTACAAGAATTTCGTCTGGCTTGATGTTTTTTGCATCTTCTATAGTTAGAACGCGTCGCACTTTTCCTTTAACAACTCCTGAACTAGCTGTGATACCGGAAATGAACGGTTGTTTGTTTGTGCGTGTATCTAAGATATGCTCTGAAATATTAATCGCATTGTTACCATATATGATATTTTCTTTTCTAGACAAAATAATCCTTTGTTGCCTTAGGGAGATGGGTTGGTTTGCTAGTTTTTGCTTTTTATATAAGAGATTAAAGAAATCTTGTAAAAAATATGAATTCAATTCGCTTTCTCTCACATTACTTTTACTGGATATATTTTTGATAATAGAACTTCTAACTTGAGCAACTTTCCCCATAAGGGCCTTATTTTGGTCTCTTCGTTCCCCTGTTTTCTTTGCAAGTTCTGAAATCTCTTTTAATTGTGGACTTAAGTGTAAGGTTTCTTTTTTAGAGATTGTTCTTTTAATTTCTTGAAGTTGTTGCTGTCTCGTTTTGAGTGGTGAGTTTATCAAGGTGATAATACGTTCTTCAGGAGAATGGTTAAGTTCTTGTTGGGCGCCATACGCCATTTGAACACTAGAGAACTGGTTATTATATATTTTTATGGCGGTTTCTAGTGATAATTTTTTTGTTGAAACCTTTATAGAAAGTTCTAAAGCGGCTATTTGTTCTTGGGTGCTGATAGTTGTTTCAGATGAGTGTAGAACTTTACTTATCTCTACATTCTCTTTTGTTGCCAGTGTATTTAAACAATAGCTGAAAGCATGCTCAAATTGAACAAGGTTGATAGCATAAATTCTGTCTAGAGCAAGATAATGCAATTGCTGAAGGTCGTCATACATTTCCTTATCATTGATTTGAGATGATGCACTCTTGTATTTTTTTTCTAGCGCTTTTATTAATGCATGAAGGTCTGTTTGTGGCCTTTCTAGGTATTTAGAAAATTTTTCTCTTAGCTTTTTATCGTGTAATAGTTTTTCTCCTAGGGTTTCTGCTAAACTATCCCACTCATCTTGAGGAGCAAAGCTTTTGAACATATTGTTCTCAACGATACAGATAGTGTTTTGAAAATGTACAGGGTTCAGCTCTACGATTGTTTGATTGTAGAGATCATGTAAGAACTCCGCTGTAATCATATCTTTGACATTACGATAGTTAATAAGTTTCCAAGTTTCTTTTTTCTGTTTTTTATCTAATAACATATTATAAATCTCCGTTTGTATAGTTGTTATACATGATGGCTTCCGTTAAACATGGGGTGATTAAACTCTAAGCTTCCCGGGGCTGAGCTAAATATATGTAGTGGCATCACAAGTAACCCGTCTTCTTTTGTTTCAAAGTGGTGAGGACACATTGGATGGATAACGATGATTGTCCCAGGTTCTAATTTTTTGCTGTATGAAGACTTTTCTAAGCCGATGACGCAAGTCCCTGTTCCAGAAATAACCTTCGCTACACGAGCTGTTGTATGCATATGGTGTGCTTGCTCACTAGAATGTGGAGGTAGAGATAAAAGCTGTAGTGTTGGGTCTCCTATGCGCTCGGGTGCAAATATTTGTCGAGTTGAGCATCCGTTAATAAACGGTAATGTTGTTAAGTTTCCGATTTCAGCTTTTTTCTGAGGTGGTTTATAACCTCTAATGACTACTGCAAATTCGTTACTTTCAATAGAAGTTGGGCCTGTTGAAACTTTTGCAATGTTAGATTGTGTATAAAATACACAATCACCATTATCAATTTCAATCTTTTTCTTTCCTGTATATAAGGTGAAATGATACAAATCTTGAGTTCTTGATGTTGTATATGATGTTTTATTTGTGGTGTAGAATTCGGCACCAAATTTCTCTAATATTTCTTTGTTATTGATCATTTTATTTATCTCCTTGTTTGTTAGTGATTTTAGTTTGTTTCTTCAAATGCTACGCCTAAGTGCTTCTCCCACAACAAGTTACGTTGTTGGATTGCTTGGTCTTTTAATTTTTCGTAGAAAGCAATTTCTTCTTTGATACAGTCTTGTGAACAATAAAGAGGTGCTTCACCATTGATCGTTGGGAATGACACGTTTCTCTCTAAACATGAGCAAATCTTTTTCAATTCTGCCTGTTTTTGTTCAAGCATTTTTTCGTACTTATCAACTTGCTCATTAGCGGCCATTACGTCGCTAATGTCACAATCAGAAACAACCATTGTTGCTTTTAAAAAATCGTTGATATGCCTTTCGTTTGTTCTTAATGCTTGTGCCATTTTATTAACCTCATTTATTTTTCATAATCAATTTGCTGATGAAGGTTATTCTGGACGAAAAGAGTTAATGAAAAGTTAATTTTAAATTTAAAATATAAGAAATTAAATTTATTATTTATTTTTATAATGTTTTTTGTTTTTGAATTAAATTAAAACGTTATTATTAAGCTTAAAAAATAAATTTTAACTAAAATAGTTATTGTAATAAATTTAATAATGGGTTATTATAAATAATATAAGTATTCATTATATAGAGAGCGGATATGAAACCAGAGCTAGTCAGAGCAGCAAGAGCATTATTAAATTGGTCACAACAAGAGTTGGCTGACAACTGCGGGATGGATGTAACAAGCATTCGCTATCTAGAGACGGGTAAAACAAACCCAAGTACAAAAACAGTGCAAAAAATCGAAACTGCTTTTGAAAGAGCTGGCGTAGGCATGGGTGCTAATGGCGTTAAGCTCATTGATAATACAATATATGAATTTAAAGGTGATAATTGGTATCTAGACTTATTAGATGATGTATATGAAACACTTATGGACCAAGGCGGTGAATTTCTAGTGATGTTTGCTGATGATGCCCTCTCTCCCCCAGAGGTTAACGCACGTTATCGTAAGATCCGTAATTTAGGTCATGTAAAAATGAGACAGCTCATCGAAGACGGTAATGAATATATATTAGGAGCCTTTCCTGAATACAAATATGTGCCTTCAAAATTCTTTAGCAACAACGTGATCCTTATATATGGAGATAAGGTTGCAGAATGTACATCTGATAATACCAAGGCAGTGGTATTTAACGATGAAATAAATGCCGCTGCATTTAAAAATATATTTGAATATATGTGGACAATGGGACAACAACCGGAGAAAACAATTGCAAAAGAACGTTTCTAATTACCGAGTAAATACAACTCGCAAATATGGACCCAGAGAAGAACGCAAAGCTGCGCGCTTACAAATTAGTATGGGTATAGAAAAACACACGGGTGAAAAATTCTTAACTCTGTGTGAGTGGTCTGCACGTCGCTTCGATCAAACAACCGTTATCGTCTCAGATAGCTTACAACGTCATAATCTTATGTATCTTGAAGATATTGGTATGGAAGAAGCATATAACAAAGCAAGAGCAATCGGCGATCAATGGATAGAAGATAACAAAAAAGCGCTAGAGCTATTAGGAAATGCTGGAAGAATTACACGCTGGGATGATTGGTTAGTACACCCTGATTTTAAAAGAAACCTATTAGAGATTCATCAAAAATATAGAGAGAACAGACATTTTCGTCGTGCTCTTAACATTCGCATATATCACATGTGGGCGCAAAAGCACGAAAGCGATCCTGTCACATATCCAGAAGAAAGAAAGCAAAGATATTTTGAGCAGTCTTTAAATTATTTGTTAGAAGAAGCTGCAATCTTTCCAATTATGACAGAAGAGTATGCTATCGATGTCTATGCAGGAACGTGGTTCTCAAAGTTCTTCGATGCCCTAAAAGAAGATGTGAGCGATAGATTAAGAAATATTATAGATAAATCAATGTGCTATGAAATTGATTTTGTTAAGAGAAAATCTAATGCGCAACCATATCTTGTTGCTTAATTGCGTATGAGTTAATCTTTGTTGTCTTATCAATATAAGGGGCAGCATAAATAGCAAATATGTATCAAATAATATTCGTAAAGTGGATTGCTTACAAGTTAGAGCAGAAAGACTTTTTTTTTGATAATATCCATTACGGAAAATTAAATATATTAATTAATAACACTTGTTTGAAGGTAACTTTTAAATTAAATCCTAAATCACAAGAAGATTAATCATTTATGTCTTTAGCCTTTTGTACGATAAAATTTGTTAATTTTTTTAGCTTTTGAGTTTCATAAAATGCAAAGTTATTATTGTAGGCACCGTCAAATTTTGATTTGAGTTTATTTTTAATTTTTTGTTCAAAACTTCCTTGGTATTTACCGATTTTTTCATCCCAATGCGTCCAACGAATTATGGGTTTTTCATTATCTAAATTTAAATCAAGAAAACATTCGATAGAAACAGCTTGCCCATTAATATTCATTTTTGTTAAGCCGTTTGTCCCTACTGTTTCTATATCGTTAAATTCTTCAAGTTCGGGCAAAACATGAACACTAAAGTTTTTGGGAAGTGTATAAGATTTAATTTTATCAAATGCTTTATTCCCCTCCAAATCATTGTCTAATATTACAATAAGGTTTTCCCCATACTTAATATCAATAAGACCTTTTACAAATTTAGCTATATCGTTTGTTCCGCCGAAAGGATGGTTTTCTGTGTCCGCAAAGAAGAAAAAATCCCTAATGTTGGGATGAAATGTATTTAAGGATTTCTGAATAATCTCTGTGTCTGTTTTACCTTCTGTAAGGATAAGATAGCTAGGCGATACTCCTGTGACATTGATATCTGATTCATTAATCCAACCGCCTACTACTAAGTCGTAATATTCCCAAATTACATTATCGTTAGAATATTCACCAACTTCAGCTAAGCACCTTAATTCTAACAAAGGGTCTAAATAAGGCCAATTTTCCAAATAATCATCTTCGTATCGATACTTATTTAAAAGCGAAACTGCTTTAGGAGAGGCTAATATATATCCACTTAAACCTATGTTTTCAAACCTTATGGTATCTTTTGTAGGTTTAAAAAGATCCTCGAGATCAGAGGTTTTTTTAGAATTTAAATCTATATGTGAAAGAATTTTAAAAAATTCTTTCAAAGTTATATCCGGGTGAATACATGCTTTTATCTCTTTTTCTGCTCGGTTTAATGTATACCCCATCAACTCCAATCGCTCGACCATGCTCGATAATTTTCGGACATATGCAGGATGATTTTCTTTATGATTGTTTGTATTTTTATAAGGTATTGTTTTTTTATCTTCTGGAAGAAACAAACCCATTCCATCATATGTGAAAAGGTGATTACTACTCGACATTAATTCATATTGATTAAAAGTTAATGTTGTCCAAGACCCCAATATTCAATTCCTCTGCTATTGTCATTTCATTCAATATTTTTAAAATGAACTTTAGCCTAAAACATTTCAAAAATATTAAAAAATTATAAGCAAACTTGTTCGAGATGATTTTTTTAGCATAGTATTTTTTATTATGTTGTTGGCAAGCCAAGCTTATCAAAAAACACTCTATTTCTCTTTTTGGCTGAATCTACAAGTTTATTAAATGAAATCACCTCAATGTATGCTTTGTAATTTGAGTTGTATCCAAAATAACCCATTTTATCGCTGCTTATTGATAGGTTGAATAAATCACATTGCCTTTGAACGCTTTCTGTTAAGTCGCATACAATATAGCAGTAACCTGGTATGTCAGACGAATTAGGAATAGGTCGGCCAGCTGGTGTTTGTGCTTGGCCGTCTCTTATTCTTTTTAAATAACCAAGAGCCTGTTCTATTGGGTTTTTATCTTCACCAGCCTTTGCGTCATTTCGCATTGGACGCTTTATTTCCACCACAACAACTGAGGCCAAAGGTAAAGAATTTCCTTCAGACATAAGCATTGGATTATCATAGATATTTAGTGCACAAATATCCGGCTTTTTTGTTTCTGACGAACCTGTAATTGGCATAGAGCTTAATGTTTTATCTGATGCTAAGTAATCATGAAATGCTAACTTTTCATCCAATAGCCATAAATTACAATCCGCAGGAGAGGATGCGTTTGAATCACTACCCATAGGCATTATCAATTGATGAATAATGTCTTCTGTAACATATTTGCCATTGCTGTCTCTCTCCAGGGCTTTTTCCATTAGATCTATTACCACTTTTCTATGGCACAAATAATCTGCTAAATCTGATTTTTTCATATCAGAGACATCTTCTAAATATGACCTTACTCGAGCATAGTAATCGTCTAAATTTTCGCCTTGGGAGGGAACTAAAATACCATGCCCTTTTTCTAATATGCTTCTTTCCAAGGCGGAAAGTTGTTTATGGAGATGAAGATCTATGTCTTTGTCAGATGTATTTGGATCAACAATAAGGTCATCTTCTGAAATGCGAGAAATAATAGGCCTATACCTTGGAGCCTGCTCCGCAATAAATTTTTCTACTCGCTCTTTACCTGCGTCAATATTTGCCTTTAAAGATTCCTGGAGGTGATATTTTATTTTAGGGTAGATTGCCTCTCGTATTTCTTTTAAACTGATTTCTTTGCCTTCAAACAAGCCTTCTGCATTTTCTTCAATATTAAAGCCAGTTCTTTCAGATCGCACTTTCTCATCTAAATATGGTGAGCTTACATAGCAGGAATATACAAAATCACCATTTTGATCTGATATATTGCCGTATAGACCTGATATTTTATTGTTTAGGGTTTCTTCTTTCACAAGACGATTTGCTGCACAAAAAGATAGGGAATGTTGTTTAGCTGATGATGCTCTAAACTTTATATGAGTGATTGAAAAATTTTTATCACAAACCTCTATTTCTTCGGTTTGTGCAGAGGCGTGCATATATTTATCATACAAATCATCAAGCAGAACGTTCTCTTGACCATCCTTAATAGAAATAGCAGGTGCTCCACCATCTCTTACAAAATACCATAGACAATGTTCTAAAAGACTTTTGGCAATAGAGTTCAATGTTTTTGGTGCGGCAGAACGATATATTTCACCAAAACCATCCAATTCTACAATTGTTTTTCTTTCTAGGCTCTCTGTGCTACTGTCTGAAGAATTGTTGACACCAAGACCAGTATTAAAACTAAATGTTCTTAATGAGAAAGCTCCATTGTCTTCATAAATACTCCGTACATTAACCCTTTTAAATGCCTTTAACCAAAGCAATCGACCGACACCCCGGCAGCCCTTATCAACTTTGTGATCTGTATCTAAGGTTTCGAAGGATTTCATGTTTTGATCATTAAAACCAATCCCCGTGTCGGTTATTTTAAAACCAACAATTTTCTCTATTTGCTGCTCACCTTTTTTAAGATTCAGGCTCCCTTGAGACGATCTCATTATCTCTATATCAATGCGCCCATCAGACATATTTTCAGATAGCTCTTCAATGGAGTGTATAGAATTAACAATAGCTTCAAATAAAGGCATTAATCCATGATTTGCAGGAAGTGATGTATTCCTTAATCTGCCAGTCAGATTTGTTTTCATACTCATAGTCTAACCCTTTAATGTTTTTTCTATTTCTATTCCTGATGTCATATAATCCTAATGTTTTTTTGAATATACAATGTTTTTCTTGATAATTCACTTGCTATTCAATTGCATAGCAAGCTAATGTTTGTTTTGTAAGCACATGTGTGCTTATCGGGGCTTTGTAACCTCGTACTGGGCGGTTGATATCGCCGTTACAGATGTCGCCTTTCGATCTCTTATGAGACCGGGAGGCGGCGGTGTATGTCCAAGCCTTACGGTTAAAGATCGTCGCGGTTGTCTCAGTACAATTTACAAACTCCCGGTCACCAGAGTGAAAGCTCTTGGTGACTTTTTAATAGCTAGCTGAAGGGAGTTGTTATGATTACATTACAAGAAATTCTAAACCCTCAAATATCTTTCCTTAAAAATGCGCGTGTTAAGGTTATTCGTCATAAAGATGATCGTCTTGAATACAAAGAGATGTTAAAGGATAGGAAAGGTATTATTGAATATCAGAAAACTCAAGAGAGCGCTGTTTTTAGTAATTGTGATTATATTATTGTCTTCTCTGGATTGGATAGAAGAAGAGCCGTTTTTTTTGGTGTTTTTTTTGTCAATGGTTGCAAGAGTATTGGTGGTAAGTATCATTACGATCTTCAACAAGTTGATGGGTGTGAAGATTTAATTGACCGTTTGATTATTGATTGGGGTGTGAATGCAAGAGCATGGCATCAATGGTATGATAAACAGCAGAAAGAAGTATTAGAGATTTTACCATCAGGCTATATTGGAAATTTTAAAGGTATTTTGGATTTTGTTTTAGAATTTGATGAGATGAAAAAGCTTATTAAAAATCCCGAGGCAAATTATGAATGGCATAGACATTTATCTGCTGTTAATGGCATTTATATGATCTTGGATGAAAAGACGGGACAACAATATATTGGTTCCGCGTATGGTAAAGAAGGTATCTGGCAGAGATGGTCAAATTACGTTGCTAACGGTACTGGTGGTAATAAAGAATTAGTTGCCTTACATAAGAGTGATCCGAACTACCACAAGAACTTTAAGTTCTCAGTTTTACAGACATTGCCGAGCAATATGAGTGATAAGGAAGTTATTGCTGTTGAAGCCTTGTATAAGCAGAAATTAGGCTCTCGTGTGCATGGCTTAAATCGCAACTAAAATAACGGAAAAGACAACTAAATCTAGCTATACCAACACATGCGACTGGTAGAGGGGTTGCATTGTTTAAAAAAATTTGATACAAATAAAGTACCCAAGTTTAAGGGCAACAAGTGGTACATGTGTATTGTTTGTTGAGGTGGGTGGGACATGGTTCTTGCTCGAATAGCCTCTTTATGTACTGGCGACTTTAAAACAAGGCATGGTCCGGATGGGTTTCAGACTGAAACATGGTTTTTGGTTTGGAATTTAATCGCGGAGTCCATGTTTTTTTATGTCTGGTTCTCCGCAGTTTTTAATAGTCAAACTAAGGAGAATGTGATGACTACAATTAATGAATTGCAGATTGAATATCTGCGCACAAGTGAAGTAAAAGATTATAAACGTCAGCTTCGTAAACCAAAATCCAAACAAATTGAAAAGACGATAAATCTCATCCGTGACTGTGGGATTGCTCAGCCTATTGTGATTGATAAAGACAATCATGTCGTTATCGGTTGGCACTTTGTTGAGGCTGCGCGTCAGATGGAAATTGATACACTTCCAACTGTGCGCGTTGATCATTTGAGTGAGGGGCAAGTTAATTTGCTTCGTATTGCTTATGAACGTGTTGCTGAAGATGCGGAATGGGATAAGGAAGCATTGAAGCTTGAGTTAGAAGAGCTTGAATTACTTCTTCCTGAACTTGATCTAACATTGACGGGATTTGAAGTCGGAGAGATTGATGTCATTTTAAATCTTAATGATAGCTCTTCAGAAGAAGATGAAATACCTGATGATAAAGATGTAGAAGCTAAAGTTGAATCTGGCGATTTGTGGGCTTTAGGTGACCATCTTTTATATTGTGGTGATGCGTTAGAAGCTGATAGCTATGAAGCATTACTCGGTAGTGAAAAAGCTCAGATGGTATTTGTTGATGCGCCTTATAATCTTAAGATTGATGGGTGTGTTGGTAACTCTGGCAAGATTAAACATGATGAGTTTGAAATGGCTTCTGGAGAAATGAGTAAAGAGCAATTCACTCATTTCCTAACAGTCTCTCATACACGAATGGCAGAGCATTGTGAAGATGGAGCCATTTTATTTTCATGCATGGATTGGCGCCATATGGAGGAGCTGTTAAGCGCGGCAAATACCTCTAAGCTCTCTCTTAAAAACCTATGTGTATGGGCCAAAGATAATGGAGGTATGGGTAGCTTGTACCGTAGTCAACATGAGCTCGTCTTTGTCTTTAAGAAGGGCAATAAGCCTCATATTAACAATGTCGAACTTGGTAAGAATGGTCGATATCGGACCAATGTCTGGTCTTATCCGGGCGTTAATGGTGCGAGCAAGGAACGTCGCGAAGAACTTAAACTCCATCCAACGGTTAAGCCTGTTGAAATGGTTGCTGATGCGATCTTGGATTGCTCTAAACCCAAGGGGCTTATCTTAGATGTTTTTAGTGGTTCAGGCACCACGCTTCTGGCTGCCGAAAAGACAAAGCGTCATGCGCGTTTAATTGAAATCTCACCTCACTATTGCGATGTAACAATCGCGCGGTGGGAAAAGATGACAGGTAAAACAGCTCATAAGGTTGATCTTGATGCACAGCAAACAGAACAGAAGGAGGTGTGATATGACTGATAACAAAGATAATAATGGTAATGGCAAAAAAGGTGATTATGAGGTTGGCTATGGCAAGCCTCCGAAACACACTCAATTTGGACAACCTGGTGGTAATAAGGGTAATAGAAAGGGACGCAAGAAAGGCAGCCAGAATATCAAATCTCCTTTTGAAAATATCAAAAGGATGTGTTTAGAAGAGGCCTATAAGGAAGTTGCTGTTACAGAAGATGGAGAGGTTGTTTACAAACCTAAGATCATTGTTGCGATGCTTCAGTTATTAAATCAAGGTGCTAAAGGAGATAAAAAAGCATTAGGGCTTGTCATGCCTATAATCACCAATTTCGCTCAACAGATTGAGAATGCTGATAATGAGCTTTATATGGAGGTGAACACAATGATTGATGAGCTTAAGCAAACAAAATCTAATCCAGGTTCTCTAGAGTATTACTATGCGAAGCTAAAATATTTTAAATATAAGCAACTTCTCCGAAAATCTTCTGGGGAAGATAATCTTCCATATGAATATGATGAGCCACAAACAATGACAGATTGGAGTATCTTTTATTATTTTCTTCAGCTTTTGGAACAAGGTACAGTGAGCCAGCTTCCTGCGTCGCTTATTTACACGAGAGATTTAGATGGTTTGGCTCAAGAAGTTATGGATCTAAATGATGTGCCCGTTAAAGAAATATATGAAGAGCTGGTGTATCGGGAGTATGAAGCACATATTAAGAAAGACTCTGATGCTATGAAAGCGGTTTCTTTATTCTTATATGATGGTATTTACACGCCTTTAGGTATTTCTTAAAAACGCTGTCCTTAAAGAAGAACGCCTTCCTCTTAATTGTTGGAAGGCGTTTTTTTTATAGCTGGACTTCATGAAAAATGTACGCATGTATGAGACAAGGAGGTGTTAATCATGCAATACGACATCAAAGATCTAAAAGAAAAATGGAAATCACTGTGGGGGATCACGCCCCATAAATTTATAGGCCAAGCCATGCTAGAAAAAAGCATCGCATATAAAGAACAAGAGCTACTCGGAGAAGGCCTTACAAAACAACATAAAGAGCGATTAGATATGTTGATAAAACAATATAAACGCAATCCAAACTGTTTTGATGATGGTCGCACGCCTTTAAAACCCGGCACACGCCTTGTAAAGAATTGGCAAGGAAAACGACACACAGTCCTAGTCAAAAGCACAGGCTTCGATTATAATGGCACACATTATAAAAGCCTTTCCACAATAGCCAACACCATCACAGGCTCGCGGTGGAATGGATATTTATTTTTTGGGTTGAAATAATTGCTTAATGACTGACCTTATAACGTCTTTTAAAGGAATAAAAAATGGTAGAGATAGATGATAATTTGGAATTAAACGCTATAAATGTCGAGAAGAGTTTATTGCAGTATAATTATTTTCCTAAAACGCATGATTATAAAGAGGAAATGCCCGCATTTTTTCATACAGAAAAGTTCACCCCAGATATTGCTAAAAAGATTGCCTTGATACCACTGAGTAAAGAAAGAAAACGAGCTGGTTTTGATGTGATGTTATATAGAAGAACCCGGCACCCTAATATTCCAAGGGTGATGGGTATACCTCACCCTAAAGCATATACTCACTTAGTAAAGACAATCACTGAGTATTGGGATAATGAAATTAGAGAGAAGTGTTATAGTCAAAATTCAAATTTAGAATTTGAAATACAGCCAGATTATAGAATGGTGATACATAGTTATGACAGAATAAAAGTAGATGGAGAAATCGAAAATATTGACTCTGCTTTAGATTTTGGAAAAAGCTACAAAGTTCAGACGGATATAACCAATTTTTTTCATAGTATATATAGTCACTCCTTGCCGTGGGCTATTGTTGGACATGGGGTAGCAAAAAAGGATAAAGATGAGAAACTTTGGTATAATCAATTAGATAAAGCTGTGAGGCAATGTCAAAGAAATGAAACAAAGGGCATTCAAATAGGCCCAGCAACATCAAGTGTTTTAAGTGAAATAATATTGTCCCGAGTGGACGAGAAGTTACGTGAAAAATATCAATTCACGAGATATATTGATGATTACACGGCGTTTGTAGATAGTAAATCAGATGCAGATGATTTTCTTATGGATTTAACAAAAGAGTTAGATTCTTATGTGCTAAACTTAAACCCTAAAAAAACAAAAATAATTGAACTACCGACTTCTCAAAGAGAACGATGGGTTACCGAGCTTAATTTAATTATAAGGATGGGAATAGACCAGGAAGAAATCCCCGAGTTTACAATTCATAAATTAAGACTTTTAATTGAAAGAGCTATTGAGCTAAGTAAAGAATACCCAGATGGTAGTGTTTTAAAATATGCTTTTACTGTGGTTCTGGAGGCTGGAGTTAAGGGAAATGATAGCGAAGCGATGCTTTATTTGCAAGATACTTTATTGCGGTATGCCTACTATTACCCTGCTCTCGTTCCTCTTATTAATCGCTTGTTTGGAAAAAGAAATATATTTTATTCTGAGAGAGGCCCTAGGCTTTATAAATTATATCAACACTCTTTGGCTCAGAACCAAAGCGATAATATTGTTTGGTGTCTGACATATTTAATGAGAGATTTTACGATTAGAAAAGAAGAAGCCGAAACTATAATAAAGGCGTGTTGTTTAAATGGGGCGCCAATGGTTATTTTAATGGCTTATATTTTTGCAAAGAAAACAAGTAATTCTTTTTCTTGTATAACGGAGTGGGCTCAAAAGCGCATACAGGAAGTGAAGGATGGAAGCTTAGACAGGTATGATGTAGACCAATATTGGCTTCTTTTTTACCAATTGTATTTTGATGATGTTGTTAGTCTTCCTTACGTTGATAGTAATGATAATAAAGTTTTTCAAGTATTGAAAGACAATGGAGTTAGTTTTGTAGATTTTAATCATGAGGATATAAAGACTAAACCAGAACTGATATTTGGGAAACTGGAGAATAAGAAAGTGCTTCCTTTTTAACTCGACTTCTCCTTAAAAGGAAGCGTTACTGTGTTTGATGGAGAGTATAATTAAAAACTGCGCTATTTACACGAGAAAATCTACCGATGAAGGGTTGGATACGGATTTTAATACGTTGGATGCTCAGCGAGAGTCTTGTGAGGCTTATATCGCGAGCCAAAGGTCTGAAGGGTGGAAAGCCATACATACGCACTATAATGATGGCGGATTTTCAGGTGGTAATATGGAGCGCCCAGGCTTACAAAAATTATTATCTAATATCAAAGAAGGCAAAGTTCAGATTGTCGTCGTTTATAAGATTGATCGCTTGACCAGATCATTGATGGATTTTTCCAAATTAGTTGATGTGTTTGATGAATATGGTGTGACATTTGTATCGGTGACACAGAGTTTTAACACGACGACTTCGATGGGGCGATTAACGCTAAATGTGCTTTTATCATTTGCGCAATTTGAACGAGAAGTATCGGCTGAACGTATCAGAGATAAAATTGCGGCTAGTAAGAAAAAAGGTATGTGGATGGGCGGTAATGTCCCACTTGGTTATGATGTTGAGGCGCGCAAACTTATCATTAATAAAGAAGATACAAAGACGCTACGTTTTATCTTTGAAAGTTATTTGGAATTGGGCTGCGTCTCAAAATTGAAAGCAATGTTGGATGATAAACAAATTTACACGAAAGTAAGATTTTCTAAACGAGGTAAGAAAACAGGAGGCAAGCCTTATAGCAGAGGTGCGCTTTATGCTCTACTAAAGAACCCTATTTATATCGGCAAGATACGGCATCAAGATGAAATATATGACGGGCTACATGAAGCGATTATTGAACAAGAAATGTGGGATGACGTTCAAGCGCATTTACAAGGTCAAGCGCCGAAAAAACGGGGCTATAAAAAAGCCCAAGATTTGAATATTTTAAAAGGCCTTTTATTTGATAGTGAAGGGCATGGTTATACGCCGACTTATACGAGTAAAGCAGGTAAGCGTTATCGTTACTATATTAATCAGAACTTGGTGTCTCACCCTTCAACAGTTATCGCTAGGCTACCCGCTCATGATATTGAAGAAGTGGTTAAAGAAAGCGTGAAGAATAATATTGTGCAAGCCTTATGCCTTGATCCTATAGGACATCATGGCATTATTGAGACGATAGAAGAAAGCTCATTTGGACATTATATGCCAGAGGTTATTAATCGTATCATCGTTGATGAAAAAGAGCTTTCTATTGAACTTAATTGTCTGGCTTTAAAAGATAAGATTGAAGTAACACTAGGTTTTAAAATGCCACTTACTTCGATGATGGCTGTGCATCATTTTAATGTTCCATTCCACACACGCCGTTCTCATAAAGGTGCTGTTGTTATTAAACCTGAAGGTAAGGATTATGACCCGTTAGATTTATCACCTGCAGAGTTAAAGAATTTAGTGTGTGGCATTATATGGCGAGACCGTCATTTTGCGGGTGACTCTATGCGTCAAATCGCTCGTGATGAAAATATGTCAGAAGCAGGTGTGCGTAAAATCATCATGCGCTCTTTTGATACTCTCATGGCACTGTAATTTTATTCTTTTAAAATACCCGACAGATTCCCGTTAAATCGGGAATTTTTATTCTCTGTTTTTAATACTATTTTATTGGGATGAAAGCGCCATTTATCGCGGGTGCGCACGGTGAAAGGGGCGCTAGAGAAAAATTGGGAGAATTGAGGCGTTTTTGACATTCTCTGAGTGCGCAGTTGAAATTACAATGCGCGAAGCCCGCTACGTGTGGGCGTTTCGGGAGGGTATTCTCTAAGTTCGTATCATGAAAAGTTAAGTGGTGGTGGGAGTAGGATTCGAACCTACGTACGCTACGCGGGCAGATTTACAGTCTGCTGCCTTTAACCACTCGGCCATCCCACCAGAGACAAAAAATGAAAAGATTTTCATTAAATCTAGCGCATCCTATTCAAAGATTAGATAAATTTCAACCCTTAAATTCATTTATTTCTATACAAATTGAACAGAGGCAATACTGTACAAGTGTTTAACTTGTTTTAAATCGATCTCTGTTGCCTCTGAATTATTGTGATAGCTTATTCTTATTGAGGTTGTTGTTTTATATGTAATACAGGCAATTGTGATCGCATCATCTTGTGTTTCAATAAAAGCAAGCTGGTGGTTTTTCACAGGTTTATTGGGATGGATAAACAAAATATCACCGCGGTAACAGGCTGGCGCCAATCTGTTATCTGGACAATAACAAGCAAATGCATGTTCAATAGTGGCGAGCCAAGAGGGACAATGAATGTTTTCTGAAGATGTTAAACGATATAGGAAATGAGGATCGTCACTTGTTGTTTTTAACGTATATAAAGGAATTTTTCTGGCGTGACTATCTGGTGATAGAATAAAGGGGGCATTATTGGGTTCTGATAGCAGGCCTGTATTTGGTGTGTGCTCATGCTCCATAGATCCAAACCCATCGACGAGCCATTCATGGCGGATCTTTAAAATTTTAGCAATCTTACGTGTTGTATCTGTTCTTGGATTTTTTGAACGCCCTTTTAAAATGTCCCTGATCGCTGTTTCATTAAGGCCAGCCTCTATTGAGAGTGATTTAGCGCGACACTCTCTAAGGTTCATTGCATGCTGAAGGCGGGTTTGTAAGTCATTCATAATAAAATCATCTTGACATAGGGTATAAAAAGTGGGATATTTCCCATTAAGTGGGATTTATACCTTTTGTACGAAGGCTAGTATACACAGCTTTGGAAAAAAATAAATGATTAAGGAGAGTCATGGTTTTTTATAATGATAAGAATAGTGATGATATCAGAAGCATCATTGCTCAGAATTTATATTTCTATCGAAAACGTTCTCATTTAACACAAGAAGAAGTGGCTAAGGCTATTGGTCTTACATATCAGCAGATCCAGAAATATGAGAAAGGAAAAAATAGGGTTTCGGCCGATGTTTTATATAAGCTTGGGCGTTTATATGGTGTTTGTTTGCAACAATTCTTCTGGACGCCTGATTCAAATAAAGTTGGATTATAAATATTCTGCAATAGCTTGGCTCGTCTCATTTCTTAACTCGGGTCGTTCCATTGCAAAAGCGAGTGTGGCTTTGATATAACCAACTTTTGAACCGCAATCAAATAATTGACCTTTGAAACGATAAGAGTGTAACGCTTGTTTCCCAATTAAGGAGGCTATAGCGTCCGTTAATTGTATTTCTCCATTGGCTCCTGTTACTTTTAGGTCAAGATAGGAAAAAACATCAGGCTGTAAAATATAGCGTCCACGTATTGAGAGCGTGCTAGGAGCGGTATCAATGGTTGGTTTTTCAACCATGCCTTTAATGGCTGTTATGGGAGCTGTCGGGTCTTCAACATCTAGAATACCGTATTTATAGACTTCGTGAGCTAATACATTTTCACAAGCGATCACATTTCCACCATATTGATCATAATGATCCATCATTTGCGCTAAACAGCCTCTATCTTTTGATAGAATAACATCATCACACGACAAAACAGCAAAAGGCTCATTATTGATATATTCTTTGGCACACCAAATTGCATGACCTAAGCCTAAAGGCTCTTCTTGATAGACAAATTTGATCTGATGATCATCCATTTCAAAACTTTGGATAAGGGCAAGTTCGTCTTTTTTACCTCGACGTGTTAATAGGTCATTCAATTTCATTTTTTTAATGAAATGATCTTTGATGACTTCTTTACCATCATTAATAATAATAATGAATTCTTCAATACCAGCTTCACGTGCTTCTTCGATTGCATAATGGATAAGCGGCTTATCAATCAGGGTAAGCATTTCTTTCGGCATAATTTTTGTTGCAGGTAAAAATCTTGACCCAAGACCAGCGGCTGGAAAAATCGCTTTTTTAAGAGGTTTATGTCCCATGCTTTTTTGTCGCAAAATTTTACGTTATAAGCAAACACTTTATTATTGACATAAGA
This sequence comes from uncultured Rickettsiales bacterium, assembly GCA_950054255.1. Lineage (GTDB taxonomy): Bacteria > Pseudomonadota > Alphaproteobacteria > Micavibrionales > CATLOR01. The sequence goes on along the minus strand of CATLOR010000001.1, from coordinate 82,003 downwards.
ATGGTCTATGTGTATTTTTACCATATTACTTTATAAAAAGAAGAGATCGTATGACATTTTATTTACATGAGAAAACAGGATTATGGCTTGATTGTATGACCGTTAATTTGGGCTGGCAAGGGAATGATGACACTGTCAAGCTATATACAAGCGTTGATGGTGGGGATTGTCAAATTGAACAAATGTCACTGTCAACATTATTAGAGGAGTTTAATCGCTGTGCTTCTGTTTTTATAAGAGCGAATAATAATATCATTTTAAATACAGCAAATATCGCAGGTCTTGTGCCGAATGACCATCGTGTTAAAAAAGATTCTGATCAAAATTTAAATCGTCATGCAATCACATTTTATAGTGGTTCGGTCTTAAATGTTGATATTTCTGACAGTGTTGGGTTTGCGAAAAAAATCAATAGAATGCGCCGTGGGTTGAGTTGTCAATAAAAGGAGAGCATGATGTTATATTATGATGAAGAAAATCAGATCGTTATAGACTTATCAACGGTCAATTGTATCTGGCAAAATAAGAATGAGCCAGTTTATTTGATCACATCAACAAATCAAAAATATCAATTTAAAGATCGTGGCATTGAAGGTTTAAGAGCGGAGTTCGCGAAACACTCACCTCATTTTTATTCTTTAGAAACATCTGTTGTTGTGAATGTGATGAATGTAACAGATTTTATACCGTCACCTTATCGAACGAAAACGGATCGTCGTTATCAGCTCGTTTTTCACGCAGGGGAGACAATGAATGTTATGGATGTGGATAATATACCTGAATTTGTCGAGCGCTTACAACGTGTTCGCGGGATAAAAGCGCAACCTTAATATTTTACTTTGTTAATTGATCTTTGGCGCGGTTAATTAAACTTGCCAAATAAGTAGATCCTTCAACATCGGGATGAAGACGGCTCATCAGACGTCGATGGGCTTTTTTGATATCAGCTTCACTTGCATCAGAACTCAGTCCTAAGATGTCTAAGGCTTCTTCTCGGCTTAGGTCTTTGGATGATTTTTTCTTCTTTTCTTCTTTATGCGTATTTTGATAGGCGCGTGCGCGCTTTAAAAAATTTTTGAACGCAATGAAATGAGCAGCCCAAGGAATCCAAAAAGCAATAACACCTGCCATCCAAACAAGCTTTCCTGTTAAGGCAAGATACGCCAAGCCCAATAGACTTACAAGAACTCCCATAACCGTCAAGATCTGGCGTTTATGATAAATATGTTGGTTTTTTAAAAAGCGATAAAAAGCCCATGTTAAAATTAAGAAGCCAGCGATAAGAAGTAAATAAGGCATGTTTTATTTAAGCTGTTTTTTGTACAGGAACTTTTCTAGATGTTACAGATTTTCTAAGGCCGATCGTTTCAAGAAGAGAGCGTACTTCTTGACGTGCTTGAACAATGTCTAATGTGAGGCCATTTTCGCGCGTTTCATGCCAATCTAGCAACGTGATCCCTTCTAAAAACATATGATGGAAAACATCACGATTTGTAAAGCCAGGCGCTATTCTGAAACCAAAGCGTTTAGCTGCGGTGAGTAAATGACCAGAGATCATTTGACTGTGCTTATTATCCACTTTTTCAAGGCGGTTACGCATAATCACCCAATCAATTCTCTTGCCTGTTTCAGATATACGGGCTTGGCGTTGTTTCCAAACCATTTCACTATAACCACTAGGCCCTTTAATTTCCTTTGTTATTTGATCAATATCAGCGATGAGGTCAAGATCAATAAAAGAGTCATTGATGGGGGTAATGATTGTATCAGCTAAAGAATGCGCGAATTGTTGAATATAACTATTATAGCCGGCTGTATCTATGATAATGAAATCATGGTTACTGAGCTCTTCAATTGCTTGTAATAAAGATTGTCCATCTTCTAAACGCGCTTGTATGCGGTCATTGTGTGATGATGTTTGAAAGGTAATATGCGTTGGCATAGGTAATTGGCGTGATATAGAAGGGTCTTGTATTGACCGTGCTTTCGCAAATCTGTTTTTGAGATATCGTGAGAAACTTTTTTGATCACTATCAAGATCAATTGAGCCAACAGAAAATCCTAATCGAAGTAAACCGATAGCGCAGTGCATTGCGAGTGTTGATTTTCCTGAACCGCCTTTTTGATTTCCAAAAACAAGAATTCTTGGTTCAGATGCCTTATGGCTGTTAGATATGTCCGTACGAATCATCATAGTTAAAGTGTAAAAGGTAAAACAGGACTATGCAAAAGAAATCGCACGAAACATACCCACAGCCACCCCAGGCTTTACGGGAGGTATGAATTAGCACCAAGATTTACGTTTGCCGCCATTGTAGTATCGTGCGAGGTGTCTTTCAAAAAGCATCTCGGAAACCATTTCACGCTCCTGGGTTAGGACATCAGCTAAAACGCGTCTTGAGTATTTGCCGTAGTCGATATTCTTTAAGAGGACGCGTTTTCCTTCTATTTCTTTTTTCAAGAAATTCGTTGCAGTGTTTGCCATTTCGAGTTCATAAGCGCATTTTGCTCTTTTCTCGGCGGCATCAACACCTTTTAGTCGAATAAAAGTCTTAATAGATTGTTCGAGCCAGACATGCGCTTCAACAAAAATAGTATCTCCATCAATGACACGGATGACGGTTGCTTCAATTGGTCCTTCAAGGCGTGTTTCGCCTTTAGTAATTGGATTTGCTTTTGCTGCTGTAGCTAACAAAAGGAGCATCATTAAGCTGAAACCAAAAATACGGAAGTAAAAAATGAGTGTTTTATCTTTTTGCATGTTCATATCTCCTATTTTGCAATTGTTGGTTGCGTTTTTCAAAAAAAGGGATTGTTTTTTTGCATGATGCGAATAATCATTCCTTTTACACGCTTATATTCTCTAGGTAGCAGGATGTGTGCCAAATTATGAAAATATAAATTAGTGGTTACGATATTAGGTATTTTGATGCTTTATGTATGTTGAAAACATTATTATACTGTAGGTAAGGAGTTATAAATGGTTTATAAAATAAAAATTCATATCCCAGATCAGCGTTTAGATGTGTATGACCAAGGAGAACTTGTGAAAACATATCCTGTATCAACTGGACGTAAAGGCGTTGGACAGATGAAGGAAAGTAATCAAACACCTTTGGGGCGTCATTATATCCGCGCAAAAATCGGAGAAGGTCAGCCATTAAACACAGCTTTTAAGGACCGTCGCCCAACAGGTGTTATTTATACGCCTGAAATTGGTGCGCAAACACCTGGGGCGGATTGGATTCTAACGCGTATTATGTGGTTAAGTGGTTTGGAAAAAGGCTATAATCGTTTAGGGGATGTCGATACGATGCAACGTTATATTTATATTCACGGTATGCCCGAAGACCGTAGAATTGATGTTCCAGGTTCACATGGCTGTATCCGTATGCGCAATGAAGATGTTGTTGATTTGTTTGATATAGTTCCTGCTGGAACAGAAGTCGAAATCGTGAACACGTAAATATTAGAGAGCTTTAAAAGTCGCTACAGCGCCCCCCAAATTCCCAATCACCATGACGCGTAGGTTCGGCTTTATCACTTCCGCCAATCTCTCCTTCAGGCTGTTTGATATCGCGGGCCTTTGTCGTATCAGAGAGCTGATCTGGATTTTTAAAAACAGGATGCTTTTCTTTTTTCTGTGTCATAGATATATCAATAAAATGTATTATATATAATCGCAAGGATAATATAGTATTTATCTATAGGAGAAAAAGATGGGTGGATATTTGAAATCGACATTGTTGTTGGCGGGATTGACAGCTCTTTTTATGGGCTGTGGGTTTTTGATTGCGGGTGAGGGCGGTATGATGATTGCCTTGGCTTTTGCGTGCGTGATGAATGTAATGGCTTGGTGGCGTTCGGGCGATATGGTGCTTTCTATGTATCGCGCTAAGCCGATGGATCAAGGACAATACCGCGATTATTATGAGATTACACAAATGATGGTTGAGCGGGCGCAGATGCCTATGCCTAAACTCTATGTAATCGAAAATGATCAACCCAATGCTTTTGCGACAGGGCGTAATCCTGAAAAAGGTGTTGTGGCTGTGACAACAGGGTTGATGAAACGTCTCTCGGTTCAAGAAGTTGCTGGTGTGATCGCCCATGAGCTTGCCCATATTAAAAACAGAGATACATTGATTATGACGATTACAGCGACAATTGCGGGGGCGCTCTCAATGCTTGCTAATTTTGCACTTTTCTTTGGCGGTGGACGTGATCGTAATGGACTTGGGATTATTGGTGTTCTTCTGATTTCAATTCTAGCCCCTTTAGCGGCAACCATTGTCCAAATGGCGATTAGCCGTTCTCGTGAATATGAAGCAGACCGTATTGGCGCCGAGATTTGCGGGCGTCCTTTATGGCTTGCAGATGCTTTGGAAAAGATCGCAGGCGATGTAAAGGTTATTGATAACAGCCAAGCAGAACAAAATCCTGCGACAGCACATATGTTTATTATGAACCCGCTTCATGTGCATGCGATTGATGGGTTGTTTTCAACTCACCCTTCAACACAGGAGCGCGTTAAACGCTTGAGAAGCATGACGCTATAATTAAATATTCAAAAAGAACCTGTGGATTATTACCCTCGTGATACATTTGCTTGGGCGGTGCTTCATTAGAATAAAGCTAGTTGTTTTCTAAAATTTTGATAAACTCTCTTTCAACAAAGGGAGTTTTTTATGAGCCATCATCTTATTAATTGTGACATCTTTTCTCATCAAGGTTTTATAGGTGTGAATAAAACGAACCATTATAATGAAGATTGTTTTTATGCTGGGAAAAAGACATTTGCCGTTATTGACGGAGCAACTTCGCTTGTTTCTTATGATATGAATGGCCTCAATACGTCGGCTTATATGTCGCAGTTTTTGGCGACATTCTTCGCACATCATGATGAAGATGAGGAAACGGCTATCGATTTATTAAAATTGGCGCGTTCTGCGTTTTATGATCATTTAAAGCAAGAATGGCCTGAGGTTTTAGCGTTTGGTAAATTAGGGCCCAGCGCGGCTGTTGCTGTTGTTAAAATTCATGACACTCAAACAATTTCTGTTGCTAATATCTCAGATGCCTCAATTGTGATTTCCACAGAAGAAGGCCTGAAGAGTTTATCACCTCATTCGAAACGGCATGCTGAACTAGATGCAGAATTAGGACGACGGATCTTTGCACAAAAACAGAGAGGATTATTAGTTCAAGAAGCGCGTGCATTACCAGAGATCAAAGAATTCTTAGAGGCTAACCGAAATCTAAGCAATGTTGAATATGGCGTTTTTAATGCTGAAGAGGAAGTTGAGAACTTTTTACATGGACAAATGGTTCATATAGATGGGTGCACTCAAATCGGATTATTCACAGATGGGTTTCTTGCACCTGAAGCAAAAGGAGATGAAGAGGCTCTGTTATTAACAATGAAACATATGCAAGAACTTGGTGTTTCTGGCTATTATAAAAACTTAAAAGAGCTCTATGATTCAGATCCTGCTTTTTCTAAATTTAATCGTTTGAAGCATATAGATGATACAACGGGTATGCTTTTAACATTTGACGGTCAATAAGGTCTATATTATAGAAGTACATCATGGAACATAGTGAAAAAAATGGCCTTAAAACAAGGCAAGTTGCCCTTGATCTCTTTGCACAGATCTATCGTAAAAAAAATCCAATGGATCAAGTTTTACAAAGATCAGAAGCATTGCTTGAGCTTGAGACGCGCGATCGTGCTTTTGTAAGACTTATGTTGGCAACGCTGTTTCGTCGTTTAGGACAGATTGATTATATTATCGAACAATTTTTAGATAATGCCTCAGGTCTAAAATCACCTATTGTCATGGATATTTTGCGCTTTGGCGTAGTCCAACTCATTTATTTAAAGACGCCCCCTCACGCAGCGGTTAGTGAATCTGTTGAGCTAGCAGAACATCATCATGGCTTATCCCGTTATAAAGGATTGATTAATGCGATATTGAGAAAGATTGTTGATCATGGACAAGAGAAGCTCGCCCAGACGTCGATAGAATTAAATACACCAGCATGGTTACTTGACTTTTGGGTTAAAGACTATGGGCGTGATATCGCTATGAAGATTATTAAAGCCAATGCGGTGGAGCCTAGTCTGGATATTACTGTAAAAAGCGAAGTTGAAAAATGGCAGGAGGCTTTAAAAGCAGAGATGATGCCAACAGCAAGTTTAAGATTACAGAATGCGGGTCTTATTCAAGAGTTAGCGGGTTTTGATCAAGGCGCTTGGTGGGTGCAAGATATTGCTTCTTCTTTACCTGTTAAAGTCATGGGGGATGTATCTGGGAAATCTGTTTACGATATTTGCGCCGCTCCAGGAGGGAAAACTGCACAGCTTCTAGCAAAAGGAGCACATGTTGTTGCTGTCGATCGATCTCCTAAACGAATGGCACGTTTTGAAGAAAATATGGCACGTTTGGGTTTTACTGATTTTGAAATAGAAATCGCAGATGCTTCTGTATGGGATCCAAAAACTCAAGCCGACACGGTTTTGGTTGATGCGCCATGTTCAGCAACAGGAACAATTAGGCGCCATCCGGATATGCCTTATCAAAAACAAGCGATTGATATTGAAAAACTACAATCAACTCAAAGACGTATTTTATCAAAGGCAGCGAGTTTAATAAAAGTTGGCGGTGAGATTATATATTGTACTTGTTCGCTTCAAAGATGTGAAGGTGAAGAACAGATTGAATGGTTCTTACAAGAAAATCCAGGCTTTGAAATTAATCCCATTACGTTGCCAGAACTTTCTGAATGTATAACGAGCGAAGGCTATATCAGAGCTTTGCCATTTCATATGAGTGAAAAGGGCGGTATGGATGGCTTTTTTGTTGCACGCTTAGTGAAGAAAGCATAGAGTTTGACTATGATTAAAATTGCTCCTTCCATCTTAGCGGCTGACTTTTCAAAATTAGGTGAAGAAGTACGCGCTGTTGATGCAGCGGGGGCTGATTATATTCATTTAGACATTATGGATGGTCATTTTGTCCCTAATATTACGTTTGGGCCTGATTTTGTCAGGTCACTGCGTCCTCATAGTGATAAGGTCTTTGATTGTCATTTGATGATTGAACCGGTTGAGCCTTATTTAGAGGCTTTTGCTCAAGCGGGTGCTGATATTATTACCATTCACCCAGAGGCGTGCCCTAACTACCGTGAGGCTTTATTAACAATCAAAAAATTAGGAAAGAAAGCGGGACTTTCTCTTAAACCTAAGACAGATATCTCATGTCTAGATACGGTCATGGATATCGTTGATTTAATTTTAATCATGACGGTTGAGCCTGGTTTTGGCGGACAGTCATTTATGGATTTACGTGATAAGATTGCTGCTACACGTGAAAAAATTACGTATTCAGGCCGTGATATTGATCTCGAAGTTGATGGCGGTATTAACGAGCAAACAGCACCTATTGTCAAACAATCTGGTGCAAATGTCCTCGTCGCAGGCTCTGCTGTGTTTAAGCAAGACGATTATTCTTCTGTTATAGAGCGATTGAAAGAAAAATGTTGACATATTCTCTCTGATTCTTTATTTTATGTAAAAAATTAAGGAGAATATACCATGCCACTATTTAAAAAATCTGCACCTTACGGGACAATAGAGTATCATGAGCAAGAAAATTTGAAGACTAAATATACACTTATGGTATGGGGCGGAATTATTGCATGTGCTGTAGGTTACGGTGTTATGACGGGGGAAAATCCTTTGACAGATGTTGAAGGGACAACTAAGGCTCTGAAAGCAAATAATTTTGATCCCGTTGATGTTGGGGGCTATAGTCTTTATGGATGTGGTTCTGATTTGTTTGCAACGAAGTTTGTTGCTAAGAACCAACAAGGTAAACGTGTAAACGGTGTTGGTTGTTCGGGGCTTATCAAAGGAACAACACTTCGCTTTACGGATTAAAAATTAAAACGGTTTTTAGAAGGTGAGGGGCTTCTAGATGCTGGTGTTTCAAGACCAACAATGCGTGCGACTTGTTTTCTATTTCCCGCTTTGAGCGCAGCACTTGCCTCAGCTATTTGAACGATTAAATTATTATCAGCTTCAACAACGCAGTTTCTTCCAACTGAGCTAATGACGATATTATTATCGGCAGATAAATTAGACTCATCATCTAATGTTCCAATCGTTGCATTATTATCAACATCAAGAATACTATTTTTACCAATAGATACTGCCCTTAAATTATTATCACATGTAATTTCGGCGTGATGGCCAGCAGATTGGATCGTAACATTATTATCACATTCGATATGACAGTGATTACCAATAGATTGAGCCGTAAAGTTATTATCAGCTTTTACATTTAAAAAGTCTCTGGCATCTTGATGAAGCTCAATATTGTTCTCACATACAAGTGTTACGTTATTTGCAACACTGCCTTTGATAATAAGGTCATGCATATTGGCGTCACAATCTTCGCTTGAAGCTGTCATTTTTTGACCATTAATAACAATATTTCCATGGTCTTGGATGGTAATGTCACCATTAAATGAGCCACGAATGGTTGTTGAAGCACCTGAAACGCGAATGTGCACATTTTGAGCAACATTCCCGTGAATAGTAAGACCGCCTTTTTTGACTTTAATCGTGGCACCCGCCTCGATATCTCCCATAATTTCAACAGGACCTTCAAACTCAACAGTTTCATTAGCTAAGACAGTTTCAATTTTTTTTGCTTTTGTCATGTAGGGCTTTCTAAGTGAATTAAATCTGCCCAGAATTTACAAACTTAACCAATATATGTCAAGAAATGGTTGACAAATTCGTAAACAAGGTTTATAAATTATGAAAATCAAACAAAGGAGATAAAATGAAAAACGAATTTTTTGTAGCAGGTATTTTAGCTGGTGCGGCGGTTTTGTCTGGATGTACAGATGCGGGTCGCTCTAAATTTGGTAATTGGGTGACGGATACACCTGCTCGTATTACATGTTATTCTGGCGGTAAAGTGACTGTTGATACTTTTTCTACAGGTAAGGTAAATAGCGAGAGTAATTCGGATGGTTATAACTTTCGCGATAAGTACTCAGATCGACTGCGTGAAGTAAGCGGCGATTGTGATATCGATTATGATGCGGGAGCACCACAAGGTTTTAAACCAACTGATGCCCGCCCTAAATTTTAAGATAAATGTATAAGTAAAAAAGCCTCTTAACTTAAGAGGCTTTTTTTATGCATATAGTTTTTCTTTTGTTTCAAATTTGTCTTGTCTGAGATATTCAATAAGGGCTTTGGCAACCTCTTGTGGGGTTGCTAATGTGCTTGGATCCTCACCTGGCATGGCTTCTGCGCGCATTGCTGTGGCGGCAATGCCAGGATCGAAAAGATTGATTTTTAGATCTTTATCTTTGTTTTCTAGGGCATATGTTTCAACGAGTTTTTCAAGCGCTGTTTTACTCGTACTATAAGCGCCCCAATAAGGTGCATCAAGAGCCGTAATGCCAGAGGTGACAAAGACGGCACGCCCAGCAGGGCTTGCTTGGAGTAAGGGGTCTAAAGTTATAATCAATCTGTGGTTGACGGTTAAATTCATATATAAAACAGAGTCAAAATCTTTGACTTTTAGATGAGCTGTCGGTGTCAAAGGCCCTAAAATTGCGGCATTTCCAATGACAATATCAAGACGTCCAAACTTATCTGCGATGAGAGGTCCTAGAGATAATAAGTCTTTATCTTTTTTAAGGTCAAAAGGAATTAAGGTCGCCGTGCCACCAATAGCTTTAATTTCATCATCTAGTTTTTCTAATCCACCCACTGTTCGGGCAAGCGCGATTACATGACACCCAGCGCGAGCCAGTTCGAGGGCTGTGGCATATCCAATTCCTCTGGATGCACCCGTTACAAGAGCGATTTTATTTTTAAAATCATACATATCTTAAATCCGTTCTAACTGTGTTTCAGGAAAAACCAATGTAGGCTTGAAGCCTATAAATAACCCTGTTTCAATGACACCGTCAATAGCCATTAGTTTTTTCTCATCTGTAAATGTTGTTTTGATATCCAAAATAACATGCCCACTTTCTGTAATTACAGGGCCGTCTTTGTGATGGGCAAGTCGGAGTTTAACGTCATCAATGCCAATCTCATTCAAGGCCTGCTCAATTTCAAATATTTTATGCGCTTTCACTTCTAGAGGAATGGTATGTTTTTCGCCTAAATGAGTAACAGTTTTACTTGAATCAATTAGGATAAAGCGTGGGCCTTGGCAGGCGAGCATGACACGTTTTTCACGCAGCATAGCACCGCCCCGACCTTTGATCATATTGCCATCTGGATCAACTTCATCAGCACCATCGAAACACCAATCAACAGCTAAATCAGTTGTTGGAATATCATGTGCCATGCATAAATAATCAATCTCATAAGAGGTTGAATGCACCGTAAAAGGTTTTCCAGTTTTAATGAGAGCTAAAAGTGCTAAGTAAGATGTTGAACCAGAACCAACGCCAATAACATCATCTGGGCGAGCATAATCCGCGATTTTTTGAGCAATATTTTGTTTTGCCTCAATATTACTGATTTCTTTATTCCAAAGGGTTAGGGATGTTTTCATTCAACTTGCTCAATTAAGTCATTTAAGTTATTGCGCTCTTGTAACTCATAGCCTTGCTTTATCACTTTCTCAACTTCCTCTTGTTTCTTTTTAACGGCGTCCATTTTTTCTTTTAAAGCCTCTAATTGATCTGGGTCAGGAGATGTTTGAGAATTAATGATTAGAGTTGATGTTTTATCAATCAGTGTCATCATTTTGGCAGAAGAAAGCCATTGAGGTTGCTCATTTTTTTCAATTAAAGACATCACGGGAATATTGAGGAGCGCGAGTATGAAAATTCCACGTGCGAGCCCAAAGACAAACCCTAAGGAGCGATCAACAGATCCTAGCCCTATATCTTCAGCCATTTTACCAATGAAGTGTGAGAGGATAGAGAGCGCTAAGAATAATCCAACGAACACAATACCATAGCCAGCAACAAGGCCAAAAATCTCAGGTGGCACCATACCCCAAATGCGTTCACCTTTTCCACCAGCAAGATCTATCCCCACACCTGTGAAAAAAGGTGTTACTTTTGGTCCCCAAATATAACTTCCAGCAGCAGAGCCTAGAAGGCTAAAGATCGTCAAAACCTCTTTGATAAATCCGCGCATAAAAGCGAAAATCCCAGAGATCAAAAGGATCACAATAATAATACAATCTGTAATGATGGGCGTCATAACGCTATTTCTCTCATTCCTAATGTTGTTAATGAATCGAATGAAGCCTTAGTTTAAATCATCTTGCACTCATTTAAAAAATATTTTTTCTTTACATAACTTATGTTTTTTGTTAAGATCTGTGTCATTATTTTTAAGAAGGAAAAAGGGCAGATGGGTCAAAAAGAAAATAGCTTAGAGAGACTCGCTCCAACTCTGTTACAGAGAGATAAAACATCTGTTGATAAAGTCTATTTATTTATTGACTTCTTGGCTAAGAATGCGCGTACTGCGATTTCTCAGATACAATGTGATGATTTAAAGCTCGTGTGGCAAGCTTTTGGCAAAGCTTACTCTGTCAATCCAAATTCTAAATTAGATAGCGTTTCAATGAATCAGCTTTTTAATGAATCATCAGATTTACTAAGAGTTGTTCAAACACAGCAACCAATTATTACAGATTGCTATAGAGCCGATTGGTTTACAATCGCCTTGCGTGAGTATTTTCCAGATGCAAAACAGCAGAAAGAATGGCAAATATCTCGTATGGATGTGAATTTGGATGGTTCAATTTGTGCTTATGGGGATGAACATAATTATAGAAGTGATTTTTATTTCATAAGGGCAACATATCCAGATCATGAGGATCATAAAAATATTGTAGCGGTTCCTGTTGTACATATCGATCCTGACTTAACAAGAAATTTAAATTTAGAAGATATTGATGCCGTTATGGATGGTTTAAAAACACTCATTACCATCGCTAATCATGATTATTACCATCAAATATCAGGGCGTCTTATGATCCCTTATTTCGGCGATGGAATGAATATCATTTATTTTAATCAAACACCTTATGCACAAGCTCACAAAGTGGGTTGGTTCTCTGATCCTGAAGAGTGTGATAGTGAAGCTTATTATGGTGATGTCGTTCGTCACAAACAAAGTTCGGAGGGGGCTTGGGCATTTCTCTCACCTGATGGTCTTGGGTATGATAGCTATGAATATAATGCCGCTTTTATGCATGCGCATTTATATCAAAACCATCTTTATGAAGGAGAGCAGGGGATACAAATGTATCAAGCAATTGATGTATGTGTGGCAGGGATCAAAGGAGCCATGAAAAAATGCGCTTTGTATGGTTACAGAGAACAAGATCAATTATTTGGGTTTTATTTTTCTGTAATCATGAAAACGAATATTGTGCGTCTTGTCCCATTTGACCACCCTTTAATGATGTATTTGGATGAACAATTAGCACAGTTACCCTTGGAAGCTGATTTTTGTAAACAACAAAGTGAAAAAAGAAATTCTGATATTTCTTATGAGGGAGAAGAGCTTACAGCCGTTACCTATTTAAATGGCTTTGTTTCCGATCTTTTAGAAAAGAATATAGGTTATATCCATAGCGATCATGAGGGGGCTGTTAAAGCGCGTACGCAAATTATGGATCTATCGCATGAAATGTTTACAGCAATTGAAAAAGATTTTACTTATGCAAGAGCAAAGCAAAAGGTAAGACCATCATGAATGAACAAACACCTTTAGATATCTTATCCCCCAATCTTGTTGGTGTTCCTACAAGAGAAAGACGTAACCGCATTTCGGCGTTTAATGCTTTTTTAAAAAAGGGCGCATTTGAAACAGCAACACAGGCACAAATAGATGATTTAGAAGATGTGTGGCAGGCATTACATACGCATAATCGTTATAAAGGCAAAAAAGGAAAGAAAAAGAATAAGAAGTTTTTGGAAAGTGAGAGTCTGAAAAAACTCTTTGAAAAGGTAGCTACAGCTTTCCAAGCTACAATTTTTCAAAAGCCTATCGTTGTTTCAGAGGCTGAGCTTGTCCAGACAAAAATTGATGATGCTCATCACTTTGAAGTTTCTGGAAATTCTGTGCCTTGTGTTCGATTAGAAAATTATCTGAGCCTATCGGCATCTTTTAGTTTTTTACTTGTGAACACAAAAGATAAATATATCATTGAGGATACTAAGGTTTCTTTAGCGCATAAATATTGTTTTCCTTTAATACAAATACATCATGGTATCGCACAATTATCAGATACTATTGATCTGGAAGCAATTTTAACGCCTTTGCAAGAGGTGTTTTCTTGCGCAAATCATGATTATTTACATCAGCTAACAATGCCATATTTAAATCCTATATTTCTACCTCACTTTAAGGAAAAAACATTAGTTGGGCATAAGCATGGGAATAGAGAGCTATTTGCCGTTTATCGTCAATTATCAGGCTTGCAAGATAGGGATTGGACATCTGGGAATACAAATACAGGGTCTTATGAGTATTTTGTGATGTTTGCTCACTCTGTTTTATATAATCATTATTTACATGATGGGCCCGTTGGAGAGAAGCTGACACAAATGATCACGCACTTATTTGATGGTCTTGAAGATGCCCAAGAACGTTTAAAACAAAAGGATAAAGAGTATGGGGCTGATATTACTGGGTTTTATTTTTCGACATTGGCAGGGTTTGCTATTTTTAGATTAGTTGATCATACTCATCCCTTAGCACAGCATTTTTATAAGAACTTTAATCGACTAAGTTTTGATCCTGATTTCTTAGAACAACAGATAAAATATGCACATGAATATATGCCGAAAGAAACATTGGAACAAGGTGTCCATCTTGTTAAACAGCCCTCCCATTATTTGAGAGCTGTGTTAACAAGCAAAACAGAAAAAAGTCTTTCTTTCTTATTTTCTGATAATCAAAAAGCACGTAACGCGAGAGAGATTGTTTTATCAGAATTACAAAAAATTATAAAAACTGGAAATGCCGATATGGCCGCTGTTATGCATCCTGATAATGTCACAGCGTTTGAAAAATCTGTACAAGCATATTACCGACGCCAAGAGCGCATGAAACGAGGTTTAAAAAAGACTAAAGATTTCCTTACACAGGACGTATTTTAGGGGCTTTCTTTTGACGCTTCTCTGGCTCTTGTAATTGCCACTTGCCTGTATAATCCATTTGCACATCCATATTTGCCATACGCGCTAATACGAGTGTCTCCACAAGAGGCGATCGTTGCATTAAAATATGTGCCATATTGATATGAATATTATCAACATTGTCAAATGTGTCATTGCCTGTTGCTGTTTTATAATTCACAAACCCATCAAGGCGTGAAGCAATATGCGTAATATTGATATGAGGGTGATTTTCTGGGAATTCTAAAATAATATCACGGATTATCTCTAGATGTTCTTGGGCTATACTTGGTTGTCCTTTTGAACATTCATAGAGGCATCTTAAATAATCAACCTTTTTATCAAAGAAAGGCCCATTTGGACCAACAACACCGCCAAGGGTAATGATTTGTTTCACATCCTCTGCGCATTCATTTGCAGATAAGAACGACATCATGCCACCGTGACTGTGACCAACAACGGTTACAGGCTTGCCTGTTTTGGCACGCAAGGCTTGAATATCATCTTTCATCTGTTCAAGCTTATTAATAGATGTTCCTGTATTGAAATTAAGTAAGTCAGCAGCCGTCTTTGCTTTTTCAATTTTGACATGATATCCATGTTTTCTAAGGTTTTTGGCAAGGGATCTATAAAAGAAAGGGTGAGCTGTCCAGCCACGGATAATGTAAATAGGCTCTCCGTTTCCTTTTGGAATATTGTCTTTGATTTTTTTAAGATCAGACGAAAAGAGAATTTCTTTGAGATAAGCGAGTGTTCCTATCGCCTCACGCGCAGGTAAATTAAGCGCAGAACGCAACATCTTCCTGTCTAAACGTTTTAAAACAGAGCCGATATTAAAGGCACTTTCTGTGAGGCGGTATGCGCGTCTATTATGTTTCACAGCCATGGCCCATGAAAGGCTTAAACTTCCCAAAAGGTAATGTTTTCCAAATGTAGGGGCTAATTTCGCAAGACCAAGCGGAGGTTTTTTGCCTGATAAGGTTTTTAAAACCTCTTCGGTGGCAACTTTTCTGCTAGTTTCAGGAATGAGGGCAAGATGATCTTTTAACAAAATAAGAGCATCATGTAATTTTTCTTCTCGTGTTGTTTCGATAAATGTAACGGCACGATCAATACCTTGTTTTTCTTTTTCGGATTCGCGTGCTTTTTGAAGTAAAGAGATATATCCCTTCTTTTCCATTTGTTTTCTCCCATATTGCTATTTATTGTTATTATTGCGGAGATGATAGCAAATGAGAAACTTTGTATCAACAAATAGTTTTTTGTATCAGAGATCTAGTCGAAATCAGCGATTAAGGGCAATAATTCTCGTAGATCATTGAGCTCTGTTAATGCGATACCAGAAGTGTCTTTTGTATTCTTTTTTGACAAAGGAGGCATAATGGCGCGTTCAAAACCAAGTTTTTCAGCTTCTTTTAATCTGGAAGGCATAGCGCCAACGCCACGTATTTCTCCGGCTAAACCAATCTCACCGAAAAAGATTGTTTTTCCGTTTAATGTACTTTCTTTTGCGGCACTGATGATGGCCGCGGCGACAGCTAAATCAGCAGCAGGCTCTGATAATCTGAGGCCTCCAGCAATATTGAGATAGACATCATGTCCTGATAGGCGGACACCGCAACGTGCTTCTAAAACAGCAAGCACCATCGCAAGACGATTAGAGTCCCATCCAATAACGGCACGTCTAGGTGTTGCAAAACTGGTTGGCACAACAAGTGCTTGGATTTCAACAAGGACAGGACGTGTTCCTTCCATACCGGCTAAAACAGCAGAGCCAGAAACATTCTCGCGGCGTTCAGATAAAAAGATTTCAGAAGGGTTTAAAACTTCCATGAGGCCTTCATGTGTCATTTCAAACACGCCAATTTCATCTGTGGCACCAAAACGGTTTTTAACAGCACGTAGAATTCTAAATTGATGGCCACGATCACCTTCAAAATATAAAACAGTATCAACCATATGCTCTAAGACGCGAGGGCCTGCGATCATGCCTTCTTTTGTGACATGTCCAACGATCATCATGATGACATTTTTACGTTTCGCATAACGAATAAGCTCTTGAGAACAGGCGCGTACTTGGGCAACAGTACCTGGCGCGCTATCAATATTATCAATATACATGGTTTGAATTGAGTCAATAACAACGAGATCGCATGGGTTTTGGTCGAGCGATGTTAAGATATCACGTACAGAAGTTGCAGAAGCTAAATCGACAGGCGCATTTTCCAGCTGCATCCTTGATGCGCGTAAACGAATTTGATCAACAGCCTCCTCTCCAGAAATATAGCGACATTTTAAGCCTCGATCGGCTAAGCGGCAGACTGTTTGAAGAAGAAGTGTTGATTTCCCAATCCCTGGGTCTCCACCAATTAAAATCGCAGATCCAGGCACAAGGCCGCCACCACTCACTCGGTCAAGTTCTGAAGACCCTGTCGCAATTCTGGGTTCTTTTTGTGCTTGTCCTTTTAAAGAGACAAAATCAATGACATTGCCTTTACCTGAAGAAAGCCCTTTTGGTGTGGAACCGATTTGTTCTAGTTCTTCGGTAATTGTGTCCCACTCTTCACAGCTAGAACATTGTCCAGACCATTTAGGTGTCACAGAGCCACACGCATTACAAACATATGATTTTTTAGCTTTTGCCATGAGTATAAATCCTTATTTTCTAATGTAAGTATATCAGAACAAAAAAAGAACAAAAGTATTTTATTGATAATTTTTTAAGCTTTTGCTTCGCGTTGTAACGCCCATTGAAGAGCTGTTGTATCAGGGATAGTTTGACCTTCAAGTACAATTTGTTGGGTTTTTCTAAAGGTTTCACCATCGCCGAAATAGATGCTTTCTTCTAAGGTCATTCTATGACCTCCAGCCAAAAAACGGAAACCAGCGCCCTTGGCTGGTTGTAGGAGAATTTCATACCCATCTTGGATAATAGAAGCTTTGATTGAAGGGTGTAAATGAAAGCGGAGCGCATATTCAAGACCAGCAGGACCTGATAAAATATCTTCACCGCGGAGATCTTCACCATTCTGACTTAGATAGATACGGCGATGATGGATGGTTTCTAAGCCTTTTAAATAACCAGCATGAGATAATTCCAACAAGTAAGAAGCGACATCCTCTTGGACATGAGAGCGCCTCGGTTCTAAATCGAGTTGTTCATAGTTTGAAAAATCGACAGATTTTTCTTGTAAGGAAAGTGTTGAAAAAGCAACGGTACGGTCCATGTGAGGTGAGTACTTGCTCGGATAACTTGTAGTACCACAATTAACAAAGATACGTTGTTTTCCCATTGAAAACTCAATTGCACCAGGGCTTTTCCAATTTTTAATATCGGGCCCTTCTGGTCCAATATCAATAAATAAAGTCGCGCGTCCTAATGTTTTCTTAGAATAACCAGATTGTTTTAGGCTTTGGGCAGGTTTTCCTTTATAGAGCGCATTTGTTAACACCGTATCTAAGAGAAGCTCGCTTGCCTCATGTGAACCGGCAAAGATAGGCAGTTTTCCATCACCATGGCGCATGAATTTTAAAGCAGCAGCCATCTTATCAATGATTGAATTTAAACTGTTTGGAACAGGCACGTCGGCGCTTTTAAGTAAGACTCGAATATCGATCAAATCCATTAAAGCATAAGTATGTTGGATTGGGTTACGACTTATATGCATGCCGTCTTGCCAAATTTGATTGCTTGCCTCTGTTTCAATAAGGTGTTGGATACGATCTTCTGAAACAGATGAAATGGTTAAGCAAATATGGGTTAATAAAAGCGCTTTTGTCGCTTGTAAACGCTCTACACCATTTAGCGATCCTGGAAAAACGCGGAGCAGATGTTTTGCTTGGGCAGCAAGTGTTTCCGTGAATTTTTCTTTGAAAACCTCATCCGCATTAGCACCGCCAAAATTATAAAAATAAACCCAAGCACAAATACGTCTGGCAAGGGTCGCTGGTTGCCACGCGATTTTATTCCAATAGCCGTATTCTCGGATCCAATCTGTGATCATCATACGAGCTTTGCGACGCCCAGCATCACCGCCAACGCTTTTCAAATCGCGTAACCACGTAAAAGAATGAAGGGTATCTTCCCAAACAAGGTCGCGTTCCTCTAACGACCAAGGTGGTACAGAACTTGTACGCGTGATACCAGCAAAATGATATTGGTTATTGATTAACGCCATACCATGTTCAGCATCACCCGGCCATAGATCATTTGGCACATAATTAAGGCTTAAATGCTTTTTGGTTTTCAACGTCAAATTATAAAGAGGGTTAGCATAGGCAAATGCTTTCAAACTTTCAGTGAAGCTTGAGCCACAGCTTTTTTCTCTCTTTAATAATTGATTGAACATGAAATTACCTATTTTTTTATTTAATTCTAGGGTTTATCAGGCTTTAGCGCAATATTTTAATCGTGTTTTTGTGTTTTTTTATTAAAGAAAAGGTTAACAAAATAGAATACATATAAAATTTATATTGACTTCATGTAAAAATTATGTAAAACTTTATATATATGGTGATGAACTCCTCGTGTGTGTGTTTTAGAGAGTTTTACAGTGGTTACCATCCTCGCTATTAAAGTTTTGAGAGTCGAAGTCAAAAAACGAAATTGGGGAATTTCTAAGTTAAGCCGTCCTTGTGGGCGGCTTATTTTGTTATGGCTTGTTTTGAGGGTGTCTTGCTTTTGAGATTTTTGAGCCGTTTTCACGGTCAAGTTTTTGGCTAATCCACTGACTTATTTCGATTAATTGATCTAAATCCAGACCTGTTTTGTAACCCATTCCGTGAAGCATATAAACAACGTCTTCTGTTGCAACATTGCCTGAAGCGCCTTTGGCATAGGGACATCCTCCCAAACCTGCTATACTTGAGTCAAATGTTTGAACACCCATTTGTAGCCCACGCAAGATATTTGCAAGTGCTTGCCCATAGGTATCATGAAGATGGAGGGCAATTTGAGGTGACTTTATATCTTTTAAAATAACTGAAAGTAAAGAGTCGATATCTTTTGGAGTGGCAACACCAATTGTATCTCCAAGTGAAATTTCATAAATCCCCATATCCATAAAGCGTTTAGCGTGCTCAGCCACGATTTTAGGGTCAATTTTACCTGCATAGGGGCATGCGACAACGGTTGATAAATAGCCGCGAATTTTTACTTTTTCGTCTAACGCTTTTTTAATAACGGGTTTAAAACGATCAAAGCTTTCCTCAATGGTGCAATTGATATTTTTTTGAGTGAAAGCATCACTTGCTGCTGTGAATAAAGCAATATGTGTCACACCTGCTGCTAAGGCAAGATCCAATCCTTTTTCATTGGGGACAAGCATTGGATAGTTAATGGTGTTTTGTTTTTGTACTGCTTGAAATAAGCGACCACTATCAGCCATTTGTGGTACCCATTTAGGCGACACAAATGCTCCCATTTCTATTTCTGACAATCCTGTTGTGTTTAAGCGTTCGATAAGCGTTTTCTTTGTATCAAAATCCACGATTTTGGCCTCATTTTGTAACCCATCGCGAGGCCCAACTTCAACAATTTTTACAAAGTCACTCATGCTGTATCTTCCCTAAAATCTAGAAGAATAAATCCTTCATCAACTTGTTGTCCTTCAGTCACATCAATTTTTTCAATTAGGCCATTGGCAGGCGCTTTAATCGTATGTTCCATTTTCATCGCTTCTAGAACAAGTAATTTATCTCCCATCATGACCTTTTCACCTTGAGAAACAAATACTTTTGTAATTTTCGCAGGCATCGGTGCACTAAATCCTGAATCTGTTCCCGCTTTTTGAGTGCTATCTAAACTTTGTGGATTGTCCCAAGCAACGGTATAGACATCTCCTTCTATAAAAAGCGTAATTGCTCCTAATGTGTGAACACCTCTAAAGACATAGCTCTCACCTTCAAGTGTAAGGTGATGGATATTGTCACCCATATGTGTGATTGAAAAATCAAGAGCGAGCACATCAATAGTTTTATCATCAAGACGATAAACAAGGTGAGAGGGCGTATTAAGACCCCAGCTATCAAGCGTTCCCCAAGGTGTTTCAGTTTGACTATGATCTAATCCAGCATATAAGAAGCATGCCGCAATCTTTCCAACTATTTCTTTTGAAAGAGGCAGTGCTGGTTTTTCTAACAAGATGTCTAAGGAGGTATCAATAAATTTTGTAGAGATCTCTCCTTTTTGGAAATGTTCATTTTCTAGGCATTTTAATAGAAAATCTCTGTTTGTCTTAATACCACAAATTTCAGTTTCCTTGAGGGCTGTAATCATTGCATCAATGGCTTCTTCACGTGTTGATCCATGTGTAATGATTTTGGCAATCATAGGGTCATAAAAAATCGAAACTTGCTCTGGGCGTCCTTGATCCCATGAATAGACATCATCAAGACTTGTTTCAACACGCGCATTAATCGGAGTGATGAAATGTGTTATTTTTCCGGCTTGTGGTAAGAAACTATCTTGAGGATCTTCTGCATATAGGCGCACCTCAACAGCGTGTCCTTTAATCTTGAGATCGTTCTGGCTGAGAGGAAGAGGATTACCTTCTGCAACACGGATTTGCCATTCAACAAGATCTTGTCCTGTGATTTCTTCGGTGACAGGATGTTCAACTTGAAGACGTGTATTCATTTCCATGAAATAGAAAGAGCCATCACTATCGAGCAAGAACTCAACGGTACCAGCGCCTTGATAATCAACTGCCTTGGCGGCATTTATAGCGGCTTGGCCAAGTTTCTCACGAAGTTTATCGGTCATGTTAAAAGCAGGAGCTTCTTCTATGACTTTTTGATGACGTCTTTGAAGGGAACAATCACGCTCAAATAGGTGAAGTGTATTGCCTTGTTGATCTGCAAAAATTTGCACTTCAATATGGCGCGGTTTTGTTAAATATTTTTCAATTAGCATATGATCATTGCCAAAAGCATTGATCGCTTCACGTTTGGCACTTGCGAGTGCATCACTAAAGTCTTTTTCACTTTCTGCGACTTTCATACCTTTACCGCCACCTCCAGCAGAGGCTTTAAGTAAAACAGGAAAGCCAATCTGTTGAGCGGCTTTTAAAAGTGTTTTTTCATCTTGTGCTTCGCCGTGATAACCAGGCACAAGGGGGACTTTGGCTTTTTCCATTAGCGCTTTGGCTTTAGATTTATCACCCATCGCATCAATAGAATGTGCTTTAGGCCCTATAAAAATAATATCTTCTTTTTCTAAGCGTTTAGCAAAATCAGTGTTTTCAGATAAGAAGCCGTAACCAGGATGAACAGCATCTACAGCGTGTTTTTTACAAGCTTCTATTAATTTGTCTTGGTTTAGGTAGCTCTCGACTGCAGGCGCAGCGCCAAGGTCATAAGCCTCATCAGCAAGGCGTACATGACGACTATCTGCATCCGCACTTGCGTAAACAGCCACAGTTTTAATATTTAAGGATTTAGCAGTGTGCATCACGCGACACGCGATTTCCCCCCTATTTGCTATTAATATCTTTTTTATTTTTTTCATGATCTTTAGTTTATTGCGAAAGCTGTTTGAAAAAAAGCATTATTCATGCATAAATGAATTTTATGAAAGATCTATTAAAAAAATTAGAGGAAGATCAGAGCTCTTTTGCTTTTGTAGAAGCAGAAGGAAACTATTATTTATATTTGGGAACACCAAGATATCTTCAATCTATAGATGATGTGTCATCTTTGTATCAAGAAACAGGAAAACAGGTTTTCTTTGCACTGCCTTTTCATGTGATTAAAGAAAAAGGATGTGAAGCACTGGGGGGGGAGCCTGTTTTAGCATTAGCGATTGATCAAATAATTCCCTTGAATAAAGAAGATTTTGATGCTGTTAGTTCATCAATTATCAAAGTCGCTGGGGATATAACAACGTCACTTTCTGATCAAAAATTTGAAGCTTTAGTCAAACAACTTCAACAAGAACATATTGCTCAAGGAGATGCGACACAGATTGTTCTATCTCGTTCTTTTAAAGGGTGTTTTGAAGACCTTTCTCTCGCTCATCTTGTAAATCTTTTTTATCGAATGTCCAAAACAGGTGGGCAATATAAGACAGTGTTTTTTGCCCATAAAATGAACGATCATGATCCACATTATTTGTTAGCAGCCACACCTGAATGCCATCTTGCGATTGATGCAGAAAATGCAACGATGATGCCAATTGCGGGAACATTTAGAAAATGGGGATATCAAAAAAGCTTAAAAGAAGATTTGATTGATTTCTTGAGTGATCCGAAAGAGATTAATGAATTATTCCAAGTGGTTGATGAAGAAGTCAAGATGATGGGGACTATTTGCCCTGATGGTGGGCGGATAGAAGGTCCTTTCTTAAGAGAGGTTGGCGCTGTTATACATACAGAATATAAGCTAAAAGGGAAAAAAGGCATTTCTGCGCTTCAAGCCTTAAGACGGTCATGTCATGCGCCAACGCTTGTTGGGGGCCCTCTTGAAAGTGCTGCACGGATTATTGCTCGTTATGAAGAAGAGAGCCGCCGTTATTATGGTGGTGAAATAGGTGTTTATGATGGTGCAACAGATTGCCTAGATTGTTCCATTTTTATTCGTGGTATTGAAATATTCAAAGATAAGACATTTTGTGTGCAAGCAGGGGCGGGCGTTGTCAGAGATTCTGACCCTGAGAGCGAAATGAAAGAAACACTTGCGAAGGCGCAAGGGGTTTTAAATATTCTAGCAGGACAAGAAGCACGCTTTGCTCCCGTCTTGGATGAAGCGTTAAAGCAAGAATTAACCCCTGTTTTAGAACAGCGTAATAAAAATCTATCTCATTTCTGGTGCCAGCAACAAACACCAATAAAGCCCTCTCAATTATTAAAAGGGTTAAAGATTACAATCATTAATAATGAAGATGATTTTGCTTATATGGTAGCACATTTATTAAAATATCAAGGATGTCATGTCCATGTGGTTGATACATTCGACTATGATAAAGATAAGCATAAAGCTGTTATTACACTTATTGGTCCAGGGCCGGGGGATGTAAATGATCTCAAGAACCCAAGAATGGCACGCTTAAACAAGATTGTATCCCATCTATTTGCACAAAATGCCTTGATGATGGGTGTGTGCCTTGGTCATCAAGCGATCGCAAAATATTTAGGGTTAGACGTTACGTTGCAAGATCAAAATACACAAGGTGTTCAAGCCATTGTGCCAGTATTCGGGCGTAATTATGCGCTTGGTTTTTATAATTCATTTTCACCAATAAAAAGTAAGATTGATAGGCGCGTTTCATTTGATTGTGATGAACAGGGGCGTGTTCTTGCAATGCAAGGGGATCACTTTATGGGTGTACAATTTCATCCTGAATCGATTTTATCCGAAAAAGGGCATGAAATTTTAGTCGAATCTTTAATGAAGCTGCGTTTAACGCGGGGTGGCTGATCTATTGATTTTTTTCTTCTCAGCAACAGTGTTGATTGCCCTTTCAAATCGATCTTGAGCATAGCCACGATTACGTAACCAACCAGAAAACACTTTTGTTAGAATTTCAATGGTACGTTGCGGTGGAACAACAATATGCCAAGTTCCATTCTCTAAGCGTCCGTGACAAGCCACAATATTTTCTGATTCATGGAGATGATGGTCAGGTAAATAAGATGATCCTGAAGCCGTATAAGAGATATTTTGACTCGAAAAAGCAATATGTTGAAGTAATTTTCTTGGTGAACCTGAGTCTGTCGTTATGAATAGATGCCCAGTATATTTATATAACTCACATGTAAGAATTTGTGGTTCTTTATCTGTGCCATACAGAGCGATCTCTAGGGTAAGAGAACCGTCTTTTTTATCAGTTTTTTCTGTGCCATTATTTTTAGTAAACTCAATACCTTCAAATCGATGTTCATTACACCATTTAATAAAATCAAAAATAAAGCTTTGAGTTTTATTAAAATGATAAAAATCTTCTGCCATGCAATTAAAAAGTGAATCGAGTTGTTCTGGTTCCATGATATTAAAGCCTATGTTTTGGATGGAAAGTTGTTGCTAAGTTACAATTCGTTAGAACACTCGCAAAGAGGGGTTTTAATATTTCGATACCCCTGTGCGGTGGAACGGAAAGGGAATGTACGCCTTTATCTTTGACGGCAGCATCCTCGCGCATATTAGCTAAGATCGAATTGGGTTGGGATATATAATAATTAGGAGCGATGTAGTTTTCTTCTGAAAAAACGATATCTTGGGTGCGAAGTGCTAAATGTCCTAGATGAAACTGTCCTTCAAAAGAACGATCATCATGTGAGTATATAAAAATGGCGTTCGATGTTTTATTTACATTAACACAAATATGATAATTACCTTCATTATTTTGAAATTCGAGACCCATTTGTATTTCCACGATGTCATCATCATCGCTAATTTCTGAGATATCATAAGAGCAATATCCATCATCTTCATGAAATTTGAAGAATTCACATTCAATATATTCCTCAGCCAACCCTTTCGTTTTTGGATGTGTATCAAGAGAATTTATGAATGTTTTTATGAAAGCTGTTACCTCATCAATATAGAGATGTTGTTGTGAAACCGTATCAAAAAGGCTTTGTAAAAAGCGGTCTTGTGAATGGTATGATGTCATTACATATGTCCTTTGTTTTTTGCGAGTTGCATACTCGATGTTTTAATCTCAGGGGAAAGATTCATACTACTTAGATAATAAGCAAAAATTTTCTTTAAAATCGGGATCGCTCTGTGGGCGGGAACCATTAATACAGATACTCCATTATGAGGGGTGACTACAGAGTGATTATCTTGGGCGGCTATAATATGATTTTTACTGATTAAAGCGTGATCTGGAATTTTGCTAGAACCAGACGAAGCGGTAAAACACACATCTGTTTCTTCTAGGGCTATATCGGTCAAAAGGCGTCCAGCACTTGAATGTCGTTCACTATTAATATGTAGGTTCCCAGTTTCTTTGTTTAAAGATGCATATATAGGGAAAGGTGTGTGTGTTAATGAAAGGACGTGAAAAGGTTTTTCATCGGTGAGTTTGAGCGTATTTGGCTTTAGTTTATTGACACAGGCTATGAAGGATTCAATATAGGCTTTTGTTTCTTCCACATGGTTAAAGCGCTCGGCAAAGCTGTTGAAAATATCCAACAATAATTCACGATCGTGTTCATTTAATGCGTTATCATCAGCCTTTTTGGGTGATGGGATTACATCGTCTGGCTCATATCCGTCTGCAAACACCATTGCTAATCTCCTTATAATATAATTACAGGAGCTGACTATAAAGAAGGCTGCTTAATATGTCAATTAAAAATATGGAAACTATTTGTTTTTATTGAGGAAAGCGGCGATGCCTTCTTGTCCATCTTTTGAGGCACGCGCCTTTGCAATGGCTTTGGTTGTGATCGCTTTTGGGGTGTTCTCCGTTTCTAGGGCGCGAATAAGGCTTTTAATGTGGGCTTGCGCTTGAAGTGATCCCTTTAAGCAAAGCTTTGTTAAAAAAGCTGTCGTTTCTTTTAAATCAGTGGTGAAATGGGTAATAAAACCAGCTGTTAGGGCTTGCTCGCCCGATATGGCTTCAGCGCTCAGGCTTAAATGGCGGAAAGTCTTTGCACCAATTGTCTTCATAACAAAGGGGGCAATAACTGCTGGAATAAGACCAAGCTTTACTTCAGATAAACAGAAAAGTGTTTTTTCACAGCCAATTGTGATGTCGCATACAGACGTTAAGCCCACACCGCCACCATAACAAGCCCCATGGATCACGCCGATAACAGGTTTAGGACAGGTGTCTATGGTTTCCAGCATATCATGAAGTTTAGCTGCATCCTCGATATTTTCTTCTTCAGTAAAAGAAGCCGCGCGTTTCATCCAATTTAGATCAGCACCTGCAGAAAAGCTCTCACCATTGGCTTTTAAAATGATAAGTTTTACGTCTGGATTATTACCAGCTTGTTGGAATTGGGTGGTAAGGGCAGCAATCATATCTTCGTTAAAAGCATTGTGAACCTCTGGTCTATTTAAGGTCAGTGTTAAAATGCCGTCTTGCGTTAAAGATGAAAGGAGAATTTCGCTCATGATTGGTCCTACATTCTAAAAATGCCAAATTTGGTGTCTTCGATTTCTGCGTTCAAAGCCGCTGTTAAGCTTAACCCCAAAACGCGGCGACTATCTTTTGGATCAATAATGCCATCATCCCATAGACGTGCAGATGCATAATAGGGGTGACCTTGTGTTTCATATTGATCTCTCAGGGGTTTTTTGAATTTTTCTTGGTCAGCTTCAGACCATGTTTCCCCTTTTGCGCTTAATTGGTCTTGTCGTACTTGCGCTAGAACATTGGCGGCTTGTTCACCGCCCATAACAGAGATACGCGCATTCGGCCACATCCATAAAAAACGTGGTGCGAAAGCACGACCACACATACCGTAATTCCCAGCGCCAAAAGAGCCACCAATCACCATTGTGATTTTAGGCACTTTTGTACAAGAAACAGCTGTGACGAATTTTGCACCATCTTTGGCAATGCCACCAGCCTCATACTTACTGCCTACCATAAAGCCTGTGATGTTTTGTAAAAAGATAAGAGGAATTTTACGTTTCGCACAAAGCTCTACGAAATGTGCACCTTTTAAGGCACTTTCAGAAAATAAAATACCATTATTAGCAACAATCCCAACTGGAATGCCATAGAGATGGGCAAAACCACAGACAAGAGTTGTACCATATTGTGCTTTAAATTCTTCAAATTCTGAGCCATCAAAGATACGAGCAATCACTTCTCGAACGTCATGTGGTTTTTTTAAGTCCGTTGAAACAATACCGTAAAGCTCTTCAGAATTATAGAGAGGTTCTTTTGTTTCTTTTGTGGCAAAAGGCGTTTCTGGTTTTTTTATAGATAAACCTGCAACAATGGCACGCATTTTTGCTAAAGCATCCTTATCCGATAGGGCATAATGGTCTGTAACACCAGATATTTTACAGTGAATATCAGCGCCACCAAGATCTTCTGCGGATACTTCTTCACCTGTTGCAGCCTTAACGAGGGGAGGTCCTCCCAAAAAAATAGTCCCTTGTTCTTTCACGATAATAGATTCATCTGCCATTGCAGGAATGTAGGCGCCTCCCGCGGTACAAGAACCTAAGACAGCTGCAAGCTGGGGAATATCTTTTGAAGAAAGGGTTGCTTGATTAAAGAAAATACGCCCAAAATCGTCTTTATCTGGGAAAACTTCATCTTGCATCGGTAAATAAGCGCCTCCACTATCTACTAAATAAATACAAGGAAGATTGTTTTCTTCTGCAACTTCTTGTGCTCTTAGGTGTTTTTTTACCGTGAGGGGAAAGTATGTTCCTCCTTTAACCGTTGCATCATTGGCAACAATCATACAATTTGTACCCGATACTTGACCAATACCTGTAATAATACCTGCAGCAGGCACCGTTTCTTCATATGTTTCATAAGCTGCAAAGGTTGAAAGCTCTAGAAAAGGGGTTCCTTGATCTATTAAGGTTTGGATACGATCGCGTACCAATAGTTTTCCACGCTGAGTATGTTTTTCTCGTGCTTTTTCAGAGCCACCTAGGGCAATTGTTGCTGTCTTTTGTTTAAGATCTTCAACAAGCGCTTTCATAGCGTCTTTGTTTTTTTGAAATTCTGCGTCTTCGGGTTTTATTTTTGAATGTAATACTGCCATGAAACATAGTGTGCCATGGCTTTTTAAGAAAGTCTATATTTGAATGACATGGTAAATATCATTCAAAAGTTTAGCTGAAACAAGTAAGAGAATAAGAGCAAAATAACGTCTTAACTGATTGGCATCTATTTTATGCACAAGTTTGGCCCCCATTTTTGCAGAAACAATGCTTAACGGGGCAATGACGAGAAAAGCAAGCCAATTCACATAGCCAATCGCATAAGCTTCATGCACATTATTTAAAAGACCTGTTGTGATATGACTGACAACCCCTAAGATACAGGCAAGGCAGGAAAGAGCAGATGCCGTGCCAACAGCTTGACGCATAGGAATGCCAAACATCGTCATTTTAGGAACGGTTAAAGTACCTCCACCAATGCCGAGTAAGCTTGATAAGCTTCCAATAACGAGCCCACTCATGCCACGCCACGGTTCTTTCGGGAAGTTGTCGAAAAGAGGCTTATGTTCTTTCCCCTGTGCCATAAAGATGGCTACTAAAATGAGGTAAACCGCAAAGATTTTTAGAATAAGAGCACCCCCAATAAGTGTGCTTATATAAGCGCCTAGAAAGACTCCAAATGTGATCGTTATGCCCCAACTTTTAAGGAGCTTTACATCAACGGACTCTTTTTTTAAATGCGATCTGAACGAAAAATAAGTTGCAGGAACACTGAGTGCAAGAGAGGTTGCAACCGCTAAATGCATCGCCAGTGAGTCGCTATAATGTAAAAATTGAAAAAGATAATATAAAGCAGGAACCAGAATAATACCGCCCCCAAGCCCAAAGATACCAGATAATAAGCCAGCACTTAAGCCAACGCCAATCATGGCAAAAATCATTATCAAAAGTGTAGCTAAATCCAATTCCATGATTTCAAACTATCATGATTGGTTTATAAAGTGAAAAATAAAAGTAAGATACCTTATTGGTTATTCCATGTTTTTTTAGGAGCCGATATTTTGCCTTGGGCATCTCGTGATAAAACACGGCTATCGCTTTTCTTCAGGAGGTTAACACCTGCCTCATTATCGACATCATCTTCCCAGACTTTTTTTGGCATATAGCGTCCTTGAACACCATTTACGAGAGATCTCTCTTGTAAAACTTTGCGGACTTTTCTTTTATTGGTTTCGGACAGGCCCTCAAGAGAACCATCATTCAAGAGAGAATCTAGGCGATCTACACCTTCATCTACAAGGTTGTCGGCTGTTTGATTAGCGGCTCTATTTTGTGCTTCTTGAAAATAGGCTTTTTGAGCAGCATATGGATCATTTGCCCAAGCTTGCACAGAAGCTAAAGAAATTATTGTTAAGCATAAAAGGCTATAAAATTTATTCATCGTAGTTGGGCGCTCGCTTTCTACTTAATCTTATAAATTATATCTTGACCGAATGTCTAGAATATTTCAAACATATTTATATGAATGAAGAAGAAGAAAATATTATTCGATTAGAATATGAGCGTTTAAAGCGTCGCGAGAAAGAAAAGAAAAGACGTACGAACCCACCAATCTTTAATGCCCCTCCTTTAACAAAATATATCTCTTTAGGATTGGTCGTTATTTATTGTGCTCAATATTTTATGGGGCAAGAGGTCGATTATTGGTTGATTGAGCATTTTTCTTTAATCCCTGCAGATTTTACAAATATAGATCATTTCGGAGTGTTAACCTTGATATCCCCTCTGACACATAGTTTCCTTCATGGTAGTTGGTTGCATTTAGGGATGAATGTTTTAATGCTTCTGGCTTTTGGAGCAGGAGTTGAACGGATGTTAGGTGCGCGAAAGTTTTTGATCTCTTATTTTATAGGGGCTTTGGCTGGAGCGGCATGTCAATTTATAATAAACCCCTTTTCAACAATACCAATGATCGGGGCAAGTGGTGCAATATCGGCCTTGTTTGGCGTTGTTTTAGTGCTTTTACAAAAAAGAGGAGCGCTTGGAGAAAATGTTTCGATTAAGCCTTTTATTTTGCTGTGGGTTGGGCTTTCAATTTTTATTGGAGTGGTCGGCGTTCCTGGTGAAGTGAATGATGTTGCGTGGGCGGCTCATTTAGGAGGTTTTTTTGCAGGGCTTGGCTATGTATCATTTTTATATAGGCGTAATTAATTTTTCATATTTTTGTTGAAATTTTTTCTTTCTCTGCGTATGATGCATTATCGTAATAATAAGAAAGAATAAGATGTCTAATCAATTTGGCGTAGATACAAGTGTTTTTTATACACATGAGGAAGCAATGATTTTTCCTCTGGATGTGTGTTATATGCTCTCTGAAAACAGTATTATGAGATTGTTTAATGAGATGTCTGAGCAGCTAGAAGATAAAAAAGGTCATTATGCTTTAGAAGCTTGTTTTCTTGTTATGGCTTTGCAATCCCTTGATTACTTAAATGATATTGGCTGTGATCATACAAGTCATACAGTTGATTTATCCTTTGCCTTAGGGCATGGTCCAAATAATCGTCAAGCATCTCATACAGGTCGCCTTAGCTTTGAATATAATGAAGAGATGTGGCGTCATAGATGCCTTGTTTTACAGCAGTTGAAAACGGATGAAGCAATTCCAACCGCTTTAGGGGTTAAGAAACATATCAAACAAGATGCAGTTGGTGAAACACATGAGTTCGATATCCCTGTTGACTTGTTATATCATAAAGACTTTATGGATGATTCAATTGGCAATTTCGCGCCTAATCAAATCGCGAATTTTTTACAATATAAAGTGATGCAATATTTATCGTTTAATGATAAAACCGTAATCGACGTGGATAGAGCAACTTTAATTAGAGAGTTTGAGTTTATCGGCTATAAAGACGATCAGTATGAAGAATTCTATCTATGTGTTGAAGACCCTGTTTTGGTGGCAATGATGTTGGGGGCACCAGCTATTATGCTAAGTCGTCGAAATTCAAAGGAAACAAAGCAGCTTCCTAAAAAATACGTACCTAAATAAACGGATAAAAAGTCATGCAAGAGTGTAAAGATTTTGATCTGATGCCATCGGATCTAAAACAGGCTAAAATATTTTTTAAACAAGAAGCCTGTTTTATTATGGGGGTAGCTAAGTTAGAGCAACTACCTGCGGATAAACTGCCTGAAATCGCCTTTGCTGGGCGTTCAAATGTTGGTAAATCGAGTTTATTAAATGCAACCTTAAACCGAAGGGCTCTTGCGAGAACATCAAATACGCCTGGGCGTACTCAAGAGATGAATTTCTTCGAGATCGGGGATCAGCTTAATATTGTTGATTTGCCTGGCTATGGCTATGCAAAAGTATCGAAAACATTGGTTAAAGACTGGACACGTATGTTGAAGCTTTACTTACAAGGGCGTCGTTCTCTTCAAATGGCTTGTTTATTGGTTGATGCGCGCCATGGTGTTAAAGCCAATGACAAAGAGATGATGACTATGCTTGATGAAGCCGCGGTTTCTTATCAAGTTGTTTTAACAAAAGCTGATAAGCTTGTTAAAGCGGATCGTCCAAAAATTATTGAAAAAACGCATAAAATTTTGGGTGAACACCCAGCGGCCTATCCTCTTCCTATTTTAACAAGCAGTGAAGATAAAACAGGTATTGATCTTTTAAGAGCTCGCGTTGCGCGCGCAGCTGGGTTTATCTAATCGACTTTTAGACTCGTCTTTTTGTTCTTTTTATGTTCTAATTATCTTTATGGTAGATTCTTTTTTAAACATGCATTTTTATATGGGGTTTTTGGCAGGCTTTGTTGTCGTAGGTCTTGCGTTCGTTTTCTGGATTTTAAAGCGCTTAAATGCACATGCTCAGATGGCAAGTAAAGTTGAACATTTAACGGTTGAGCTCTCTGAAACAAAACAAGTGTTAGAAGATAAATCAGATCAGCTGATTGAAATGGGTGCTATTCGTGCACGCTTAGAAAGTGACTTACGCCATGAACAAGAACAGTTTGCACGTGAATTTAAAACAGTTGAGAAAGCAAAAGAAGAGCTCGTTAATGTCTTTAAAGCGATTGGAAAAGATGCGCTTCAAGATAATACAAAAAGCTTCTTGGATTTTGCGAAACAGACTCTGGAAAAATCGACTGTGGAATCGGCTAAAGAATTAGAGAAAAAACAGCAAGCCATTGAAGCAGCTTTAAAACCTGTGTCTAGCTCGCTCGAGAAAATGGATGAGAAGATCAATTTGTTAGAAAAAGAGCGTAAAGGCGCTTATGAAGGCATGCGTCAATATCTTGAGAAGATGACAGATGATCAAGAACGTTTGCGTCGTGAAACAAATAATTTGGTCCAAGCGTTACGTTCACCGACTTCTAAAGGACGGTGGGGTGAAATTCATCTGCGTAATACTGTTAAGATGGCTGGGATGATTGAACATGTCGATTTTGTTGAACAAGATTCATTCCGTGATGAAGGGACTTTGAAAAAACCAGATATGATTGTTCGTATGCCAGGTGGACAAAAGATTATCGTTGATGCAAAAGCACCAATTGATGCTTATTATGATAGCTTGCGTGATGATGTATCCCCTGAGAAACGTGATGAAGCGATGGCCTCTTTGGCTAAACGCGTTAAAGATCATATCAAAGGCTTATCTTCTAAAAGTTATTGGGACCAGTTTGAAAGTCCTGAATTTGTGGTGATGTTTTTACCCAATGAGGGCTGTTTTAGTGCCGCAGTTGAAAAAGACCCAACCTTATTAGAATATGGGATTGAGCATAAAGTTATCCCAGCCTCCCCGACAACATTGGTGGCTTTATTACGTGCGGTGGCTTATGGATGGCAACAAGAAAAGATTACTGAAAACGCACGTGAAATAGCAGATCTTGGATCTGAGCTTTATAACCGTTTAGCTGTTTTTGGAGATCATTTACAAAAAATGGGTAAGAATTTAAATAATGCGCTTGGCAGCTATAATAGTGCAATTGGCTCTTTAGAGGGAAGTGTATTACCCGCAGCGCGTAAATTTGAAACATTGCATGTTACTTCTAAGAAAAAAGAACTTCCTGAATTAAAGCCTTTAGAACAAACAACACGTATGGTAACGGCACCTGAATTGTTGGGATCTGAGCCCGAAACAGAGGGAAAAAGTAAAAAAGCTTGATTTTTTGAGCTAAAATCACCATTTTACTAATAAATAATACTTTTTTTGTGAGATAACTAAGACTATGGCAATTCATCCTGTTTTAACACCCCCTGCTCCTGAACTTCGTGAGATAGCAAAGCCCGTTGATGCGATCACTGATGAGGTGCGTGCGATTTTCGATGATATGTTGGAAACAATGTATGATGATAAAGGGATCGGTTTAGCAGGAAATCAAATTGGCGTTTTAAAAAGATTAATCACGATTGATCTGCAAGAAGAAGGCGAAGCTGGTAAAATGGTTTATTATATTGCCAATCCAGAGCTTGTGTGGAAATCGGAAGAGAAGGCGTCGTGTCAAGAAGGATGTTTATCAGTCCCTGGAATGTATGCAGAAGTGACGCGCCCAGCGCAAGTCCATGTTAAATATACAGATTATCATGGTAAAGAACAGCTTATGAAAGCAGATGGATTATTGGCGGCCTGTATTCAACATGAAATGGATCATTTAAATGGTGTTTTATTTGTTGATCATTTATCGTCGCTGAAACGCAATATGATCTTGCGTAAATTTAAAAAACAATCACGTTGATAAAAGGAGCTAGTACTTAAATGTCTAAGCCTCGTTTAGTTTTTATGGGGACACCTGACTTTGCTGTTCCTGCTCTTGCTGCTTTATATGAAGAAGGATTTGAGATCGTTGCTGTCTATTCGCAACCCCCAAGACCCGCTGGTCGTGGTTATGAGGTAAAGAAATCACCGGTCCAGTTATATGCGGAATCAAAAAACATCCCCGTTTTTCATCCTAAAAACTTTAAAGACCAAGCTGATAAAGATATTTTTGCATCTCATGAAGTTGATGTCGCAATTGTTGCTGCATACGGTTTGATATTACCTGAAGCTATTTTAAATGCACCTAGATTTGGATGTATTAATATTCATGGTTCTTTATTACCGCGATGGCGTGGTGCCGCTCCTATTCAACGTTCAATCGAAATGGGAGATAAAGAAACAGGTATCTGCATTATGCAGATGGAAAAAGGTTTAGACACAGGCGCTGTTATGAAACAAGACAGTGTTGAGATTTTAAGCAATACAACGGCCTCTGGTTTACATGATGCTTTATCTGAAATGGGCGCAACTTTGATTGTTCCGAGTGTGTATGAAATTATTCAAGGAGAGGCTGTATTTGTATTACAAGATGATGCGTTAGCAACCTATGCTCATAAATTAGAAAAACAGGAAGGATGCTTGGATCTTTCTCTTGATGCTGATGTTTTAGACCGTAAGATCAGAGCTTTTTCTCCCTGGCCAGGAACGTATATTGTCTTACCTTCAGGCAAAAGATGTAAAATTATTAGCTCAACCTATTGCCCAGATATAACAGGAAAAGCTGGAGAGATTATCGATAAGAATTTAACGATTGCTTGTGGTCAATACGGCGCTTTACGCCTTGATGAAGTGCAGCCTGAGTCAAAATCCAAAATGACAGGAAGTGCTTTCATGAATGGCTATGGTTTAAAGGTTGGAGATATATTAGTTTCCTCATGAGTGAAGATACCCAAGAAACATCAGGTCAAAGATGGAAGATCAAAATTGAATATTTTGGTCGTGATTTTTGTGGTTGGCAAAAACAACCTGAGGTTATCTCTGTGCAAAGCGTGCTAGAAGAGGCTCTATACAAAATCAGTGGTGAAACAATTAAGACAGTTGCCGCAGGGCGTACGGACTCTGGTGTTCATGCTTTGGGACAAGTTGTGCATTTTGATATGATTAAGACAATAAAGCCTCAGCGTATTTTGTATGGGTTGAATTATCATTTAAAGCAATATGATGTTGCTGTTTTATCAGCAGAGGCGGTTGAGCCTGATTTTCATGCACGTTTTTCGGCGAAAGAGCGTTCTTATATATATAGGATCTTATGCCGTCCGGCTTGCCCTGTTGTTGATAAGGGGCGTGTATGGTGGATTAAGCATCAGCTCAATATGGATGCTATGCAAGAAGCTGCCAATGTTTTAGTCGGTGAGCATGATTTTACAAGTTTTAGAGCTTCTCTTTGTCAGTCAAAATCTCCTGTGAAAACAATTGATGAAATCACCTTTTCAAGAAAAGAGGTCATTAACGGAGGATATGAGATAGTGATGTTTGTAAAAGCACGCTCTTTTCTGCACCATCAGGTCCGAAATATTATCGGGACACTAAAACTTGTGGGAGAGGGAAAGTGGACAGCTGAAGATGTGCGCAGTGCTTTAGAAGCAAAAACGAGATGTAAAGCAGGACCAACAGCTCCACCTGAAGGGTTGTATTTCCTAGAAGTCTTTTATTAATTTATTTAGTTGCGTTACGAGTTGGTGATGGATTAGGTTTTGGCTTCATAAAATCCTCACCTGAAACGCGTGCCTCTTTAGGTTTTGGTTTCAAAAGCTTAGACCAAGCATTTTCTTGATAGATTGGTGGATGTAAGGTGATATCATAAAGGGCTTCATAGCCATTAATAATGTCATCAATTTTATCAGCAAGAGCGTCGCAAATGAGATCCGCATTTTCACCATACGTTCTTACATTTTCAATGAGTAAAGAATAGGCAAGATTCAATGCACCTTGCATCATATCATTCACATGCTCATCTTTTTCTTTGAGTGTTTTTATAAAAGAATGCGCGGAGAAGGTTTCATCAGCCATGACTTTTTCTAGATCTTTGACAATTACAGAAGCAGCAGCTTGTACCTTTATACGTTTAGAAATGTCATTATAAGCATTTTGATCTTCTTCCAACAGTAGATCTAAGAGGGCGACAGATTCGTCCATATGATGTAAAAATTCTAGATAACGGCGTTGGATAGGCGCATTTTTATTCAAATCCAATGTAGATAATGCCTCTAAGTGACTTTTAATTTTCTCAGGTTTAAGCTCTTTATAGGCACCTCCTGTGATTGTATAGAGGTGAACCATCGTTCCTGTGTAATCTTCTGCAATATCCATGAAGCAAGCATGTAATGCTTTACCTTCACGCCCCATAAAGTAAGGGCGAAGCATATGATCAAAATGACCTTCAGCGAAGTGTTTGAAAAAACTGTGTCTGAAAAAGTCTTTATTATCAGCATTTTGATCTGTTGATTCGACAACATTTTTAAGAGCTGTTTGAATATAGAAAGGATCTTGTAAATGCGGATGATGTAAGGCTAAGGTTAAAAAGTGAGAGGGACTTAGAGAAATAATAGCCTCAATTTCACTGTTATTACCTTTTTCTGGATTTAACAACAAGGTTGTTAAAGCATTTAATTCTGCGATATTTAGATCATAGGTATCCATACCAAACTCCTTATATCTTATTATCACATAGATGGATTTTAGAGGGAAGTAAAAAATTTTCCCATAATAATTTGTTAAGGTTTTGGTTTCGTGTGATGTTCTATATAGCCTTTTGCAAGAGATTTATAAAAAGGTCTTTTATAATGTTGTGCTTCTTTCAGGCATAGATATGTTACTTTCAAAACATGATCATCAAGCGTTTGTACGGCTTGTTTATTTAATGTTTTCCATTCAATTTCTGGTGTATTTGTATTAGTCATGGGTGTTGTGACACGCGGAGCACCTGCAACATAATGAGCGCATCGAAAAGCATGGAAATGATGACGGACAGCAAGTCCTTTATTTTCTTTCGTTAGATAGTCGCCAATAAGGCGCAAAGCCATTGTAGAGCTTGTGACATGAAGTAAAGTGAAATCAAAGTCCCTGTTAAATAAATAAGCAGCGTAAAGAGAGCTCTGATCGATATAGTCATCAAAATCCATTTCTAAAATATACGAATTTTTATTAAACTCGGTTGATAAGGAAACTGATTTCATTTTGTGAAAAATAGTATTTCCTTGGGCTACGATTGGATTGGCAAAATTTGCATCTGTGGCATCAATTAAAATTTCTTTTAAATCAGCAGGAATAATTATTTCAGAGGTTTTATTGTTGAGTTCTTCGTAATGAGAAGCCCAATAAGCCATCGCCGCAACAAATTCTTCTTGATTATGTGTTTCAAGAGCGTAACTCAAGCGGATAAGAGGGTGAAAAGCACCTGTGGCAATACCAGTTACAAGGAGTGGAAATAAGTCATTTAAGATTTCTCTTGGGGCATGTTCTTCTAATTGCTCTTCAATATAATGACGCCATGAGAGCTCAAGATCAGGGACACCTCGGTCAAGCAGCGGTGTTATCTCTTTTTTTATTTGTTCATCACCAAATTCTTTGAGACTCATACGCTCTTTTGCTTCTTTGACGTATTTCCCCATTGTGAAACGATTTGCGTCAAGATAATCGAGTGCGACTAACGACATAGGGATATGATTTGCAAGTGACCCATCGTAAGTACTTTTATTGTTGTTATTATTATCAATTAATTTTCTACTACGCATAGTATTGACCTTAATCAGGTTTTATAGTTATGGCAAGTTTTAATTTAAGAAAAGGCAAAAAGCCACAATCATAATAGTTGCATAGAAATGAAGGAAGAGTCCTTTGATTACATGTTGTTTTTCGATTTTTGCAGAAGATTTTTCAGGGCCAACCCAAGGCTGATCTGTGCTTTTCCCTTCTTGTAAAGCAGGACCAGCAAGAGTGATATCAAGACTTCCCGCATAAGCAGACAAGCTCCAACCCGCATTTGGGTCATTAAATTTAGTAGCTTGGTTTATCGTAGACCGTGTTTTATTAAAAGAAGCAAAAGGAACAAAAACACTTATAAGGCACAAGATTAAGGCAGTTATTCGCGCTGGAATGTAAGTGAATACAATATCAATTCTTTTAATAAATTGGCTGTAATCACGACTATGTTGTGTTTTGAAATTCGAACTGAATGTCAGTGCGGAAATGGTCATTGCAAAAACAAGAAGGTAAAGTCCTCCTATAAAATAAAAGAAGAGAGGAGCAATTAAAAAACGCTCTAAACTACGCGCTTGGTACGTAATAATGTGTTTTCTTAGTTTATAATCATCTGCTGTCAGTAGTTCATCTTGGGTTAGGGGGGCTATCTTATTCTTATCTGGGGTTTTGTTAAGCTTGTAACTGCTCACCCAAACAGCGCTTGTCGAGATAAAACCGCTGAGGATAAAGCCTTCGAAAAAAGACATATATAATGTGTTTTCAATATGGGGTATGGCAGCACGAATCATAAAAAGAGTTGCAGAGGCAAAGAGGATAAGAACAATGAATCCTCTTGTTTTCCTTGCTTTCACTGATCGACCCTCTCTGTTTAAGCGTTTATAAAAAACAGCAGCAATAGATTTTATGATCTGCCACAGAGGGGGCGCTTTAAATCCTATCAAACCATCAATAAAGGATAATATAATCGCAATAAAAAAAGGAGATAAGGCTAAGAAATCAATTAGAAAGGGGTGTATGTATGTAAGGACATCGTTCATATAGAAAGTGTATCTTTATCGATATCTACTGTCCAGCCCATAAAATACGACCAGACCAATCTATGTCTTCTTTTGCTATTTCAATCTCTTTATCAGCATAATCAAGGAAAATACGGTTTGATGTTTCTGTTTTGAGTGTTCCAACGTGAAATTGATTATTACTTTTATGAATGAGAACTTTATCTTTTCTGCGGAGTTCGGCTTCAATGTCTAATATTAAAATAGTTCCTGCAGGGTAATGAGGGGCAAAATCCATTGTTGAAATTTCAAAAGCGAGGCGTTTATTCTTATCATTAGGAAAAAAAGCAAATTTCTCTTGTGTTTCAAAAGGCATTGCTTCCATAGAAGATGTCTTGTCTTCATTAATATAAGGGAGGTGATTATAATGAAGCTCCATCGCTTCCCCATTTAAGTAAGTCATAAATTCTGATAAAGGCGTTTCAGTCACGAATAAGATTTTAGAAATGCTTTCAGTACTCGGCCATCTAAGCTTTCCTGTCGCTGTTATACGTTTACTTTTATTAAAAGTAGTCGAATCGAGCCCAGCCAATTTTGCCAACCCTGAAGGAGAGTATCCCTTAGTTTCAGCCAATTTATCAATTGCATTCCAAATATCACTATGATTAAACATTATTTATTTCTGCCACAAAAGTTATTCCTTGTCTTTAGGAATAAAAACATAAAAAAATTAAAAAAGTGTTTACAAAGGAAAAAAATCCTATATAGTTACTATCAGAAGCAGGAAAAGTGTGTCTAAAAACAAAATAATCTTCATGAAATACATACCATGGTGATAAAGGCGCATACTTTTTTAGGCAGTAGATAAAATACGCAAATATAAATAAGGAGTAACAATGTCAAAGCATGTGGAAAACACATCAGGGCAAACAGAAGAAGTTTGTCTTTTTGAAAATGCACAAGAAGTGTGGTTTTGGTTTATGAAATCATTAGAGGCTCGCGCAGATGGAGCCTATTGCGCTCGTATGAGTGGTGATAATATGACGCGACCATGTGAACCAAATGATATTTATACGATCATTAATAGACTTCATAGAACGCGCCGCTTGCTTATAGACCATATTCGAGTGTTAACACATTACGGTAAAAGAGGTTTTCCACCTATGAGTGATCAACATAGAGAGCAAAAAGCACATTATATTTGGGAGGAAGCTTTAGAGATTTTAGAAGATGTTTTTAAGCAAAAGAAGTTATTAAAACCAGTCTTAACATGCGTGTCATGAGAAAAGAATATTTCAACCCACCTATCACACAAACGATGCCATTATCAGCTTATATTGCCTTCTCAGGAGAAACAGAATTGAAATGGCTACATCTATTGAAAAAAGGATATCGACATTGTTTTGTTGTTTTAGAATTTGAGGAGTCATGGTGTTGTATCGACCCATTATCAACTTATTGCGATATACAAATGGTTCCAAAGAAGCATGTTTCAGACCTCCCTATGTGGCTTAATTTTCAAGGTCATGATGTTTGTAGAGTGATGCTTGGAAAAAAATCACTAACAGTGAGACATTTTGGCATTCTGTCATGTGTATCTGTCGTAAAACGGGTACTTGGGATACAAAAATGGTGGATCTTAACACCATGGCAATTAAGACGTTATATCCATACATATTATAAAGGAGATCTATAATGGGAAAAATTATACCAAAACCAAAAGCCCCTGAGGTTAAACCTGTCAAGGAAGAAGAACTTGAAGAAGTCAAAAAAAACAAGGCGGCACTTTATCAAAAATCAATCCAAGATCAAACAGTACGAACCTCTTTGAGAGGTGTTTTGAATAATACAAATTCAATCGTACCAGAGCGTAAGAAATTATTAGGTGAATAAAAGGAAAGGATGAAGCATGTTAGATGATATAAAACAGGATGAGAACCGTGAGGAAAAGCTGACCGAACTTCGTCAGCTTTTTTCTTTTGCGAGCGATGTCCGTGCACCATGGGAAGGTCATTGGCAAGAATGTTATGATTATACATTGCCACAGAGATTATCGTTTTCAGGCGCATTCTCTCGGGGTGGACATAGGACAAGTCAGATTTTTGATGCAACAGCGATGAATGCCGTTGATCAATTAAGCGCAAGCTTGTTAAGTGAATTAACGCCTGCCTGGTCAAGTTGGTTTTCTCTTGTTCCTGGATCTGATTTAACAGATCAAGAAAGAGAAGATTTAAGCCCGGCTCTAGAGCAAGCCACAAGGATAATGCAAGATCATTTTGATCGATCAAATT
The DNA here is from genome assembly GCA_950054255.1 of uncultured Rickettsiales bacterium. Taxonomy (GTDB): domain Bacteria; phylum Pseudomonadota; class Alphaproteobacteria; order Micavibrionales; genus CATLOR01. The sequence goes on along the minus strand of CATLOR010000001.1, from coordinate 41,414 downwards.
TCATTGTTGAAATGCATCAAGCTTTTATGGATCTCGTGACAGCAGGGACAGGAAGCTTATTAGTTGAAGAAGCACTTGTTGGCGATTTTTCAGCATTTCAATTTTCAGCAATCCCTCTTTCTCAGCTTTATGTTTTAGAAGGAGAAGATGGACGCTTATCGATTACTTATAGAAAAGTTGACTTGACTTCAGCGCAATTAAAAAAACGATTTGGCGATCTTGAAAATTACTCAATTTTCGAAAGAGAAGAAGAATTAGCACAAGCACAACAAAAAAAATATTCAGTTATCGAAGCGGTTATTCCTCATGAAAATCATTACAAATATTATGCCTTTTTAGAAAATGATGAGGATAGTGTTGTCTTAGAAGAGGGTGTTTTTGATCAATCACCATTTATTACATTTAGATGGACAAAATCGCCTGGGGAAATATATGGACGTTCTCCTGTCATGAAATCACTGCCTGATATTAAAACGGCAAATAAGGTTGTTGAGCTTATTTTAAAGAACGCCTCAATTGCTGTTACAGGCATTTGGCAAGCGGATGACGATGGCGTTTTAAACCCTGCTAATATTAAATTAGTACCAGGAACAATTATTCCAAAAGCGGTTGGCTCTGCGGGATTAAAACCACTCGAGATGCCTGGTAATTTTGATGTGTCCCAGTTGGTTTTAGAAGATCTAAGGACACGTATTAAAAATGCTCTTTTGGTTGATAAATTAGCGGCTTTAGATGGACGTAATATGACAGCCACAGAAGTGTTAGAACGCTCTGGTGAAGTGACACGTATTTTGGGTGCGACTTATGGTCGTCTGCAGTCTGAGTTACTCATGCCTTTATTAAAGCGTTGTTATTCTATTTTGAGGAGGCGCGGTGAAATACCAGATTTAGATTTAGATGGTCGCATAGTTGGTGTTCGATACACGTCACCAATTGCCCAAGCTCAAAATAGCAGAGATGTACAACGACTTTTATCATGGGTAGCTCAGGCTCTGTCAATTAATGGTGGTTTAAGTACGATGATTGATTCAGAACAAGTCATGAAATACGCAGCAGATAAGCTCGGCATCCCTGAACATTTTATACAAAGCTCTCCGATAGAAAAAACACAAATTACTGAGGATGAATATGTTTAAGAATTCTAAAAATAAAACCGAACAAGCTGATATTTCATTGATTGCGAGTGTGATATCTAAAGAAAAAGAATGGCCTAAACTTTTTGCAAAATGTTTTTCAACAGAGGAAGGGAAAGAAGTTTTGGCTTATATAAAATTTCTGGCATTAGAAAAAACACTAGGCCCGAATGTATCGAGCGAGGCTCTTTTTTATCAAGAAGGGCGACGGTCTTTTTTTGCAACAATAATGACTCTTGTTAAGCAAGGTCGTGGTGATATTTAAACGTTAAGGAGTATAATAAATGGACGAACAAAATACAGATACAATAATTCCTGAGAAATTTATTAATTCAGAAACAGGAGAAACAAATATAGAAGCTCTTGTTAAATCTTATAAAGAATTAGAAAAGAAACTCAGTTTGGGTGATGGGAGTGATATGCCTGAAAACCCGAAGCAATATGATGTGAATATGGATCATAATTTATTTGATTACGATGATGATCTAAATGAAAAAATGTTTGAGCTTGGTTTCACAAATAGACAAGTCCAATTGGTCTATGATATGGCGGCTGAAAAACTAGTTCCGATGGTTTCAGAATTGGCTGGAGAATTTGAAGCTGAGAAACAAATGGGGCGATTGAATGAAAAATTTGGCGGTGCCGACAAATATAAAGAAATCGCACGTCAGTTAAAGACATTTGGTGAAAAGAATTTAGCTCCAGAGATTTTAGAAGCTTTATCAACAAGTTATGAAGGCATAATGGCGCTATATCAAATGATGCAATCATCAGAACCAAAAGCGATTAAAGAAAAAACGCCTTCACTTCAAGCTGGTGATGAGGAACTCAAGAATATGGTTAGAGATCCTAAATACTGGCGTGATAAAGACCCTGCTTTTGTTGCGAAAGTAACACAAGCATTCCAAGACTTTTACAAGTCGTAAATATCTTAAAAAATGGTAACCCCTTCTTTTGTAAGGGGTCATTTTTTTTGTGGCCATCATTTTTATAAAAATGATGATAACCGCTTCTATTTCAAAATTAATTTTATACAAGAAAGAGGTACTTTAAATGGTTAGTACAGTAGATAATGCATTTATTAAACAGTTCGAACGTGAAGTTCACGAAGCTTTTCAGCGTCAAGGATCAAAGCTACGTGGTACGGTCCGTTCAAAAAATAATGTGCGTGGTGCATCAACATATTTCCAAACAATTGGCAAAGGAACAGCTGCAACAAAAACACGTCATGATTTTGTGCCTGTAATGGATGTTGCACACGCTGCAGTAGAAGTTTCATTATCTGATTATTATGCGGGTGAATGGATCGATCGCTTAGATGAATTGAAACTTAATATTGATGAGCGCGCGGTTGCTGCCAATGCAGGCGCATACGCTTTAGGACGTAAAACAGATGAGTTGATTATTACAGCTCTTGGTACAGCAACCTCAGAATCAGCAGATAACACAACAGGCCTTACTAAGGATAAAGTGTTCGAAGCTTTAGAAACATTAGGTGATAATGATGTACCAGATGATGGACAACGTTATGCCGTTGTTGGTCACAAACAATGGAGTGAGCTTGTTCAAATCGAAGAATTTTCAAGTGCAGATTACGTTGGTTTACAAAATCTTCCTTATAATGGGTTGCAAGTTAAAAACTGGTTGGGTGTATCATGGATCCCAATGACAGGACTTCCTGTTGATGGTGGTGATGTTCGTACATGTTTTATTTATCACAAGAATGCGATTGCACATGCCAGCGCTATGGATATTCAAACAGATATCACATGGCACGGTGATCGCGCGGCTTATTTTGTTAATAATATGATGAGCCAAGGTGCTGGCCTTGTAGATGATACAGGCGTATTCAAACTTCTTTGTGATGAAACACCAGCATAAAACATAGTTTAATTATCTTATATTTTGACAGCGCGTCTTTTTTAGATGCGCTGTCTTTTTTTATAAAAGGAGTGTCATATGGCTTTAACAGATTTAGAAATTGCCAATCAAGCGCTCGTTCGCTTAGGGGCGAGTACAATTGAAAGTTTTGTTGAGAATACAGCTGAAGCAAAAACAGCATCTATTTTCTTAGAACCAATTACAAAAATGCTTTTATCAGCACATCCATGGGGGTTTGCTACGGCTCAATCAACACTGGTTGAAGCTGAAACAGATCCGATTGCTGATTATAGTTATGCATTTGATTTACCTGCCGATTTCTTGCGTGTTATTTCGGCTGGGACGGGTATAAAAGGGCGTGGTCTTGATTATCGTGTCTATCAAAAAACATTACACACAAATTATGAAGATGTTGTTTTAACATATATTTTTCAACCAAATTATGAAGATTTCCCTCCTTTCTTTGATCAACTAATAGTTGCGCGATTAGCCGCAGAATTGTGTATCCCAATAACGGAGAGCACAACCCGAACAAAAACACTTTTTGAGATGGCTGAACAAGAGTTACGCCAAGCAAAGTTGATTGACGCACAGCAAGATACACCAATTAGTGTGCAAGATTTTGCCCTTATCAATGCGCGTGATTAAAGAGAGAAAAATAATTATATAAAAGGATAAAGATATGTCACGAATTCGACAAACAAAAACAAATTTTACAGCTGGTGAAGTGTCTTCAAGGCTTTTAGGTCGCGGTGATTTGCGTGCTTACGAGAATGGTGGTTTGACTATGAAGAATGTGTTTATTCATCCAACTGGAGGGGTTACTAGACGGTATGGGACAGATTATATTGATACAGTTGATGGTGAAGGACGTCTTATTAATTTTGAATTTAATACAGAGCAAACATACTTATTAGTTTTTACAGCATTAAAAATAGAAGTTTATAAAGAGGATGTTTTAGTTGCAACAATAACAACGACGTATACAACAGATCAGATTAAAAAATTAAGCTGGACACAAAGTGCAGATACATTAGTTTTATGTCACCCTGAGGTTGAGCCTCAATTGGTTACAAGAACATCTGATGTAAGTTGGTCGATTAACCCGATTGAGTTTTATACTGAATCTGGGTTGGTTTATCATCCTGAACACCGGTTTGTTGATCCAAATGTTACGATGAATCCTTCGGGAACATCGGGAACGATTGCTTTAGTTGCCTCTACATCAATGTTTACACCAGATTCAATAGGGACAGTGATTAGCTTAAATGACGGTCAGGTGAAAATTATTAGTTATTCAAATCCGACAACAGTTTCAGCAACTGTTTTAAACTCACTGTCATCTTCAGGGGCCACATATCATTGGAAAGAAAATGCTTTTTCAAATCAGAGAGGATGGCCTGTCACAGCTGCTTTCCATCAAGATCGATTGGTGTTTGGCGGGTCAAAAGACTTACCAAACCGTTTATGGTTTTCTAAGACAGGTGATCTTTATAATTTTGACGAAGGAGATGGATTGGATGATGAAGCAATTTCTTTTTCTATCTTATCAGACCAGGTAAATGCGATTACCGCTCTTTTTTCTGGTAGGCATTTGCAAGTCTTCACATCAGGCGCGGAATGGATGGTCACAGGAAGTCCGTTAACACCAGAAACTGTTCAAGTGTCCAGACAAACGCGTGTTGGCTCAAGAACAGATCTTTATGTGCCTCCCATTAATATCGATGGTGCAACATTATTCTCGGCGCGTAATGGGAAAGAACTGAGAGAGTTTCTATATGCAGATGTTGAAGCAGCTTATAAAGCAACGGATCTTGCATTACTGGCAAGGCATATTATTAATACCCCCGTTGACCAAGCTTTTGATAGTCAAAATAGATTGTTATTTGTTGTCATGGAAGATGGAAGCGTCGGTGTTTTAACGGTGTATAGAGAAGAGGCAATTGCGGCTTGGACAAGAATTGAAACATCAGGCGAGATTAAATCTGTGACATCAGTAAATGACATGATTTATTTCCTCGTTGATAGAGATGGTGATGTGATGGTGGAAAAACTATCTGAAGATATTCATCTTGATTCAGTATTAAGAGGAAGTTCTGAAACAGCAAAAACAGTTTGGTCTGGTTTAACGCATTTAGAAGGGCAAACCGTCTCAATTGTTGCGGATGGAATGGTACAATCTGATAAGGTCGTATCATCAGGAACAATTACGCTGGATACCTCTGCCCAAGAAGTTGTGATAGGTCTTGCTTACACGCATATTGTTGAACCTTTACCACCAAGCACTGTATCAAATACAGGAAATGCAAAAGCAACACGTTTGATCGAAGCTGTTTTTAGAATAGAAAACACAGCGGCACTCTATTTAGATGTGGGATCTGGGCTCATTGATATTTTAGAAAATGAGCAAATACCTGGGCAACCCTATGAAACATTTGATGGCGATAAAAAAATAAGATCTCTTGGCTGGCACCGAGATATGAGCTCGGGGCAATGGAAAATTTCACAATCTATTCCTTTACCTTTCACGCTTTTATCGGTCACGACGGAAACAAAAGTTAATGATTAACACACATATTAAGGAGTAAAAAAATGGGAGCAATAACACCTGCATTACCAAAAATTGGCGCTATTGGAGGCCTCGCTTCTGTGGGCGGTACAATTTTACAAACACAGCAACAAAGAAAAGAAGCAAAAAAGCAAAAATCTTTAGAAAGTGAGAGGATTGCGGTTCAAAGGCAGCAATCTGAAAAAGAAAGAAAAGAGAGAGCTAAGCGTGCTGTCGCAGCGCAAAAGGCACGCTTTGGAGCAAGCGGAATATCGACATCTGGCTCAGGTTCGGCTGTCTTATCAAGTTTGTTAAAAACCGCTGACGATCAAAGTGAATCTGAAAAGCGATTAGCTTCTATTCGTCAATCTGTTTTGGGAAACACAAATTCGTTGAGTGGTCGTAGCTTACTTGATTTAGGACGCGTTTTGACAACTGTTAAGGATATATAATGAGGAATATGAAAGAGCTCCAAAATCAGGTTTTGGAATTTCTTCCAAATGCTATTAATCGCGTTATTCAGACATATAATGATTTTGTAATTCAAGAAACAAATCTACAAGCTAAAGAATTTAGTTCGCATCACACAGCCTGTAAAGCGGCGATTTCCCATTTAGAGAGTTTATTAAAGGTTTTAAAAAATACCTCTCTTGATATTTCTGAAATTGAAGAAACGCATCAAACCGATATTAGTTTATTGATACAAAAAGCAAAACAGGACTTAAAACTTTATGCAGACCGGGAAGACACATCAGAGTGACTCTGTATCGTTCGATATCTTTGTAGTTATTTGGAATAATCTACAAAATATGAAGACACCAGAAATTCATATTAAAATAGCACGGTGGTTAGATCATAATTGGGAGATCGGTAATAGACAGCTTTTATTAATGGCTTTTCGCGCATGTGGGAAGTCAACATTGGTTGGATTATTTTGCGCATGGCTTTTTTTCAAAGACTCAAATCTTAGGATCCTTGTTCTAGCCGCCGATCTTAATTTGTCTAGGAAGATGGTACGTAATGTTAAAAAAATCATTGAACGCCATTCTTTAACAAAGATGTTAAAGCCAGATAATCCAGATCAATGGGCAACAGATCTTTTTACAGTGAAGCGTGAAAAAGAAATGCGAGATCCTTCAATGCTTGCCAGATCAATTACGGCGAATATGACAGGATCACGTGCAGATATTATAATTTGTGATGATGTAGAAGTCCCAACGAGTTGTGAAACAGTTGAAAAAAGACATTCTTTACGAGAAAGTTTAGCAGAGATTGATTATGTTCTCGTTCCAAATGGTTTGCAACTTTATGTTGGGACGCCACATCATTATTTTAGTATTTATGCGGATGAGCCTAGAGCTGAAATTGAAGAGGAACGTATATTCCTAGAAGGATTTAAAAGACTGGTTCTTCCTATCTTGAATGAAAGAGGACACAGTGTGTGGCCTGAACGATTTCCTTTAGAAGAAATTGAAAGAATTAAAAAGCACACAGGGCCGAACAAATTTTTAAGCCAAATGATGTTACGTCCAATTTCAATTGCAGAAGGACGACTAGATCCGGAAGACCTCGTTTATTATGAGGATGAGTTAGTAGAAAAAACTAGTCAAGAGCGTGTTTGGTTAAAGCTTCAGGGTAAAAAACTTGTATCAGCGAGTTGCTGGTGGGATCCTTCATTTAAAGCAAGTGATAAAGGTGGAGATGCAAGTGTTGTCGCAGTCGTTTTTACAGATGAATATGGGCAGAGATATCTGCATGCTATTGAGTATTTGAAATATGATCCAGTGAGCAATCAAGATGAAGCAACTCAGCAATGTGTTCAAATAAGTGATTTTCTCAAACGTTTTCATGTACCATCTGTTACGGTTGAAATTAATGGCATAGGCCGTTTTTTGCCGTCTCTTTTAAGGAAGACACTTGCTCAGGAAAAAAATGCAGCAAGTGTTGTTGAAGCGTCAAATTTTAGAGCAAAAGAAGTCCGTATTTTAGAAAGCTTTGATGCATTGCTAGCGGCGCGTGCTTTAAAGGTTCATAAATCAGTCACGTCTACCCCTTTCATACAAGAAATGAAAGAATGGCGCCCAGAATTGAAGGGAAAAAATAAAGATGATGGGCTTGATGCAGTTGCTGGTGCATTATCATTAGAGCCTATTCGTATCCAGCATGGTTGGATGCAAAAACCGCAACAAAAACGCCCCGACTGGCGTCATGGATCAGAGGCTTATTCAGCTGATACTGATTTTTCTATTTAAAAAAACATATAAATATAAGGAAGAATAATGATGAGTAATTTGACTCAGCAGGCCGATGTCTTATGGCTTCTGGCAGGCTTTGATATACCCGTTATTTTGTCTCTCATAGTTGCGATTATTCGCCATTATAAAGAAACAGAAAAACGTTTTAACGACCATGAAAAAATGTGTGATTTGCTCCGTCTTGAATTGGAGAAAAAACTCATAGATCAAACCCTCAAAATGTCGAATGAATATGCGCGAATATCGGTTGTGCGAGAGATAGAACGCCGCGTTGTATCGCATTTACTCCGTATTGAATCGAAATTAGATGTGACAGCCTTAAAGGCTGAAGCGGTGCATTTCAAAATTAATAAAGAAACAACAAAAGAGGATTAAGAACATGAATGATCAAAGAGCCATTGAGATTTTAGCACGCACGATTTGGGGAGAGGCTAGGAGTGAAGGCGTTGAAGGCATGAAAGCAATTACGTGTGTGGTTTTAAATAGAGTGTCTATTGCTCAAAAAAGAGGCGGTCATTTTTGGTGGGGGCACGACATTCAATCAGTTTGTCTTAAACCATGGCAATTTAGTTGTTGGAATAAAAATGATCCTAATCGGCAAAAAGTATTGGCGGTTACATCAGATGATCCTCACTTTTTTCATGCCTTAAAAATTGCTAAAGAAGCCATTACTTGTGGATTAGAAGATATGACATTAGGCTCTGATCATTATCACACAGTTTATATTCATCCGTTTTGGTCAAAAGAAGAAGACCCTCAATGCCAGATTGGGCGTCATCTTTTTTATAAATTAATCGAGTAAATAAAATGAGGAGATAATAATGGCTTTTTTTTCAACATTAATAACACAAATTGGACTGCCTTTTTTGATTGATTTAGTTAGCTCTTCTTTAAAAGGATCAGAGAATAAAACCTTACAAAAAGCAGGAGAAACTTTAGATCAAACCATTAAGACGGTGGATTCAAATTCCTTAGAAAATACGTCTATAGATCTGGTGAAAGTTAAAGAATTAGAACTTGAACAAGAAAAATTTTTACAAGTGAATGAGACTTATCGATCAGAAGTGGCTTCATCAGACCCCTATGTTAGACGGATGCGACCAACTTTTGGTTATATAATGGCCGCAACATGGGCAGCGCAAATGCTTTCAATTGCCTATGTTGTCATTGTGACCCCTGATGTAGCAGGACACGTTATCGAAGCATTTGGTGCTTTGAGTATGATATGGAGTGTTGGTTTATCGGTATTGGGTATCTATGTTTATAATAGATCTCAAGAAAAGAGAGGGCAAAATCAAGATCAAAAAATCATGGATAAAATAGGCGCTGTTTTTAAAAGGAATACATAAATAAGCCTTGATCAGCGCAGATAGCCTCTTTACTCTTGGTGAAATAGCACTTTGGGTGTGTGATTCGATTGCTGAGGTATAAAAAACCATATGTTTTACGCATTATTGGGAAAAATAATAAGGGTATTGCCCGCTCGCTATTTAGCGAAATTTGCGCGTCTTTTAACAGAGATGGCTTTGGTATCCTCTTTTTCCAGTCGCACGCATAAAGAATTATCCCAGTATGTGTGGGGACTGGAATTTCCTTCGCCTTTTATACTTTCTTTTCCTGAAACACTAAATGAGCAAGGAATGATAGAAATTGATCATATTGGTTTTGGCGCGATTGAGCTTGAGAAAATTACACGCACATATCCTGTTAATAACCCTGTTGCGGTTTATATGAATATGGCGAAACAATTTTCTTTTGAGCAGTTTTTCACTGAAAATGCGCCATATGTGGATATGATATTTGTGGATGTGCGTTCTATCCAAGATGAAAAAATGTTGAAAGAGGTTTTGTCTGATGTTTGTGTGAAACGTCGTGATGTATTGAAAAAAGCGCATGTAAGCAGAAATTTACCAGCTTTAATACCAATCATTGAAAGTGATAAAGACACAGATTTATTCGAAAAAATATCAGCATGTTTATATGCCTCTGTAGATGGTGTTATGCTTCACGGTGTAGATCAATCAATCGAATCACTTTCGGAGCAAGTATCTATCGCATATAAATTTATGGGTGGGCAAGTCCCTGTCTTGGTTCGAAGAGATGTGAAAACAGGTGATGAATTATCTGTCTTAACGCAAGCTGGAGCCTGTCTTGTTGTGGTTTCTCCTTCTTTCTTTCCAGAAAAAATTGATGGATTAGACAGAATATTGTTGGATTTTTTAGACGATATGCATAATAATGATAAACATAATATAACAGAAGTTATCGGGAATTCTTTTGAGATTAAGGAAGCTCAAACAGAGAAAGAAGTACCAGAGAAAATGGTGGTGTAAGTAATGTCGGATTTTTCACTCTTAGTTGGTGAGGATAAAAAAGCTCAATCAGTTAAAACACGCTCTCTTATAGAGAGAATAGGGGCTTATCTATTACAGCCTGGGTTCGTTCTTACGGTTGTATGCGTTGTTATTTGTTCTTTCATTTTATATATATCGTTAAAAAGTGAGGCAATTGGCCCAGCTCTTTCTTTCTTGATGATGTCTTTAACAATCTTTGCTGCTGCTTTGACGCATGAGATATTAAGCCGTCGTCAGTGGGAGGAAGGATTATCTTTACGTTATGCGCGTATGATTAGAAAAATTGGTCATCTAGAAGATCAGCTTGTGATGTTGGAAGATGATAATAAGAAACTCAAAATTAGTGTCGTGAGTTTGATTGATCAACTTCAGGAAAAAGCATCTGTGCGTGACCAACGTAATTACCAAGATATGCTATATGATCTAGGTGTTTCTGGTACGCAAGCTGGAAAGCCTGTGACAAAGCCTCAAACAGATACAATGACTCAGATGATGCGCGCCAATAGTGCTTATAAAGCAGAGCAAAAAGCGCCACCGGCGCCAAAAATGACAGTGAAAGCAAAAGAAGAGCCTCTGTCTGCAATCGTTTCTCAAACTAAGTATGATATGTTTGATGATCCTTTTGATGCTGCAACACCTGTTGATCCAGTGCCAACTTATCCTTTGCCTGAATTTAAAGAGAAGGGGATGACAACGACAGCTACGGATATCAAAGATGTTGTTGCGACCGCTGTGAGAGAAGACCGCGTTGATATCTTTTTACAACCAACAGTAAAGTTACCCTCACGTAAAGAAACTTTTTTTGAAGTATTTGCTCGTTTGAGGACGGATACAGATACATTTATTCCTGCAAATGATTATATGAGTTTTGCGCATGATAATGCGTTGATGCCTGCGATTGATAATCTCCTTTTATTGCGTTGTGTTCAACATATGCGCCAAGAAAAGAAAAATACCGGAACGGTTAGTAGTGCTTATTTTATTAATTTGAGTATGGAAACATTAACAAATGCAACTTTCATGTCTGACTTAGTTGATTTCTTAAGTGATAATGAACATCTAGCAGAGCATCTTGTGCTTGAAATGAAACAATCTGACTTTAAACAAGTTGAGAGCCAGATTTGGCCTCTTATGCGTGGTTTGTCAAAAATAGGATGTCGTTTCTCGCTTGATGATGTACAGGATTTTGATATGAATGCAGAGAAGTTGAAGCAAAGAGCAATCCGTTTTATTAAGATGGATGCAGGCCTGTTAGCTGAGCGTGTTTCATCTTCTATTGGTGAACGTGCCTTTAGAGAAATGAAAAAAGATCTAGAGTTTTATGATGTAGAACTGATTGTTCAAAAGATAGAAGAAGAAGAAACCTTGTTAAGATTATTAGATGTTAATATTGATTTTGGACAAGGCTATCTTTTTGGTCATCCAACACATCAAGCTAAAATCGCGGCCTAAATTGTTTATTCCGGTTTTTCTTTAGTCTCGGCTTCTGGCTTTTTGTTTTCTCCAACCGATATACGTGTAAAGGAAAGATCTCCTAACAGGCGTGCTGTGGCACGGCGTACATCATTTTGTGTAACAGCTTGTAAATTACGTGTTCGATCTTCCAGATATGTGATGGGTAGCTCTTGTAATTGAATATTGAGATATGTATCAGCAATACTTTGTGTTGTTGTAAGGCTGAGAGGAAGAGAGCCGATTAAATATGCTTTAGCGGCATCAATTTGTTCATGCGTGAACCCTTCTTGTAGGGCTTCGTTTAAAGCATCTGTGATTGTTTGTTTCATCTCATCATAATTATCACGGCTCATAGAGGTTTGAATGATAAATAGATCAGCAAATTGTTGTGTTAGCAGAGATGATGAAATGCCGTAAGTAAGGCTTTTTTCTGTACGGGCTTTCTCCATTAATAGGGAATTAAAGCTTCCCCCGCCGATTAAATATTCTGAAACGACAATAGCAGCCCAATCAGGGTCTGTTTCATCAAGGCCGGGGCGTCCCATAAGAAGGAATGTTTGTGGAATATCTAATTCAACATGTTTTTCTTCATCAAAGAAAGGGCGACTAAAAGCATCTATTGGCGTGTATGCACTTTCATTTTGTAGTGAAGCAAAAATAGTATCAACCATTTCTTTTGCATCTTCGGCCGTTATATCACCCGCAATGCTTATTTTTAGGTGCTCTTTTGAGAAATAATCATCTATAAACTGGTTTAAATCATCAATTGTAAGAGCTTCGATTGTCTTGAATGTCCCTTGGCTAGGCTTTGTGTAGGGATGATCTTGGTAATAAAAATCATTAAATGTCCGCCATAAAAGCCATGTTGGTGTTGTTTGTTTTTGTTCGAGGCTTGTGATTGTATCTTGTTTAATACGGTTAAATGTATCTTGTGTGAAATGGGGCTTTGTTAGTGTTTTTTGTAATAAGCTAGCAGCTGTTTCTTTGTATTTACTCAAGGTTTTAAAAGCCCCTGTAAAATAATCTCTACGTGCATTGAAAGAAAGGGCGATTGAGTAATCGGCTAAAGTTTCTTGAAATGTTTTTTCATCTAAATCATCAGCGCCGTTACCTAACATAGCAGAAAGAAAATTAGCACGTCCCATTTTATCAATAGGATCTTGAGCAATGCCACCTGAAAAGGCGAAGTCTAATGCAATGACAGGTGCAGAATGATCTTCAATAAGCCAAAATGTAATACCTGTTTCAGTTTCAACAATTTGTGGATTTTGATAGCAAAACCCTTTTGACGCTGAACTCATCCAAATAAGACTCATGAATAGAAGAAAAATCAGATTTTTAGTCATTGTCGTTTTCCTTGTTTTGTTCACTTTTCTTTGGAGGAAGTAATTTGGCTTCTATCTCAGGTGTTGGACCTGCATAGTTTAGGATATAAGTATTATAAACCTTTTTTATTTCTTCTAAGGTGACAGATTTAAGATGTGTTTCCCAGTTTTCAACTTGTTCAAATGTTATGCCTGTTGTGAGGGCTCTTCCAAATATATGGGCAGGGTCGCTTAAACTATCGCGTGCATATAAAAGGCGATCAATTGTTTTTCTACGGGCATTCTTAACATTCTCTTCCGTTAAGCCGTGTTCATAAAAGTCTTTTAAAATTGTTTCAAAACGATCTTTAAAAGTTGAGATATCATTTTCTGATTTTAAAATACCACTATAAGTCAAAACACCCCAATCAAGTTTTGAACCACTATAAGAAAGGCTTGCGCTAATGGCTTTTTTCTCTTTTTTAACAAGTGTTTCATATATAGGTGCCGCCTCGCTCCCATCAAGAAGTTCAACAATAATATCAAGAGCGATAGATGTTTTTAGATCCATACCATGGGACGGAACAAGTCGATAATTTTGCCAATAAACTTGTGTAATTTGAGGGTCATGATAGACAAGATAAGATTTGAAATCCGGTGTGATATTTTCGGGGATTTCGGGGCGTTTGCGTTCTTTGAAAAAACTTCGTGGAGGTAATGTTCCATATGTGCTTTGAGCAAGTTCTTTAACATGTTGTAAGGTCACGTCACCACTAACAACTAAAATAGCATTATTAGGTGCATACCATTTTTTATAAAAGTCAATAACATCTGCTTTTGTGTAGGACTCAATTTCATGAAGCCAGCCAATTGTTGGAATACTGTATGGGTGGTTCGTATATAAAAGGGTATTTAGACGCTCAAAAAAACGGCCAAAAGGATTATTTTCTAAACGCTGTTTTCGCTCTTCAATGACGACATTGCGTTCTTTTTCGATAATGTCATCTGTGAGGTTTAAATGAGCCATGCGATCGGCTTCCATTTGCATGACTTTTTCAAGGTGCTCTACGCTAATGGATTGATGATATGCGGTTGAATCTTGAGTTGTGAAGGCGTTATCACGCCCACCGAGTGCCGCGATTGTTTTTGAAAACTCTCCATCTGCAAGGGTTTCTGTTCCTCTAAACATAAGATGTTCGAAAAGATGTGCTAGACCACTTTTTCCCCATTCTTCATCAGCGGCGCCAACTTTATACCAAACCATATGATGCACAACGGGCGCTCTATGGTTGGGGATGACAACGATCTCCATTCCGTTATCTAATCGGTCGTAATGTGCATTAAATGTGGATGCAGAAGAGGTGCTCGTACTTATTAATAAGAATAAGAAGAGCACAAAGCTTAACAATGTGGCTTTTTTATAAAAGATCATAATAGATATAAAACTATTCTTCTTTGGGTTCAGACTCAAGTTGTTTTTGAGGCTCTGGGCTGACAACGTTGATAATATCTTCTAACGTTTTTAAGCGCTCGGATTCTTCTTGTGGATTTAAGGCCTGTTTTTTTTCAACAGATTTTTTACGCATGCCAAGTTTTTCAACGACAGGCGTATTTTCGTCGACCCAGTCTTTACTTTCTTGGTCAATGATAGAGCGTATATTTGTGGGTGTATCTGTTTTGATATTAGATAAAAAAGCCTCTTCTCCTGTGCTTGTTGTTGTCGCAGGTTGGAGCTTTTCTTGTTGTGTTTTTAAGATTTTCTTTGCTTGAGTTTCCGCGCTGATTTCTTGAGGGCGACTAACACCAGGCGTTGGCTTTGGTAAGATAATATCACTTGTTTTAAGGGAAGGAGGAATTTCTAAGGGGGCGCGCTTAATGACACTAAATTCATCAGGTGTTTCAGGGGTCAAACCAAGATTTTCTCTTACCTCATGGCCTGTGCAAGCGATTAAAGATACACAGATGAAGAAAAGCGCTATAAGGTTTATACTGCTTTTTATTTTGCGTGCCATTCTGTGACTTTTCTTGCAAATTTACGTCTATTATTGTCAAAGAAAATAGCACCAACGATATACATGATCACACCAACAGTAATGGCTGTATCAGCAATGTTGAAGGCAGGGTAATGCCAGCCATCATAGTGGAAATCTAAAAAGTCATAAACAGCTGAGAAACGAATTCTATCAGCAATATTTCCTAACGCGCCGCCAATAATAAGAGAAGCACCGAAATGTTGGACGGGCTTTTTACTTTGATGGAACAGGCGAATAAAGTAACCCATAATGATAAAAGATAAAATAATCAGAATATGTGCAGTTACACCATCACCATGACGATCTGCTAGGAAGCCAAAGCTAATGCCTTTATTCCAAACAGAAACGATATTAAGGTGCCCAGCAACGGCATTTGATTCAAAAGGAGCCAAAGAATCAGGCGCGTTCGACAACCAGTCCATAAACCCGATATAGGCTTCTTGTTGAAAGAAAACATGCATAATCCACCATTTAGTATATTGATCTAAGAACAATATACAAAGGAAGACGGGTACGAATATTAGATACTTGTTATACATCACGAGAGAATCATAAAATGTTTTTTCTCTGATTGCACGTTTTTTTTTACATGAAACGGAAATCGATTTCTTTTGTGAGTTTAAAAGTAACCTCACCCTTTGTATCAAAAGAGATTTGTAAGCGCCCTTTATAATCACGTAGTCTTATATCTCGACCAAATCCAAGATACGCATAAGTTGAAAGAGGCTCATTTTTAGCGGCAACACGAAGATATGTTCCTGCAATAATATCATAGCGATCTGTTAAACGGCGATTGAAATTATGTGAGAGCGAGAGAGAAATAATATCTTCTTCGTTTACATCTATTTGGCGAATGGTTTGAAGATCACCTTTTAAAAATGGATCCATGTAAGATGTCCTAAGTGAATAATTGACATCACCGTCCTTGACTAAAAAGCGAGTACTTAAAGGGGATCTTGAGTTAATATCATGTGTCGCAATCACATTAAAATAAAAGCGCCCATTATACGTAGTGCCAATCTCACCGCGTAGCATATCATTTGCTTCCTTATATCTTATGCCTGCAAAATCTGAGAAAAAACCGTAATGTTTGTAAGATTCAAAAGCGCCAGAACGTGTATATGTATTACGCCCTGCATAAAGTTCTGGTTGATAGCCATATATACCAAAATTATAATGAAATAAGTCAGAGCGCCCTGGTTCGGTGAGTTGTATGGGGAGCCCAGGTGCTTCCGGGTCTATGCGGTGTTTATATTTTTGCGCATATTCATCAGCTAAATTTTCTATATCATCAATAAAGTCAGCGTTAGCCGTTTGTGTATAACTGCACATAGTTGCCGCAGCAAAAAATGCGCAAAGGAGTCTCCTCCTGCTTTTTGTGAAGAGTTTCATACTCGTGTTTCCTGCCCTGTACTATTTTTTTTATTTGTTGCAGGTGATCTTAAATTCTTTTTTGCAACAAGTAAAGAATGATTATGATAAATCTATGGGCGTATTAATGCGAGAGGCTTTCAAATGTTTCGTATAAGGCAATGGCGCTTGCGTTTGAAACATTTAGACTTGAAAAGTCGGTGGCTGTTTTTAAGCGTGTTAATTCATCACAGCTTTTTTTAATGAGAGGTCTAAGTCCTGGGCCTTCTGCGCCCATGACGAGAACGATTTTTTGTGAGCCTTGAACCGCATCTCTTAAGGTTTTTTCACCCCATTCATCTAATCCTAAACACCAATAGCCAGCTTTTTTGAGTGTTTCTAGGCTACGGGCTAAATTGGTCTCTTTGATATAGGGGGTTTTTTCCGCTGCGCCACAGGCTATTTTACAAATTGTTGCGTTAATATTGGGGGCATGTTTGTCTTGTACAATAACACCGTCAGCACCAAAGACGCAGGCAGATCTTAAAATAGCACCAATATTATGCGGGTCATTTACTTGGTCTAATAGAATAAAAAAGGACGTTTCACTGGTTTGTTTTTCATGCAAAATCTCATCTAAGTTTTTTTCGTTGAGTGGTTCAACGTTTAGGAGAATATTTTGATGAACATTATGCTCACTTCCAATTAAGTCATCAATTTCTTGCTTTGTAATAAAGCTATGCGGTGTTTTTTCAATTGCTTTTTTGTAATCTATCTCTGATAGGAGTGGGTGATCTTTTGTGATGTATGTGTGTTTGATATGTCTTTTGGGGTTATCAAAAGCGGCTTTACTCGCATGGATGCCATATATGATGTGTGTTTCACGCAAGCCGGATTGATGCGGCTGTGGACGCTTATTTTTTTGTTTATTGCTATGTGATTTATGAGGTTTTTTATGTTTCATAATTTTGACAATAAAAGATTAGAAAAAAAAATAAAGTGAAATATGTACTTCATCTTAAAAGCATACATACGTGCCTATTTTTTTCTTGAAAAAATAAAATAAGTATTTATAACTAAAAACACAACCGTAGGTAGAATTTGGAGGTTTTATATAATGGTTTTCTCTCTTGATGCACAATTTAAAGGATTCATAAAAAACAATCATCAAAAATTAAAAGATTTTTATCCTTTGTTATTAGAAGTAAAAGACGCGCTAGAAGAGCATCGTTTTTTATTAGAGGAGAAACAAGAAAAAGCGCTTAAAAACAGAGTTTTATTAAGGAAATCCTTAGGCGGTGGGTTGGAGATTTTTCTCGATCAAGATGCAGATGTTTATATCGCAGGCCTGCCAACAGAATATAGTAAAAGCAATTGTTTTATAGGCAGTGATTTGATTGATGAAATGCTCTCTGTTACTCAATATATACAAATTGATGTGTAGCTAGGTAATAAAACCTCAGGTTGTTTTTATAGTTCCAAGAATGTGATAATAGGAACATGGTCAGAGGGTTTTTCTATACCTCTCATTTCAGAGATTATTTTAAAGTCTTTCAAATTCTTTTTTAAGTGGGGTGAAACCCATATATGGTCTAAGCGACGGCCTCTATTACTTTTTTGCCAATCACGTGCCCTGTAAGACCACCAGCTATAGAGTTTGTCTTCATCCTTAGCAAAAAAACGAGCAACATCAGTCCAGTCGAAAGCATCTTTCATGGCGTTTAGCTTTTCAACCTCGATCGGGGTATGAGAAATAATTTTTAAAAGCTGTTTATGTGACCAGACATCATTCTCGTGTGGTGCGATGTTGAAATCACCTAATGTAATCACGGCGTCATCTTTGTCATGATAGGTAGGAAAAAAGGCTGTCATTTCATCGACAAATTTTAATTTATGATCAAATTTAGGGTTGGTTTCTCTATCAGGTTCATCTCCCCCAGCTGGAATATATAAATTATGTAGCTTAATAGGATGTTTTTGATCCACAGTACATGTAACCTCAAGATGGCGGCAATCATCTTGTCCGACACGTTGATGGATTACAGGGGTTGTTAAAGGATGCTTAGAGATAAAACAAACACCGTTATAACTCTTCATGCCATTAAATATTACATAGGAGTAGCCCGCATCTTTAAATACTTGCTCTGGAAAAAATTCATCGGGTGTTTTTGTTTCTTGTAGTGCAAGAACATCTGGTTGATGCTCTTTAAGAAAAGAAATGACTTGGTTTTGGCGTAGGCGAACTGAGTTAATGTTCCAGCTAGCTATAGAGAATAAAGGCTTTTTACTTGACATATTATTTTTTATTTTGTATGGTTTCGATCAAATAGAGTATATTTAATTATAAATAGATAAGTCAATTATACAGACGAATAAAAATAATTTTATCACAATGAGGAAAAACATGGCAGATACAAAAAGAAAAGCAATCTGGGATTTCTACGTAAACTCAATTAAAACTCAAATTATTGATCTTGGTAAAGATCAGGATGTGCACCCAGCGGATTGGGAAATTGAAGCATACCGTCCAACAGACGATACATTTCAAATTAAAGGGACATGCTTTTTAAAAGGAACACCAGCGTTTAAATTTTCTGTTGAAATGTCTATCAACGAAAATACGAACCAAGTTCAAGCTGAATTAATGACCTCAAGGCGTGTTGCAATTGCAGAAGGTATTGCAGCAAATAATGTGTTTTATAACCCTGAGTATTTGTCATCTAAATTTAAAGCGTTTATAAGAGAAGTTGATTTTTATGTCGTAACAAATGGTAAGTCACGTCCAAAACCACAACATTACCGTTTTGGCTGATTTTAAATAAGTAAGGAAGATATATGTCAGGGAAATATGATTATAGTGGCGGAGGCTATGGGCTTAATGAGGCAATGAAAAAGAGCCGAGAGCATATAGAATCCATATTAGATGATTTTGATAAACGTGTTTTAGTACCTGTATTTGATGATGTGTTGCAACGTCCTGGTTGGATGAAAGTTGTGAAATTTATTACAGATGATGCGAACTCTAAGCATGCTATTAAAACAGTTAGTCCACATAATAGGTTGGTTCTTGTACACGCATTTGCATATACAGACCCTGCTTTGTTAGGGAGAAAAGCTGTTCATGCGCAAATAGAATTGCGCCCAAGAGATGATAATAGCAAATCTCTTCAATTTTATTTTGTGTCGAAGTTAGGTGATACAATACTTGTCGCGGCTAATCTTACTATTGAAAATACATCAGACATTGATTCTTTTGTAAAACAAGTTTTTAAATCAACAGAGCAAGAATTAGAAGTCCGCATGGGACATAAAAGGCAGATTAGCTTGAAGCTCGGATAAATAAAAAAGGCTCTTACAACAGTAAAGAGCCTTTTTTATTTAAAGTACGTTTTTTTATAAATTAGAACGGTAATCCGCCCCCTTGGCCCATCATGCCTGCTGGTAAGCCCATTTCAGCCATCATTTCTTGGGTTTTCTCTTGAACAGTGCGATCGGCGCGTGCTTTAGCATCGTTGAAAGCGGCAACGATAAGATCTTCCATCATTTCCATGTCATCCATATCGATGGCTTCTGGTGATACTTTGATATTTTTCATGTCACCTTTGCCTGTAATTGTAACTTTCACAAGGCCAGCACCGGCTTCGCCGTTAATTTCTAAATCCCCAAGGCGTGCTTGTAACTCTTCCATCTTGGCTTGCATTTCTTTTGCTTGCTGCATCATTTTAGCGATATTCATTTGTATAATCTCCTGATTAAAGTGTGTTTATATGTGATGTTAGTTATATAGAAAAGTAGTTAAAAATCCATCCCTTATTTATTCAATTTAATGACATCATGAACATAGGCATCTGGGAAAGCGTTTAAGATGGCTTGAACATCAGGATGTTCGCGTGTCTTATGAAGGAGGTCTTGGTGAGCGGCCTCTGCTTTTTCACTGAGTGTTGCATCTCCTTCTTTGTTTGAAACAATAATTTGCCAATTCACACCTGTCCAGTTTTGGAGGTTCTTTTTTAATTCGCCAGGAAGCCCTTCCATCGCATTCTCAAGTAAATTGATTTCTAACGTACCAGGTTTGAAAGAAACAAGGCGCACAAAGCTTTTTAAATTTGAAGCAATTAGAATTTCGCGGTTTTGGTCAAAGAGCGCTACAATTTGTTCGAAATTTTGAGGGTTAGGTGTTGTATCAACATCTTCAATAGGGTGTGTTTCAATGACTTGAAGCGTGCCGTGTTCTGTTTGAACATGGCTCGTCGTTGTGGTTACGCTAGGCTTTTTTTTTTCACCTTCGCCAGTATCGCCAAGGTTGATTTTTCCATTTTTAATCAGTTTCGCCAGATCGCCTGGTGTTGGCATATCCGCGCTATATAAAAGCCTCATTAAAATCATTTCCAAGGCAGATTGTGGATTAGGGGCTTGTTGAATTTCGGCTAACCCTTTCATCAAAATTTGCCATGTGCGTGTCAAGATTGGGACGGTTAACTTATGAGCCAACGCCTCATTCTTAGAACGCTCAGCTTCCGATAAATTAATATCATCGGCAAAGCTAGGAATTGTTTTTGCTTTGGTCATTAAATGCGTTACATAAAGTAAGTCTTGTAAAATAATCAAGGGATCAGCGCCTGATTTATACAAATCTTGGACAAGGTTTAAAGCGTCTTTTGCCTGACCTGTTAAGCAAAAATCAAATAAGTCGAGTAATTTACTCTGGTCGGCAAGTCCTAACATATTGCGTACTTGTTCAACAGTAACTTTGCCATCACCAAGTGATATGGCTTGGTCTAAAAGAGAGAGCCCATCACGTGCAGAGCCATCAGCCGCACGCGCGATTAAAGCAAGCGCATCGTCTTCTGCTTCGGCATTTTCTTTCCCGACGATCTCTTTGTAATAGTCTTGCAATAGGTTTTGATCGATACGCTTCAAATCAAAGCGCTGGCAGCGTGATAAAACGGTGACAGGGACTTTTCTGATCTCTGTTGTCGCAAAGATGAATTTCACATGAGCAGGGGGTTCTTCCAATGTTTTTAAAAGCGCGTTAAAGGCACTTTTTGATAACATATGCACCTCGTCAATGATGTAAACTTTGAAACGTGCTAGAGCGGGTGCATATTGAACGCTATCAATGATATCACGAATATTATCAACACCTGTATTGCTGGCTGCATCCATTTCAATGACATCAACATGACGGCCTTCAATAATCATTTTACATTGGTCTGTCAGGTCTTTGAATTCAGAGGTTGGTTTAGCATCTTTGTCACCATAGTTAAGGGCGCGCGCCATAATGCGCGCTGTTGTTGTTTTACCAACCCCTCGAATACCGTGTAACATATAAGCATGGTGGAGGCGTCCGCTATCAAGCGCATTTTTTAATGTCTTGACCAAGGCATCTTGGCCGATCATATCATCAAAATGAGCGGGGCGGTATTTACGCGCTAAAACCTTGTATTCTTGCTTTTCAGTCATGATGCTTACAGCATTAGCATTTTTTGATGCTGATTTCTACTAAATATATCGGGAAAAATAGAAAGTGTGAAAGGTTGAACCTGACCCGCATGAGAAATCTCGTTACGGCTGCTTCCTTTCGGACCTGACCGGGTTCGCGAGCCATACGCCCAAGCAACCTTCCACGAGGCAACTACTTAAGGGGTTTTTAGGCGGTTTTCAAGGAAAAAACATAAAAAAAGCAAAAACAGTGAATTTTTATCATATTTCCTGCTTGACAAAAAAGGCGAGAGTGCTCTATAAAGACCGGACTTAACAATTAAAAAGTGCAGTAACCCTATAGGGCAACGCAGATTAGATAAGGTTTTTTAAGCGATGAAAAAGACAAGTTCATTAAAAACATTGAAAACAAGACACAAAGATTGCCAGCTTGTAAAGCGCAAGGGTCGTGTATTCGTCATTAATAAAACAAACCCACGCTTTAAAGCGGTACAAGGGGGAAAGAAAACAACTAAAGGTAAATAATTTAGCTGTTTTAGATACAGAATTTAAAAAAGCCCTATCCTTAAGTGAGATAGGGCTTTTTCTTTTTGTTTGAGAGTGCTATAACAAGCCACACACTTAATTTAATTTTTCACGCGTGAGGTCTTCATGTTTGCGAAGCTTTTTGGTTTCATGTCAGCGGATATGGCAATCGATTTAGGGACTGCCAATACACTAGTCTATGTGAATGGTCAGGGGATTGTTCTTAATGAGCCTTCTGTTGTGGCTATTTCAACAGCAGGTGGTAAAAAACAAGTTTTAGCTGTTGGTGACGAGGCTAAGATGATGTTGGGCCGTACACCTGGTAATATTACAGCCATTCGTCCGTTACGTGATGGCGTTATTGCTGATTTTGATGTTGCTGAGGAAATGATCAAGCACTTTATTCGTAAAGTACATAACCGTCGTGGCTTTGCAAGTCCACGTATGGTGATTTGTGTGCCTTCTGGGGCGACAGCGGTTGAAAAGCGTGCCATTAAAGAGGCTGCTGAAAGTGCTGGTGCGCGTCAGGTTGAATTGATCGAGGAACCAATGGCAGCAGCTATTGGCGCAGGTCTTCCTGTGACAGAGCCGACGGGATCAATGGTTGTTGATATTGGCGGTGGAACAACAGAGGTTGCTGTTTTATCTTTGGGCGGTATTGTGTATGCACGCTCTGCACGTGTTGGCGGCGATAAAATGGATGAGGCGATCATTTCTTATATTCGTCGTGTTCATAATTTGCTTATTGGTGAAACGACTGCTGAAAAAATTAAAAAAAGTATTGGTTCTGCTTGCCCTCCTATGGAAGGGGATGGCAAAACAATGGAGATTAAAGGGCGCGATTTAATGAACGGCGTTCCTAAAGAAATCATTGTCACAGAGCGTATGGTCGCAGAAAGCTTAGCTGAACCTGTTGGGCAGATCATTGAAGCAGTTAAAACAGCCCTAGAACATACGGCACCTGAATTAGCAGCAGATATCGTTGATAAAGGGATTGTGTTAACGGGCGGTGGTGCATTGCTTTCAAACCTAGATTACGTGCTTCGTTATGCAACTGGCCTGCCTGTTTCTCTCGCAGATGATCCTTTATCTTGTGTTGCACTCGGTACTGGTCGTGCCTTAGAAGAGGTTGGCACTCTTAGAAGTGTTCTGGTTGATTCTTTTTCTTAAGAAACCAGTGTTTCTTTATAAATAGACCTCAAATTATCACTGATCTCTTTAATTTCAATGGATGTGATTTTCCCTGTATGGGGGAAGATAGGTGTTAAAAGCTCAAAGGCCTTTTGTGCGATGTCTTCCACAGGGTCTTGATTGCTTATATTATCGGCTAATGTACAATGAGGAACCCATTTTTCTGGGAGATAAAAATCTAAGCATTTCGTTTTTTCTTGAGATAATAAGATGTGTAGATTCTTGTGGTAATATAGAAGGTCTTGTGTGACGCGGGGTGTTAAATATAAGGCTTGTGTTGTCACAGTTGGGAAGACCCCAATTCCAACAAATGTAAAATCAAAAGCCGTCAAAGATTTTGAAAAAGCAGCCACATGCTCTATGAGGCAATCTCTATGAGCTTCATTTGAATCTGTATAAACCGCAAGGCTTATATGCGGTGGATAGTCTTTTTCTAGCCCCACTTTCTCCCAAAAATCACGAACGATATGAGATGTTTTCTTGTCAAAATTAAAGTGAATGATATGACGCATTTTCTTAATGTAGAGTATTTTTATACAGAGAAAAAGAGATAGATTAAGGCTTCTTTTAAATATGGCCTTTTTTTTGTGAGTAATTTTCATGTTATACTTGAAAAACGAATCAATATCTGAGATAAGAAACATCTCAGGAAATAATAGATATCTTTGAAGAAGAGAGGACGTATAGGGGTTTGAAACGTCGTAGCAAACAAGGTGCCTTTTTGATGACCGCAGCCGTTAAGCAATGGCGCGACCGTTTGTCACCTGTTTTCTTCATTTTAATCGCAGGATTTCTTTTTCTTTCAACCGCTTTAAATGATCGTTTAGAAACCAAAATTCGTGTCATTGTTGCGGATATGGTGTCACCCGTTTTATCATCTGTTGCTCTCCCTCTTAAAAATGCAATCTCATCTGTGACGTCGGCCTCAGAAATTTTAACAGTTTACCAAGATAACAAAACGTTACGTGCTGAAAATGAGCGTTTGCGTAAATGGTATCAAATGGCGCTTTCTTTAAAGTTAGAAAATGAGTCATTGACGAAAATGGTGAATGCTGTGAAAGAGCCGAAGCGTTCTTTTGTCACAACACGTGTGATCACCGATCCAACAGGGCCTTTTTATCGCTCAGTTCTCATCCCTGCTGGTACAGACCAAGGTGTTCACTCTAATCATGCGGCAATTGCTGCGGAAGGATTAGTCGGACGTGTAACAGATGTTGGAGATAGTGCTGCACGCATATTAATGGCAACGGATATGAATTCTCGTATTCCTGTTTTTATTGGTGATCAAAAAATTAGAGCGATCCTCGCAGGGACAAATGAAGAGCGTCCAGAGTTAGATCATTTGCCAAAAGATACAAAAATTGAGATAGGGCAGCGTATTGTCACATCTGGTCAAGGTGGGGTATTTGCACCTGGTTTGCCTGTGGGTGTTGTCGAAGATATTACAGACCATCAGGTTTTTATTCGTTTGTTTGCTGATTTAGATCATCTCGATTATATTCAAGTAGTTGATTTTGGTTTACAGCAGATTGCTCAATAAGCATATAGGCTTTATAGTTCATCATGATTGAAAAAATAGATATTATACAAGGCTTGCGTAAGGCATTGCCGATTTTTATGGCTTGCGTGGCAGCTATTTTAACGGTTATACAATTTCCAATTCCTTTGTTAGGAATGATGCGGCCTGATTTATTGCTTGCTTTGGTCTATTTTTGGGGAGTGTATAGGCCTGACTTTTTATCTGTACCAGTCATTTTCTTTGTCAGCCTTTTTGTAGATATTCTGGTTTCCCCATTTATTGGTTTTGGTGTTATTTTGTATATTCTGGTATTTATTATCGTCAGATCGCAGCGCCGTTTTCTAATGGGGCAAGGCTTTGCTGTGCAGTGGTTGTGCTTTTCTGTTGTCGCTTTTTTAAAAGTAGTGTGTGAATGGCTGGCACTTAGTTTGTTAACGACACATTTATTTCCTGTATTTCATAGTTTGATCTTACTCATTTTTACGATTATCTTATATCCTATCTTGGCAATAGGTTTATTGCGTGTACATAAACGAATAACAGATTAAAAAAATAACATGATAGATCGCGATAAAGACCGATATGATACCTTTACAAGACGTGCTTTTTTGCTCGGTGTAGGAAAGGTTGCTTTATTGGCAGGCTTAGGGACGCGTCTTGGTTATTTGCAGATCACAGAGTCTGAAAAATATAAAACACTATCTGATAAGAACCGTATTAATGTGAATTTAGTTGCGCCTTCGCGTGGGCGTATTTATGATCGTGCTCATCGCGTTATCGCGGATAATAATCAAAATTTCCGTGTTAATATTATTGCCGAGCAGTCTAGAAATGTTGAAAAAACACTTTTTGAACTTTCTCAAATTATTGAGTTAGAGGAAAATGAAATTAATCGCGTTTTAAGTGAGATTAAAAAAGTACGGTCTTTCATCCCTGTGACTGTAAAAGAAAATTTAGACTGGGAAGAAGTTTCGCAAATAGAGGTTAATCTCCCAAGGTTATCTGGGCTTGTGATTGAAGAAGGTGAAATGCGTTATTATCCTTATTCATCTTCGACAGCGCATTTAATCGGCTATGTCGGTCTTGTTAATCGCTCAGAGATTGATGAACAAGGTGATCCTGTTTTAACTGTACCTGGGTTTCGTATTGGTAAAACAGGTGTTGAGAAAGCGCTCGATCAAGCAATGCGCGGTGAAGCAGGACATATTCAAGTTGAGGTGAATGCAAGGGGTCGTGTTGTTCGAGAGTTAGAAAAGAATTATGGGCGTGAAGGATCAAATATTGAGCTGACCATTGATGCGGAGTTTCAAGAATTCATTCAAAAGCTATTAAAGAAAGAGAAAAGTGCCTCTGTTGTTGTAATGAATCCTTATAATGGTGAAATCTATGCGATGGTATCAAGCCCTTCTTTTGATCCTAATATGTTTGCAACGCGCATTCCTGCTAATGAATGGGAACGGTTATTAGCCGACCCCGCAGTGCCGTTAACAAATAAAGCCATTGCTGGACAATATCCTCCAGGCTCTACTTTTAAGATGATCACAGCACTTGCCGCATTAGAAGCAGGTGTTATTGATGCAAACTCAACCTATCATTGTCCAGGTCACTTGGATATGGGAGGACATCGTTTTCACTGTTGGAAACGCGCGGGACATGGGCGTGTTGATTTGGTGGAAGCTTTATCACAATCGTGTGATGTTTTCTTTTATGAGATTGCGCCTTTAGTTGGTATTCAAAAAATTGCGGCTATGGCGCGCCGTTTTGGGTTAGGGCAAATATTGCCATTAGATATTGCAAATGTCCGACCTGGTTTAGTGCCAACAAAAGAATGGAAAAGATCTCAATATGGACAAAGTTGGCGAACAGGGGAAACAGTTCTTGCCTCAATCGGACAAGGTTATTTACAGACAACACCTTTGCAATTAGCAACGATGACAGCAAGTTTAGTGAATGGGGGAATGGCTGTTAGACCGACCCTAACAGGACGTGTTGATGATTATATTGTACCGCAATCTCCTCATGATAATTGGCCATCACTTGTCATTGAACCAGAACATTTAGCGCTTGTAAAAAAAGGTATGAATCGCGTTGTAAATCATCCAAATGGGACAGCCCATGCCCAACAAATCGAAGAAGCGGCTCTGCGTTTTGGCGGAAAGACTGGAACCGCGCAAGTGCGTCGTATTACAAAACAAGACCGTCTTGATGGGTTGAAAGAAAAAGACATGCCGTGGCGTTTGCGACATCATGCTTTATTTGTAGGTTACGCGCCCGTATCAAACCCAGATTATGTCTGTTCTGTAGTTGTAGAGCACGGGGGAAGTGGCTCGTCATCGGCGGCGCCTTTAGCGCGTGAAATATTACTAGAAGCTCAAAAGAGAGATATCAAAAATGCGAAAAAACAACAGAAAGAAGAGGGGTAGTTTATGAGTTTTACATCTTCTTTTAGTGTGAGAGAGGGGAGTATTCCTTTTAGAGAAAAGCTTCGCGTGATGCCGTGGATCTTACTTTTACTTGTCTGTTGTGTTGCAGGTGTTGGTTTTATTGCTCTTTATTCAGCGGGTGGTGGATCTTTAGATCCATGGGCTTATAAACATTTATTGCGCTTTTGTTTTATGCTGTGCCTGACATTCGTTATTGCGCTGATTGATGTGCGTTATTATGCACGCTTGTCTTATTTTGCCTATGGTGGAGCGCTGATCTTGCTTTTTGCTGTTGAGGTGATTGGGGAAGTTGGTATGGGAGCGCAGCGGTGGATTAATTTAGGCGTTATTCAACTCCAACCTTCTGAACTTATGAAGATAGCTGTTGTTATGGCGTTAGCTCGGTTTTTCCATGGGTGCTCTTTAGAAGAGGTGCGCCGATTTAGGATGTTGATTATTCCAACGACATTAATTGCTCTTCCCGTTATTTTAGTATTGTTGCAACCAGACTTAGGAACAAGTTTGATGATTGTGATGGTTGGTGTTGCGATGCTTTGGTTGGCTGGTGTGCGTTGGTGGATCTTTGTGACGGGGATTGTTTCAACAGCGGCCTCAATACCGATTGTTTATCATTTTCTTCATGAATATCAAAAGAAACGTATACAAACATTTTTAAATCCAGAAAGCGATCCTTTAGGAGCAGGCTATCATATTATGCAGTCGAAAATCGCCCTTGGTTCAGGAGGAATTGAAGGTAAAGGGTTTTTACAAGGGACACAAAGTAATTTGAATTTCTTGCCTGAAAAGCAAACAGACTTTATTTTTACTCTTTTGGCGGAAGAATGGGGCTTAACAGGGGGAGTGGTTCTTCTCGTTTTGTTTGGGGTTATTTTCTTTTACGGTTTTGTGATGGCTTTTCAATGCCGTCATCATTATGGGCGTTTGCTTGTCTTGGGATTGATGATTAATTTTAGCCTGTATATTTTCATCAATATAGGCATGGTTATGGGGCTTATGCCTGTCGTAGGTGTTCCATTACCACTTGTTTCTTACGGAGGGACAGCGATGTTAACAATTATGATTTCACTCGGCCTAATGATTAGCGCCTTTATTCATAGAGATGTGAAAATACAGCGATATTTGTAAGAGAGATTTAGTGACAGAGTGTGTCTTTCTCATCATGGCAAATATCAATTTCCAGTAATGAGAAAAGTAATTGAGCTCTTTTACAAGGTGTTTCGGCCTCTAATAAGGCTTGTTTCTCTTCAATCGAGAAAGGGCAAATCATAGAGAGTAGGGAAATCAAACGCGTATCAGGTGTGTCTTCTAATGTTTCCCAATTACACATGAGATGATGTTTTTCGAAATAGGATTTTAAAGCATTTAAAACACAAGCGCGGTCTTTAAAAAAACCATCTTGCTTTTTTGTATCTTCTTCAAATTCTGAATAAGATATTTGAGCTTGCCTATATTCTGTTGTTACAGAAAGATCATGTTGATAGATAAAACGACAAATGCCTCTTAAATGGATAATGTAAGGGCCGTCTTGAGTTTCGGTAAAAGACACAATACGCCCAAGTCCGCCGATTGTATATAAACTGTCTTTTGATTTTGGTTGAATAATACCGATAAGACGATTGTGTTTTAAAGCATCATCAACCATGGACACATAGCGCGGCTCAAAAATATTTAATGGCAACGTTTCTCGCGGCAACAAAATCGCATGCTCCAGAGGAAAGATTGGAACAGTTTGCGGTAAAGTATCAAATTTTGGACATCTTTTGTACATATCACTTATAGATATAAAATAGAAATACAGATGGTCAAGTTTTTTTAGTCATAACTTAAGCCAGATAAGTCTAATATTTTAGGTGTGTGGCCACAATCCTCGATATAGCGTACTAAATCAGAGGGTTTTAATTTTGTTGATTGGATATTTTGAAGAGGATGAAAATTGATTTCTTCATAATCAAAGAGGGTTTTATCTAGGATGACATTCACCACACATTCTGTGTCATTCATAAGGGCAAAAGGCGTTACAGAACCAGGCTTTACTTTTAAAACATCCCAAAGACGTTCTGGAGAAGCAAAGGAAAGTTGTGGACAGCTCAAGAGTTTGCGCACAACTTTTAAATTAATTTGCGTAGTTTCAATTGCGCTGATGAGCCAGTATGTGCCTTTTTTGTCTTTTAAAAAAAGGTTTTTGCAATGCCCTCCTGGGATGATTTCGTGTAAATGAAGACCATCTTCAACTGTAAAAATAGGGTCGTGGTCATATGTTTTATGAGGAATGTTTAGGTCGTTGAGACGGCTAAAGACATCTTGTGGTTTTGCAATTACTGTCATGGTTTTAGATATTTATGTGTTGGTTTAGGATAAAAGATACTTCTGTTAATTTGATATTCTTGACCCAGCCAAATAATGTTTTCTGCTTTATGGTCTTCGATGTCATCTCCTGTTAAAGGGTGGATCATCAAGGTTAAATTATTATGATGCTGTTTTAAAAAGCCAAGTAAAGTTTCTGTTTCTTGCTCTGTTTTTGTCGCAATTAAACAACTTCCAATTGGATGTGGGCCAACAGGTTTTGTGTGAATACGTCCATAATATAAGGTTGGAAAGTAACGTCGCGTTATCTCTAATAAGCTATGCAGTTCGTCTTGTTGATGTTGTTCAAAATAAATATGAAAATGTTTCATAAAAGAGCCTTAAGTTATAATAAAATTATTTTTTCATAATATCTTTACAAAGCGTAAAAATTTTGTTACTATCTAGTTAATCATAGAATAAAAATAAGAAATCTCAAGAGCTGGAGCGGCTTTTTTGCCTCTTTAGTAGAGGGATCAGGGGAATGTAATATGAATGCAGTAGAAAAAGTAGAGGCAGCATTAGGAAGTGGTGTAAGTTACCGCACTCTAACGATAGAAGCCTTGCAAGAAAATATAGGTGAAATAGCACCTAATGTTAGAAAATCAGGGAGTTCATTAGATCGTTTATTTGTAACGCCTAAGGCTTCTAAAAGATTGAAGTTATAAGGGTATGAAAGCAGAATTTATTTTAACAAATGATGGGCATGCTGTTTTTACATGTCAGGGGAGTTTAACTGCTCCTGTTGTCTCTGTAGAATTTTACAAAGAGACGGGCTCATTTGTGTTCAATTATGATAATGACGACCATGAAACAGAGATGGTTGACCTACAGCTGGAAGAAACCTATCGTCAACAAGTCGCGACAATGCCTAAAGCATTGGTTGCCTCGATTCAAGACGATCAAATTATTGAAGCATTTGATGTTCCATTTATCCATGTTGGGTAATTTCATATTTTTATAAAAAATATCTTGATTTTTATTATTTCTCTCGTATATTAGCCATACTTCTCTTAAAGAGAAATATAGGTATGCGGGTGTAGCTCAGGGGTAGAGCGTTACCTTGCCAAGGTAAATGTCGAGAGTTCGAATCTCTTCACCCGCTCCATTTCTTTATCCCACACAATCCAATACAAGCACGTTTTGTTTTCTGAGATATTTGTTTGATAACAAATACCCTCTTTATTTTTTCGCATAAAATCTTTGACATATTTTTTTTATATGGTAATAGTCGTGTGTAAAAATAAAAAACACGGTGAATGGGAAATGGTTGAACTTTTAAAATCTCCACGGAAAATAAACCTATCTAAGACTTTTGAATCTTTGGTTGATTGGGTTTGTGATCAATCAAAAGCGGAGCGTGCTCCGGGCTTGATTGTAGGGATTAGTGGCACAGACTCTATTTTAACCTTTTTAGTTTGCGCAGAAGCCTTTAAGCGTTTGGGTAAACAAAACCGTGTTATTGGTGTTCATTTTGGTCTTCCTTTATTAGATCAAGAAAATCGAATTTTAAGTAATCAGAATAGTATCGTATGTGTCAAAGAGCCTTTTAACTGGGTCATTGGCGATGTTTTTCCATGGCTTAAAAAACAAGCCCCAGATGCACTTCTTGAGGTGGATAGTCACGATGGATATGATGATGATAATATCCGATGGGGGCGGCTGTTTAGTCGCGCTGTATCTGACACGACGGGAGAACAAGACCTTTCTCATCAGCATTATTTTCCTGTTGGGACTTTGAATGCAACAGAGGATTTTCTAGGGACGTATAGCCAAATTTCAAAAGCAGTTAGTCTTCAGCCTCTCATTGATTTGTATAAAAGTGAAGTGTTAGAATTATGTCGTTTTCTGAATGTCCCAGAGATAGCCATTGAAAAAAGTGCAGAGATTGATTGTGCTTGTGGGCGTTATGATACGGCAGCGCATTATATAAAAGAGATAGATGCTTATGTGATGGTGCAGAAGAAGGAATTAGATAGACGTTATTTTGATGCATTACCCCAAGAAGCTAAGGTTGCTGTAATGGAGTATGTTTTAGAAGAGAAAGAACGAAATAGTTTTAGGATGAGGACACCATACCGACCTCAAAAAAGTTTGATCATCGTGTAAGTAAAGAAGGCTAAGTATATAAAAAATGTTGCAGCGTGAATTTAGAGAAAAAACGCTATCGAGTATAAAGAAACTTGTTGAAAGTGATGTTGATGATGTGACGCAGCTCTCAAAAACTGTGCCAGATATCGTCACAAAAGGATGGCGCGGGGTTGCCCATGAGATCGTGACAGCAGACTCTTTTAATCGACAGGCATGGCGACCAGAAGCGCTTGCTCTTTTTAATACACGGGGTCTGTCTTTAGAGGCGTCAAAAGAGATGCTAAAAGCGTTTTTTACGACAAGAAGAGGGATGCGAGCAGAAACGGTACAAGGGCTGGCTTTTATATGCAGTGCTGTTGGTCGTTATGGGTTTTCATTCCCGCAGTGGCGTTTTACGTCACAAGGCTTTAATGGCACATCTTTAATTGAGGGATTTGGGTTAACACGGTTAAACAGAGCAAATGATGTCAGAGATACAACTCTGCCAAAATGGAACCCCCAAAGAGATGAATATGGGGTGGGCTTTGTAGCACATATAGATGAGTGGTCAATTGAACAAAGGCGTGCCTATATAGCGATTTCTAATCGATCTGCAAAAGAGCCTGTCACAATCGTCATTAGAAATAGTTCTTATTTCTTTGGAAGAGATCGATTAGAGGAGCCATGCTATGTGTCTTTTAAGCAAATGACACCAACCCAGTTGGAGGCACTTGATAGAGATGTTTTAAAAAGCTCATTTTCTCCACTTCATGATTTAATCAGATCAAACTCGAAAATCTCTCTTCCTGAGAAAATACGGCGAATGACACAAGCCCTTGAATTTATAGATGCATTTGATATGCGTTTATCAAATTGGTTGTTATCACCAAATTTAGTCACAGAAGGGGAGGGTGTCAGTGTCATTAATAGATCTTTTGGTCAAGATATAGGTATGAGGCATTTGATAACATTTTCAGAAAATCTTTTGGCGCGAAAAAGAGAGAACCCTAAAGCCCCTCTATTTTATATGTGTGGTATTGATTCCTCTATGCCACCTTGGAAGCCAATGACAGCGCATGCGCTTTCAAGAGATATTGTAACGCAGCTTGATTTTTTGCAAAAATATAAATTATGCATGTCGCAATATAGAGAAGTAAGTAGTTTGATGACGTACAAGACGATCCCACACATAAAATTTGTTCTTCTTTCCTCACCTGATGGGGATTTACCTCTCAAAGTAGAATCACCAACTACTCAAAAACAGTTATCTCAAGCAATTTTAAAATAGGATTTGCTCCATTTATGGCTTTGGTCTGGTTGATGCTGTTTGGTCGTTTTTCCATGCTGTCGGCAAAGTTCCCCGAGTTTTAAGTTCTTTGGGAAGCTTTTCGCGTGTAATACCTCGAATAGCGTTTGGGTCTAGCTCATGGGCTTTTTTATATAGATATTCACGTTCTGGTTTATGGGGCATGCCACGTATTAGGCGTGGTTCTCTCTCTATATATTTAGGCAATATTTCATCGGGGACTTGATCATCTATAATGATCAGATTCATGGCATTAATGTCTCCTTGATCAAGAATAATGTCATGAAGAGATGTGATTTGTTCAGGCTCAGTATAATTGAGAAGTTCGGCCACTTCTTGAGCAAATAGAGGATCTGTTTTATAAGCTTCTGGTAAGGTTTTATAATCTGTTACATGACGAGAAAAAGCAGCCGCCCATATATGGCGCGGGACCTGCTCTTTTACTTGTATTTCGAAAATTGCTTTTGGGTTTCTTTCTAAAACGGTTTGAAGTCTTTCTTCGGTGATCTCTTGCGGTGGAAAAAAGGCTATAAAACCTGGGGATTGGGCGAAAATTGTTTCACACATATCAGGAGTTTTAAATTTATTAGGAATATATTTTAAATTAAAACTCCTCAAATTAACGGCGCGGTCACATAAATCTTGGGTTAAAAGATCGGGTTTGCAATATTCTATTAGGCTGGGTTTATTCGCAAGAAGCTCTTCATAGAGTTCTAGGGAATGGTGTTGGTGTGGTAAATGCTCTAAATATTCAGGTCTATGTGCGAGAGCGCTCAACCAAAATTTCTCTGTTTTAAAGGCATCAGGTATCGCTTCTAGTAATATTTCATGGCTATATTCATTTAACTGAACAGCAACCATGCAAAGTTCTTCGTTTAATTTTTCTTTTGGGATTAAGGCAAATTCCTCACCACACTCACCACCCTCTTGTTCAGCGATGGTTTTTAGGCGTTTGATACATATATCGTTTGTGAATTGATCTGGTGGAATTTTATCAAGTGGGACTTTGCCTTCTTCTAGGCCGCCACTGATACCCCAAGGGGTTAATAGATGTCTTTTTTCTACAGCTATGCGTGGCGGATTTTTTTTAGGTTTTGTAATCTTCTGAACGCCTAATTTACTACGGATAAGCTGTATGAGTGATTCTTTTTCCGATTTTGACTGAGTGACGAGTGAGGGTGGTCTTCGCCAAATCTGATAACCTTGATCATGGTAATTTTTTGCCATTTCCCAAGCTTGAGATAAAGCCTTTTTATTGGGCTTCTCGTTTTTAAAAGCCCGCTCAAAAGCACGTCTTAAAGGTTGGTGATATTCAAAAGCTTTCAAAAAAAGCCCTGTGTTAAGAGTGCCATTAAATGCATTCATAGCCTCACTATAAACAGACTTTATGGCTAGAGAATGCGTTGCATTAAGGTGATTTGTGGCTGCTTCTTTGGTTTTGCTTAAAGCGGGTTTTGCTTCGCGACTTTGTTGCATTGAGCTGTCCGCATCAAGTAAAATAGGGACGAGACCTTCTTCGTTTGTATCCGATATCACAGGGATAAACCCAGCATTATAATCGTCCGCATCTGTTGTGCTGTTACCAAAAAACTTAATCGCGTTGCGCATATCGTCTGTTGAACCAAGATAATTGTTATGAAAGTCTTCATCTTTGAAGATGTGAATGCCTGGATATAAAGCAATTGTAATGTCACTATTAGGATCGTCTGTCCAATGTAGGGGTTGAATAATAGCTGGATTTACCAGTTCTTCTACATTTGTGACCCCAATGCGAATAACAATGCCGTGAGAGTCTAGGAATAAAAGATCGTGATTTGTGCCTCTAAAGACTTCTGTATCAATATCAGGTTGAGGAAGTCCGTATGATTCTAAGGTGTCTTTAACAAACTTAGCTGTGCTTTTATCTAGCATATAGTCGGTTTTTCGCCAGTGCCCACCTCGGATCTCTCGGCCATCTTTGTGGTCTGTATAACACCATCCATATTTAAAATCTTCACCGCTCATAGAGTCGCATTTTTCTGTGTTTATTTCCCATATTTATCGCTCATTCTAATGGATAAATGATAATAAAAGCTTAAGAGCAGTTGGAATGGGGCATTGATCTTTCGTTTTTGTTGTTGCAGAATTGTTGGTAATTGATTCTTTGATTCGTTTTTGGCTGTCCTCATAAGTCAATCCTGGAGGTTTTTAATGTTAAGAAAGTCATCTTTGAAATATAGCGCTTCTTTAGCGGTTTTGCTATTGGGGCTGTCTGGGCAAAGTGCTACAGCGGCAGATCTTACATTTTCTGATGGGCAGACACTCACAGGGATTGGAGCCGTAGATGGTGTCGATAGTATTTCATACGCGGATGCTGGCGGTAACCCGATTGATTTCACTTTAGATGCGGTTGGGACGTTTACAATCGGTATTGACACAAACTCAATCGATGGTGATGAGGGAGCTGGTGTTTCAACAAATACAAACGTTGTTAACCTTGTTGTCGGTAGTGGCAGTGGTGCGCTAGATTTGATCGTTTCTGGAAATGTTGTGGCTGATGGCTCTAGTGGTGGTGCTGCGCCTGATTCTATTCGATTTGATTATAGTGGGTCTGGAAGTCATACCGTGACTTTAAATGGTGCAGCAAATCATTTAGGGACAGGTGGTGAGATTGAGTTCGCGAATGCTGCCGATGTAATGAACTTAAACGGAGATATCACCTTAGGTGTTATTGATTTCCAAGCGGTTGATGCAACAGTAAATGTCGCTGATGGTGTGACGATTACGGGTGATATTGATAACTTGGCTGGTGCGGCTGGTATTGTTACATTTGCACAAGATGGTGTTGTTACAGGTGATATCGGTGCAGGCTCAGACATTGGAACGCTTAATGTCGGTGATGGTGGTGTTGTTGAGCTTCAAGGGACAACGCTTAATATCAGTACAACGAATTTGACAGGAGCTTCTGGCTCGACGTTGTTGATTACGACAGATGGTGCAACATTGAACTCAGATATTGATTCTGATGCGAATGCGGCTGGTGTTCTTGATCTGGATGCGAATGTGACAATTACAGGGGCGACGGGTACAACAAACGCGGCGAATGGTTTAGCGACAGTTTCGATCGCAGATACAAAGACGGTTGATTTACGCGGTAATGTTCAAGCAACGGATGTGACCTTGGAGGGGAATTCTACATTATTATTAAATAATAATGGATTAACGATTACCTCGACAAATGGTATTGATGGCGATACAGCAAATAACGGAACGGTGCAAGCAAGTCAGAATGCAACAATTGCAGGTGATATTGGTGCAGTGAATGGGATTGCAACCTTATTAGTTGATTCTACTTCGTTGCTAACGGTTTCTGGCACAACAATTAATGCCACAGCCATTACATTAGATGATGGTACAATGCGTTTGACGACAGATGCGACAACAGTCACAGGGGCTGTTGATAGTGGTGCTACGCAAGGGTCTTTAGATATTGATGGAAGCACAACTTTTGCGAGCGATATAGGTGCTGGCGCATCAACGATTGCTGCGGTTGATGTTGCAAATACAAAAACAGTGACATTCCAAGGAACAACGATTGAGGTTGATACATTAACGCTCGAAGGATCTGGCGGATCGACGGTTCAATTTACAACGGATGGAACGACTTATACAGGGGATATTACCTCTGACTTTAATGCTGAAGGTATTTTGGATGTTGATGGGAATACAACAATTGTGGGTACGATAGGTGCATCTGCTTTAGCGGATGTCCAGATTGATAATACCAAATCTCTAACAGTCCAAGGCGACTTAACCTCAACACAAGTTACTCTTGATGGCGGTACGTTGATCTTAGACAGTAACGGTATGACGGCGACAATTGCTCAAGGAATTGAAGGGTCGGCGCTTAATGGCGGTACTTTACAAGTTTCTGATAACGCCTCTTTTTCAGGTGATATCGGGACGACAAACGGTGTTGATCTTGTGATTGATTCAGGGGTGACTTTATCTTACATCGGTAATGATATTAATGCGAATAACATTACGATTGATAATGGTACGCTCAGTTTAGACACAACTGGTACAAGTGTTGATGGGGATATCAATAGTACTCTTGGGAATGAGGGTACGATTGATGTAAACCAAGATACCTCATTTACCTCTGATATTGGTAATTTACAATCTTTGGATGAGTTAACGGTTGCGGATAATATGACAGCAACGTTAGCTGGTACAACAATTGTTGTTTCTGATATTACATTAGAGGGTGCAGCTGGTTCTACAGTGTCTTTCCAAACAGATGGCACAGCATTTACTGGGGATATTAACTCAGATGGAAATGAAGCGGGTTTCCTTGTTATTAACGGCGATACAACAATTGCTGGTAGGTTGGGTAATTTGCAGCGTTTAGCATCTACAACCATTAATAATGGTGATGTTTTGACGATGCAAGGAGATGTGGATTCAACGATTGTATTTTTGAATGGCGGTACGTTAGTTTTAGATTCTGCGGCGTTAACCTTAGTGACAGACAATTTAGATGTAGATGCGACAAATGGTGGTACTTTACAAGCCTCAGCTGATGCAGCTGTTCAAGGGGCTGTTGGCCAAATTCAGCCATTAACAGATATTATTGTTGATAATGGTGTTACCTTGTCATTTAACAGTAATGTCGCTTCTACAGCAATTAGCTTAGATGGTGGTACCGTTGATTTTACAGGTATTACGTCCACGATTACATCTAACATTGATGGGAGTGCCGCAAATGGTGGTACAATTGATGTGTCTAATGATACATCAATTACAGGAACAATCGGTGCAACAAACGGGTTAACAGCAATTAATGTTGATAACACAGTTACATTGGGTGTTTCTGGAAATGTGACAGCAACGAACATTTCTTTAGATGGTGGTACATTTAACACAACTGCGGCATCGACAGTTACGGGGAATATTGCCGCTTCTTTAATTAATGGCGGTGACTTTGATGTTGATGCGGATACAACCGTGGCAGGTAATATTGGCTCGGTTGCGATTTTAGATACAGTGGATGTTGATGCGGCGGCTACTTTATCATTATCGAATGCAACAACACTTGGTGCGACAAATGTGACGGTTGCTGGTGGTTTGACAATGGCTGATACGGTTACTCTTGAAACGGGTACAACAGCGACTTTTGCCGCGGATTCGGTTATAACAATTGCAACAGATTCAATAACGGGCACAAGTGTTACAACAGGTAACCCCCTCTTTATTGATGCTGATGCGAATGATGCAACAGTTAATTTCTCTGCCGGTACGACAAATATTGCTTTTACAATTGGCTTTACTGGAAGTATCGACTTAGTGGATGCGTCAAATGGCGGGACATTAAATTTAAATGGGACAACATTTGATACAGGAAATGTTGGTGTCTTAGTAAATGCAACGGTTGATACGACAACAAACCCAGATGTTGTGACGCTTGTTTCTGTTGCAAAAGAGGCAAATGAATTAGCTGCAGATATTGATGTGACAGAATCTCAAGCAGCAAGCTTTATTGCGGCAGCAGCCACGGTGACTGCTGCGAATGATCCAACTGCGAGAGCTGCATTAGATACAGTAATCTTATCAGGAGATGCCCAAACACAAACCGCAGCAATCCAGTTAACACCTGATTTAGAAGCAATTGATTCATCAAAAGAGATTGCAACAGCTAGCCGTATGAATTTTGATAATATTTCAACACGTTTAGCAGCAGTACGTACAGGCCGTTCTTATACAGATAGAGGATTGGTTGGTCGTACAGGGATCGCAGCTGGTAATGGTATTCCAAATGATAAAATCTGGGTGCGTGGTTTTGGCCAGGTTGTTGACCAAGAAAACCAAGAAGGTTTGACAGGGTATTCCGCAGAAGCTTACGGATTTACCGTTGGTTATGATACGCCAATTGGTGTTGATTCACGTGTCGGTTTAGCATTTGGTTATACGGATACAGAAGTTGATGGCGAAGGTCAGGGAGAAAATGTTTCTGAAATTGATAGTTACCAGCTTTCTCTTTATGCGGATTATACGCCAGGGAATTACTATTTAGAAGGGATGGTCGGTTACTCATTCAATGATGGTCATACAATGAGCACAATTGATTTTGCGGGTCTTGCAAGACAATTATCAGGTGATTATACATCAGATCAATATTCAACAGCGTTTGAAATGGGATATGCTGTACCTTTTTCTGATACCAGTCGCTTAGTTCCATTTGCAGGATTGCAATATTACTTTGTTGGTGGACAGACGATTAAATTAGAAGACGGCACAGCCTTTAACCAAAATGTTGCCGTTGAAGATTTGAATATGCTTCTTGGATCATTTGGTGCACGTTATGAGTTCGAAATTATATCTGAGACTGGGACATTCTCACCGAAGTTCAATGCCGGAGTACTGTATGATTTCGTTGGAGATGACTCTGAGGCTTCAAGTACATATACAACAAGTGGACTTGCTTATGATATTGAGGGAGCCGATGTTGAGAAAGTATCATTTGTTTTTGGTACGGGTTTGACTTTTATTACGGATGATGGTTTAACAGAGTGGACTATGGCTTATGATTCTGAATTCAAAGAAGATTACATTGCTCATACTGGGGTTGTGAAAGCTAGTTTTAAATTTTAATGAAAAGTTTTTTTTATGGTTAGATCGTTATATTTTTCTTTTATCGTTTGGGTGATTTTATGTGTTTCTTCTGCTTCTTTTGCTCAAGAAGCAGCCGCACCGCTTAATCAGGAGCGTGTTGGTGACTGGTTTGTGACATGTGAAAAGGACAGTGATAAAAGCTGTGTTATGGTTCAAGAGGTAATCATGAATAAAGATGGCCAAAAAGGACGTCTTGCATCTCTTGTAGTTTTTAAAGATGTGAATGATGGTGAAATTAAAGGACGCTTTTTAGTGCCTTTAGGAATTTACTTACTTGATGGCTTATATTTCCAAATTGATGATAAAAAACCGTATAAGACAAATTTAGAGACATGCTCTCAACAAGGGTGTATGGTTGCTTTATTGTTTAAAGAAGATTTGCTGGCTTTGTTTAAGGGGGGGGATAAACTCTCTGTTTATTATTCAATTCAGCCAGGTAAAAAGTTTGAAACACAGATGTCTTTGAAAGGATTTACAAAAGCATATGACAAAACGTTTAACTGATATTTCTTATTCTTTTTTTGCTGTTCTTTTGAGCGTGTTTCTTTTGACCGCTTGTTCTCATGATAGTGTTCAAGAAAGATTGAACCGTGCCGATACAATTGCTCAAAAAGCTGGCTTTCAAAAAACCAAATGGGCAGGTGGCACATATTTAGATATTGTTGGCTATGATAACTATGATGCTGTTACGGCACGTAAAAAAGGAGATGAATTCTCAACGCCTGCACGTGTAGCACGTATTTTCATTGAAGGTGATGGCTATGCATGGATTACACCTTCTAGAATTTCACCAAACCCAACACCACGGGAGCCAGTTGGCTTGAAAATGGCGACAAAAGACTGTTCTGAAGTTGTTTATTATATGGGACGCCCATGTCAGTACCAAGATTTACGCTTTGTTGGCGAATGTACACCTGAATATTGGACGTCTTTAATTTATAGTACTCAAGTTGTTGATGCTTATCATGCGGCTCTTGATAAGATTAAAGAAACAACGACTATTCAGAAATTTGAACTGGTTGGCTATTCAGGTGGTGCAACCGTTGCTGCAAGATTAGCACATGAACGTGATGATGTCGTTTTATTGATGAGTGTTGCGGGTAATATGGATACAGAAGGATTTACAGACTTTCACCGCGTGTCACCTTATGACGAGCATGTAAACCCACGTGATATCGCCCCTTATATTAATGTACCTCAAATCCATATGGTTGGGGCAGATGATGAAGTTGTTAAGCCTTTCTTGGTTAAAAACTACGTGAAGCGTTTATCATCTGATACAGTCTATAGATATTATATTGTGAAAAATGCAGGGCATCATGCGCAATGGCCTGATATTTGGCAACAATATAAATTGTGCTTTGAATAAGATTTTAGACAAGATGAAATAAGAGTGATGAACGCTTTTCATGCTTGACAAGCCGTATGTAATGCCTTATTTCATTGGCTATTATTATTTGAACTTTAATGATAATTTTTTGTGAACTTTGAAAACACGAGTAACTTTTAGGAGAGAAGAAAGACATGTCAAAGGAAAAATTTGAAAGAACCAAACCCCACGTTAACATTGGTACAATTGGCCACGTTGACCACGGTAAAACAACATTAAC